>JAUNKF010000019.1:0-38749 GCA_030532895.1 Lautropia sp. | reverse complement strand
CAGCCACGGCCTTCGGCGGACGACCACGACGCGGCTTGTCGATCACGGCCTCGACAGCCGCAGCCTTGGGCTTGCGGCCACGCTTGGCGGGTTCAGCTGCAACCACCGTTTCGGCCTTCGGTTTGCGGCCTCGCTTGGCCGGTGCCGCCACGTCAGCAGCCACGGCCTTCGGCGGACGACCACGACGCGGCTTGTCGATCACGGCCTCGACCGCGGCAGCCTTGGGCTTGCGGCCACGCTTGGCCGGTTCGGCTGCGACCACCGTTTCGGCCTTCGGTTTACGGCCTCGCTTCGCCGGTGCTGCCACATCAGCAGCCACGGCCTTCGGCGGACGACCACGACGCGGCTTGTCGGCAACGACCTCCACGGCAACCGCCTTGGGCGGACGGCCACGACGGGGTTTATCGGCGACTTCAGCGACCACCTCGGCTTTGGCCGGACGACCACGACGTGTCGTCTTGATTGCTTCCGATGCCGTTGCGCGGGCTGCCGCGCCACGCGCAGCAGACTTCTTCGGCACTGCCGCTTTCTTGGTGGTTGTTGCCATCAGCTACTCACTCCTCAATCAGGTCATGACAGGTATGTCCCGCTGCGCCAGTGCCACGAGCCAAGCATGTGCTCCAAAGCTGCCCGCGCATCAGGCAATTGTTCACGAGGCCAGTCGACAAGACGGTGGTCTCGACATCAAAACGGAAAGCACCTCAACCTGTTTGAATGGCATGCCTCAGTCAATGACATGCCTCAGCTTTCAAAGAGGTGCTTCCCGATCCCGGTACATCTGCCGCGATGCGCACCGCTCAAAAACAGGCGAGCGATGACGACATGCACAGAACGACCATTATTCAACGGCATGATCATAACGTGAGCGCAAACACTGTTGCAATCGGCTCATCAAAAACTTTCATGTCAAAACCGATTTATCCCGCCTCAAAGCATCAAAAAGTGCGTCGGCGGACAAAAAAACCGGGGCTGCGTCGCCAAAAAGACAGGCTCATCCGAGGAGAAACCTGCCGGCACACGCGCCGCCCAGATGATGAAGACCTGGCAGCGCGCAGCCTGCTCATGCCGATACGGGAAATGGGCGGCACACCCCAAACTCATCCATCAGGGCTTGCAGCCGCTGCCATTCAAAGTACGGCCCCGGATCTTGTTTTCTGCCGGGAGAAACATCGCTGTGCCCGGCAATATAGCGAATGGGATAGGTAGAAAAGAGCTGGCGAAGCAGCCCGAGCAGGCTGCGATACTGGCTGTCGGTGAAAGGGCGCAGACTGCTGCCTTCCAGCTCGATGCCAATGGAAAAATCATTGCAGCGCGCCCGCCCCAACAGTTGCGACACGCCAGCATGCCACGCCCGCTTCTCCGGCGGCACGAACTGGATGAGCTGGCCGTGCCGCCGCACGAAATAATGTGCCGAGACGGTCAGCCCGGCCAAGCCTTCAAAGTATGGATGCGCCTGACAGTCGAGCGTATTGGTGAACAACTGTGCCACAGCCTCCCCCCGAAAATGCTCCGGCGGCAAACTGATGTAGTGCAGGATGATCGTGTCGATCAACATCCCGGCCGGGCGATCGTCCTGATTCGGGCTGTGCAACACACGCATCCTCAAGTCCATGCTCATATCCCCAGCCGCTGCAAACGATAACGCAAGGCACGAAAGGTGATGCCCAGCATGCGCGCTGCCGCCGTCCGATTATGCCCGGTGCGCGCCAAAGCCAGCAGGATCGTGTCCCGCTCGACCTGATCCAGATAATCGGGCAAGGATGTGGGCACACCATCGATCATTTCCCAGTTGCGCGTGCCCGTGGTTTCCCCCTCGCGCCCACCTTCGGCCAACGGCTCGACAGATGCCGACGAAGCCGGCCAGGTGGATGGAGCAGACGGGCCTTGTGCCCCTCCCAGGCCCGATAACCCCCGAGCATCAGGCTGATCCAGCCCCGTGGACGAGGCGGCTGCCTCATCCCCTTCCCCACGCCATGCCGCGGGCATCGAAAACCCCGTGACACCACCCCGCACGTCCGCAGCGGAAATCACGCCCGGCACGGATGCGACCAGCCCCGGCACATGCCGCGTTTCACGAAACTCGTGCAGATTCGACATCGGCTCCGGTCGCGCAGATGCCGGCTCACGCTCCTGCGCCTCACTCACCATCGGCCGCAGGCCAAGATCTTCCACATTGATGGTTGTGCCATCGGAGAAGGCAAGCGCCCGCTCCAGAATGTTCTCCAGCTCTCGCACATTGCCTGGAAACGGATAAGTCTGCAGATAGCGCAACGTCATGCTGGAGAGCTGAGGCACCGTATCGAGGCCGCCACGTGCGGCCAGCCGCTGCAGAATCACATCCGCCAGAATGGCAATATCCTCCTGCCGCTCACGCAAGGCCGGCATCCGCAGCTCGATCACGTTCAGACGATAGAACAAGTCCTGCCGGAAGCGCCCGCTCGTCACGCACTGGGCCAGATTCTGGTGCGTGGCGCTCACAATGCGCACATCCACCGCCTCCTCGGCGACCGCCCCCACCTTTCGGATGCGTTTTTCCTGAATGGCCCGCAGCAGCTTCACCTGCATCGCAAGCGGCAGATCGGCCACTTCATCCAGAAACAGCGTTCCCCCGTTGGCGGCCATGAAAAAACCGATCCGGTCACTTTCTGCCCCGGTGAAAGCACCTTTGCGATAGCCAAAAAACTCCGACTCCATCAGGTTTTCAGGGATGGCGCCACAGTTCACCGCAATGAATGGGCCTTCGGCACGCCCACTCATCTGGTGGATCATCCGGGCCGCCAGCTCCTTGCCGGAGCCGGACTCCCCCGTCACATGCACCGGCGCCATGCTGCGCGCCATCCGTTCGATCGAGGCACGTACCTGCACGATGGCGGGCGACAGCCCCTGTAAAGTCTGTCCCTTGGGTGGTGGCGCAGGCACACTGGACACGGCCGCGCCCCGATCCACACCCGCTGATGGCTGCGGCTGTTTCAGGGCCGAACGCACGAGCGTGCGCAGTGCATCCAGCCCCACGGGCTTGGCCAGATAATCGAACGCCCCTGCCTTCAGGGCAGCCACCGCATTTTCTGCGCTGCCATAAGCCGTGATCACGGCCACCGGCGTATCAGGCAGGCTCTCGCTGATCTGACGCACCAGATCCAGCCCATTGCCATCGGGCAGCCGCATGTCCGTCAGGCACAACGAATAACGCTGCGCACCAAGCAGTTTTCGGGCACTTGCCAGATCAGCAGCCAGATCCACATCCAGCCCCATGCCCACGAGCGTCAGTTCCAGCAGTTCACGCAGGCTTTCCTCGTCATCGACCACCAGCACCCTGGCCAGGCGGCCATCACGTGCCAAGGGCTTCAAAGCGCTGTCATGGCGTTCCATCATGTTGGTTCTCGGTTTCAGATTCGGAGAATGGCAGATGATCGTCGACAGCCTGCACGGCTGAGGACATCGAGGCCGGCGTGATCACGAAACCGGCTACATGACGCCCCTGTGCCAGACACTCATCGAGCATGCCTGGTAGCTCATACCGGATCGACGCCCCATTGGCCGTGCACAGTTCCTGTGTCATGTGCAGGCCCAGGCCCGTCCCCCGCGCCTCGGTCGTGAAAAAAGGTTCAAACAGATGCTGCCGCTGAGCGGCTTCGATGCCCGGCCCGTCATCGAGCACCCACAGTTGCGCCTTGCCCTGTGCATCGAGGCACCAGCATACCCGGATCGCACCAGGCACCTCACTGGCATAACGCAGGGCATTGACCAGCAGGTTCACCATCACTTGCCGCAAATGATTCGGATCGAAAAGCATTGGCTGATCGGTGTCGAATTGCCAAACGATGCGCTCGGGCGGGACCTGTTTGTCGGCCAGAAATTCCGGCATGAACTGCGCCTGCCACACTGGCAACGACAGGCTTTCGCGCGTGGCGCCACGCCTTGCCATCGACAGCACATCCTCGATGATCCGGTCGATGCGCAGCGTGCTGTTCTCGATGATGGCGGTGAGCCGTTTGTGATGAGGCGCCTGCACCTGCTCGGCCAACAGGTTGCCGGCATGCCGAATGGCGCCCAGCGGGTTACGAATTTCATGCGCGATCGAGGCCGACAGGCGCCCCATCGAGGCGAGCTTCAATTGCTGCGCCCGGTCTTCCACCCGTTTCAGGTCTTCAAGCAACACCACCCGATCGAGCAGTGCACGCCCGGCACGCCCGTTGTCCGCGTCCGGATAATAGGGCTGCTCGCCACCATCATCCACCCTCAAGGCATGCGACGTGCCAGTCAGCACCCGCGCCCGAATCCAATGTCCCTGGCCAGGGCCGCCTATCTGCATGTCCACCACCTTGCCCGGCGCATCCAGAATTTGCCGCAATTGTGCAAGCGCCCTTGGATCGGCCTCCGACACCGGCACCCCCATCGGCAGCTTGAGCATCGCCCTGGCTTTGGGGTTCATGTCCTTGGGCACCCCGCGCGGATCGAACACCATCACGCCCTGATCCAGCTCGGCCACCACCAGTGCATTGATGGCACGCTGGTTGCGCAGATCCTCACCCCGACGGATGGCGAGCCACTCCTGCATGGCCAAACGGCGGGCCAGCCGGTTGACCACCAGGGCCGTGAAAAACAGCGAGGCGCTGATGAAGGCTGCGATCATCAGCTCATTGCCGATGGTGGACGCCCCCATCGTTTCATGCCGCTTCAGGATGCGCCAGGCCGTCTCACCCAAGAGCGTGAGCGATGCGGCGGCGGCCACCGCAAGCGACGGCCGCGGCGCCGACAGGATGGCTGCACCGGCCACCGGCGTGATCATCAACGCACCCAGCCCGCTGCGCCCGTCACTGGCATACACGATCAGCCCGATCATCAGGATGTCGACGGTCACCTGCGCAAAGAGCTGATAGGCAAATCCGCGCTGCAGCTTGCGAACCAGCACCGAGGAGGCCAGCGCAAAACCCAGATAGAACACCGTCAGCCCGACGAAAAGGCTGCGCGATGGCGCCTGCACGCCCGACTGATCCGGCCCCAGCACGGGGATGTAGATCAGGAGCAACAATGAAATGATCAGCCGACCATCGGCCAGATAGCGCAGGGATGTCCAGAACGTGCTGCTTTGTGAGCGCGGCGGCTCACGCAGCCCGTGCATAGCGCTTGTCATGGCGTTGAGGCGCCTCCTGAAGCCGTTGCGGATATCGCCGGCCCGGCGCCATGCCGGCATGAAAAGGGCACGACGTTCTGCAGGCCCGGAGAGGCTTCGGCGGGGAGAAAGCAGGGCATGCCACGCTCCAGGGAATTGGGCGCACTCAGCCCTGATCGTTGGCGAGTGCGGCCCGCCCCTCGTCACGATGAGACTCGCTGCAATACACCCGCCCCGACTCAAAGACCGCCTCGGACGCCGGCACATGCACGCCGCACACCGCGCAGGCCAGAATCACGTCATGCGTCGGCGTCCGTTCGCCCGCATCGACATCAGCACCCCGCCCCGCCAGCCCTGCATGGCGTCGGCGGTCGAGCTTGCGCGCCGGCCCCATCTGCTTGACGAGCAGCATCACGGCCAGTCCCACCAATATCCAGAAAACTATCTTGCCCACACGTGATCCGTCTTTTCAAATGCGCTGCAACACCACTTCCATCACAAAGCGGCTGCCCACATAAGAGAGCAGCAACAGGATGAATCCGCCCAGCGTGAGGCGAATGGCGAGCCGCCCGCGCCAGCCCCATAGCCAGCGCCCCACGAGCAGCAACCCAAAGAATACTGTTGCCACCAGCGAAAAGACGGTCTTGTGATTCAGCGGCAACGGACGACCGAAAATTTCCTCACTGAACACCACGCCACTGACGGTAGTGAGCAGCAGCAGCACGAAGGCCACGCTGATCACCTGAAAGAGGATGCGCTCCAGCACCATCAAGGGCGGCAGCGTGCGGTGGCCCTTGGCGATCAGCGCGGCCAGGCCGCTACTGCCTCGTTCCTTGCGCCGGGGGTGCAGGCGGTGCTCGGCCGCCGCCATCACGAGCGCCACCAACGCCGCCATGAAGACCATGCCATAGGCAAGCGTGCCCACGACGAGGTGCGGCACGAAAAGCGGCGCCTGCTGATCCAACGGGAAGGCCTGCCCCGGAAAGATCCTCGGCAACACGACCACCGGCATCGCGAGAAGCGACAACAGCATCGGCAAGCGCCCAAGACTCACCCGCCAGCTTTCGAGCCAGATCAGGAAAAGTGCAATCCAGAGGGTGGCCGAGAGCAAATAGGCAAAGCCGAAATGCAAGGTACTGGGCACCCACGCCCCGGCCAATGCGGCAGCATGAGCCAACAAGGCCGAAAACATCCAGGGATCCAACCCTGGCCCCTGCACGGCTGCACGCCCATCCTGGCCGGGGGCGGACACGCGCGTGGTGGCAGAAGCAGCGCTCCCCGCCCCTCGTCCGGCCGCCGCGCCGTCCGTGCCTGCCAGCAACGCTGGCTCACGCCGCCAATATCGCCAGGCCGTCAGGCCATACAGTAGCAGCGCAGGCAGGCCGGAATGCAGCAGCAGCCCGAAAAAGATAGTCAGTACAATGCTCACCATCGCAGTTTACTCTGCCCGGCGCCTGGCCGTGCAATACTGCGGCCTGCCGTTCACGCTCGGTGCGCCTTCGATCCATCCCGGACGCCGCCGCTCAGGGGTCTTGCGCAGCCCGCTCGTCGGTGCTGCCACCAACCCCATCCGGGCATGGCACCTTTCAAGCTTCCGTTCATTCTCCTTTCACCGCCATTTGGCCGGATGATTCATGTTTGACAGCCTTTCCCAACGTCTTGCCCGCATCGTCAAGACGATGCGCGGCGAAGCCCGCCTGACCGAAGCCAACACGCAGGACATGTTGCGTGAAATCCGCATCGCGCTGCTGGAAGCCGACGTGGCCCTGCCCGTCGTGCGGGATTTCATCGCCCAGGTGAAGGAAAAAGCCTTGGGGCAGGAGGTGCTGCAGTCGCTCAGCCCCGGTCAGGCGCTGGTGGGCATCGTCCACAACGCGATGGTGGAGCTGATCGGCGGCGAAACGGCCGAGCTGGATCTGGCCGCCCAGCCGCCCGCCATCATCCTGATGGCCGGTCTTCAGGGCGCCGGCAAGACCACCACCGTCGGCAAAATTTCCAAGTGGTTGCGAGAAAACCGCAAGAAGAAAGTGCTGACCGTCTCCTGCGACGTGTATCGTCCGGCTGCCATCGAGCAGCTGAAAACGGTGGCCGGCCAGGCCGGGGTCGATTTCTTCCCCTCGCAGCCAGACCAGAAACCGGCCGACATCGCGCGCGCCGCCGTCGACTGGGCCAAAAACCATTATCACGACGTGCTGATCGTCGACACGGCCGGCCGGCTGGGCATCGATCAGGCGATGATGGACGAAATCCGCCTGCTGCACGACACGCTCAAGCCCATCGAGACGCTCTTCGTCGTCGATGCGATGCAGGGCCAGGATGCGGTCAACACCGCCAAAGCCTTCAACGAGACGCTGCCGCTCACCGGTGTCGTGCTGACCAAGCTCGACGGCGATTCACGCGGCGGTGCGGCGCTGTCGGTCAAGGCCGTCACCGGCAAGCCGATCAAGTTCGTGGGTGTGGGCGAAAAACTCACCGGGCTGGATGTCTTCCACCCCGACCGGATGGCCAACCGCATTCTCGGCATGGGCGACATCGTGGCGCTGGTGGAGCAAGCCCATGCCAATGTCGATCATGAGGCCGCGCGTGACCTGGCCGACAAGCTGAAAAAAGGCGCCCGCTTCGACCTGAACGACTTCCTGCAGCAGATCGGTCAGATGAAGAAGATGGGCGGCCTCAGCTCGCTGATGGACAAGCTGCCGGCCGACATTCAGGGCAAGGCCAAGCCGGGCGACCTCGACAAGGCCGAACGCGACATGCGCCGGATGCAGGGCATCATCCACGCGATGACCCCCTTCGAGCGTGAAAAACCCGAGCTGATCAAGGCCAGCCGCAAGCGCCGGATCGCCGCCGGTGCGGGCGTGCCGGTGCAGGATGTGAACCGCCTGCTCAACCAGTTCAACCAGATGCAGGCGGTGATGAAGAAGATGCAAAAAGGTGGCCTGGCGAAGATGATGCGCGCCATGAAGGGCATGATGGGCAACGGCGGCATGGGCGGCATGATGGGCGGTGGCGGCATGGGGCAGTAGCCCGTGTGGCGCACCTTGTTCATCCCCGCACTTGGGCGGCAGGCACTCAAAGCCGCCTTCGCACCTCATGCACGCCCAAACGGCTTTCACGCAGACCGAATCCGCGCTCACAGCCCCCGCTGCAACCACTCGTCGGAGCAGGCTGCCAGTTTGTCTCCTGCCCGCAGGCTCGTGCCAAAGCGTAACCCAGCGCTGGCGGGCTTTCTGTTACCGTAAAACCCGGCGCCTGTTGCTCAAAACCACTGCCAACACCTGATGACCGGATCGCGACGTTGCCCAACGTAGCCGATCGCGAACACGCGCTCACGTGCCCTACACCACGGGTTTGCAAGCGGCTTGGCAGCAACAGGCATGCGTTCACCACACGCTCAAGGGTCTTCATCTTGCGCCTCGCCTACCAAATCACCGCACACCAGAACCCGGCACAGCTGGTGGCCCTGCTGGCCGCCCTTCAGCACCCGGACAATCTCTATCTGATCCAGCCTGACAGCAAATCCCTGTCGGGCCAAGAAGCCGTGCTGCAGCAGTTTGCCCGCCAGCATCCCAACGTGATCATCGCCAAGGCCACCGACCTGCGCTGGGCCTCCTGGAGCCTGATGCAGTCCCGGCTGGACGGCATCGCCCAACTGCTTGCCCGTCCAGAGCCCTGGCAGATGCTGATCAACCTGTCGGGCCAGGATTTTCCGCTCCAATCTCAGGACGCCATCCGCGCCTGGTTCGACGGCAAGGGCGAACAGAACTTCCTCGAACACTTCGATCCGCACCAGCACTGGGTGGATCCGATGGCCCGGATCGAGCGCATCCGGCTGGAGCTGCCGTTCATGAAATCAGGCTGGAACGTGCCCAAGCTCCGTCGCGATCGCTGGACACCAAATCTCGGCGCCGACACCCGCTATGTGGGTGGCAGCCGTTACATGGTGTTGAACCGGGCCTTCTGTGAACACCTGATGCAATCGCCCCGCCTGCCCGCCTGGCGCCAGGCCATGACCCGCACCTACCGCCCGGATGAAGTGATGGTGCAAAGCTTCATCATGAACTCGCCCTTTGCCGACACCGTGCAGAACCGGCATGTTCACGAGGTGGACTGGCGCGACGGTGGCTCACACCCCAAGGTGTTCACGATGGAAGACCTGCCCCGGCTGGAAGCCTCTGAACAGCTTTTCGCCCGCAAATTCGATCCGGCCGTCGATGCCGAGGTCTTGAAGGCGCTCGCTGCCCGTCTGGCACGAAGCTGAAACGCTTCCCACGTACCCGCCGCCCGGACTGCCCTATTTGTCGCCCCTGCAGCGAGTTGACAACGCGGTGGTGCGCCCGGCGGGACTGTCGCGACGACGAATGGAGCGGTTCAACGCAGTGCTGCGCGCCCAGAGGGGCTTATCAAGGGACGAATAAGTGCATAACACGCGCTAAGTACCTGGCACGCACCAGGCAGAAACGGCCTCATGGTTTGCACTTTATGCCGCACCATCCATAAACGCTGATTATCAAAATGATTGGCAACGATGATATGTTGCGATGCACACAAACAGGCGCCGCCTGATGACAGCACCGACTTAATCCTTATAAAACAATGAGTTACAGAGAAATTGCTCATTTTGAACCCGCAAGAAACGATTTTTGACGCGTAGGAATACCAAAAAAGGGCGTTTTTTCGACAACAGGTTGTTGCATTGCCGCAGGCTTTTTCCTATAATGATTTTTGTCTCCTCCACCTCCTCCTTTGGTGGATTAGCCCGCACGCTTATCCGTGCGGGCTTTTTTCGTTTCTGGGCAGGCATTTTGCACAGCCCATCCCCGCGCCCCCTCTGCCTCACACTGTCGATAGTGCCTTTTGGCATGAACAGCCCCTGTCTGCAGATTTGCCGCCGCTTTTGGTAATCTTTCACTGGCAGCTGAGACCCTGTCTCTCGGCCCCTGATCAATCGGAAAGATCACCATGACACCACGTTCCCCCCACTTGGCCCCCACCCCCGCCCGCAAGCTGCACCACTCGGCACTGGCGCTGCTCACTGCCGTGGGCTTGTGCCTGAGCATCACCGCTGCACAGGCCGACGACAAAGGCATCAACACGCAACGCGCATACCAGCCTGCAGCCACCCAGCCGCCGGCCAAAGCCATGCATCAGGCCGCTGATGGCAGCCGGACAACCGTGCAGGACAAAAGCCAGGCAAAAGCCAAGGACAAGGCCAAAGAACAAGCTCGCCAAGGCACTGCCAACGCGCAGGACAAAGCCAAAGCCGCCGTCGGCAAGCACACGTCCAGCACGCGTGAAAGCACGAAGCGCGCCACCAAGCTCGATCTGAACAGCGCCAGCGAAGCCGAGCTGTCGGCCCTGCCCGGTATCGGTCCGGCACGTGCCAAAGCGATCATCAAGGGCCGCCCCTACGCCGGCAAGGATGATCTGCTCCGCCAGAAGATCGTGCCAGCCAACGTCTACAACAACATCAAGGATCAGATCATCGCCCACCAGCGCTGATCCCTTTTTTCCATGTCACGCCTGAAGCTGAAACCCGCCCGTCCTGAGCGGCCCGGAAGCGCCAACGCGGCTGACGGCGCAGGAGAGCGCTCGACATCGACACCTTCATCGATCAAGCGCCCTCCGCGCCCTGCCAGGCCGAAGAAGCCGCTGGCCGCCATGTCCCCTGGGCACGCATCTCCCCGCGCCCTGCCTTTGGCCAGCCCCTCCCCGGATGGCGAACGGCTGAACAAGTACCTGGCGGCGCAGGGCACCTGCTCACGGCGCGAGGCTGATGACTGGATCAGCCGCGGCTGGGTGCATGTCAACGGGCAACCGGCCCAGATGGGCCAACGGGTGCTGCCGGGCGATCAGGTGGTGGTGACGAAGGCCGCCACCCGACAACAACAGGAACAGGTCACGATCCTCCTGCACAAGCCGGTGGGTTATGTGAGCGGACAAGCGGAAAAAGGCTACGAGCCAGCCGTGGCACTGATCGATGAGCGCAGCCGCTGGGCCGAAGACACCCTGCCCCGGCGCTTCGATCGACGGCAGCTACGTGGCCTGGCCGTGGCCGGGCGGCTCGACATCGATTCGGTAGGACTGCTCGTGCTGACCCAGGACGGACGCATCGCCCGCCAGCTGATCGGTGAAAACAGCGAGATCAGCAAGGAATATCTGGTGCGCGTGCGCTACGGCAGCATCGAGCGGGATGTTCAAGCGGCCTTCCCGACCGACAAGCTTCAGTTGTTGCGCCACGGGCTGTCACTCGATGGCAAGGCCCTGAAACCCGCCGAGGTGAGCTGGCAGAACCCCGAACAGCTGCGCTTCGTGCTGCGCGAGGGCAAGCATCGTCAAATCCGCCGCATGTGCGAACTGGTCGGCCTGAGCGTCACCGGCCTGAAACGCATCCGTGTGGGCCAGATCACGCTGGGGCGATTGCCCGTCGGGCAATGGCGATACCTGCGCCCCGAGGAACGGTTCTCCTGAGGCGCACCAGCGCGTCGCCCCCTGCCACGGCCGCACCAGCCGACGCGAGGCGAGGCCACGCGTGCCTGACATCAGGCGCCCTGGGCCGACCCCCGTGCGCCCAAGCCCGCCATCCCCTCTGCCGAGGCCGCAGAGGCTGATGCAGCAGCCGTGCCGGCACGACGGACGGCGGTTCCCGCCCCGATATTCACCAAGGTCTCAAAATCTGCCAGGCTCATCGGCGCCCCCAGGGCCTGACCCTGCGCATAGTCGATGCCCATCGCTTCCAGCACCGGCAGCACCGAGGCGGACTGCACCGACTTGGCGATACTGGCAATGCCCAGCTCCTGCGCCAGTACGGCCAGCGTGCGCAGCACGGCCTGTCCACCACCGTGCCGGGTCAACGATTCCGTGAAACTGCCATCGATCTTCAGGTAGCTCGCCCCAATGTCACCGATGGCGTTCAGGTTGATGAAACCGGCGCCCACGTTATCGAGAGCCGCGCGCACCCCCAACTGGCGCAGGGTACCGATCAGGCGCTTCATCATGTAACCATCCTGCATGGCCACCACTTCGTTGATCTCCAGCACCAGCTTCGAGGCCACCGGTTGGTGGCGGCGCACCTGTCCGATCAGCTGGTTCTTGAACGCCTCATCACTGAGCGCTTCGGCCGACAGGTTGACCGAAATGAAATCCAGCGCGCGGAACGCGCGTTCGTGCCTGGCCAGCCAACGCAGGCTCTCGATCAGCACCCAACGATCGATCGTGGCCATCTCGCCCCGGTAGACGGCCGCCTCGATCAGACTCGTGGGCGAACGCAGCGAGCCATCGGACATCCGATGACGCAACAGGATCTCGCCCCCCAGCCGATTGCCGTCACCCAGGCCCACCACCGGCTGGATGGCCAACTCGAAATCACTGAAAGCCTTCGTCTTGCGCAGCCGATCGAGCACCTCGATCTCGACCTGGTGACGCTCACGCTCATGGCCCTGATCGCCCTCTTCCATGATGACGACCTGATTGCGCCCTTTGCGTTTGGCCTCCCGACAGGCATTGTCAGCCGCATCGATCAGGCTACGGCTGCCCTGACCCGCATTGGCCCGGCACAACCCGATACTGGCGGTCACGGCAAAACGCTTGGGGGCGATCTCGAAGGGACGGCCAGCGATGGCGTCCAGCGCCCGGTAAGCCTGCAAACGGTGCGGCGGGTCATTGGTGCTCAGAAGCAGAGCAAACTCGTCCCCACCCATCCGGGCAATTTCCACCTGATCGCCAAGGCGCTTCTTCAAGCGCTGCACCACATCGCGCAGCACCGCATCCCCCGCCTGATGCCCGAATACGTCATTCAGCACCTTGAAGCGGTCAAGATCCACATAACAGATCGCCAGGTGCTCGGCCCGTTCGGGATCACTGAGACAGCTCTCGATGCGGCGATCCAGCCCGTGACGGTTGAGCGCGCCTGTCAGCTTGTCATGCTGTGATTCATAGATCAGATGCGACTCGGCCTGCTTCAAGGCCGTCACATCGGTCAGGCTCACGTCGTAACCGGTGGCCGTGCGTTGGGCCTGCACACGCAACCAACGGTGCGTGCCCTCGCCATGCAACAGCCAGACGAAGTCGGCCTCGTCGAAACTGCTCAGATCCTGCTGGATGCGCTCGCGCAGATCATCCGGGAAAGCGGCATTCAACGCCATCAGCGTGTCGGCATCTCCCCGGCCCTGTGCCGGCATCGACGCCACCGCACTCACCGGCGGCGCAGCCAAGGCACCATTGGCATCGCCCAGCGTGGAGACCGCTGGCAGCGACGCCTCCCCATCCTTCACAGGTACATCGAAAAGCCGTGACGAGACCTCGTTGTAGCGCTCGATGTGCGCATCGTGATCAAAGGAAAGCAGACCGATCGGAATCGTCTTGTAGGTTTCCTGATAGCGGTCGAGCGCGTCCTTCGTGGCTTCCTGAGACTTCAGTTCCTTCGAGCGCTCACGGGCCAGATAGCCGATCACCGCCGTCGAGGCATTCATCACCGCCAGCAGCGACGTGGATTGCAGATCCAGCCAGGGAAACGGTGCCTGCGTGATACCGAGCAGATAAACGAGCGTGTTGGCCGCAGCCAGCCCATCGAGCAACGGCGTGCACAGATACCAGATCGACATCATCGACACCCGATGCCGCAGGTTCACGACCGCCAGTCCGGCCACCGTCACGATGACGGCGCCGGCCACCAGATAGAGCAGTGTCTGGAAAACCTCCGGCGGCAAAAGGCCCGCCACCGCCAACGCGAAGACGCCCACCACGGCCATGCCATGCATCCACGCACCAAAACGCTGGCCCTTGAGCCGGTATTCCATCAACCCCCACATCAACGTGAGGCTGGCCGAGGGCAGCGACATCTGCGCCACCTGATCGAGCGCCGTGCCAAGTACACCGCCCATCGACGTGCCCAGCCAGAGATGCAGATACCCACCAGCCGACATCAAGTAGGCAGCACGCGCCCCCAGCCAGAATGCCAGCAGCCGCATCACAGGGATGTGCATCAGCTGACCACCGACGAAGGCCGCCATCGCCAGCAGCACCAGAATGCTGCCCAGCATCGTGCCTTGCTGCTCGATCTGGCGCTGCGCTTCGACGAAACGGGTACTGTCCCAGAGATTCAACGCGAGCGCCGGGCCAGTCGTGGACAGCTCCAGCCGAAGCACGAGGGTCAGATCGTGTTCGCCACTGAAGCGGCGGTGCCCTGCCGGCAAAGGCAATGGCAATTCAGGCAACACGATCGAATAGCCAGGCAGCGCACGCTCGGCATGTACCGGCTCCAGATCCTGACTGAAATGCGAGTAAA
This sequence comes from Lautropia sp., assembly GCA_030532895.1. Lineage (GTDB taxonomy): Bacteria > Pseudomonadota > Gammaproteobacteria > Burkholderiales > Burkholderiaceae_E > Lautropia. Next base: position 24,350 of record JAUNKF010000019.1, on the reverse strand, counting down.
GCAGCGCCTGCCCGAATTCGTCGAGCACGACGGCATCCCCCTTCAGGATGGAGCGATTGGCCAAATGCAGGACGCGGGTGCGCTCTTCCGTGTCCGCCGGAATGCGGGCCAACACCCACAGCGTTTTCATCTTGGCAGACTGCCCACCCAGCGGCGCCGCCTGCTCGCGTAGCGGCCCGAGCACATTGGCCAGCTCGTTGAAGCTCTTGGCAGATGCCAGAATCTTGTAAGGCAGCACCTGATCAGGCTTGGAATAAGCCATCGGGTAGGCAAACAGCCAGATCAGATAAGACACCGTGATCAGCAGCAAAACCCACCCGGCCAACTGGCGGGATCCGCTCAGCCGTCGCTTCTCGTGTGGATGCTGGTTCACTTGCGCTCCTGGGGTTCATCGACCCCCTTGTGCTGACACAGACTGAAACCCAGAGTGCCTGTCGCACCCTGTGCCGGGCTATGGTCTGCGTGTCTCAAACCACGATTCGTCCCTGGCGTATCGCACGCACGCCCAGAAAGATTTCGCGAGCGAGGCGGCAGTGCATGAACGCTCTATTAATAAGGATACTCACTGGCTTGAGGTACATCGACCCCGTGTCGCGCGAATGCCGATGAATCAGCCGCCCAAGGAGATGAACGGTCATTCCGGCAGGATGAACGGTCGGCCGGCGGGTGTGAACGGCAGGCGAACGGACGAACGGTACGGAGGCACCGTCGCGGTGACGAATCCGTGCATGACACGCGCTACGGCTTGGGCTGCGGCATGCCGGTGGCGGCACTTGCCCGCCTCGGGACTGAGGCAGGCACAGCCGTTTCGGCGTCGGCGGTGCGGCTGTGCGATCGGGAGCCTGGCTGGAAGCGCCACCGATCCCAGGCCGCGAACACGGCATTCGGATAGGGATCACGCCCCCGGCTGCCGTTGTAACGACCCAGCGCAAGAAACAGGTCGCCCTTTTCGATATCGAGATAATGGCGCAGGATCACGCAGCCATAGCGAATGTTGATGCGAGGGTTGAAGAGCCTCTTCGCGTCGCCATCCCCCAGCACCTTCGTCCAGAACGGCATCACCTGCATGTAGCCACGTGCACCGACCGACGAGATCGCATATTGCCGGAAGGCGCTTTCGACCTGGATCAGCCCCAGCACCAGCTCTGGCTCCAGCCCTGCGCGCTGCGCCTCGTACCGCACCGTGCGCAAGAAGCGCTGGCGGGATTCAAAATCCGGAAAATGCCGCCGCGGCAAGCGGTCTGACATCTGCGTCATCCACTCGATGCGCTGCTCGCGTGAAGCCCACAACGGCTCGGCCGACACCGGCGCGGCAATCGCTTTCGAGAGCGCCACACGCACGGCATCGGAGAGGGTTTCATATTGCTGACCGCCGGCCCATGCCCCACGCGTGGCCGACAGGCTCACGCCGCCCAGGGTGACGCGCCCGACACCCTGGCTGATGCCCGGCTGAATGAGCGGCCTCATCAGGCGCAGCAACCAGCCGGCCACAGGCAGTGCCGGCAACACCAAGCGTGCGGCGCTCCTCGCCCCCAGTGGCGCAGCCAGCCCGGCCAGCACCTCACGGGTGAGCCAATGCCGCCGCCCCTCGTCAGGTACATGCGGCACGGACGATCGGCCTTGTCGGGGCATGAGATCAGAGCGTGGGCAAACGCTTTTGCACTTCGGCCAGCATGTCGGCCACAGGCACCTTCGTCGTCTCCAGCCCCCGACGCACGGTCAGCTCCAGCAGCCCTTCCTTCAGGCCACGGTCGCCCACCGTGATGCGCAACGGCACACCGATCAGCTCCCAATCGGCAAACATCACGCCCGGCCGTTCGTTGCGGTCATCGACGATGTAACAGATGCCAGCCGCCTGCAGCTCGGCCGCCAGGCCGTCGACCGCCTCGCGCACGGCCTCGGAACGCTCCAGCCCCATCGGGCAGATCACCACCTCGAACGGTGCGATCGCCGCCGGCCAGATGATGCCCTTGTCATCATGATTCTGCTCGATGGCCGCGCCCAACAGGCGGGTGACACCAATGCCGTAGCAGCCCATCTCCAGGAGCTGCGGTTTGCCTTGCTCATCGATGAAAGTGGCCTGCATCGCCTCGGAATACTTCGTGCCCAGGTAGAACACATGGCCAACCTCGATGCCGCGCTGAATGGCCAACACCCCCTTGCCATCGGGTGAGGGATCGCCCACCTGCACGTTGCGGATGTCGGCCACCATCACCGGGCCGCTTTCCCCCTCGGGCGCAGGCAGGGGCAGATCACGGCCCCAGTTGATGCCGCTGATGTGGTAATCGACCTCATTGGCTCCGGCCACGAAATCACTCATGTTGGCCACCGTCCGGTCGACGACGAGGCGAACCGGCTTTTTCGTGCCCACCGGGCCGATGTAGCCAGGCGGCGTGCCGAAGTGATCGAGAATTTCAGCCTCGGTGGCAAAGCGGAACCCGGCCAGGCCCGGCACCTTGCCCACCTTGACCTCGTTCATGCTGTGGTCGCCCCGCAACATCAGAAGCCACACCGTCACCTTCGGCGGCTCGCCTTCCCCGGCCGCCGCTTCGGTGGCCAACACGAGCGACTTGATCGTGCGATCGAGCGGCAGGCCCAGAAAGGTCGCCACGTCTGCGCAGGTGGCCTGCCCCGGCGTGTGAACCTTCGTCATCGCCTCGGCCGGCGCGGCCCGCTCGGCCAACAACGGCAGCGCTTCGGCCAGCTCGATGTTGGCCGCATAGTCCGACTCGGGGTTGTAGACGATGGCATCCTCGCCTGTCTCGGCAATCACCTGGAACTCATGGCTCGCCGAACCGCCAATGGAGCCGGTATCGGCCGCCACGGCCCGGTATTGCAGGCCCAGACGGTCGAAGATGCGCACGTAGGCGTCATACATCTTCTGGTAGCTGACCAGTGCGGCCTCGGCATCGCGGTCGAAGGAGTAGGCATCCTTCATCGTGAATTCTCGGCCGCGCATCACGCCAAAGCGCGGGCGGCGCTCGTCGCGGAATTTCGTCTGAATGTGGTAGAAATTCTTGGGCAACTGACGATAGCTGCGCAGATCCTGACGGGCGATGTCGGTGATGACCTCTTCCGAGGTGGGCTGGATGATGAAGTCGCGCTCATGGCGATCCTTCACGCGCAGCAGCTCGGGGCCATAGGCATCCCAACGGCCGGTTTCCATCCACAACTCGGCCGGCTGCACCATCGGCATCAACAGCTCGATGGCACCAGCCGCATTCATCTCCTCACGGATGATGTTCTCGATCTTGCGGACGATGCGCAGCCCCAACGGCATGTAGGTGTAGATGCCGCCAGCGAGTTTACGAATCACGCCAGCCCGCATCATCAGCTGGTGGCTGATGATCTCGGCGTCGGCTGGCGCTTCTTTGAAGGTGGGCAAGTGAAAGGCAGTGGCTTTCATAGGTTCGATCTATATAATGGGCTTCATTCTATTCTATCCAGTCGTCGGGCCGCTGCGTGTCTTTTACCATCGACAACAACGCTTCCGACGGGCAGCTGCCCCTTTTTCTGCGCGTGTCACCGCAGCCTGCCTTGTCCTGATGGAGGATTCAACGCGCCGCCCCACCGCCCGAACCTGTCTCATCTGCTGCCATGTTGGATAAAAACGGCTACCGACCCAATGTCGGCATCATTCTGCTCAATCGCCACAACCAGGTCTTCTGGGGCAAGCGCATTCGTGAGCAGGCTTGGCAGTTTCCGCAGGGCGGCATCAATCCGGGCGAAAGCCCCGAAGAGGCGCTGTTCCGTGAGCTGTTCGAGGAAACGGGCCTGCGACGCGAACACGTGAAGCTGCTGGGCCGCACGCGCGACTGGCTTCGTTACGACGTGCCGATGCGCTGGGTGCGCCGCGAATGGCGCGGCCACTACCGGGGCCAGAAGCAGATCTGGTTCATGTTGCGGCTCCTGGGCCGAGAATCGGACATCGTGCTCGATGCCACCGGCGAACCGGAGTTCGACGCCTGGCGCTGGAGCGACTACTGGTCGCCGCTCGACAAGGTGATCGAATTCAAGCGTGGTGTCTACCAAAAGGCGCTGACCGAGCTGTCATCGCTACTCAAGACCCCGCCCCCAATGCCCCCCGGCCTCCTGCTGGGTCGGCCCCGCGCCCCGGTCCGGGGCCAGACAGCAGCCAGGGCCAAGCCGAAGCACGGATCCGCGGCTGGCAGGCCCCAAACCGGCCACTTGCCTGCCTCGGCCTCAGCCTCACCCAGACCGAAGGCCACCAACACGGCGCCCCCTCACAAATCGGTAGCCTCGGCCTCACAGCCGGCCTTGGCATCTGCCTCACAAAAGCCAGCGGCCGCTTCCGCGCCCCCTCGCACGGCAGCCAAACCCGCCCGATCCACCAGGCCGGCAGCTTCCCCCCAATCGGGTGGCGGGAACAAGGCTTCCCCCAGAAAGCCTGCTCCCCCCAAATCGGCTGACTAGCCCGTGACGTGCATGCCCAGCGTTGGCCCCTGAAGCCATCGAGCCTTCTGCGGGCCTGTGGCTACATGCCTTCACGACCCCGGCCATCAAGCCGGGCAAGGCAGCGTCACCACGAAGCAGCTGCCCCCGCCCTCCCGCGCTTCATACACCACCTCACCGCCATGCTGAAGCGCGATCTGTCTCACCAGTGACAGCCCAAGCCCCACCCCACCGGCCGATTCCGAGTGCCCGCTCACCCGGTAAAACGGCTCGAAGATCCGCGCACGGGCTGCCTCGGGCACGCCGCGGCCCCGATCGAGCACCACCAGATGCAGGCAATCGGGCCGCTGCATGCTCAGCCGCACCTCGATCGGCTCGCCCTCCGGTGGGTGATACCGGCGGGCATTGTCCAGCAAATTGCGCAGCAGGCGCCGCAGCAGCCGAGGGTCTGCGTACACCACGGCCGGCACCTCATCAGCCACCTGCCAGACGGCCCCCACGGGCGCCGACGCCTCGGCCACCCAGGCCCGGACATCGACCGGCGCCCGTTGCAGATCAGCTGCCGTCTGGCTCTCCAGACGGCTCGCCAGCAGGATTTCTTCCACCAACTCATCCAGCTCGCGGATATTGAGCCGCAGCTCTTCGGCATGGGCCTCCAGCTCAGCCGGGCTGGCCAGCATCAATTCGGTGGCCATCCGGATACGTGCGAGCGGCGAACGCAGCTCGTGCGAAGCATTGGCCAGCAGCTGACGCTGACTGCTCAACAGCGCCTCCTGGCGACTGACCAAACCCTCGATCCGCTCGGCCGCCCGGTTGAAACTCTGCGCCAGTGCAGCCACCTCATCCCGCCCCTGCACGTCGGCACGCACGCTGAGCTGTCCCGCAGCCTGCTGATCCACCGAGTGCTTCAGCGTCTCCAGCCGCCGGGTGATGCGGCGTGACACGGGCCAGGCCGCCAGCCCCACAGCCACGAAGAGCAGCGCCAACAGCACGGGCAAACTCACAGGCGGCCCCGGCGGTTTCGGCCGCCACGAACGAATCACGAGCGTGCGGGCATCCGGCAAAGCCAGCCGGTGGATGACAGCCACCATCGGCCCCCCCTGCCGCCCGACACGCCAACGCGCCCGATGCGCATCGCGCTCATCACCGGCCCGGTCATCCGGCGCCTCATCCACCTTCCGCTGAACACCAGGCGGCACATCCAGCTCAAAGGGCCGGCCCGCCGCCGCCACGAGCCGCCCCTCGGCGTCGAGCACCTGAAAATCCACGTTCAACCGCCGATGCCAGTGATGCAGCACCCGGCTCAAACGCTCATGTCCTTCCGTGGCCAGCGGAATCACCTCGGCGGCCAGTGCCTCGGCAAAGCGGTTTGCCTGAGCTTCGGTGCGCTGAGCCAGACTCCACTGCCAGGCAATCGTGACGGCTACCCCCACCAACACGAGGCTTGCCAACAACGACAGAAAGATGGTGACGGACAAACGCCTCATGCGCTCAACCCGTCTGCTTCGGGGTAGATGGCTGCAACGCCCCCTGGCGCTGCGGCGCAGCAGATGGCTGCGCCTCACCGGACATTGGCGTCATGCCCTGCCCATCCACCACGCCCGGTGCCTGAGCCGCGTTCTCTCGCGGACGCGCCAGCACGTAGCCCACCCCGCGCACCGTCAGCAGGCGCTTGGGCTGCCGTGAATCCGCCTCGATGGCCTGCCGGATCTTGCCCACATGCACATCGATCGAACGGTCGAACGCTTCGAGCTGTTCACCCTTGACCAGATCCATCAACCGCTCACGCGACAACACCCGCCCCGCATGACGAGCCAGCGCGAGCAGCAAGTCGAACTGGTAGCCGGTGAGCGTTCTCGGCTCACCGGCCACGCGCACCTCACGGGCACTGACATCGATACTCAAATCATCCAGCACCAGAACCTCGGCCGGCGGCGTGCTCATGATCATCGGAGACGGCAGCGGGATCTGCTGAGTCGCCCGCCGCTGCAGCGCCCGAACCCGCGCCAACAATTCACGCGGCTCGAAAGGCTTGGGCAGATAATCGTCGGCCCCCACTTCCAGGCCCACGACCCGATCCATCGTGTCGCCACGCGCCGTCAGCATCAGCACCGGCACCAGCCCCAACGGCCCCGGCATCTGACGAATCTGGCGACACAGATCCAGCCCATCCGCATCCGGCAGCATCAAATCCAGCAGCACGAGGCTAGCCCCCTGCTCAGCCAGATACTGCAAGCCCGCCTGTCCCGTTTCACGATGTTCCATACGGAAACCCGACTGCCGGAGGTAGCGCACGACCATGTCAGCCAGCCGTCGGTCATCATCGATCAACAGAATGTCAGCGCTCATCACTGCTCGAAACTCCTCATGCCGGACATCATCCCGAAAGAAATGATGTCAGCATAACGCAGGTCAGTCCGGTTCAAACAGATCAGCGCTTGCCGCCCTCGGCCGCTTGGGCCGGTTCGCCTTCACGCGGGCCACGCCGGTGAACGCCATGCTCGTCGTGGCGCCCACCGCGACGGTGTGCCTTGTCGCCATGATGCTTGCCCCCCTTCATGCCCCGCCCCATCCGCTCAGCGAGCTTCTCGCGCTGCTCGGCACTGAAGAGCGCCGCAATCTCCACATACGCATCGAGCGAACGCTGGGAGATCGCATCACTCAGCTTCTGGCGCTCCACACGCAGGGCAGAAAACGCCGTCTTGTCGATACGCTGCGCCTTGAACAGCTCACGTGCCCGCTCATCGAGCTTGAACACCTGTTCACGCAACGGCCGCAGATCGTCGAAAGCCGCCTTGGCGATGGCCGAAGCCTTGTCCGCCTGCTCGGGCGTGCCATCCACCGAACGCACCACGCGCTCGATACGGCGCGTCATCTCGTGAGCCATCCATTGCGCCCGGCGCTCGGCTGCCGCTTTCGCCTGCTCGGCATCCAGCCCGGCCTTGGGTGCGCCATCCACCAACTGGCCCGCCTTGGGCACACCAGCCATCCGGCCGCCCTGCATCGGGCCATCACCAAAAGGGCTGAGACCAAACAGATGGCTGGGGCCAGCCATCGCCATCGTGGCCGTACCGAGAAGCAGCGAAGCAATCAGTGTCTTGATCTTCATGATGAAAAACTCCTGTTTCCTGTTGAACGAATCGGAAGAGATTCTGCGTTTGCCCCGTCAAGCCTCGTTGAAGCCCTTGTAAAGTTGGGTAAAGCTCCCGCCTCAGGCACACCGGGATATCCGACATCAGAGCAGCATTTCTCTGCCCCCCACCAACCCGCAGGCGTCCTAGAATGACGGGTTGCCGCTCGGAGGATGCGATCCGGGCCGGCCCGACCGGGCATCGATGGGCTGCGCCGTGTAGGCGCGCGGCCTGGCGGGTGCCCTGCCGCCGTTCCCCTTCTGTTCCGCCGGACACATCCCCATGAGTCGCACCGAATCCGCTGCACCACCCGCTGCCGCCGCTGCTGCCGCGCCCACCCGAGCGCCCGGTGGACGCGACCTGCGCCTGGACTTCTTTCGCGGCCTGGCCCTGTGGTTCATCTTCATCGACCACATCCCCTCCAGCTACATCGGCAACCTGACCTTCCGGAATTTCGGTTTCAGCGACGCCACCGAGATCTTCGTCTTCATTTCCGGCTACACGGCGGCCATGGTCTACGGCGCCACCCTCGACAAGGGCGGCTTTCTCTACATGAGCGTGCAGGTGGCCAAACGGGTCTGGCAGCTCTATGCCGCCCACATCCTCGTCTTCATCTTCTTCATCGGGCAGATCCTCTGGGTGACGATGCGGTTCGGGCAGGCCGGCTTTCTCGACGAGCTGAACGTCGCCGTCTTCCTCAACGACCCGATGCAGTCGATCATCGATGCCCTGATCCTGCGCTACCGGCCCGTGAACCTCGACGTGCTGCCGATGTACATCGTGCTGCTGGCCGGTATCCCGCTCATCCTTGTGCTGATGCGTGTCTCACGGCTGCTCACCCTGCTGCTCTCGCTCGCCCTGTGGTGGGGCGTGCAGCAATACCAATGGGCCTTTCCGATTTATGACGATGGCCACCTCTGGTACTTCAATCCGCTGGGCTGGCAACTGCTGTTCGTGATCGGCGCCCTGTGCGCCAGCGTCCGTGGCCAATCACCTGCCTGGATGACATGGCGCCCGTGGCTGGCCTGGGTCTGTGTCGCCTACCTGATCTTTGCCGCCGTCATCGCCATTGGCTGGCGCGTGCCTGCCATTGACGAGATCACCAAGCCCCTCGTCTATTCATGGCTGTACCCGATCGACAAGACCAACATGGGGCCGGCCCGCGTCCTGCACTTCCTGGCCGTGGCCTATCTGGTGGCGCACTTCGTCCGCCCCAACGCCCGACTCCTCTCATCGAAGCTCGCCCAGCCCGTCATCCGCTGCGGGCAGCACTCGCTCTACATCTTCTGCCTGGGCATTTCACTCTCGTTCCTTGCACATTTCGTGCTGGTGGAATTTGGCCGAAGCCTGCCCATGCAACTGGTCGTGGTCTTTGGTGGCCTCACACTGATGACGGCGCTGGCCTCGCAACTGCACTGGTATCGCACCCGCAGCCGCGCCGCCAGCACGCGCCCTCAGCCGCCCTCTGCGCCCCCCGCCATCGCCCCGACACCAGCCGCCGACACGCCCGCCGTGTCTGCACCGTCTTCCACCTCTCCCGCGACCGGCCGAGGTTCCCATGAACATTGATTGCCCTTCCCCCCGCCTGTTCTGCCGCCCCCGGCCCATCGCATCGGCCAGCACGAAGGGCTCGGCCTCTGCCCTGTCAGCCCTGCTGGTGAGCAGCGCACTATGGTCGGCATCTGCCCAGGCCGACCACGGCCCTGAAGGCGGCCCTGAAGCCGGGTTCAAGGCGGAACACCCGCCCTCGATGGACCATCTGCGCCCCCCTGCCGCGCCGCCAGACGACGACCCGAACACCGACCCGGGCGCCCCTACAGCCCTTCCCCCCAAGGCACCAGCGTCGGCTCCGCCAGCAGAAAGCCCTGCCCGTGCCATGCCGCCTGCCGCCCCCACGGAATCGGCCAAACCCGTGCCCATTCCTGAGAGCGGACTGCCTGCCCAGCCCCGTGGCACGCCCGATGCGCCCGCCAGCCGTCCCCCCGCCGCCCCCGATACGGATGACGATGCCAAACAGGTGCGCCATTGTCAGGTGCCGGCCTCCTTGCAGCCCCCCGCCATCAAGCTGCCCGGCCTATCGGGCGCGCTCGTGCGCAACCAGCACGATGTGCTGGTCATCATGCTGGGCGCGGAAGCCGTCAACAACCGCAAAACCCTCTGGCCCGGCAGCAGCACCCGTGCCAAAACAGAGGCACAGCGCATGCCACTGATCCAGCGGCTGCAAAGCCGCTTGAGCCAGGATCTGGGCGAACTCGCACAACAACGCCTGAAAGTGGAATCGATGGGCAAGCCGCACAGCACGGTGGCCGAGCAGGCCACGCTGATCGGCAAGCAGATCCTGCCCAAAAAACCGGCATTGGTCATCTGGAACCTGGGCCTGAGCGACGTGAGCCGCGGCCAGCCCCCCGGCCGCGTGGCCCGCGCACTGGACAAGGGATTGGCCCAGCTTCGCAAACAGCGCATCGACACCATCGTGGTCGATCTACCTTACCACCCGCAATACGAAGCGCTTTATCGCACCAACGACTACCGCCAGTACATCCGCTGGACGATGAATTCCCACGAACAGCCCATGCTGCGCCGCTTCGACATGGTGGACTACTGGGACTCCACCGGCCGCATCGACCTCGACTCGACCGAGCCGGAACGCCAGGCTGCCGCCGGCGTGTTCATCGACACCTGCGTGAGCTATCAGCTGAGCCGGATGATCGAGCGCGCCGTCAACTGATGCCCAAGCAAACGCGCCCCCCACCAGGCCCGCCACCCCGAGCGGGCCCCAACAAGCGCACCGCCCTGATATTCAGGCTCATGATGAACCATAAATAATAAATCTCATTATCTCTATTATTTTCAGGCACTTGGCGTGAATTGACATCCATCAATCGTGCCAAAGAAGCGAGCGGTGACAATGGCCAGGAGGGGGTCTCCCGGCCCATGCCACAGCGTTGCCAGCCGCGCCGCTCACACGCTGCACAGCGATGCCTGTCGGATGGAGACCCTCACGGCATCTATCCAAGGACAGTTCATCATGAAAGAGTACAAGCGACTTTGGATAATCCTCGCGATTATCCTGATCGGTTCGTTCACCGTGCTCGGCTATTTCGGCAAGGAGGTGTACAACGAACGCCCGCCGATCCCGAGCGCCTTCGTCAGTGAAGACGGCAAGGTGATCTACACCGAACAAGACATCTACGATGGCCAGAGTGCCTGGCAAGGCATCGGCGGCATGTCGATCGGCTCGGTCTGGGGGCACGGCGCCTATCAGGCCCCCGACTGGACGGCCGACTGGATCCACCGCGAGGTGCTGGGCTGGCTCGACCAGCAGGCCCAACGCGCTTACGGCAAGAACTTCAACGAGCTGCCCGAGCGTGATCAGGCCACCCTCACCTACGACTCGAAAAAAGCCTTCCGCACCAACACCTACGATGCGGCCACCGGTCGCGTGACGCTGTCGGATGACCGGATTCGCTCGATCGAAGCCGCAGCCGCCTACTACGACAAGCTCTTCAGTGATCACCCCGATTACAAGAAGACACGCGAAGCCTATGCGATGAAGGAGAACACGCTGGCCAGCCCCGAGCAGCGGGCCAAGCTGAACGCCTTCTTCTTCTGGTCGGCCTGGGCGGCCTCCACCAACCGGCCGGGGCTGGACGTGACCTACACGAACAACTGGCCGCACGAACCGCTGATCGGCAACGAGCCCACGCCTGAAAACGTGATCTGGTCGATTGCCTCGGTCGTGACGCTGATCTTCGGTGTGGGCATCGTGATCTGGATCTGGGCCTTCTTCACGCACCAGCAGCACATCGAGGTCGAAGCGCCCAAGCAGGATCCGCTCACGCTGATCAAGCTCACCCCGTCGCAAAAAGCCCTCGGCAAATATCTGCTCGTGGTGGGGGCACTCTTTCTCGTGCAGGTGCTGCTGGGTGGTTTCACCGCCCACTACACGGTGGAAGGCCAGGAGTTCTACGGCATTCCCGTGGCCGACTGGCTGCCCTACACGCTCGTGCGTACCTGGCACATCCAGGCCGCCATCTTCTGGATTGCCACCGGCTTTCTGGCCGCGGGCCTCTTCCTCGTGCCGATCATCAACGGCGGCAAGGATCCTGCCTACCAGAAACTGGGCGTCGACGTGCTGTTCTGGGCGCTGATCGTCGTCGTGGTCGGTTCTTTCGGGGGCCAATTCGTGGCACTCAAAGGCTGGATGGCCTCGCACCTGAATTTCTGGTTCGGCCATCAGGGCTATGAATTCGTCGAAATCGGGCGCCTCTGGCAGATTGCGCTCTTCATCGGCCTCGTGCTGTGGCTGATCCTGATGCTGCGCGGCATCCACGCGGCGCTGAAAGCGCCCGGCGACAAGAGCCTTCTGGTACTCTTCACGATGGCCGCCGCAGCCATCGGCATCTTCTATGCCCCCGCCCTGTTCTACGGCGAGCACACGCACCTGTCGATCATGGAATACTGGCGCTGGTGGGTGGTTCACCTGTGGGTGGAAGGCTTCTTTGAAGTGTTCGCCACCTGCTCGGTTGCCTTCGTCTTCTACAACCTGGGCGTGGTCAGCAAGCACACCGCCACCACCGCCAGCCTGCTCGCTGCCATGCTGTTCCTGATCGGCGGCATCCCGGGCACCTTCCACCACCTGTACTTCTCGGGCACCACCACCCCGATCACCGCCGTGGGCGCCATGTTCTCGGCCCTCGAAGTGGTGCCGCTCGTGCTGCTTGGCTACGACGCCTTCGAGAACTGGACGGTGCAGCACAAGACACTCTGGATGCAGCCGATGCGCTGGCCACTGATGTTCTTCATCGCCGTCTCGTTCTGGAACATGGTGGGCGCCGGCGTCTTCGGCTTCCTCATCAACCCACCGATCTCGCTCTACTACCTGCAGGGCCTGAACACCACGCCGAACCACGGCCACGCCGCCCTCTTCGGGGTGTATGGTTTCCTGGCGCTGGGCTTCTCACTGATGGTGCTGCGTTACATCCGCCCCCAGCTTGAGCTGAACCAGAAGCTGATGATGACCTGCTTCGTCTGCCTGAACGGTGGTCTCGCGCTGATGCTCTTCACCAGCCTGCTGCCCATCGGCATCATCCAGGCACACGCCTCGATCAGCGTCGGCCTGTGGTGGGCACGCAGTGCCGAATTCGTCGAGCAGACCCCGATCATCCACACGCTGCGCTGGGTGCGCACGATCGGTGACGTGGTCTTCATCGTCGGCGCCGCCGCCTTCGCCTGGCAAGTGGTGCTGGGCCTGCGCGCCAGCAGCGAACAGACGCTGCCCGCCAGCGGCGCACAACGCGCCTGATACCGCGCAACAAGCCATGCCCCGGCCTTAAGGCCGGGGTGCTCGCAAACGCATATACGTTTGCTTTTGACAGCACGCTTTTGGCGTGCTGTTTTTGCAACACCAATAGCCCAACATCCCTTGCCGGCGCCTGACAGATCCCACGCCAACTGATACGCCGCCAGAACACGCAGCCAAGTATCATCGCCCCAAACAGGCAACGTAACGCCACCTGTTCCATGACCCCAAGATCCGCCGACAGCATCCGGGCCAAGACGCCCATCACGGCGCGCATGGCTACCGAGACCATCAGGGCAGCCGTGGCAAGCAGCGCCCACCCGTTCAGGATGCCAACCATGACAAAAGAGCTGACAAGCTGAACACCCCAACCAGCAGTGACAACAGAATCGCAATCGAAGACGCCGTACCAAAATAATCGTATTGGCGGGCAAATACATAAGCACCTGCGCCTATCGGCTGCGCTGCCATCACCAGCGCCGTGATGAACCAGATATCAGAAGACTGACTCCCAAAGGCGAGCAGTAAAAGGAGCGTCAGCAAGGGCTGAATCAACAACTTGATGCCCATGACCGGAAAAACCTGCGTTGCATGCGCCCGAATCGCCTCTTGACCAAACTGAAGCCGCGACAAGCCCAAACCCAACGCGAACAGGGCAGTTGGCCCTGCTGCGGCTCCCAGGAAACGGGCAAAATGCTCGACAGGTTCAGGCACCGGAACACCCAGCAACGAAAAGCAGGCGCCTGCCAAGACAGCCACCACCAGCGGATTACGCAGAACCGTCCCTCCCGCCCGCCCAATCACCGCCCAGCGAGAGCCTTTGGTCTCCTGACAGAGATCATGGGTGATGATGACCGCCATGATGGCCGGCACATTGTGCAGCACCGTGGCAATGGCGGCAGGAACAGCAGCCTGCTCGCCAAAGGTGGCCAACAGGATCGGCACGCCCATGAAACCCGTTGTGCCATAACAGGACGCCATACCCACCAATGCGGAACGGGGCGCCTGAATGCCCTGCTTTCGAGCCAGCACCCACCCAAAACCATAAGCGCCCGCAATACCCAGCAAAGTTGCCCAAGTAAAAGGCCAATTGGCCAAATCGGCTGGCTCTGCCTTGGCGATGGGCAAGAAAAGCAGGCACGGCAAAGCCACGAACAACACATAGTGATTGATGAGTTTTTCAGCTTGAGCATCGAAGCTCATGCGTCGGCCAACCAGATAGCCGACCAGGATGACCAGAAAAACCGGCAAAACGGTAGACAACATCGGCTTCCCTTTCTGACGTCTTTCTCTTGAGCGTGTCAGGCACTTATTCGTCCTCGCACCGTCCCAAACCGTGGGCAGACAAGGTGCCACACGCAGAAAAGCACCGTCAGGCACGATGCTTCCGTCTTCATGACATCAAGCGGATGGCACTTGCTACCCCTGCAGTCTATTGACCCCCCATTCATGAGTAAAATGACTTCTTGTTCACCATAACAATATGGACGCATTACTCGACCATCATCTCCCGGAACGCTCTCCATTGCCTTATTGAATGCCCTATTGAGGGCGACCCCTATTGCCCCTGCTCCCAACATGGCGCCCCAACTCAGACAACTCACCCTCGACCAGCTCCGCTCCTTCCTGCTGATTGCCGAGCACCGCAGCTTCACGCGCGCGGCCGGTGAACGGCAGCGCACCCAGACGGCGCTCAGCCGCCAGATCAGCAATCTGGAAGAGGTGTTCGGCGAGCGCCTCTTCATTCGCTCGCGCGGCCATGTCGCGGGCCTGACCGAAGCGGGCCAACGCTTGCTCCCGCACGCGCGGCGCATCCTGTCGATGGTGGATGAAGCCTGGCAGAGCCTGCAAAAGCCTGCCATTCAGGGACGCATCCGGGTAGGGGTGATGGACGACATCAATGTCAGTTGGCTGAACACGCTGCTCAGCCAGTTCAAGGCAGCGCATCCAGGTTGTGAAGTGCAGGCCGTGTCTGATTTTTCGATGCGCCTGGCCCAGCGGCTGGAAGCGGGCACTCTGGACGTGAGCTTGCAGAAACACTTGCAGGGCACGGCACGCGCCCCCGGTGCCCGCCTGCTCTGGCGCGAGCCGCTGGTCTGGGCGCGCGGCGCGGGCTTTTCCTGGGATGGGGATGCGCCCTTGCCGCTGATCCTCTTTCATGAAGGCTGTGCGTATCGGCCACGGCTGCTGCAACGGCTGCACCGGCAAGGCATCACCACCCAGGTGGTGTATGAAGGGCAAAGCTACGCCAACGTGAGCGCCGCCGTGTTTGCGGGCCTCGGCATCACGGCCCTGCCGCAAAGCCAGGTGGAAGCGGCAGGACTGATTCCCTGCACCCAACTGAGCAACCGGCTTCTGCCCGAGCCGGGGCGTGTGGAAATCATCGTGCGCAGCCGACCCGCCAACGGCAATGCCGCCTTGCAGGCGTTTCTCGCCATACTGATGCGGCACAGCCGGCAAGCGCTGTTTCATCACACGTCGTCACCACGTTAAAGCAACGTGGGCAGCGTTGCTCAGCAGCATCTGGTCATGACAACCTTGCCCCCGCGCCACAACCTTACCTCCCGACCAACGCCCCCATCCACCATCCAGCCTCCGACACCCAAAACGGCCGCCCCCTCTGGTAGAGTTTTCGTTTCCCTGTTTTCAGACGCTTCCGTCTCCTCTGCCTCATGTCCCTGTCGATGTTGTCCGCTGATACCCGCCATACCCCCATGCCAGGCAAACGCCCGTTGCACGCCCTGTTGCTGGGGCTTTGCCTGTCGCTCGGCTTCACGAGCCCGCTGCTCCAGGCCAAGGAAGCGACCACCGATCGGCCCGTGCCGGCCGTCTCGCCCACCGTGGCGGGCAAGCCAGTCCTGGCGGGCATCCATGAAATCACCCAGATCGCCGGCATCACCGAATACCGGCTGAAAAACGGGCTCACCGTGCTGTTGGGGCCGGATGAATCCAAGCCCACGATCACGATCAACCTCACCTATAAAGTCGGTTCCCGTCAAGAAGGGCCGGGCGAGGCCGGCATGGCGCATCTGCTGGAGCACATGCTGTTCAAGGGCACGGCCAAAACGCCCGACCCCAAAAAGGAGCTGACCCGTCGCGGCATCGAATGGAACGGCACCACCTGGTACGACCGCACCAATTATTTTGGTGAGTTCAACGCAAGCGACAGCACGCGCGACTGGATGCTGGGGTGGCTGGCCGACACGATGACGAACATCCGCATCGATGCGGCCAAGCTGAAGAGTGAGCGCCCGGTGGTGATCAACGAGATGCAGGCCGGTGAAAACCGCCCCAGCACCGTGCTGTACCAGCAGCTGATGAACACGGCCTATGGCTTTCACCCCTACGGCCGATCGGTGATCGGCGTGGAGTCCGATCTGGACACCGTCTCGCCCGCCAACCTGCAAGCCTTCTACCAGCAGTATTATCGGCCCGACAACGCCGTGCTGATCATCACCGGCAAGTTCGATACCCAATCAACACTGCAAGCGGTGAATCAGGCTTTTGGGGCCATTCCCCGCCCGGCCACCCCCATTCCGCAGCCCTACACCCTCGACCCCACCCAACAGGGGGAGCGCGAAGTGGTGCTGCGCCGCGCGGGCGGTGTGCCGCTGATGCTGGTGGGCTATCACACCCCCGCCGGCGCCGAGCGTGACACGGTGGCCTTGTCGATGCTCGCCCTGATGCTGACCCGCGAGCCGGACGGCCCGCTTTATCAGAAACTGGTCAAATCAGGCTTGGCCGTGCGCGTGGGCGCCTCCACCACTGACCTGTTCGACCCCGGCATGCTCGTGCTGAGCACCACGCTCTCGGATGCCAAGCAACAACAGGCCGTGTGGGAAGCGGTACGCCAGGTGGTGGAAGAAGAGCTGCCCCTCAGCCAGGCATCGCTCGATCGCAGCAAGCAGGACGTGAAGAACTACATGCAGCGGCTGCAAGATGCCCCGGATGAGCTGGCGATGGCGCTGACCGAAGCCGTGGCCCAGGGCGACTGGCGACTGCTCTTTGCCCAGCCCGATTGGGTGGAGACGATGACGCTGGACGAAATCCGAGCCGCCGGCCGGCGCTGGCTCGTGCAGAGCAACCGCACGCTTGCCTGGTATCTGCCCACCGAAAAACCCGTGCGCGCGCCCAACCCGAGCCGCCCCGACATCGCAGCCCTCCTGAAGGATCACCCGTGGAAGCAGGCCGATGCCTTCAAGGCCGATGTCGAATTGACGCCGCAAAGCATCACCGAACGCACCCAGCTCGGTCAGCTGGGCAACGGCCTGACATACGCGCTGCTGCCCCGCCAGGTGAAGGGCGACCGTGTTCACCTGAACCTGAGCCTTCAATGGGGCAACCTGCAGAACCTGTCGGGCCGCTGGCGTGAGGCCGACGGCATCAGCACGATGCTGCTCTCGGGCACCCGTGACCTGCCCCGCCAGGCTTTCGAGGACAAGCTGCGCGCGCTGGATGCGCAATTGAACGTGGATGGCAATGCCGAAGGCGTGGAAATGAGCCTGAGCGTGCCGGCCAAGCATCTGGACGACGCCCTGACACTGGCCGTGAGTGCGCTGCGTGAACCGGTGTTTCCGGAAGACATCTTCAAGGAGCGGCAGGCCCAGGTGCTGGCCGGCATCGCCGCGCAGCGCCAGCAGCCCGACACGATGGTGGCCCAGGCACTGGCTGCGCGCCAGCATGCCTACCCCAAGGAGGACCCGCGCCACCACCGCACACTCGACGAGCTGAGCGCCGACATCCGCGCACATACCCCGGCCCGAATGGCCCGCTTCTGGCAGGATTTTGCCGGTGCCTCGCACGGCCAACTCAGTGCGGTGGGCAACTTCGACCCGAAGGCGCTGGCCGCCCGGCTCGACACGCTGCTGGGCGACTGGAAAAGCCCCCAAGCCTATGAGCGGATCAAGAAGCCCTATCACGGCCTGCCTGCCGGCAAGGAATTCCTGACGGTGCCCGACAAGGCCAATGCCGTCTACGTGCAAAGCCGCAACATCCCGATCTCGGAAGACCACCCCGATTACCCGGCGCTGTCGATGGCGATCCGGCTGCTGGGCGGCAATTCGGGCACGCGGATTTCCAACCGTCTGCGTGAGCAGGAAAGCATCAGCTACGGTGCCTACTCGTCGTTGTCGGCTGCCCGCCGGGAAGAAAACGCGATGATCAGCATCCGCGCGATCCTGGCTCCCACCAACCTCGTTCGCCTCGACGCCGCACTGAAGGACGAAATCCGGCAAGTGCTGAAAAACGGTTTCACGCAAGAGGAGCTGGACGCCACCCGCAGCGCACTGCAGGCACTTCGCCGACAATATCTGTCGGGTGAAGCCAATGTGGCCAACCTGCTCGGCACCAACCTGTTCTGGGGTGACACGATGCAGCGCTGGGCAGACTATGACGAGAAGCTGACCAAGCTGAGCCTCGACGACGTGAACCGTGCCTTCAGAAAATGGTTCAAGCCAGACGAGGCACTGACCATCGGGGCCGGCAGTTTCACGACACTGCCTGAAGGCGCCAAGGCCGCCCCCTGATCTGAAAACCACAGCCGCCCCGGCGCCCTTTCCTTCCATCGCCGGGCGGCAACCAACCATCCCCCGCGTGCAGGTGTCTGAAGCACACCACATCAAAAAACCCTAACATCCGTGCATGCCGTCCTTTGCTATGATGGACGCAAGCCTTTCTTCGCGCGTTTTTCCCCTGCTGTCACCCATGCTGCGCTCGATCTGGTCAATTTCCTCCCTCCTGATCGGCATGGGCACGCTGGTCGTCGGCTCCGGTCTGCTCGGCATCCTGATCGGTTTGCGCGGTGTGTCGGAAGGCTTCAGCAATTTCATGCTGGGTCTCATCATGTCGGGCTATTACAGCGGCTACATTGCCGGCTCGTGGGTTTGCCCGATCCTGATCAAGCGCGTGGGCCATGTGCGCTGCTTCGCCAGCTTTGCGGCGCTGTCGGCCGTCGTCACACTCTCCTTCGGCCTCTTCGTCGACCCGTGGGTCTGGCTCGTGCTGCGTGTCTTCAACGGTCTGGCGCTGATGGGCATCTACATGGTGATCGAGAGCTGGCTCAACGAACGCAGTCAGCAAAATCCCGGCACACAGGGCAGCATTTTTGCCGTCTACATGATGGTGAGCCTCGTGGCCGTGGCAGCAGGCCAATACCTGATCACGATCCACGGCGCGAGCGCGCTCGAATCCTTTGCCATCGCCGCCATCCTCTTCTGCCTGGGCCTCTTGCCCATTGCGCTCACGCCGGTGCCGCAGCCATTGCCCGTGAATGCACCGTCGCTGTCGATGAAGACGCTGGCCAAGCGCACACCATCCGGCGTGGCCGGTGCCTTCTGCTCGGGCCTGGTGTTGGGTGCCTTTTGGGCGTTGACCCCGATCTACGGCCGGGCGCTTGATTTCACCGACATCCAGATCGCCAACTTCACGGCCGCCGCCATCTTCGGTGGAGCGCTGATGCAGTGGCCCATCGGCTGGCTCTCCGACCACCGCGATCGCCGCGAGGTGCTGATCGCCGTGGCGCTGGGCACCACCGTCACCATGTATGCGCTCAGCATGCTCGACCGATGGCTGGGCGGCGATGCCACGCCCAACGACTACATCGCGCTCTCCTTCCTGATGGGCAGCTTCGTGTTTTCGATCTACGCGATGGCCGTGGCCCAGACCGCCGACCGCTTTCCGGCGCACGAAGCGCTGGAGGCCACGCGCGGCCTTCTGCTGCTGCACGGTGTCGGTGCCGCACTCGGGCCGATCATCAGCAGTATGGCCATGCAACGCCTCGGGCCGGATGGTTTCCCGCGCAGCATCGCCGTGATGACCGCCGTACTCGTCTTCTTCGTCTGGTACCGGATGCGTCATGATCCCCCGGTGCCGCAGGAAGACCGCAGCCCCTTCCACCTGGCCACCGATCAGGTTTCACCCGTGGCGATGGAAATGGATCCGCGCGCCGATGCGCCGTTGGCCACCTCGGCGCCTGACGATGTGACGCCCCCCACCGAGGAAGAGAGCGCGAGCGACATCTCGCCCGAGGAAGCGGCCGCCGCCGCTGCGGCTGCCGTCGCCCTGGCCCTCAGTGCCGCTGCCTCATCAGAGGACGAGGCACACGCGCCCGCCAGTGACGCCACGGACAGCCATCAACAGGACACGGATGCCCCCGCGGCAACCGCAACCACCGCCAGCACCGACACGGCATCGGTACCAAGCGGGCAGCCGGACACGGCCTCCCCCAAGCCCACCCCCGAGCACCCCGCCTGAAAAGACGCGGGTGCCCAACACGCGGGGGCCCGACATCCAGGCAGCCATGCCCGTTGCCACACCAAGGGTGTGGTGGCAGGCCATGCTTTCAAGCTGCTTGATTTCTGGCTGTTTGAAGCACGTGTCATGCACTCGTTCGTCCACACGTTGCCCCGCACACCACGGAAGCACTGGGGTTATCCCTGACAAAACAAGGGTTTCCAGACAGCACCATCCGGTTCAACCCTCATGAAAACCAGCGCCGGCTGATATATATTCATCCGCTATCCGGTTCCCTGCGCAAGATGAGAGGCACACTGCCGCCTTGTAGCGCAAGCCGGCCCCAACCCGGCACGCATCCGGTCGGCCACCTCGCTTCGGCACCTGACCGTTGCCTGCCTCCCAACATCACGAGGTCATCCTGATGAAATTCCGCTTGACTGCTGTTGCTTCCGCGCTGGCCCTGGCCGGCACCCTGGGCGCCACCGCCGCCATGGCCGCCGACGATCTGCGCATTGCCGTCGCCGGCCCCACCACCGGCCCTGTCACCCAGTATGGCGCGATGGTGCGAGAAGGCGTCGATACGGCCATCGAAGTGATCAATGCCGCAGGCGGCGTCAACGGCCGCAAGCTCAAGGCCGTGGTCATCGACGATGGCTGCGAGCCGAAGCAAGGCCCGGTCGTGGCCAACCGTGTGGTCAATGAAGACATCGATTTCGTCGTCGGCCACGTCTGCTCGGGCGCCACCATCGCGGCCGCCCCGATCTATGACGACGAAGGCATCCTGATGCTGACCCCGTCGGCCACCGCGCCGGCGCTCACCGACGGCAAGAACTACGAGTACATCTTCCGTGTCACCGGTCGTGACGACCAGCAAGGCCCGGCGGCCGCCAAATTCATCCTGGAGCAGGCCAAGCCGAAAAAAGTGGCGGTGCTGCACGACAAGCAGTCCTATGGCCAAGGCATCGCCGCCGCCGTGCGTGACGAGCTGACCAAGGGCGGCACCAAGCCTGTGATGTTCGAGGGCATCAACGCCGGTGACACCGACTACTCGGCCATCATCACCAAGCTGCGCAGCCAGGGCGTGGACTTCGTCTACTACGGCGGCTACCACCCGGAAATGGGCCTGTTGCTCCGCCAGGCTGCCGAGCAGGGCGTGAAGGCCCGCTTCATGGGGCCTGAAGGCGCCGGCAATCCTGACATCAACGCCATCGCCGGCGATGCCGCCGAAGGCATGCTGGTGACGCTGCCGCGTGACTTCTCCACCGATCCGGCCAATGCCGCCATCGTGCAAGCCTTCAAGGACAAGAAGCGTGACCCGAGCGGTGCGTTCCAGCTCTCGGCCTACTCGGCCGTACAGGCCATCGTCGATGGCATCAAGGGCGCTGGCAGCGATGACCCCGAAAAGGTCGCCGCCTACCTGCGCGCCAACGCCATCAACACGCCGGTCGGCAAGCTCACCTGGAACCAGCAGGGCGACCTGACCAGCTACCCCTACGATGTGTTCTCGTGGCACAAGGACGGCAGCAAGTCGCCTGCCGCCAAGTAGTCCCCTCTGCCACGGCAACCGGCCCAGGCACGATGAGAGGCCGCGTCCCCTCACGGATTGCCCCTCATCGCAACCTGGGCCAGACAGAACACAACGGCCGCCAGGGTGCCCAGGGTTGTCGTCCGACACCCTTGGGAGCAAGTGATGCGTTGCCTGCTGATGCACGGATGCATCCCCACGCACGACACGCTCTAGAATAAGCGCCCTGCCGACAGGCACGTGCTGCCAGCCCACAAGGCATGACACGCGCGCCAGGGCATCTGCGGCCACCCTTTCCGCGTGACCGGCGCCAGCCCCATCCTGCCCTGAGCGCCACCTTGTCCATCCCGGCCCACCGCTGGCAGCCTTACCCGGCAAGCCCTGAGCGTGGCCCACGTACCGGCCTCACCCTGGCCCCAAGGTTTATGTCCGAACAGTTGCCCCAGATCATCCAGCAAATCTTCAACGGCCTGTCACTCGGCGCCATCTATGCGCTGATCGCCATCGGCTACACGATGGTCTACGGCATCATCGGCATGATCAACTTCGCCCACGGCGAGATCTACATGATCGGCGCCTATGTGGGCCTGATCACCCTCTCGGCCATCGGCACCCAGAGCGGCCTGCCGGTGCCGCTCCTGATCGCGCTGATGCTGGCCGTGGCGATGGCCGTCACCGCCGTCTACGGCATCAGCGTCGAGCGCATCGCTTACCGTCCAGTACGCGGCGGGCCACGACTCGTGGCGCTGATTTCCGCCATCGGCATGTCGATCTTCCTGCAAAACTGGGTGGCCCTCGGTCAGGGCGCCCGCGACGTGGCCGTGCCCTCGCTCATTTCCGGCGCCATCCAGATCCCGATCGGCGAGTTTGAAGTGACGCTCGCCTGGTCGCGCATCCTGATCATCGCCGTCACCGTGGTGCTGATGGCCGCCTTGGCCTTCTACATCCGCCACTCGCGCATGGGACGCGCCTCACGGGCCTGCTCTCAAGACATGCAGATGGCCCGGCTGCTCGGCATCGACACGAACCGCGTCATCTCCTTCACCTTCATGTTGGGGGCGATCCTCGCGGCCGTGGGCGGCGTGCTGATCGCCATCACCATTGGCAAGCTCAATCCCTTCATCGGCTTCATCGCCGGCATCAAAGCCTTCACCGCTGCGGTGCTGGGCGGCATCGGCAGCATTCCGGGCGCGATGCTGGGCGGCGTGCTGCTGGGGCTGTCGGAAACCTTCGCAGCAGCCTACATCTCCTCGCAATACAAGGACATCGTGGCTTTTGGCCTGCTCATCCTGATCCTGCTCTTTCGTCCCAGTGGCCTGTTGGGCAAGCCCGAGGTGGAGAAAGTCTGATGCACACCCGTCTGCAAAACGCCCTCATCGCCTCGCTTGCCACCGCCGTGCTGACGGCGCCCGTGCTCGGCCTGCAACTGGTTCGCGAAGGCGGCCGTACCCGACTGGACACGCACTGGGGCTGGGTGTTGCTAGCCTGTGCACTCGTTTTCGTCTTCCAGATGGCCAAGCCCACGCTCAAAGGGCTGGTGGGCACGCTGAAGGTGCCCACCGTGGGCGGGCTGAAATTCGATCACACCTCTTCCAAGGCCCAACGCTGGCTGATCCTGCTGGCCATCCTCGTGGCCATCATCTGGCCCTTCTTCGGCAGCCGCAATCAGGTGGATATCGCCACCGTCGTGCTGATCTACGTGATGCTGGCGCTGGGGCTCAACATCGTCGTGGGCTTCGCCGGCCTGCTGGATCTCGGCTTCGTGGGCTTTTATGCGGTCGGCGCCTACACCTATGCGCTGCTCTACCACTGGGCGGGCTGGAGCTTCTGGGAGGCGCTGCCTCTCTCGGGGGCTGCCGCTGCGCTCTTCGGCTTTTTGCTGGGCTTTCCGGTACTGCGCCTGCGGGGTGATTATCTGGCCATCGTCACGCTCGGCTTCGGCGAGATCATCCGTCTTCTGCTGATCAACCTGACGGACTGGACGGGTGGGCCGGATGGCATCTCCGGCATCCCGAAGCCCACCATCCTGGGCTACGAGATGACGCGGCGCGCGAGCGTGCCCGGCACCGAAACCTTCCACCAGATGATGGGCTGGAGCTTCTCCAACCAGCACATGGTGATCTACCTCTATCTGATGGCGCTGGCGCTCGCGCTCTTGACGCTTTTCGTCTCGAACCGCCTGATCCGCATGCCGGTGGGCCGTGCCTGGGAGGCGTTGCGCGAGGACGAAATCGCCTGCCGCTCGCTGGGACTGAACCCCACCCGCATCAAGCTCTCGGCCTTCACCCTGGGGGCGGCTTTCGCCGGCTTCGGTGGTGCCTTCTTCGCCGCACGTCAGGGGCTGGTCAACCCCGAATCCTTCACCTTCATCGAATCGGCCCTGATTCTGGCCATCGTCGTGCTGGGGGGCATGGGCTCGCAGCTTGGCGTGATCCTCGCGGCCATCATCCTCACTGTGCTGCCCGAAGTGGCGCGCGAGTTTTCCGAGTACCGGATGCTGCTCTTCGGCCTGGTGATGGTGCTGATGATGATCTGGCGCCCCGAAGGTTTGTTGCCCGTCAAACGTCCTCACGTCGAACTGAAATCATGAGCCAGCGTCCCCTGCTTGAAGTCGACCAGCTGTCGATGCGCTTTGGCGGCCTGCTGGCCGTCGATTCGGTCGCCCTCTCGGTTGCCCCGGACGAGATCTTCGCCATCATCGGCCCCAACGGCGCCGGCAAGACCACCGTCTTCAACTGCATCAGCG
>JAUNKF010000052.1 GCA_030532895.1 Lautropia sp. | reverse complement strand
AGGCGCCAGAGCCGTTGAGGGTGCCGGACAGCCCCAACGATACCTGGTCGATGGACTTTCTCCATGATCAGCTCACGGACGGACGCAGTATCCGGTTTCTGAATGTCATGGACGATTACAACCGGGAGGCGCTCGGTATCGAGGTGGATTTTCCCTGCCGTCGGTACGGGTGATTCGTACCCTGGATCAGATCATCGAATGGCGGGGTAAACCCAAAGCCATTCGCTGTGACAATGGGCCGGAATACACCAGTCAGCCCATCCAGGATTGGGCGAGCAGCCACAACATCCAGCTGCTTCATATCCAGCCAGGCAAGCCACAGCAGAATGCCTATGTGGAGCGCTACCACCGCACGCTGAGAGAGGAATGGGTCTCACAGCATCAATGGCAGACGCTGGACGATGTTCAAGAATCAGCCACGGTGTGGATGTGGACATACAATCATGACCGTCCCCATACAGGGATCGGCGGTATTCCGCCTGCGAGCAAGAATCCTGTTGTTCAGGTTCGTCCCATGGGGGATGTCTTGACACAAGCAGCACCGACTTGACCACCGGGGCGGTCGTTCGTCGCAGGCGACGCCCGCCCCCATGGACAAGTCTCTGACCCTCAATCTACTTCTGATTGCTGTCAAAAATGGGGGGACTACCCATCGACCAGGTATCGTTGGGTCTATCCGGCACGCTCAACGCCTCTGGCGCTTGTCTGACAAGTCGCTGACGGGGTTTGATCCGAAGGTTCAGAGCCAGATCCTTATAAATCCGGTAGACCCGTTTATGGTTCCATGCCAAGCCCAGGACGTTGCGCAGGTGCAGAAAACACAACCCAAACCCCCAACGAGGATTGGCCTGAGTCAGTTGAATCAGCCATTGTGCGATTTCTTCATTCTCGGCCCGAAGCCGAGGCCGATAGCGATAGCAGCTCTCACTCACGCCGAAGGCAGCACAGGCCAGCCGTATCGACAGCCCGCACTCATGCACCGCTCTTTTGGCCATCTCCGCTCGGCGGGATGGCCTCACCACTTTTTTGCCAGCGCCTCCGCCACGATCTCGGCCTTGATCTTCTCCTCGACGTACATCTTGCGAAGCCGCGCATTCTCGGCCTCCAGCTCCTTCATGCGCGCCATCAGGGAGGCATCCATGCCCCCGTACTTGGCCCGCCACTTGTAGAACGTCGCCATGCTGATGCCCAGCTCTCGGCACAGATCTGGCACTTTCATGCCTGCTTCGGCCCGCGTGAGGGCATCCATGATCTGCGCATCGCTGAACTTCGACTTCTTCATAGAACTTCTCCTTGGAAAAATTCTACTTCTGGCTTCGCCTGATTTCAGGGGGGATTACCGAACCACAAGCGCGTTCACCGGGTGTATCGCAACATGAAGCTGAATCTTGCGCGCAGAGCAAAGAAGTGTCTGCCCGTTCGTGAACCTCAATCCCTGAACGCACCACCCGTCTTGAACAGGGTCTGGGCGCTGGATTTCATGCGGGACACGCTCTACGATGGACGGTCTTTCAGAACCCTCAATGTCATCGACGAGGGAAACCGCGAAGCTTTGCGGATCGAATGCAGCCGCTCGATCACGGTCAGTCGCCTGGTTCGTGTCATGGATGAGTCGATCAACGTCTATGGCAAGCCTTTGGCCATTCGCCTGGATAACGGCCCTGAGATGATGGCAGATGCCTTTGTCCAATGGGCCAGGGATCAAAGCATTGCCTTGTGGTACATCCAACCTGGTAAGCCCAATCAGAAAGCTTTTATCGAGTGCTTCAATCGCAGTTTCCGGGCCGAAGTGCTGGACGCCAACCTGTTTGTCAGTCTGGATTCGGTTCAAGAGATGGCCGACGCCTGGATGAGTGCTTACAACGATGAGCGCCGCCATGAGTCACTGGGCAATGTAGCGCCCACCACGTTTTTGCCCAGAGTTTTTTCAACCCCAAGCCTCTGATTTCAAGTGGATGACTTGACGGGGAAGTCTACGGGAGTAGCTCGGCTTTGCCGATGAGTTCCGTCGCGTGTTGTGCCGGCATCGTCGTTTTGAGGCCGAGCATGCGGTGCGCGTGATGGCGTTCAACCGCTTGCGTGAGCAGGAATCCACACTGGGCGTGCTGCGTTGGCTCGAAGGAACGTGTATGCCGGATGTGTTAGAGAAAGCGGTTACGCGTCAGACTGCTGCGCACCATGGATAGTTGACAGACCGTGCCGATGAGCTGGAGGCCACGATCTCGACGCTGTTGCGCCCTTTGATCGACGACACCTTGTCTATGGTGTTCTACGATCTGGCGACGATTCGTACCGAAGGGTATACCGGGATGGCAGGTGATCGTCGTCATGGACGCGCTAAGGAGGAGGCGTCGTTTGTTAAGCCCTGGTGGGCCTGCTGGAGGTGCTGGGCGGTCAGTGGCAGGAGGTGTATTATACTATTTTTAAAGATTTGGCCGGTTGGATGACTTTCTTCTTCCGAAGGTATTCGATCCCCGAGTGCTGCTCATCGCGGTACACAGAGAGGGTGGCATGCGCGATGACTGATGCATGACACATCCCAAATTCGGAGGAGAGACAAGGCGCGTGAACGCCGATGCTGCGTGAACGCCGGCGTTCATCACGTGCCTTGGGCAGCCCAAGGAGGTCGATATGCCAGGCAAGGTGCTGATTCTTGGTACGCTGGATACCAAAGGGGATGATTTCCGTTTCGTGCTGAACAGGCTCAAGCAGGCCGGTGTGGACACGATGCTGATCGACATTGGCGTGATGGGGAGGCCGCAGATTCCGCCTGATGTGGCGCGTGACGAGGTGGCCAGGGCCGCTGGGGCGAGTCTCGCCGATTTCCAGTCCGGCGAGCACAAGGATCAGGCGATGAAGGCGATGACGGAAGGTGCGGCCGCGCTCGTGCGCCGGATTCATCAGGAAGAACCGGTGGCGGGGATTTTCGGGATGGGGGGCACCGGCGGCACGGCCATCAGCACGGCAGCCATGCGGGCGTTGCCGGTGGGCATTCCCAAAGTGATGGTGTCCACCGTGGGCGGCGGGGACGTGAGCGCCTATGCGGGCGGCAAGGACATCATTTTCTTTCCGTCCATCGTCGATGTGTCCGGGGTGAACCGGATCAGCCGGATCATTTATGCCAATGCCGCCGATGCGATGGCCGGCATGGTGCTGGCCGAGCCGTTGCCGGAGAATGCTGTCGACAAACCCTTGCTGGCCGTCTCGATGTTCGGCAGCAGCACGCCCTGTGTGGTGGCCGTGAAATCGGCTCTCGAAGCGCAGGGCTATGAGGTGTTGGTGTTTCATGCCACCGGCACGGGCGGCAAGACGATGGAGGGGCTGATCGAGCAAGGCATGTTCGTGGGCGTGCTTGACATCACGACGACCGAGCTGGCGGACAACCTGTGTGGCGGTGTGATGGATGCGGGCCGTACGCGTTGCCAGATGGGGCCACGCCACGGCATCCCGACCGTACTGGTGCCCGGTTGTGTCGACATGGTGAATTTCTGGGAGTTTGATTCGGTGCCTGACAAATACCGGGCCCGCCACCTGTACCGGTGGAATCCCAACGTGACCCTGATGCGCACCACCATCGAGGAAAACCGCGAAATCGGCTCACGGCTGGCCGAAGCGGCCAACGTGGCCACCGGCCCCGTGGAAGTCCTCCTGCCCACGCAAGGGGTCTCGATGCTCGATGTGGCGGGCGGGGAGTTTCATGATCCGGGGGCTGATCGCGCCTGTTTCGATGCGATTCATGACGGGATTCGGTCAGACATTCCGGTGCTGGAGATCGACCATCACATCAATGACCCGGCCTTTGCAGCCGTGGTGGCACAGGAAATGTCTGCCTTGTTGAAACGCTCAGCCGTCTTTTCGCCTCACTGAGCATCTCGCTGACGGGTACGAATACCACGTCCTGATGGCACGAGGCGAGTCGTCAGCATCAACACAAAAACACCTATTTTGAAAAGGAGAACACGCATGTCCATGTCTCGAAACGAAGTCTTGCGACATCTCAAAACGCAGATCGAGAAGGGATCGCCCATTGTGGGCTGCGGAGCGGGCACCGGCATTTCGGCCAAGTTTGCCGAGGCGGGGGGCGCCGACCTGATCATCATCTACAACTCCGGCCGTTACCGGATGGCCGGGCGTGGCTCCCTGGCCGGGCTGATGCCGTATGGCGATGCCAATGCCATCGTGATGGAGATGGCGGCCGAAGTCTTGCCCATCGTGAAGAAAACCCCCGTGCTGGCGGGCGTCTGCGGCACCGACCCTTTCCGCCTGATGCCGCGCTTCATCAAACAGTTGAAGGAAACGGGTTGTTCCGGCGTGCAGAATTTTCCGACCGTGGGGCTGATCGATGGCGAGTTCCGCGCCAATCTGGAAGCCACCGGCATGGGCTATGACAAGGAAGTGGAGATGGTGAACGAAGCCCACCGGCAGGATTTCTTCACCTCACCCTATGTGTTCGACGAGGATCAGGCCAAGGAAATGGCCAAGGCGGGTGCGGATCAGCTCGTGGCCCATGTGGGGCTGACGACGGCCGGTTCCATTGGCGCCGGCGTGGCCCTGACGCTGGACAAGGCCATCGAGCGCGTGATGCGTATTGCCGAAGCGGGCCGCAAGATCCGCAAGGATCTGATCGTGATCTGCCACGGCGGCCCGTTCGACGAGCCGGAGAATGTGGCCACGGCGCTGGCGCAAATGCCCGGCATCGATGGCTTCTTTGGTGCTTCGTCGATCGAGCGCCTGCCCACCGAGCGGGCCATCACCGAGCAGGTGAGGGCGTTCAAGGCGAGCGCGCTGGGGTGAATGGGGACGCGGTGGCTGCTGTCAGATTGAGCGTGCTCGGCAGAGGGGCGTTTATCAAAGGCACTCGGCCTCAAAGGCGCCGGCCGAGCGGTGCACCTGCGACAGGCAAGCCCGCTGCTGGCAGTTAAACCCGCCGCCCCGATTCGATCAGCTCGACCGCGTGTGCGCGGGTCGTGCTGGTGATCTTCTTGCCGCCGAGCATGCGGGCAATCTCCTCGATGCGCTCGTCAGCCGAGAGCAGATCGACCTGGCTGGAAACGCTGCGGGCCGATTTGGTCTTGCTGACTTTCAGATGATGGTCGGCGCGGCTGGCGACCTGAGGCAGGTGCGTCACACACAGCACCTGTGAGTCGTTGGCGAGCCGTTGCATCAGCTCGCCGATGACGGCGGCCACCGCGCCGCCCACGCCGGTGTCGGCCTCGTCGAAGATCAGGATGGAGACCGGGGCGGCCCTGGCGGCCAGCACCGAAATGGCCAGCCCGATCCGTGACAGCTCACCGCCTGAGGCCACCTTGGCGATGGGGCGGGGCGTGGCGCCTTCATGGGCGGCAATCTGAAACTCGACGGTGTCGGTGCCCGAGGGGCCAGGCTGGGCCTCGGTGCAGCTGATCAGCAGTCGCGTGCCCGGCATGCCGAGCCGGTCGATCTGCTCGCTCACGGCCTGGGCCAGCTCTTTGGCCGTTTTGTGGCGTTTTTTCGAGACCTGGGCGGCCAGCTGGCGGTAGGCGCTTTCGGTCTCGGTGCAGGCAGCTTCCAGCCGGCCGATGTCGGCCGCTTCGCCCACCGCGGCCAGCTCGGCCTGCAGCTCCACCAGATGCTGGGCCAGATCTTGTGGTTGCAGCCGCAGCTTGCGGGCGGTGTTGAAGAGGTTTGCCACGCGCTGCTCCACCTCGGCAAATCGCTCGGGGTCGATATCCACCCGCTGTGCGTAGGCGGCCAGTTCGTTGGCCGCTTCATCGATCTGGATGATGGCCGAGTCGAGCAACTCGGCCGCATTCTTCAGGGCCGGGTCGATGTCGGCCAGCCCGCGCAGCTTGCCTTGCATGCCGGAGAGGCGGCTGCTGATCGAGTCCTCGTCCTGCTCCAGCGCATTGGCGAGCATCTCGGTGCCGGCCAGCAGGTCGTGGGCGTGGGCCAGCCGCTGCTGTTCGGCACTCAGCGCTTCCCATTCGCCAGGGGCGAGCCGAAGCTGTTGCAGCTCCTCGATCTCCCATTGCAGCCGCTCCAGCCGGATGGCGTCCTCGCGCGAACCGGACTGCGCGGCCTCCAGCGCGGCTTTGGCCTTTTGCCAGCGTTGCCAGCGCTGGCCCAGTTCGCCCAGTTGTTTGTCCTGCCCGGCCAGGCGGTCGAGCAGCTCACGTTGGGCGCCTGCGCGCAACAGCAGCTGTGATTCGTGCTGGCCGTGAATGTCCACGAGCCGCTCGCTCAGCTCGCGCAGGCGAGCAATGGTGCTGGGGTGGCCGTTGATCTGCGCGCGCGAGCGGCCATCCTTCTCCACGATGCGGCGCAAGAGCAGCTGGCCCGGATCACCCGCCAGATCATGCTCGGCCAGCCAGTCGGTCATGGCCTGATCCACCTCGAAGAGCGCGGAAATGTCCGCCCGGTCGGCGCCTTCGCGCACCACGGCCGCATCGCCACGGGCGCCCAGCACCAGCCCCATCGCGTCGAGCAGGATCGATTTGCCCGCGCCGGTCTCACCCGTCAGCACGGTGAAGCCTTCGCCAAACTCGATCTCGGTGGATTCGACGATGACGAAGTCCTTGAGGCGAAGCCAGCGCAGCATGGGGGCGATCTCCAGAACAGAAACAGTCAGGCGTTGGGCGGGGTGACGGGCCCGTGCATCACGGGCGTTCGTTGATCACGGTGACCCGTTGAAAATGGCTGTATCAACAGCCAGTGCTGTGCCCGATTCTACGGGCACTGGGCAGAAAAAGGCAGCCCCTCGGACTAAGCCAGACGGCCAGGCTGAACACGTCCGTGAGGCAACGCGTCTCGGAACAGGGCGCAGGACACGGAGGCATGTACCGCTTGGCGCGTGTGATGCACTGACTCGTCCCCCAAAAGCCCCTCTGGGCGTACATGACACGCTCTACTCTAGTCTCCGTACAAACCGTATGCCGGGGCAGGGGGCGGGGCCACCTCGCTAACCGTCGAGCGTGGGCGGTTCATCCTTGCGGTGCGTGGCGATGCCGGGCACCTCGTGCCAGTTCAGCTTGGTGCGCAGTGTGGCGTAATAACTGTAGCCGGGCGGGTGAAGGAAGCGGCTGGCATCGGCCGAGCGGCGCAGGATGACCCGGTCGTTCACCTGCAGGTCGGCAAAGGACTGCATGTCGCAGTTGATGCGCGAGTGCTTGCCGTGACGGATCGTCAGCTCCACCTCGCAGTGGTCGGGCAGGATGATGGGCCGGGCCGAGAGCGCCTGCGGAGCCACCGGGGCCAGCACGAAGCCTTGCAGCGAGGGGTGCATGATCGGGCCGTTGACCGACAGCGCATAGGCGGTGGAGCCGGTGGGGGTGGCCACGATCAGGCCATCGGCGCGCGGGCTGTACATGAACAGCCCGTCCACGCAGACTTCGATCTCGATCATGCCGGTGCGAGAGCTTCGACTGATGACGACATCGTTGAGTGCGCGGGCATGAAAGAACAGCTCATCGTTGCGGTAGGCAAAGGCTTCGATCAGCGCGCGGTCTTCGATCTCGAAGTGGCCGTCGAAGATCGCCTCCAGCGAGCTGGGCCAGCGCGACAGCGGGATGTCGGTGATGAAGCCGAGCCGCCCCCGGTTGATGCCCACCAGTGGCACGCCCAGCGGCGCCAGGGTTCGGGCCACGCCCAGCATCGTGCCGTCGCCGCCGACCACGATGGCCAGCTCGGCCCGCCGGCCCACGGACTGGATCGAGCGGATGCTCCGGCTGGCGGGGGTCAACACCGTGACGCCGCGTTTGACCAGCCACCGCTCGATATCGCCGAGGATGGGGGAGGTCAGGCCATCGGATTGGGGGCGGCCAAACAGGGCTACGGTCTTGAAACGGGCGCTCATGCGCGGATTGAAACATAATTTCAGATAATTGAGGGCGTGCCGTGGCCCGGCGTGTTGAACAATACGAGAGATGGATGATCGTTCCCGATTCCTGCTGAAAACCCTGATCGAGCATTACATTGCCGATGGTCAGCCTGTCGGCTCGCGCACGCTGTCCGAGCGCTCGCGGCTCAATCTGTCGCCGGCCACCATCCGCAACGTGATGGCCGAGCTGGAGGATCATGGGCTGATCATGGCACGCCACACCTCGGGGGGACGCATTCCGACAGCGCGCGGCTATCGGCTGTTCGTCGATTCACTGCTGACGGTGCAACCCTTGCCCGAGGGGGAAACCTCCGACATCCAGGGGGCGCTCGCGGCCGACGAGCCGAAGCGGGTGCTGTCGCAGGCGGCCGGCCTGCTGTCGCGCCTGTCGTCCTTTGCCGGGGTCGTCTCCACGCAGCGCGGGGCGGGTACCTTCCGGCATATCGAGTTCCTACGCCTGTCGTCGAAGCGGGTGCTGCTGATCATCGTCTCGCCGGAAGGTGATGTACACAACCGGATGCTGCACGTGGATCGTGACTATGGGGCATCCCAGTTGAATGAGGCAGCCAACTACATCAACACGCACTATGCCGGCATCGGTTTTGACGAGATCAAGTTGAGGCTCAGCCGTGAGTTGGCCGAGTTGCGTCAGGACATCAGCCAGCTGATGCAGCGCGCGGTCGATGCGGGCCGAGAGGCCGTGCGTGATGACACTGACAAGATGCTGATCGCCGGGCGCAGCAACTTCGTGGGACTGCCGGATTTTTCCGATGACATGGCCCGCTTGAAGCAGCTCTTCGGGCTGTTCGAGCAGCGCACCGACCTGTTGCAGCTGATGGACGCTTCGGTGCGAGCAAGCGGCGTGCAGATCTATATCGGGGGAGAATCCGAGCTGGTGCCGATGGAAGAACTGTCGATGGTGGTGGCACCTTATCAGGTCGATGGTCAGGTGGTGGGTACACTGGGGGTGATCGGCCCCACCCGCATGCCGTATCAGCGGATGATTCCGATCGTCGACATCACGGCCAAGCTCGTGTCCTCGGCGCTGGACCAGGGGGACGAGGATTGAGGGTGTGGTGTTGCGGGGGCCGCCGATATCGGGGCCGCGGCATCAGCAGTGTCCGCGTGGATGAAAATCGGTGCAATCCAAACTAACAAGGAAATCACAGCGTGACGAATCAGGCAGCGCCGCAGCGCGCAGACTTTTCTCCCAGGGCCGCCGTGTTGCTGGTTCAACTGGGCACACCCGACACACCCGAGCCAGCTGACGTGCGCAGCTATCTGCGTGAGTTCCTGTCCGACCCACGCGTGATCGAGCTGCCACGTGCCCTGTGGCTGCCGATACTCTACGGGGGCGTGCTCACGCGCCGGCCCAAGGAGTCGGCCGAAAAATACCAGAAGATCTGGCGCGAAGACGGCTCGCCGCTCTCGGTGTTCACGCGCCGGCAGGCCGAGGACTTGCAGGATGAGCTGAAGAAACGCGGGCGTCTGGTGGAAGTGGCCTGGGCCATGCGTTATGGCAATCCTTCGTTGCCCCAAGCCCTGCGGGATCTGCGGGACAAGGGCATTCAGCGTCTGGTGGTGTTGCCGCTTTATCCGCAATATTCGGGTTCCACCACCGGTTCCGTCTTCGATGCCGTGGCACGGGAGTTCAAAACCTGGCGACGCGTGCCGAACCTGCGCTTCGTGCAGGATTTTCATGATGATCCGGGCTACATCGAGGCACTGGCCGACAGCATCCGGCAACGCTGGCGCAACGAAGGGGGAGACCGCCCCGAGAAGCTGGTCTTCAGTTTCCACGGTCTGCCACAACGTTATGTGGATGGGGGTGATCCCTACGATGAACAATGCCGCCGCACGGCTGCGCTGGTGGCCGAATCGCTGGGTCTCAATGAAGCGCAGTGGGTGATCAGTTATCAGTCGCTCTTTGGCAAGACCGAATGGATCAAGCCTTATACGCAGCCTACCGTCGAAGCGTTGGCCAGGCAGGGGGTCAAGACGATTGACGTGATCTGTCCTGGTTTCGTCTCCGATTGCATCGAGACGCTGGAAGAGATCGACATGGAGGTGCACAACGCCTTCATGCGCGCTGGTGGCCAGCGCTTTCGCTTCATCGACTGTCTCAATGATTCACCGCTCTGGATTCACGCGTTGGCCGACATGGTGGGTAATGAGGTGTCCGGCTGGGGCACCCGCGAGATCGACGCTGCGCGCGCCCGGCGTTGATGGTTTTCTTGCGCTTGCCAAGGTAGCCCCGCCTTATCCGCGCGTGCCGCCTTGGCTACCCATGATGTCGGTCTTGGCGTGGGGATGAACGACTGCATCAGCGCACCAGGATGGGCTGAGGGAAGATCAGGCAGCCCGATTGGCGCGTCTGTTTGGGTGCATCGCGTCATGGATAACCCTGTTGTTTCTGTGCTGCGGCGCTTCGCCTTTATCATGCCCTTTCGTCTTCATCTCACAACAGGAGTATCAGGCATGAGTCAGGTCACACTGGGGGGCAACCCCATCCAGGTGGGTGGCAGCTTCCCGAAAAAGGGCGACAAGGCCGCGGACTTCTCGCTCACCACGGGCGAGCTGGGTGCTGCTTCGCTGGCCAGCTACGCAGGCAAGCGCAAGGTGCTGAACATCTTTCCAAGCGTCGATACCGGCATCTGCGCCGCGTCGGCGCGTCGCTTCAATGAAGAAGCCGCCAAGCTCGACAACACCGTGGTGCTCTGCATCTCGGCCGATCTGCCCTTTGCCCAGGCCCGTTTCTGCGGCGCAGAAGGGCTGGACAAGGTCGTGATGCTCTCCACCTTCCGCAGCCCGGACTTCAAGCAGGCTTATGGTGTGGACATCACCGATGGCCCGCTGGCTGGCCTGTGTGCCCGCGCCGTGGTGGTGCTGGACGAAAACGATCAGGTGCTGCACAGCGAGCTGGTGCCCGAGATCAAGCAGGAGCCGGACTACGCCGCCGCACTGGCCGTGCTCTGAGCGTTTGCTGTTTGCAGGATTTGCCCCTGAGCGGTGCCGTCACACCCGCGGGGGCGACATGAGCAAAAGCCACGCCGCCCCGTCATCGCTTCATTTCAGGACGTCACCCACGCACAGATACTTCACTTCGAGGTACTCGTCGATGCCGATCTTCGCGCCTTCTCGGCCCAGGCCCGACTGCTTGATGCCGCCGAAGGGGGTGTGCTCGGTGGCGAGGATGCCGACGTTGACGCCGACCATGCCGTATTCGAGCGCTTCGCCCACACGGAACATCCGCCCCAGGTCACGGGTGTAAAAGTAGCTGGCCAGGCCGAACTCGGTGGCGTTGGCCGCTGCGATCACTTCCGCTTCGGTCTTGAAGCGAAAGACCGGGGCCAGCGGGCCGAAGGTTTCCTCGCGGGCCACCTTCATCTCGGCCGTCACGTCCG
>JAUNKF010000051.1 GCA_030532895.1 Lautropia sp. | reverse complement strand
GAGCCGCCCAGCAGCGTGCCGCGCCGGGCGATCTTCTCGTCGCGGGCGGAGGTCACGCGCTGGAACACGTCCTGCTGGGCCACCGAGCCGAGTGCCATCGTCAGGAAGGCGGCAATGAAAGCCAGCCACTCCTTGGCCGAAGCTTCGGGGAAGAACTTGAACCGGTCAGCCTGTTGGGCCGTTTCGATCACCTTGCCGAAGCCGCCTGCCATGTCGCCCATCAGCCAGGCGATGTAGAGCAGGCCGCCCACGATGATGACCGTCTGAAAGAGGTCGGTGAGCGCCACCGACCACATGCCGCCGAAGAGCGTGTAGATGCCCACGGCACAGGCGCCGAGGATGATGCCCTGCTCCAGCGTGATCGCACCGCCCGAGACGGTGTTGATGACGATGCCGAGCGCCACGAGGTTGGCCGAGCACCAGCCCAGGTACGAGATGGCGATGGCCACGGCCGCGGCCAGCTCCACCGTGCGGTTGTAGCGCTTCTTGTAGAAGTCACCGATGGTGAGCAGCTTCAGCCGGTAGTAGGGAGCGGCGAGGAAGAGGGCGACGAAGATCAGGCAGAAAGCCGCGCCGAAGGGGTCGCCCACCACGCCATGCAGACCTTCCTTCAGAAAGGTGGAGGAGACGCCCAGGATCAGCTCGGCACCAAACCAGGTGGCAAAAACCGTGGCAGTGTTCATGTACAACGGCAAACTTCGGCCGGCCACCAGGTAGTCGGTCGAGTTCTTGACACGTCGCGCGGCATAAAGCCCGATGCAGATCGTCAAAACGAAGTAGCACGCTACCAGCGGGACAAGCATGGCTGTGGTCTCCCAAAGAGCGGGGGGTTGGAAAGGTTTGAAAGGTGCGACAAAAACCTGAAGTGGAAAAGGTGCGCTAGGCTGCCAGTGATGGGCCGGCGGCGCTATCCGAGAAAACACTTAGAGCGGGTCAAGCGTTGTGTCGCGTGGCTGGCAAAATGGCCTCAGCACGCCTGAATGGCTGTCCAGGCCCGTTGCGTGCATGCTCTGGTGACCCAGCCCATGACACCTGCTAGTTCAGTAGTGGCCACCACAGTTGCAGCGCAAGGAAGGCCAGCAGCACGAGGATGCCGATCTGCAGCCAGCGCTGGGTACGACGCTGGCCGGCCACGATCTGTTCGAGCAGCTGTTTTTGTTCCGGATCCATGCGCGGGTGTGCCTGCGCCTTCAGTGCATCATGGACGAGGCGTGGCAGCTCGGGCGTGAGCTGTGCCCAGCGGGGGGCTTCCTTGCGGATGTTGTTCTCGAAGCCCTGCCAGCCTACTTGCTGCTTGATGAACACTTCCAGAATGGGTTGCGCCGTCACCCACAGGTCGAGGTCGGGGTTCAGCTCGCGGCCCAGCCCTTCGATGTTGAGCAAGGTCTTTTGCAGCAGCACGAGCTGCGGCTGGATCTCGACGTTGAATCGGCGTGAAGCTTGAAAGAGGCGCATCAGCACGATGCCGAGGGAAATTTCGCGCAGCGGCCGGTCGAACATCGGCTCGCAGCAGGCGCGCACGGCACCCTCCAGCTCCTCGGCTCGGGTATCGGGGGGCACCCAGCCTGATTCGATGTGCAGGTCGGCCACGCGGCGGTAATCGCGCTTGAAGAAGGCAAGGAAATTCTGTGCCAGATAGCGCTTGTCGTGCTCGGACAACGCGCCCACGATGCCGAAATCAAGCGCGATGTAGCGGTTGAAATCATCCGGGCC
Source organism: Lautropia sp. (assembly GCA_030532895.1). Taxonomy (GTDB): domain Bacteria; phylum Pseudomonadota; class Gammaproteobacteria; order Burkholderiales; family Burkholderiaceae_E; genus Lautropia. The sequence continues at coordinate 10,186 of JAUNKF010000051.1, read as the reverse complement.
GGTGCCGACCAGGATGTTGCCAGGGTGCATGTCGGCATGGAAGAAACCGTCCCGGAACACCTGCGTGAAGAAGATCTCGACGCCATCGCGTGAGAGCTTTTCCAGGTCGATGCCGGCAGCACGCATCTCGTCGATGCGGCCGATGGGAATGCCCTTCACCCATTCCATCACCAGCACGTTCTTGCGGCAGTAATCCCAGTACATCTGAGGGATGCGCAAGAGCTTCGAGCCTTCAAAATTGCGTTTGAGCTGATTGGCGTTGGCCGCCTCGCGTACCAGATCCAGCTCGTCGTGCAGATAATGGTCGAATTCGTCGACCACTTCCATCGGACGCAGCCGCCGGGCGTCGGTGGACAGGCGCATGGCGAGCGCTGCGCCCGTGCGCAACAGGCTCAGGTCGTTGTCGATCAGTCGTGTCATGCCGGGGCGCAGCACTTTCACGGCCACCTCGGTGCCATCGTGCAGCCGCGCACGGTGAACCTGGGCGATCGAGGCCGAGGCCACCGGCTCCGGCTCGAATTCGGCAAAGGCTGCCGAGATCGGCATTTCCAGCCCGCGCTCGATTTCGGCAATGGCCTGGGCGGCGGGAAAGGGGGGCACGCGATCCTGCAGTTTGGCCAGCTCGTTGGCGATGTCGGTGGGCAGCAGGTCGCGCCGGGTCGAGAGCACCTGGCCGAACTTCACGAAAATCGGCCCGAGACTCTCGAAAGCCATCCGCAGCCGTACCCCGCGTGGCTCCTGGATCGTGCCCACACGCAGCCAGCGCGTCAGCCGCAGCAACCAGGCCGAGCGGATGTTCGTGGCTGCGCCACTGACCACCAGCTCATCGAGGCCGAAACGGCGAACCGTCCAGAGGATTCGGATCAGGCGGCGGGTGCTGGAGAACCAGGATGTGGGAGCGTTCACCTCAGTCTTCGGCCTCGTCGCCGGTGCGTAGGGTGTTGAAATCGTAAAGCGTGCGATCCATCAGGTGAGAGGGACGCACGCGGCCCAAGGCAGAAAATATCGTGTCCAGCCGTCCGGGGAAACGTTTTTCCCATTGGCGCATCAGCGCTTTCGTCTCGGCCCGCTTCAGGTTGGCCTGCCCGCCGCACAGATTGCACGGAATGATCGGATATTGTTGCACTTCGGCCCACCGGATCAGATCCTTTTCCTCGACGTAGGCGAGCGGCCGGATCACCACATGACGCCCGTCGTCGGACACGAGCTTGGCCGGCATCGTCTTCAACTGGCCACCGTAGAACAGATTCAGAAAAAAGGTTTCGAGAATGTCGTCCCGATGGTGGCCGAGCGCGATGCGGGTGGCGCCCAGCTCATCGGCCAGCCGGTACAGGATGCCGCGCCGCAGTCGTGAGCAGAGCGAGCATTTGGTCTTGCCTTCGGGGATGACACGCTGGACGGTGCTGTAGGTGTCTTCGGTCTCGATATGGAACTCGACGCCGAGCTGCTTCAGATAATTGGGCAGCACGTCTTTGGGGAAACCCGGTTGCCCCTGATCGAGATTGACGGCCACGATCGAGAATGGAACGGGCGCGCGCTTTTGAAGACCCAAAAGCAGGTCGAGCAGTGCGAAGCTGTCCTTGCCACCCGAGAGGCACACCATGACCCGGTCGCCCGCACCGATCATGTCGTAATCGGCGATGGCCTGGCCGGCCAGACGATAAAGCCGTTTCGAGAGCTTGTTGTTCTCGTGGTCTTCCTTGCGGGTGTCACGCAGCACCGGTTGCGCGCCAGATGTGGTCATCGTCTGGCGCGGGCGGCGGATTTCATGAAGCCCGATGGTCTGAATGGCTGGCCGCTCGATCGGGGCGGTAGCATCGGCGGTCTGGGAGGCGCGAACCTGCATGGCGTCCATGTATCAAAAATGCCGCGGGTCGGGCGGAAGCATGCCGCCGGCTGGGTGAATGAGACCTCTGCAGCGACACCTGCGGATCAAACGCACGGCATCGGTTCGGCGGAGGCTGGCTGGCCCGAAGTTTACACGCATGTGACGGTGGCGCGCGTCATCCGTGAGATCAACGTGTCGAAGCATCCGTGCCTGGCAGGCTCGCGTGCCCCATCGTGTTGGCTTCGGCGGTGCCGGCAGCGGTCATCAGGCTGGCATCACGTGGCAGGCCCAACAGGTGCTGGCCACCGTCCACTGTCAGCACGCTGCCGGTCAGGGAGCGGGTTTTCATGGCAAAGACGACGCTGGCCGCGATGTCGTCGGCCGTGCTCGAAGCCCCCAGTGGCGAGAGGGTGCGATGCGCGTGCGCGAAGGCTGCCTCGTCCTGCAGATAGCTGGGCAGCGTCAGTCCGGGTGCGATGCCCACCACCCGGATGCGCGGTGCCAGTGCCTGGGCCAGCATCGTGGTGGCCGCAGCGAGGGCGGCCTTCGTCAACGTGTAAGAGAGGAAATCCGGATTCAGGTTGCTGAGCTTCTGATCGAGCAGGTTCACGATCACGCCATCCGGTGCCTGCGGGTGCCTGGCCAGCTGTTCGGCCAGACTTTGCGCGAGCAGTATCGGTGCCACCAGATTGGGGCGAAGGTGCTCGTCCAGACTCTGCGGGCTGAGGCTCTGGATGTCGTCGTACACGAAGCGGGAGGCGCTGTTGACCAGGCCGCATACCGGGCCGAGTGCGGCTTCGAGGCGCGGGATCAGCTGCCGGCAGGCATCGGCATCCTCCAATGGCGCGTGCAGTGCGACGGCACGCCGGCCCAGTGCCCGGATCTCGGCCACGGTCTGTTCAGCTTCGGCGGCCGATTGACCATAGTGGATGCCGATGTCCCAAGCATCACGAGCGAGCGCAAGTGCCATGTGGCGGCCCAGCCGTCTGGCACCACCCGTCACCAGTGCGACACGGGGCAGGGGGGCTGGCCGGGGGGCCGATGAGGCAGACGGTGAACCGTGACCGGAAGCATTCATGATGCACTTGCAGTGTGGGTGTGCGTGTGGGCCGGCCCTTCGGGAAAGCCCCTCTGGGCACGCCGATCAGGGGGCAATGATGTTCTGGCAATGTAGCACGAGGTACGGCTGTGCCGATGGGGGCGCCACGCGGGTGTGACCATTCTGCACCCTGGTTAGACCTTGGCGCTTTTGAGCGCTATGCTTGCCCGAGTCAGGCACGTCGTTGACAGCCGGTTTGGCCGTTGCTGCCCACGAGGGCCTGTCGTCTGGTATGTGCCTTGCCATCCTGCCGTCGTCGGTGAGGCCGTTCGCTTTCCCTGTGGCCCAGCTGGAGCACCATGAGCACGATTCGCCTGTCTTCGTCCTTCCCTCAGGGGTCTGCCGGTTTGCCTGAGCCGGAGGCGGCAGCCTTGGCCGTCAGCCGGCAACTGGCCGAGCGGGTGGCGGCGGCGATCGAGGCCGCAGGCGGCTGGTTGAGTTTCGAGCGCTACATGAACATGGTGCTGTATGAGCCGGGATTGGGCTATTACAGCAACCCCGGCCGGGTGTTCGGGACGGGAGGGGATTTCGTCACGGCACCCGAGATGACACCGCTTTTTGGCGCCACACTGGCCCGGCAGCTGGCGGCTTGGCTGCCTGCCATCGAGGCGGTTGCCGGCGAGCGGGAGGTCGTCCTGCTGGAAGTGGGCGCGGGCAGTGGCGTGCTGGCTGCCCAATTGCTGAATGCGCTCAGCCTTCGCGGCTTCGAGCGGCTTCGTTACCAGATCCTCGAGCTGTCGGCCGAGCGCCGTCAGCAGCAGCGACAAACCCTCGCCAACCGGGCGCCGGGTCTTGTGGAACGGGTCGAATGGCTGGAAGCACCGCCCTCGGAGTTTTGCGGCATCCTGATCGGCAACGAAATTCTCGATGCGATGCCGGTGCGGCTTTTTGAGTGGCGGGCAAATGCGCAAGCGCTGGCCTCAAGCAGCTCAGTCGGCATGAGCGCCGAGGCGTCCCGCCCGGCCGAGCCGTCTTCCACCCCTGGGCCACTGGGGGGCGAGGTTTTCGAGGTTGGCCTGCGTCTGGGTTACGAGGGCTTCGAGTGGGCCTTGCAGCCGGCCGATGCCGGGCTGCAAGCTGCGGTGCGCGCGCGGATGCCGGCCGGGCGGCCCTGGCCTTCAGGCTATCGTTCAGAAATCTGCCCGGCTCAGGGCGCGTGGCTGCACACGATGGCCGAGGCCATGCAGGTGGGGGTGATCCTGCTGCTCGACTACGGCTTTCCGGCTGCCGAGTATTACCACCCGCAGCGCGATCGAGGCACGCTGATGTGCCATTACCGTCACCGCAGCCATACCGACCCGCTCTTGTGGCCAGGGCTGTCGGACATCACCGCGCATGTCGATTATTCAGCGCTGGTGCGGGCTGCCGGGGCAGCCGGTCTTGAGCCGATCGGTTATCTGTCGCAGGCAGCCTTCTTGCTGAATGCCGGTGTGCTCGATGAGCTGTCGGCCCTGCCGCGCGAGCCGGAGAACTTCTGGTTTGCCCAGGCACAGGCGATCCAGATGCTGTTGTCCGAGGCGGAGATGGGGGAGCTTTTCAAAGTGATCGCTTTCTCGAAGCAGCTGCCCGTGGATCAGGTGGATGACACCGGCTTCAGTGCCAGCAATCGATTCGGGCGTTTGTTGGCGGACTGATGCGGGGACTGCGCTGCGCACCAGCGGGTCTGCCTCCGAGAAAAACGCGGCGCCTGCATCTGCAGCCTCAGCGAAGTTTTTCCCGAAAGAACTCGATGAAGCGCAATGCTTTGGCGGGCAACAGTCGGGTGGCGGCCAGGGCATGGATCGGCAGTGCATCACCTTGCCAGTCGGGCAGCACCGGCACCAGGGTGCCGGCATCCAACTCAACGCTCACCAGTGGCTGGGGCACCATGATGATGCCGAAGCCTTGCGTGGCCAGATGGCGGGTGAAACTGAGGCTGTTGGCCGTGAAGCGGCAATGGATCGGTACCTGCACGCTTTTGTTGCCGTGGTGCAGCTGCCAGCTTGTCTGCCCACTGATGCGGGCAAAGCACTGATGCTCGCTCAATGCTTCAGGGCTGCCTGGCACGCCGTGCTGGGCCAGATAACTGGGCGCTGCATACAGTGAACAGGTGAAGGCCGCCAGCGGATAGGCGATCAGCGGCGAGTCCGGCAGGTGGCCGACCCGGATCGCCACATCCAGCCGTTCGTTCACCAGATCCACGTGATGATCCGAGAGGTGAAAATTGAAATCCAGTTTCGGATAGGTGTCGGCAAATTCCGGCAGGTGGGGGGCGATCATCAGCTTGGCCAGATCCTCGGCCACCGAGATGCGCAAGGTGCCGCATGGGGAATCGGTCATGCTGCTCAGCTCCTGATGGATGGCCTCAGCCTCTTCCACCAGATAGCGGCTGCGCTCGAAGTAGAGATGCCCTTCTTCGGTCAGCTCGATCCGGCGCGTGGTGCGGTTGAGCAGCCGCAGCCCCAGCTGCTTCTCCAACGTGCTGATACGACGGGAGACGGTCGAATTGGGCAGCCCCAGCCGCTCGGCAGCCCCCCGGAAGCCGTTGGCCTTCACCACCTCGACGAACAGTGTCATGTCATCCCATGAGATCATTTATTGCTCCATATTTGGAATATAAATTCTCATTTTATAGTGTTTATCTATTTCATGAAGCAATCTAGAATGCGCTCATCCCAGGTGGTCGCGCTGAAGCCGGCCTCTGTCGTTTAGCGCGTGTCATGCACGATGCGTCCTCGTGAAAGACCCTCTTCTGGGCGTGCATGACACGATCTGACTGGATCATGCCATGCTCATGCGTGCCCACGAGAAGCCCCCATGAGCCAGCTTGGCATGAGCCAGGATGTATCCCCATCAAGGAAGGAGTGGATCATGCAAACCGAATTTCACGCTGCCAACACCCGAGGTGTGGCCGATCATGGCTGGCTGAAGAGCCGTCATACCTTCAGTTTCGCCAACTACTTCGATCCGCAGCGCATGAATTTTGGCGTGCTGCGCGTGCTCAATGACGACCAGGTCGCCGGCGGTGGCGGCTTTGGCACCCACCCGCACGACAACATGGAGATCATCTCCATCCCGTTGAGCGGCGATCTGGCCCACCGTGACAGCATGGGCAATGGCAGCATCATCCGGCATGGTGATGTGCAGGTGATGTCGGCTGGTACCGGGATCACGCACAGCGAGATGAATGCCCATGCGGATGAGGTCGTCAAGTTCCTGCAGATCTGGGTTTTTCCCAACAAGCGGGACGTGACACCGCGTTACCAGCAGATCAGGATGGCGGATCAGGCCAAGCCGAATGATTTTCAGCAGATCCTGTCCCCGAACCCCGATGACGACGGTGTCTGGATTCATCAGGATGCCTGGTTTTCACTCGCCCGTTTCGATCAGGGCACGAAGAAAGCCTACACGGTGAAAAAGCCGGGTAATGGTGTCTACGTGTTCGTGATCAAGGGGCAGGCCAAAGTTGGCGACAAGGTCTTGAACGAACGCGATGGCCTGGGCATCTGGGACACCGATGCTTTCGAGCTGGAAGCCTTGAATGATGCCGACGTGCTGCTGATGGATGTGCCGATGGCTCTTTGAAGCCCTTGGCAAGGTCGACGGCCCAGCGCGCCGGGAGAGGGGGTGTTGGGCGGGAGGACGGCCGTGCGTGCCGGCCATCCGGCCATCATCAGGGGCCGGAAGCCGGTGAACGGTTGGGTGCTTTCACCCGGTCGTTGCCGAGACGCTTTAGCATGTTTGGCTGTCAGGCGGGGCGGATCGGGCGTTCTTTGCTGTCCATCCGCCTTTGCTTCCCCTTATACCCCGTGTCGCCCTGTGCGTTTTGATCCTCGGACGGGGGACATGCATGGGGACATGAATCATGCCGCCTTCGGTGCGTACCGGGGCGTCTCACGAGGCTTGTGCCTTCAGTTGGCACGGCTGTTGAACCAAGAGGAAACCACCATGACGATGAAACTCTACTACGCCCCTGGTACCTGCGCGATCGCCTGCTGGATTGCGCTCGAATGGGCCAATGGCGATTACGAAGCCGTGCGCGCCGATTACGCGTCGGAGGAATACAAGCGGATCAACCCGCTGGCCGCCGTGCCTGCGCTCGACATCGGCGGCAAACGTGCCGTCACGCAGGCGGCTGCCATCCTGCAATACATCGCCGACCTGTACCCGGCCGCCGGTATCGGCGCCAGCGAAGGGCTGGAAAACGCCTTCGAGCTGAACGAAACCATGTCCTTCCTCGCGAGCGACCTGCACCCGGCTTTCTGGCCTTTCTTCTTCCCGCAGCGCTACACCACGGCCACCGACGAGGCAGCGCTCAAAGCGGTGAAAGAAGCTTCCTATGCGCGCGTCGACCGCGCCATGCAGCACCTGGACAAGCTGATCGGAGACACCGGTCACGTCTACCAGGGCCGTCGCAGCATTGCCGACGCCTACGCCTTCGCGATGGTGCGCTGGACGGAAATGCTCCCCAAAACCTGGCGCGAGTACCCGAACATCGCCGCCTTCATGAACCGCATGAATGAAGACAAGTCGGTTCAGCACGTGATGCAGGCGCAGAAGGGTTGATGTACGCCCGACGCGTCTGGCGGTGTCACATGGCCGCCGGACACGCAGGCAGGCAATGACTGGATCATGGGATGACCCGGTGCGCGGCAAGCCCTGTCGGCTCGGTATTCTGGCGGCCGACACGCTGCTGAAGGCCGTCAAGTAACGAGGGCTATCGTTTGGCAGGGCTTCCTGCGGGGCCGTCCGCCTCTTCGACGGGGGGCCCCGCAGCGTGCTGCCTGACTATCGGCCCATGACTGGCGAGGCGATTGCCGCTGCCATGATCGATGTGGCCCGCCAAGGGCTGCCTGGCACGCAGGTGCATCGGCTGCGTGCGGGGTGAACTTGCCTGGAATCAAAACCCGATCAAAACTTTTTGAGTGCTTTGGTCATCTCTAACTCATTGATTTTTATAGAGATGCTCTGTTGGGTCTGCCTTGTTTTTGTGCAAAATGGGGCGTTGAATCAAAAACCCATCAAAACTTTTTAGGCCCAGTAGGGAAGGTAGCCGATGCGGGGGTGATCCGGGTCGTGGTCTGGGCCATGTGTTCATGATCAACGAGCATGTGCGGCCGTGATCGTGTGTTGCCGGTGAATGCCGACCGGTGGTGGTGGCCGGCAAACAAAGGCGCTTTGGGCGCCAGTGTCATCAATCGGCCTTGGCGCCGTGATACAGCGAATTGGCCTGGTATTCGGGGTGACGGTCGATGTAAGCCTTCACGAAAGGGCAATCGGGACGGACTTTCAGACCCTGTTCGGCGGCGTAGTCGAGGATGTACTTGACCAGCGTCGAGGCAATGCCGCGTCCGCCCAGCTCCTTGGGCACGATGGTGTGCAGGTAGGCGATACCGCCCGGAAAACGCTCGAACACTTCATAAGCCATGTGGCCGTCCACATGCATTTCAAAGCGGTTCTCGGCTTCGTTGAGAATGATCGGGGTGGTGTTGCTCATGATGTCTGCTCCAAGGTGGATTGACTCGGTTTTTCGGCCAGCCCTTCGGGCCGGCCGTTCTGGGCGCGCTCTATGATCAAACCCTCGTATCAGGCCGCCGCTGCAAAACCGGTACGCTGATAATCCTGAATGGCCTCGACGACCTGCTGCTGTGTGTTCATCACGAAGGGCCCGTAAGCGGCCACCGGTTCGTTGAGCGGCGGGCCGGACAGCAGCAGCACATGCAAGTTGCTGGTGGCCTCAATGCGGATGGTGCTCGCTTCATTGGCTGCCGTTGACAGCTCGATTCTCTCGAACCACAGAATCTGTTCGCTGCCTGCCTCGACTGCATCGGCGCCAAAGTGTCCCTCACCCCGGATGACGTAGACGAAGGTGTTGTCACCCGCGGGCACTTCCGCCGAGAAGTGGCTGCCGGCATCCAGACGAATGTCGAGCATCGTCACGGGCAGATGAGTTTGGGCTGCACCCGTCACCTCGCCGCTTTGGCCTGCAAATACACGCACCTCCACGCCTGGTTCGCGCCGAATCGGCACCCGGTCGCCTCGCAGATCCTGGTAACGCGGGGTGGCGAGCTTTTGCTCGGCCGGCAGGTTCAGCCACAGTTGCAGCATGTGTACCTGTCCCTCACCGGCGGGCTGCTCATCATGCACGACCCCGCGGCCGGCCGTCATCCACTGCACGTCACCGGGGTTCAGGATGCCGGAGCCGCCAAGGTTGTCGGTGTGGGCAAGCTGCCCATCCAGCACGTAAGAGATCGTCTCGAAACCGCGGTGCGGATGCGGGCCGAAGGCGCCGGCGCCGAAGCGATCGTTCATCAGTGCGAGGAAGGGATCGTGCTGCTCCCATTGACCCGGCATGATGACGGCGCGGCCCAGCCGGATGCTGTCCTCATGCAAGGTGGTGGGGGCGTTGGTGCGTGCCACGCGGCGTGGGATGCTCATGATGTTCTCCTGCCATGTCAGACCCGTCTGCCAAGCCGTACCTGGGCACGGCAAACGGCGTCTTCGTGTTTCATTCAATCGATGATGGTTTTTTGATGCGTTTAATCAATCGATAGGTAGCATGATAGGTGAGATCAATGAGGTGTTAAAGGGGGTTGAGTCAGTCTCAGTGTTCCTTTGATGGAACAATATGCCGTGGTGACGCTCGGCGCCTCTCATGTATCTCATCCGGGCGTTCATCTGCCTCAAAGTACAACTGTCTGGCAACCCAGAGACAAATGTCCTTTTCTCTCCAAAGTGGAAGTGTCCCCTTTGAGTCACTTTTGGCGGGGGCAAGCTCAGCATTCAGGGGGTTGATCAGATAGCCGTCATGGCAGGGGTCAATGCATGCCCAGTGCCTGTCCGATGGCCTCGGCTCGTGCTGCGTCGATGGCTGCGCGGATGGCGGCGGGTTGGCTGGCGTGCTGGCGGGCGATCTGGCCCGTATCGACGGCGCGGGCTGCCTCGGCGGCGGCCAGCAGAGTAGCTGGTGCGCTGCTTTCGTCAGCCAGCCGCAAGGCGGCTTGCAGCAAGGTGTTCAATTGTTCCGGGCGGCGCCAGAGGTCGTGGCGGCTGAAGAGGGCAAGCAGGGCGTGGGGGTTTTGGTGATCAGGGTGGTGCAGCCATGTGCGGGCATCATCTCGTGTCGCACCATCGATCTCGGTGGCGAGCCGCCGGGCAGCATCGATGCAATCGTTGGCAGCCCGCAGTTGGCGTGCCTGTCTCTCGACCTCGGTGCTCCTACGCAGGTGCAAGCCATCGGCTTGGTTCGTCGTATCCTGCGGCCCTACCGAACCTGAACC
>JAUNKF010000050.1 GCA_030532895.1 Lautropia sp. | reverse complement strand
GCCAGCGGGCCGAAGGTTTCCTCGCGGGCCACCTTCATCTCGGCCGTCACGTCCGACAGCACCGTGGGCGCATAGAACTGGCCTTCCAGACGCTGGCCGCCAGTCTGCACCTTCGCCCCTTTGGCCAGTGCATCCTGCACATGGTTTTCAACCTTCTCCACGGCCGAAGGCTCGATCAGGGGGCCTTGCACCACACCTTCCTCGAAGCCATTGCCCACCTTGAACTGGCTGACCTTGGCCGTGAACTTGCGGATGAACTCGTCATAGACGCCATCCTGCACATAGAGGCGGTTGGCGCAGACGCAGGTCTGGCCGGCGTTGCGGAACTTGCTGGCAATGGCGCCTTCGACGGCCGAGTCGAGGTCGGCATCGTCGAAGACGATGAAGGGGGCATTGCCACCCAGCTCCAGCGCCAGTTTCTTCACGGTAGGGGCGCACTGCGCCATCAGGATGCGGCCCACCTCGGTGCTGCCGGTAAAGCTCAGGTGGCGCACGATGTCGCTCTCGCACAGGGCACGGCCCACCGTGATGCTGTTGTCGGCATCGGCGGTGACGACGTTGAGCACGCCCGGCGGAAAGCCGGCCCGCTGGGCCAGCTCGGCTGCGGCCAGGGCGGTAAGTGGTGTGGCCTCGGCGGGCTTGATGACGACCGTGCAACCGGCCGCCAGCGCGGGTGCCACCTTGCGGGTGATCATCGCGAGCGGGAAATTCCACGGCGTGATGGCCGCGCAGACGCCGATCGGCTGCTTGATCACCAGCAGGCGGCGGTTGTTGTCGAACTGCGGCAGCGTTTCGCCATTCGTGCGCTTGGCCTCTTCGGCATACCACTCGACAAAGCTGGCGCCATAGGCCACTTCACCACGGGTCTCCGTCAGTGGTTTGCCCTGTTCGGCCGTCATGATGCGGGCGATGTCGTCCTGGTGCTGCATCAGCAGCTGGAACCACTTGAGCAGCACGGCGTGGCGCTGTTTGGCTGTCAGCGTGCGCCAGCCCGTCCATGCCTCATTGGCGGCATCGATGGCGCGGTGGGTGTCAGCGGCGTTCAGGTTGCTGACATCGGCCAGATGCTGGCCGGTGGCCGGGTCGGTGACGGCAAAGCGTGCAGAACCGGCCACCCACTCGCCATTGATCAATGCATCGGTTTTCAGCAGGGAAGGGTCTTGGAGCTTGGAGAGGGGAGAAGAAGCTTGGCTCATCGTGATCGTCTCGGTCTTTCTCGGTCTTCGTGATGTTTCTTGTGGTGATGGCACCCGTGCCTGTTGAGGCAGGTCTGGTGATGATGACGGCTTGGTGCCGGTCAGCGCCTCGGCCGGCTCGGCATGAAAGGCGTCGGGTTCAGAGGCACAGTGTAATCCGAGCAGCCAGCGATGCCCGTCAAGGCCGACGTGTCATAGTTGGCCCGTCCATGTCGAGCTGTCCATGTCGGCCCGCCCACGGGCAGCGGGAGCGGGCCGAAAAACCGCCTGAATCCAGGAAATGGTCGGGTCATGTGCCCGAATCCAGGCGGTTCAGCGCGTTGCTGCGTTGGGCAGGGTGTTTCAGCCCTGCTGGGCGGCCTTCAGGCTTTCACCAATGATCTGCAAGCCTTCGTCCAGCAGCTCGTTGGAGGCGGTCAGCGGCACCAGGATGCGGATGACGTTGCCATAGGTGCCGCAGGACAGCAGGATCAGGTGGCGCTTGGTGGCTTCGGCCACGAGGCGCTTGGCCAGCTCGGCATCCGGCTGCTTCGGATCCCCATTCTTGCACAGCTCGAAGGCAACCATCGCGCCCAGACCGCGCACTTCCGCAATGTTCGGGTTGGTTTCAGCCAGTTTGTTCAGCGCGGTCTTCAAGCGCTCACCCACCTCATTGGCCCGTGCCAGCAAGCCTTCTTCCTTGAATGCCTTGATGACGGCCAGCGCTGCCACGCAGGCGAGCGGGCTGCCAGCATAAGTACCGCCCAGGCCGCCAGGGGCCGGTGCATCCATCACCTCGGCACGACCCACGACACCGGCCAGCGGGAAGCCACCGGCCAGTGACTTGGCCGTCGTGATCAGGTCGGGCGCCACGGGCCACTGTTCGGCAGCGAAGAAGGTGCCGGTGCGGCCAGCGCCCGTCTGCACCTCGTCGGCGATCAGCAGGATGCCATGCTGCTCGGCAATTTTCTTCAGCTCGGCGATGAACTCGACGGGTGCCGGGTTGAAACCGCCTTCGCCCTGCACCGGCTCGATGATGAAGGCCGCCACGCGGCTTGCCTCGATGTCGTTCTTGAAGATCTTTTCGACCGATTCCAGGGCTTCTTCGACGCTGATGCCGTGCAGTGCGTTCGGAAAGGCTGCGTGATAGACATCGCTGGGGAAGGGGCCGAAACCCACCTTGTAGGGCACCACCTTGCCGGTGAGGGCCAGTGTCATGTTCGTGCGGCCATGATAGCCACCGCCGAAGGCAATGATGCCGGGGCGGTTCGTGTAGGCGCGAGCGATCTTGACGGCGTTCTCCACGGCTTCGGCACCGGTCGTCACCAGGAGCGTCTTCTTCGCAAAATCGCCGGGGGCGATGTCGTTCAGCTGCTCGGCCAGCGCCACATAGGATTCGTAGGCCAGCACCTGAAAGCAGGTGTGGGTGAAGCGGTCGAGCTGCGCCTTGACGGCATCGACCACGCCAGGGTGCAGGTGGCCGGTGTTCAGCACGGCGATGCCGCCGGCAAAATCGATATAGCGCTGGCCTTCCACGTCCCAGATCTCGGCGTTCTTTCCGTGGTCGATGAAGACCTGATGCGAGTGGCCGACCCCGCGTGCCACGGCGGTGACACGGCGTTCCATCAAAGCGGCATTGGTGCGTTTCTGGCTTGACATGATTGATCCCGAAGTGGGGAAAGGTTGTAGATGCGTGAACTTTAGGAACCACGGCGCACGGCGTCCATGCACAGGTTTTTGGACTTTGCCAGATACTGTACTGGTGGTCATTACAGTACACTCGATGCAGGGGTGCTTCTCGACGGACGTGTGGAGGCAACGCCATGCCTGGCTGGTTCCAAGCGCGCGCTGATCGCGGTGTCATGCTTGTGCCGGCGGGGGCCTGAATCCGTCGTGACACGTACCAGGCCATCTGACTTGGAAATCCGCTCATCATGCTCACGCTCAACCCGGCTTCATCCGTGCCACTGATCACGCAGATCATCGAGGGCGTGCGCGAGTTGGTCGACACCCATGTATTGAAGCCCGGCACCAAGCTGCCCTCCATTCGGGCTTTTGCCGCCACGCATTCGGTCAGCATGTTCACGGTGGTCGAAGCTTACGACCGGTTGGTGGCTCAGGGCGTGCTCGTGGCCCGTGCGCATCAGGGCTTTTTCGTGCCACGGCTGGACGAGCAGGGCACGGAGGTCGCCTCGTCGCACAGGCTGCCCTCGGCGGCCGCACGCTCGCCCGAGGCTGCCGATTTTGACGAGGCGTGGTTTCTGCAGCGGATCTTCGAGCACCGGGGCTTGCCGATCAAACCGGGTTGCGGCTGGCTGCCCAGCGAGTGGCTGTTCGAGGAGGCCATTCGGCGAGGCTTTCGGAAGGTGGCGGCCGAGGGCCTGTCATTGAGTGGCTATGGCGATCCGATGGGGCATCTGCCCTTGCGCCGGCATATCGCGCAGCACATGGCGCTCACCCAGCAGTTGCCCGTGCTGCCGGGGCAGGTGCTGCTCAGCCACGGATCCAGCCAGGCGCTCGACTGGGCCGTGCGCACGCTGGTCAAGCCGGGGCAGGCCGTGCTGATCGATGATCCCTGTTATCCGAACCTGCGCAGCATCCTGCAGTTTCAGGGGGCGCGCGTGATGGGGGTGCCACGCACACCCACCGGTTATGACCTCGGCACACTCGACGAGCTGGTGAGCCGCCATCGGCCGGTGGCGTTCTTCACCCAGCCCCGGATGCAAAGTCCGACCGGCTCACGGGCCAGTCTGGCCCAGTTGCACAAGCTGCTCACGCTTGCTGGCCGGCATGATCTCATCGTGGTGGAGAACGACCTGTATGCCGATCTGGATGTTGAGCAGCTGCCGTCCCTTGCCAGTCTCGACGAGTTGCAGCGGGTGATCCATATCGGCAGTTATTCCAAGACGATCTCACCCAATCTGCGGGTCGGCTTCCTGATGGCGAACCCCGACATGATCGCCCGGTTTGCCCACCTGAAGATGCTGTCAGGGCTGACCTCGTCGGAGGTCTCGGAAAAGCTCGTCTACCACATCGTGACCGACGGGCGCTGGCGCAAGCACCTGAAAGGCTTGCGTGATCGGCTGAAGGCCGCGCACGAACGAACGCTCGTTCGCTTGGGGCAGCTTGGCTTCGAGGTCTTCTGTGAGCCTGACGAAGGTCTTTTCCTGTGGGCACGTCATCCCGAGATGCCGAACAGTGCCCCGGTGGCTCGCGAGGCCGCCGCCCACGGCATCATGTTGGCGCCTGGCCAGCTCTTTCTGGTGGATTCGATGCCAACGGACTGGATGCGTTTCAACGTGGCCTTCAGCGAGGACGAAGCCATCTGGCACTTTCTGGCCCGGCAGCTTGATGCTTCGCGCCCGGACACGGCCTGAGGTGTCGATCGGCGATCGACCGTGTCCGGTGTCTGGCCAGCTTGTCAGGGAGCGTGTGCCAGCGGCGGGCGCGAAGCGTCCAGCGGCTGGCCGGACGCTTCATTCCACGCCCGGTGCTTCCTGTTCGTCCAGTGCGTCGTTGGCCACCGCGTCCTGGCTGAGCAAGCCGATCCCGTAGTTGTCGAAGATCGGCTTGCCGTTGACCGTCAGGCTGCCTTTCACGAGTGCAGCCTCCGTCGTCCAACCCGTGTCGGTGCGCTTCAGATAACCCTGAGCAGCCACCATGTCGGCCAGCGTCATGGCCGTGTCGGCCGGCATCTCCGGGTGGTTAACCAGATCGGCAATCGCCTTGACGAGCGAGCGCGGCACCGTCATCGAGGCATCGACCTTCAGGCGTTCGGCCCAGGCCATGGCTGCCGGCATGTCATCGGCCGAGGCGCTGATCGAGGGATCGATCTTCAGCCCATAGCCGAAGCTCGCGGTCTCGCCGCCCATCGTCAGGCTAAGACGCTCTTTCAACTCGGGCGAGGCGGCCAGCAGACGATTGACGATCTGCTCGAAGTCCGGTGCCTTCGGTGCCTCATCCGAGCTGGCGGTCGCCTTGAAGGCGGTGATCATCATGTGTTGAAGCTCGGCCAGCACACGGGCGTCGATACGCTGCAGCTCGGCCTCGATGCTCAGGTTCTCGAAGCTGAGCGGGCCGATTTTCGCCTTGCCACTCACATGCTGTTTCGTGCCCAGCACGGCGTCGGTCTGCCGGGTACGGCTGTCCATCCGCATGTCGTAGAGCTGCACATCCAGATCCGGTGTATCGGATGAGGTGTTGCGCAGCTTGATCTCCAGGCGCGACAGGGTGCCTTCCTGTTGACCAGGGGGCATCAGCCATTGGCCGCCATTCAGTTGCTGCTCGGATCGGCTTTCAAAACCGGTCAGCCTCATTTGCAGGTGGCCCGAGCTGCTGTTCTCGCCGATGCTGACCGCGAGCAGCGGCCATTGCGCCTGGCTCCGAATCCGGGTTCGTGCTGCATCGATATCGAAGTCATGGCGCAGCACGTCCCAATGGATACGGTTCTTCCCACTCGGGTCTGAGGGGTCCTTGATCTCGCCGGCCGGAAGCTTCAGCTGGCCGGTCACGGCCCGATTGAAACCATGCACGGTGTTCAGCACCGGTGGTTTCACACCGGCGAACACGTCATAGGCTGTCTCATCCAGACCTTCCACCCGAAGCAGTTGTGTCTGGACGGCTGCAGCGGCAAGTCGTCCACCCGCCCAAGGGCCATGCTGCAGATCCTGTGTCAGATGAAGGCGGATCACGCGATCATCCGCATCAGGCGAGGATGAGGGGCGCGGCGGCTCCTTCAGTTGCAGCACCAGGGTGGCTGTCGAGCTGAACAGCCCGCGCTCATAGGTGTTCGAGACGAGCTTGTCCGGGCCGAGCACAGCCAGCACGCGCTCAAGCTGGCGCTGGTGTTCCTGCTCGATGTGCTGACCCAACCACCAGCTGGTGGTGACATGGATGGCGCCCAATGCGACGCAGGTGGCTGCCGTGAGACCGAGTGTGCGATTCATCGATGTTTTTCTTCTCTGGGACGACGAGGCACTTGGGTGGCAGGTGTCGCGATGTGCAGCCCGCGGCTTTCTGCTGACTCAAGCATTCTTGGAGGATGTCATGTGTGCATCGGGCAAGTCTGGAAGACGCGCCCGTGGCGATGGCACCGTGCATGACACACTTTGTATCCATCCTGCCTGAAGCAGGCCGGTGTCGTCACCATGCCGGCCGACCCATGGTCGGCCGGCTGCGATGAATCGCTAGAGCGTGTTATGCACTGATTCAGCCGCGCCAGTACAGGTGGCCGGCCTCGCCCGGATGCACCGAGCGCCCGTCCTCGATCGTGTGACGTTCAAGTGACAGTGGCTGCCCTGGCTGCCAGTCTTCGGACACTTCCCAGGTGTTGCAGATCAGGCGAACCAGCTCGGGGGCCTGGACGTTCCAGCACAACTGGGCTTCATCCGCCTCACGCCCTCGCCTGAGCATCAGCTGCACCAGCGAGACCCCGTTGTTCCACTGCTGGATCACCTGATCATAAGGCACCAGCGCCGATGTCTGCACGCTGTAGGCACCCGTGGCGTTCAGCGTCATGGCCTGACGGGCGCTGTTCTCTCCCGTGATCAGGTTCAGCACCTCGCCCAGCGACAGCGTGGTGTCGGTGGTGGCCAGACCCACGTTCATTTCCATCCGCGTGAAAGGCGTTGCGGCGTGGCCGCTCAGGTTCCAGCGGTTCTGGATGAAGTTGCTGGCGTGATAGCGGCTGCCGCCCCGGTTCGGGGCGTATTGGTCGTTCACATAAGGATTGAAGGGGGCATCGGCCGGCAGCGGCACATAGTTGCTCGGCTCCAGCTGCTGGCTGCTACCGATGAACGGCCCGTAGGCTGACTCGATGGCTGGCCCATCCGGGCTTTCGACCGGCACGGCCACGGGCGAGCCGCCTCCGCCGAGACGGCTCAGATCCGGTGTGCGGGTGTCCAGCATGGCAGCCAGCACGGCGGCATTGACGCCGGCGGCCGAAATGGCCGGGGCAGGGGTGTCAGCTGGGCGGCTCGCGGATGATTCCCCGTTCATCGCCACATCGTCGCGACCCGCACTGATGAGATCGCTGCTGGCGCTGCCGGTACCCGTCGATGCCAGGCCGGCGCCTTGACTCGAGCTGTCCTGCCCAGTCAGATGTGAACCACGCTCAGGCAGGTTCGGGTTGGCGGACACTGCTCGCTCGCTGCCACCACCACCACCGCAGGCGGCGAGACTCAGGAGGATGGCGATATGAAGGGGAAGATGATGCGCTTTGTTCAACATGAATCACAGTCCTTCAGTCACGACGGCGGTCGGTGGCCTGAGGGAACAGGTCGTTAATCATGCTGGTGATGGTAGTTTTCACCCATCTGCTTCTAATCGAATGAATAGCAGCGGTTTTATCGCGGTGTTTGCGGATGGCCCCATGAAAAAACCGGGTGCCTTTTCGTGCCGCCGTTCTGCCGTCGGCACGAAAAGGTACCCGGTTGGGTGCTTGCCCTGTAGACCGCCCAAGGTTCGCGTCGGGCGGTACGCCTGCTGCCAGGACTTACTGCGGCGGAATGCGCAGCTTCTGGCCCGGATAGATCTTGTCCGGGTGGCTCAGCATCGGGCGGTTGGCTTCGAAGATCTTGTTGTAGAGGTTGGCGTTGCCATAGAACTCCTTGGCGATCTTCGACAGGTTGTCACCCTTGACCACGGTGTAGTACTGGGCTTCGGTCGAGGCGGCGGCCACGGTCAGCTCGTCGTTGACCTTCTCCACGCCAGCCACGTTGCCACAGCACAGCAGGATCTTTTCCTTGGTTTCCTGGTCGGCCGCCTGACCGGAGACGGTCACTTCGCTGCTGGCACCGTCGAACTGGACGTTCAGGTTGTCGGCATTCAGGTTTTGTGCGCGGATGTAGGCGACGATGGCATCGGCAGCTGCCTGGTTGGCTGCGCCGGCGTCCGGTGTGGCGGCTTGGGCGGCATTGCCGCCAAACAGTTTTTCACCGGCTTCCTTGATGAAAGACATCAGTCCCATGGGGTGGCTTCCTCTCTCTTGCATGGTTGTCATCGGGCACTGCGGGCAGACGCGACATGACGGGTGTGCCTGCAGGCGTTGGGGGCTATTGTGGCCTAATCTGCGGCTGTTCGGGAAATGTCCGGCCAACACGGATGTTTTTCCAGAGGCCGACTGAACAAGTCCATGCGGCCATGCGACCGTGTCGGGGGGCGGACGAGGGCGCCGTGACCGGGGCCGAGTCATGCCTTGCAAGACTTTTTCTGCCCCTCCCTTGTGAATTGTCAGAACGGCTCCATGTCTGAATAATTGAGATAGATGTGACCGTTTGCCACGTTTTGTCTTGCTCGCGCGTCGTCAGGCTTCAAGTCCGGGTGACGGCAGGGCAGGGACGTGCGCAGGCGGTCTGTGCCGTTTTTTTTGTCAGAGGTGGTTCCAGACCATGAAAGAATTCAAGATGCCGGGCCTCAACCCTGGCGTGCAGCCGAGTCAGGGGTGGGATGAAACGGGCGCGGAGCGCCCGATGTTCGCCAATGAACCTGCCGATCAGCCGCAGGATCTGCAAGGCTTGGCACCTGAAGGGCAGCAGACCACGGTTGGCGCCGATGAACAGGCGCTGCTTGCCGAAATCGAGGCGCTGCGGGCCGAGCTGGCCGAGGCCGAAACCCGCGCCACCAACCACTACGAGCAGTTCGTGCGCGCCAGCGCCGAGATCGAGAACGTCCGCCGTCGCGGTCGTGAAGATGTCGACAAGGCCAAGAAGTTCGCCATCGAGGGCTTTGCCGAAAGCCTGCTACCCGTCTGCGACAGCCTGGAGATGGCGCTCACGGTCGAAACGCCCTCCATCGAGAACATCCGCGAAGGCGTGCAGGCCACGTTGCGGCAGCTGCTCCAGGCGTTCGAGCGCAACCATCTGAAAGTCGTCGATCCGGTTGGCGAGCGCTTCGACCCCAATGCCCAGCAGGCCATCTCGATGGTGCCGTCGCCCGACGTGCCGGCCAACCACGTGGTGTCGGTGTTGCAAAAAGGCTACCTGATCAACGACCGGGTGCTGCGCCCGGCAATGGTCGTCGTGAGCCAGGGCGGCTGAAGAAGCCCCGGCTGGCAGCCGCCCGTGGCGCTGTGACGCTGCATCGCAAAAAATTGTTGCCAGACCCCTGGTGGGGCGCTTGAAAAGCCAGAAAGCCACCCCACCTGCAAGATATCTCCGGTACTCGTATAGAGACGAAACAGGACAAAGGACAAGAAAATATGGGAAAAATCATCGGTATTGACCTCGGCACCACCAACTCGTGCGTGTCGGTGCTGGAAGGCAACACCCCGAAGGTGATCGAAAACGCCGAGGGCACGCGTACCACGCCGTCGATCGTGGCCTACATGGATGACGGCGAGATTCTCGTCGGTGCCCCGGCCAAGCGTCAGGCCGTCACCAACCCGGCCAACACGCTGTATGCCGTCAAGCGTCTGATCGGTCGCAAGTTCAGCGAGGATGCCGTCCAGAAGGACATCGACCTGATGCCCTACCAGATCGTGCAGGCCGACAACGGTGATGCCTGGATCAGCGTGCGCGACAAGAAGCTCGCACCGCCGCAGATCTCGGCCGAAGTGCTGCGCAAGATGAAGAAGACCGCCGAAGACTATCTCGGCGAGGAAGTGACCGAAGCCGTCATCACGGTGCCGGCCTACTTCAACGACAGCCAGCGTCAGGCCACGAAGGATGCCGGCAAGATCGCCGGTCTGGAAGTCAAGCGGATCATCAACGAACCCACCGCCGCTGCACTGGCCTTCGGCATGGACAAGGGCGGCAGCAAGGATCGCAAGGTCGTCGTCTATGACCTGGGCGGTGGCACCTTCGACGTGTCGATCATCGACCTGGCCGATGTGGACGGGGAGAAGCAGTTCGAGGTGCTCTCCACCAACGGTGACACCTTCCTGGGCGGTGAAGACTTCGACCAGCGCATCATCGACTACATCATCAGCGAGTTCAAGAAGGATCGCGGCGTAGACCTCTCCAAGGACGTGCTGGCCCTGCAGCGCCTGAAGGAGGCCGCTGAAAAGGCCAAGATCGAGCTGTCGTCGAGCACGCAGACCGAAATCAACCTGCCGTACATCACGATGGGCGCGGCTGGCCCCGAGCACCTGAACCTGAAGATCACCCGTGCCAAGCTCGAAGCGCTGGTCGAGGATCTGATCGATCGCACGATCGAGCCTTGCCGCATCGCGATCAAGGACGCCGGCATCAAGGTTTCGGACATCGACGACGTGATCCTGGTCGGCGGCATGACCCGCATGCCCAAGGTGCAGGAGAAGGTCAAGGAGTTCTTCGGCAAGGATCCGCGCCGCGACATCAACCCGGACGAGGCCGTGGCCGTCGGTGCTGCCATCCAGGGCTCGGTGCTGTCGGGCGACCGCAAGGACGTGCTGCTGCTGGACGTGACGCCGCTGTCGCTGGGTATCGAAACCCTGGGCGGCGTGATGACCAAGATGATCAAGAAGAACACCACGATCCCGACCAAGTTCAGTCAGGTGTTCTCGACGGCCGACGACAACCAGCCGGCCGTGACCATCAAGGTCTTCCAGGGCGAGCGCGAGATCGCGTCGGCCAACAAGGCGCTGGGCGAGTTCAACCTCGAAGGCATCCCGCCGGCACCGCGTGGCATGCCCCAGATCGAGGTGACCTTCGACATCGACGCCAACGGCATTCTCCATGTCTCGGCCAAGGACAAGGCCACCGGCAAGGAGAACAAGATCACCATCAAGGCCAACTCGGGTCTGTCGGATGCCGAGATCGACAAGATGGTGCGTGATGCCGAGGAGCACGCCGACGAGGACAAGGCCCGTGTGGAGCTGACCAACGCGCGCAACAACGCCGATGCGATGCTGCACTCCGTCGAGAAATCGTTGAAGGAGCACGGCGAGTCGCTGGATGCTGACGACAAGTCGAAGATCGAAGCGGCCATGAACGAGGTTCGTGAAGCCGTGAAGGGCGACGACAAGGCGCGCATCGAGGAAAGCACGACGGCACTGATGAACGCCGCGCAAAAATTGGGCGAGAAGGTGTATGCCGAAGCCCAGGGCGCAGCGGCGGCCGGTGCGGCTGCTGGTGCAGCCGGTGCCGCCGAGGCACAGGAGGCCAAGCCGGCCGAAGCGGCCGATGACGATGTCGTCGATGCCGACTTCAAGGAAGTCAAGCGCGACTGATCGAGGGGAAACGGCTGATCGGCATGATCGGCCGACAAGCCTGCGACTGTCCTGTCGGCGGGCTTTGGATGCTTGGCGGTGTCACATCGGTTCTGTGACGCAGGGCATCGGGCTGGTGGTGAAACAACCGAGCCACCAGCCGCTGATCTGCACAACGATACCCGGCGCCCTGGCGTCGGGTATCGTCGTTTCAGCTTCAACGGGGCATAACAGGGAACTGCCTGACAGCAATGGCAAAACGCGACTACTACAACGTGCTTGGCGTGGGCAAGAACGCCTCCGAGGACGACATCAAGAAAGCCTATCGCAAGCTGGCGATGAAATATCACCCGGATCGCAATCCGGATGATCCGAAGGCTGAAGAGAAATTCAAAGAGGCCAAGGACGCCTATGAAGTCTTGAGCGACACCCGCAAGCGGGAAGCCTATGACCGCTTCGGCCATGCCGGTGTGGATGGCATGGGCGGCATGGGTGGTGGCGGCTTTGGCGGCGGGGCTGGCGCAGGTGGCTTCGGTGGTTTTGCCGAAGCCTTTGGCGACATCTTCGGTGACATCTTTGGCGGTGGCAGTCGTGGTGGCCCGAACCAGGCGTATCGGGGGGCCGATCTGCGCTATGCGATGGAAATCACGCTGGAGCAGGCGGCCAAAGGTTATGAAACCGAGATCCGCGTGCCCTCGTGGGACAACTGCGGCACCTGTCAGGGCTCGGGCGCCAAGCCCGGCACCAAACCCAAAACTTGCGGCACCTGTAATGGCCAGGGCCAGGTGCGGATGCAGCAGGGCTTCTTCTCGGTGCAGCAGACCTGTCCGACCTGTCATGGCAGCGGCAAGGT
>JAUNKF010000049.1 GCA_030532895.1 Lautropia sp. | reverse complement strand
ATCGTGCCGAGCGTGATGATGATGGCCAGCGAGATCATCGGCACACCCATCGTCAGCATGGCGATGTTGGCGTAGGACTGGCGGTGTGTGAGGCCGCAAATCGACAGCAGCGTGATCACGGCGCCGCAATGGGGCAGCGTGTCCAGGCAGCCGGCAGCCACCACCGCCACCCGGTGCAGCAGCTCGGGGCTGATGCCGGCGGCGTTGGCCAGTTCCAGATAGGTTGGTCCCAGCGTTTTCAGCGCAATCGACAGGCCACCCGAAGATGACCCGGTGATGCCTGCCAGCACATTGACCGCCACGGCTTCCGAGATCAGCGGGTTGCCCGGTGAGACGTTCAGCACGGCGTCGCGGATCAGTGCGAAACCGGCCATGCTCGCGATCACGGCACCATAACCCACTTCCGAGGCTGTGTTGAAGATCGGCAGCATCGAGCCGAGCACCCCTTTATTGATGGTGGTTTTCAGGCTCTTCCATTGGCCCATCCGGATCAGGATCAGGCTGGTGCAGGCCACGGTCAGCGCAATGATCACGGCCCACAAGCCTTTCAGTTTGGCGGGATCCAGATCCGGGAAGGCCGATTTCAGAAAGCTGAAATCCATCGACGGGAAGATCTTGAAGGTGAACAGCGCATTGACGCCGATCACCAGCACGAGGGGCAGCAGGGCGAGCGCCAACGGCATCTCCTTCTGGCCGCTGCTCATCGAGGCTTCGCTCGTTTGCGACAGTTCGAGCGAGGGATCGTCCTGTCCATAGCCTTCACCGTTGGCCCGTGCCTTGGCGGCCCGCGAGTTCAGCCACAGCATGCCGCCGCCGAACATGATGAGCGAGGCGATCAGGCCCAGGCCGGGGGCGGCAAAGGCGTCGGTGCCGAAAAAGGGAATCGGGATGGCGTTCTGGATGGCCGGCGTGCCGGGCATGGCCGTCATCGTGAAGGTGAAGGAACCCAGCGCGATGGCCGGCGGAATCAGCCGTTTCGGGATGTCGGCCGTCTGAAAGAGCTGCTTGGCCACCGGATAGATCGCAAACGCCACCACGAACAGCGACACGCCCCCATAGGTGAGCAGCGCGCAGGCCGACACCACCGTCAGCAGTGCGTGCTTCGGCCCAAGCAGCCGCGTGATGCCGCGCGAGATGCTGGTGGCTGCGCCCGAGTCGGCGATCAGCTGCCCGAACAAGGCGCCCAGCAGGAAGACTGGCAGAAACTTGATGATGTAGCCGCCCAGCGCCCCCATGAAGGTTTCGGTATAGAGCGGCAGCAGCTGCATGGCATCGCCTGAGAGCAGCACGGCGAGCGCCGCCATCAGTGGGGCCAGCAGCAGCACACTGAAGCCCCGGTAGGCAAAGAACATCAGCAACAGCAAGGAAATGAAAATGGCAAGCGTGCTCAAATGGGCCTCCGTGATGAGAATGAATCGAGCCTGCACTGATGGAAAAACCGGTAGGGGCCAAAATTCTATAACAGGGCCGGTAGGGCTCCGAACGTCCAGGCCGGTGCACGTCGCCGTCCAAGACTCAGGGAATACCCTGTGCGTCAGGCAAAAAAAACCGACGACCCGGCCGGTTGCCTTGTCGTCGGTTTGAGGGAGGGAGAGAGGGTGATCACAGGCTGAGTGTCAGCCAGGATCACCACGAGGCCATTTGGCCATCGCTCTGAACATCGGGATTGCCCACATGCCAATAGCCTTTTGGTCTTCCCGAATGCCGTTCCGTCTGGCGTTCAGGTTTTGGGCAGGCTGGGTATCGGAATGCCCGGTGCCGGACGTGGAACCACCGGGGATGGCTCCGCGGGGACTGGTTCCGGTTTCAGCGGTGCCTCGTCGGGTTTCTGGGCTTGGATCTCCACGTCCTCCATCATGCCCCGATCCTCATGATCGAGGATATGGCAATGCAGCACGAACTTGCCGGTGAAGTGCTGGTATCGGGTGCGCACCCGGATCTGGTATTGGCCCTGAGACAAATCATCGCCGGGGGCCGACTTGACGAAGAGCGTGTCTTTCCAGACGTTCTTCAAGCCGCGGAATTGTGGATCCACTGGCAGCGCCCCATTGTCGTCATCCGGGATGTCGTCGCCGCTCAGCTCTCGGCCGTGTCGATCCTGGATCGAGATGATCTGGAACGGGTTGACGTGGATGTGAAAAGGGTGTCCAAAGCGATCGGACTTCAACAACCATTCTTCGGTGTCGCCCAGCCTGAGCATGCGGCTTGTCTTGCCATCATAGGGGTTGCCGTTGACCTCGAAGCGGGCTGGCTCACCGTTGGCGGCAGGGGTGACATTGAAGACGACCGTCTGCCCTGGCCCGGTCATCGTGTCGTTGGCCAGGCTCTTGTGGGGCGCGTATTTTGAGGTACCAAGGGAGGCGCGAAGCTCGGCGATCACCTCGTCACGCATGTCGGCCGCCACGTTTTCCTGAGCCAGTTCGACCAGGCGCTGCTTGAGATGCTCGCCGATCT
This sequence comes from Lautropia sp., assembly GCA_030532895.1. GTDB lineage: Bacteria > Pseudomonadota > Gammaproteobacteria > Burkholderiales > Burkholderiaceae_E > Lautropia. Next base: position 10,185 of record JAUNKF010000049.1, on the reverse strand, counting down.
GGTTTTCATCCACCTCGGTACCTGGCCGCACTTCCACGATGCCGAGCAGCTGTCGGGCCGAGGCGTTGTCGACGCTGCCGCCCGCCGGCATGGCCTCATCGATGAGGCAGTAATAGCCTGCCTTTGGAAACACCATCATGGCGTCCCAACGGTAACCTGGCTGGAAAACCGTCTGGGTTTTGGCCTGCATGGCATTCATCGTGAGGCCATCAGCGGCTGTCAGATGGTATTGAAGCGGCTCTCCCGTGCAGACATCCTGGATGATGCGATGCATCTGCGCTGCACTCATGCGGGTCGTGTCGTGTCCGAAACCGGTTGCCAGTTCAAGGTTTGGCGCACGTCGGATTTGAAGATTGATGGTTTCACGAACGCCGGCGTGAATCATCCGCCAGCGTTCCAGTCTGCCGGCAACGCTCGTCAATCGGGGCGCCGTTTTACCGTTGATGGTGGTCAGCCGGCCCGACTCCGGCCAACGCCCAAAGTCAAGCACCCCATCATATTGCTCCAGCTCGCCCACATCACCTTCGTCGCATCGCCAGGTCTTGTCCGGATTTTGTTTGATCTGTCCGTTCTCATCGCGGCAAGCGTACTGGATTTGCTGGAACAGCATGATCCGTTCGTTGACCGAATGTGCCGTGGTCGAGCGAAGCAGGGTGTCGAGATCGCCCGGTTGGGTATGTGTGGGCTGGCGTGTTCCTCGTATGATCAATGGCCCGGCCATGCCGCTGGAGACCTGCAGGGCGGTGGAGCCATGAACGTGGCTGTGATACCAGAAGGTGCCGGCTGGATGATCACGCGGGATGTCGATCTTGTAAGGTTGGGACTTGCCTGGCTTGATCTTGAGGAACACATTGTCCGCATCCTCGTTCGGGCTGACCCAAAGGCCGTGGGTATGCAGATTCGTCGTGTTGAAGCAGTGGGGCGTGTTGTGATCATGCCCAGCTTCGTGTGCCGTTGGCTCGTGGCCCTCATTCCGGGGGTTGTCTTCCGGGCAGCTCGGATCCTCGGGTAGTTGATTGTTCAGCTGGATGTTGAGTCGTTGACCGGGCCTGACTTCAATCGCAGGCGCAGCCACCAGATCACTTTCATAGTAGCCACGCAGCTTGACGGCTTCAGCACGGCCACTGAAAGGGTTCCATATATAACTATTGACATAACCGACGTTCAGACGAATGCTGGTATTTGGCGGAATGTCGTCAGGGCGCAGCAAACCCTGTGTGCTGGCGCCCGGCCGGGGGGACAGAACCCCCGGTGGTTTCCGATTGGGCACGTCAATGTTCGACAACTCATCTCGAGCATTGAAGACGGGCGGATTGCTGAAGGTGGTGTACGTCTCGACCGATGCTTGGGCCTGTACGCCGGGTGCCTGCGCCAGCATTATGGCCGCCAAGGTCAGGCCGATTGCGGTGGGCACGCTGTTGGGCGCAGTGTCCGTGTCGTCAAAGCGCGTTGACTGCCGAGCAGACCAAGGTTCGCGTGTGGGTGGGGAGAAGCAGGTCTTCGTCATGGATGGTCTCCTGTATGGATGAAATGACCCCATACAGCGTAGGCAGCTTCCGATGTCGAAAAATATTCCAAAATATTGTTTTTAACAAATAAGTAATAAATGTTATGTGCGTCGGATTTTTGTGTTTTTAAGGGGAAGCATTGCGGGCCACTCAGCGTTTTGTGTGGCGTCCAGTCATCCGGTTCATGCACCAGCTTTTGACATGAGCGCCCCCATGAAAAAACCGACGACACCGCCAGCGGACGGTTTTCGTCGGTTGTGTGAAGTGCGTGTCATGCACTGATGCCTGCCCGAGATCGTATGGCTGGGTGTGGATGACAGTTATATGCCTGACACGGGCATCCAGGGATGCCCGTGTGGTGGCCGAGGGCACTCAGAGCAGGGCGTCAGGGCGCTCGCCGCGCTCGTACACCACATGGGCACGGCCCACGATCAGCGGGTCGATCTTGCCGATCTTTTCGAGCGACTTGTTCGTGTAGGGTAGCTTGTGCAGCACATAGCGCATCGCGTTCAGACGGGCGCGCTTCTTGCAGTCGCTCTTGATGACCGTCCACGGTGAATCGGCCGTGTCGGTTTCGAAGAACATGGCTTCCTTGGCGCGGGTGTAGTCGTCCCATTTGTCGAGCGATGCCTTGTCGATGGGGCTGAGCTTCCACTGTTTGAGCGGATGGGCCTCACGTTCGCGGAAGCGGCGACGCTGTTCCTTGCGGCTCACGCTGAACCAGAACTTGACGAGGTGGATGCCGCTACGCACCAGATGACGCTCGAACTCGGGCGCCTGGCGCATGAATTCCTGATACTCCTCGTCGGTACAGAAACCCATCACCCGTTCCACGCCGGCGCGGTTGTACCAGCTACGGTCGAAGAGCACGATTTCCCCATGCGAGGGCAGGTGCTCGATGTAACGCTGGAAGTACCACTGGCCGCGTTCGGTGTCGGTGGGTTTTTCCAGGGCCACGACACGGGCGCCTCGTGGGTTGAGGTGCTCCATGAAGCGTTTGATCGTGCCACCCTTGCCGGCTGCATCGCGCCCCTCGAACAGGATCACGACACGTTCACCTTTTTCCTTGGCCCAGGCTTGCAGTTTCAACAGCTCCACCTGCAGGCGGAACTTGTCTTTCTCGTAGGACGACCGGCGCAGCAGGTTCTTGTAGGGGTAGCCACCGTCACGCCAGTCGTCGGCCAGCTCCTCGTCGGGGTTGTTCAGCAGGTGCTTCAGCTTCTTCGAGGGCTTTTTGGCATTCAGCACCTTGCGCAGCGCGGCCTGATCATCGGGCGAGGCGCCTTCCAGAATGGCCCGCAAGGCTTTTGCACGGGCTTCGGCGGTCTCGTGCTCGGCATTGTGCAGGATCCGGTCGACGGCTTCGATCTTCTTCTCGATCCATGCCTGCTCTCGCTGCCCGGTCACGAAGCTGGCCAGCTCCTTGCGGCCGAGCTTGGGCGGGGTGTCACCTTTGGCAGCCGGGCGAACGTCGTTGGCAGATGGGGCTTTCCGCGTGGCGCGAGGGGTTTTGGCAGCCTTGGCGGGGGCCTTGCGTGCCGTGGTCGTCCTGGTGGCTTCCGGCTTGGCCGCTTCGGGTTTGGTGGCGGCCGGTGCAGCGCTGGATGGGGTGGCGGCTGCACCGGCACCAGCCGGTGCGCCTTGAGCAGTGCTGGGGGATTGCGCAGAAGGCGTTGTCTGCATGTCTCTTGTCCTCTCTGATCGGATGGCTTGAAGCTGGTTGACAGGCTGCTCCCGGCAAGAAGTATCAGCCTGAAATACAAAAGCTATTAATATGAAGCATTCGTTAAATTGTGCTTTGATGCGGGTCAAGCTGCCAAAAAACCCATCTGCCATTCAAGGCCAAGCCCGGCGGCCGCCATGGCCAGCGTCTGCTACCTGCCTCTCGCACCTGCCTCCTGTGGCCTGAAGCCAGGCCCGCTGTCTTCAGCGCACGTCGCCGGTTTTCAACACACCGTTCGGCGCACAGCGAATACCTCACACCAGCCACGGCTCACCCACCATCCACTGGCTTGCGGCTCATGCGTGGAGCCGGTGCCTTCATCTTCGTGCGCGGTTCCAGATGGATCGCTTCAGCGTTGCCATGCTTGCGAAGGCATCGAGCCTTGGCGGCGCGTGGCACCTGGTCAGCCTGCGGTTTTGGGGCCAGCGCGGGGGCAACCAAGTGCATGACACGTGCCAGGTACATGACACGCGCCAAGGGCATGGCATGTTCCAGCGACAGTCAAGCTGTATTTCATGCTGATTTGAATGATCTGGTAACAAGCCGTGCGTCCGCGTAAATATGGGAGTCGTTGTGCGTCGTGTCAAAATCACTTTTCTGTCATGATTGATCATAACATGCTGATATGAAAAGATTTTTTTCTATTTTGCTTTCTCATTTCAGCCGTCATCGTATCGGTTCAAGCTCGTTTGTAATGGACGCTTACATCGATAAAACTTGATTAATCGTTGTTCGATGGGTCGTCAATATTTCGTACAGCTGTTTTTGTGAAGCTGGCATACCCTTCACCTGCAAATCAATCAGGAGAAGGCCCGATATTGTTCTTGATGCCCGTCATCACGGAATGGGTCGGTGTTTTCTCCCATCAAGCAACGTGGAGAAAACGATGCCACAAAATCATCCATTCATGAAAGAAACCGGGCAGCAGGTTTTCAAGCTGTCCAGGATTGGGCAACTCTCGGTGCTGCTGGCCGGCGCGCTCGGCATGCACGCCGGGGTGCAGGCCCAGTCTGTGCAGACCTATCAGACGCTTCAGAATCCGCCCGTCTTCACGGCGCAGGACAACGTCGCGAGCACGTCGACTGCGCCGGCTGGCGTTCGTGCCAGCGGCACGGAAGCAGTGCTGCCGCCTGCAAGGCAGCAGAGTGTCCGTCTGAATGTCGAATATTCCAGTACCTACATCTGGAATCCGGTCTCGGGCAAGTATGATCGGGTTCGGTTGCGCAGTTATCATGGTCGATCGGGTATGCCCCCGGTGGCGCCCACCATCAACATCCAGCCGGGTACCCGTCTGAACATCCGTCTGAACAACAAATTGCCGGTGGATGATCCGTCCTGCCAGAATCGTGAGGGGGCCGATCACAACATCCCCAACTGCTTCAACAGCACAAACCTGCACACGCACGGGTTGTGGGTGGATCCGAACGGCATCAGCGACAACATCTTCCTGACGGTGAAGCCGGGCCAGACCCAGCGCTACGCCATCGACATTCCGTCCGACCACCCGGCAGGCACCTTCTGGTATCACAGCCATCTGCATGGTTCGACGGCGCTGCAGGTGTCCAGCGGCATGGCCGGTGCGCTGATCGTGCGTGGCAACCGTCAGCCGACGGCCTCCCGTCCGGGGGATCTGGACACACTGCTGCGACCCAATGCCCGCCATCGCGTTCAGGAGCGGGTGCTCGTGATGCAACAGATCCAGTACAGCTGCCGGAATGCCGACGGCACCATCAAGGAAGAAACCCCTGGTGGTCTTTGGAAATGCGATGATGGCGATGTGGGCGGCATCGAAAACTACGATGCGTTCCGGGGTGGCAGCTGGGCCAGATCCGGTCGGTTCACGACCATCAATGGCCAAACCTTGCCGACTTTCACTGGTGCGCGCTCCGGCCGTTTCGAGCGTTGGCGCATGATTCATGCCGGTGTACGTGAAACCATCAACCTCCAGTTCCGTCAGGCCCGCGTCCGTTGGAACCAGGCGCTGCCGGATTTGTCCCGCATGCGGCCGGAACAGTTGCGTCGTTTCGTCAATGATTTCTGCACGGGTGCGCCGCTGCCGCAGCATCTGGTGGCTGCTGATGGTCTGACGATGAACAATGTGCTGAGCACGACCGCCACCACGTTCCAGCCCGGTTATCGCTGGGATTCGGTCATGGTCTTCCCGCGTGCCGGCTACTACTGCGTGATGGATAGCGCCTCGCCTGGTTCAGGCAGTGTCAATGGGGTGCCTGTTCAGCAGTTGCTGGGTATCGTTGCCGTTGAGCCGGGCGCCGTACAGATGCGTGATGACCAGATTCCCGCTTTCTTCAAGCGTGAGATGGTTCAGTTGGCTGTGCGTAACGTGAGCCGTTCGATGCGCCGGAAAGTGGCTGCTGGCCTGCAGTCTTCGCTGAGCCTGGCTCATTATGCGCCACACAAGACGATCAGTCGTTCGGAGTTGACCGAGCCGACTGAAAATGTCACCTTCAACATTGCCCGTCAGGAGGGCGGCGGCTTCAGCTTCCAGGTGGACGGCAAACCCTATGATCCGAACGTGATGGGACGGCTGCTGAAGCTCGGAGGCGTTCAGGAATGGCACATGAAGTCCGATGTGGTGGCCCATCCTTTCCATATCCATGTCAACCCGTTCCAGATCGTGGCCATTCTCGATCCGAAAGGGCGTGACGTGAGTGGCTTCGACATCCCGGATGATGCCGAGGGGCAGGTCGATACACAGTTCCGCGGTTTGAAAGGCGTCTGGAAGGACACGATTTTCGTGAAGTCTGGCCCTGGTGGTAACAAGGCACAAGGCCAGTACACGGTCATCGCCCGGACTCGCTACCAGCGTTACGCCGGTGACTTCGTGCTCCACTGCCACATCCTCGACCACGAAGACCTGGGCATGATGCAGCACGTTCGGATCTGGGATCCCGCCCGGCCCGAAACCCGTACCGCACCGGTGCCAGGGCATGCGCATCACTGATCATGCCTGATCAACCGGGTGAGGGATCGGCCTGAAGGGCTGATCCCCAGCCTGAAGAGCAGGGCCTCTCTTGACAAAAAACTGCCCCGGTCTTCCTGATCTGGAAGCCGGGGCAGTTTTTTTGATGACGATCAGCTCTCGATCGCCTGATAGGTCTTCAGGATCGTCTCGGCCGACTGGCGCAGCTTGTCTTCTTCGGCCGCATTCATCGGGGTATCGAGCACCTGCTCGACGCCGCCCGAGCCGATCACGCTCGGCAGCGACAGCGCCACCTTCTCGATGCCGTGCTGGCCATGCATGATGCTGGAGACGGGCATCACGGCGCGCTCGTTGCGAATGATGGCTTCGCAGATCCGCGAGGCCGACAGGCCGATGGCGAAATTGGTGGCGCCCTTGCCGGCGATGACTCGGTAGGCGCTCGTCATCACCTGGTGGGCCAGATCATCGAGTACCTCGGGGGTGAAGACCGTTTGGCCTTCGATCTTGAAGTCGGCGATCGGCACGGCGCCGATCCGGGCCTGCGACCACAGCGGGAACTCGCTGTCACCATGCTCGCCGATGATCGAGGCATGCACGCTGGTGGTGGAGATGCGGGCACGATCGGCCAACAGGCGACGCAGGCGGGAGGAATCCAGCACCGTGCCGCTGGAGATCACCTTGCTCGTGGGCAGGCCCGTGATCTGCTGCGCCCACATCGTGAGCACGTCGCAGGGGTTCGTCACCAGCATGAAGATGGCGTCCGGGGAGGCGCGCACCAGATCGGGCATCATCGCCTTCAGGATGCGGGCGTTGTCGTTGACGAGTGCCAGGCGGCTCTGGCCCGGCTTTTGCTTGGCGCCCGCCGTGATGACGACCACATCGCTGTGGCTGGTCACCGACACGTCGCTGCTGCCATAGACATGGGGCCAGGCCGTGAAGTGCGAGCCGTGGGCCAGGTCGGCCGCTTCGGCTTCGACCTTGGCGGTGTTGATGTCGTAGAGGGCGATTTCACTCGCACTTTGACGAATCAGGGCGGCATAAGCGACGGCGGTACCGACGGCACCGGCGCCAACGACTGAGATTTTGCTTCCTTTGGCCATGAAAACTCCGTGAAATGGCCCGCCGGCGGAGGAAGGGCGGGCTTTGTGCATCCGGCGAGGCACCTTTTCCTTGGTGGCAAACCCCTCACCGTACCGGACATCGTCCGATAGCGGGCAGGCCGTCATCCGGACGCCGCTGGTTATTTTAATTCGCAGAATTTGACTATTGTGATTTACCCTTAGGGTCTGTGAAGAAAGGGCCACGGTAGCCCGTTGCTGCGCAAAACCTCACAGACAGGATGACAGTTTGATGGCATCGGCGATAATCCCCGCATGGCAACACGTTCATCCTCCTCCCGCTCTGCTTCTGCCGCCTATTCCGAGGCATCGATCAAGGTGCTCAAGGGGCTGGAGCCTGTCCGGCAGCGGCCGGGCATGTACACCCGTACCGAAAACCCGCTTCACATCATTCAGGAAGTCATCGACAACGCGGCCGACGAGGCGCTGGGCGGCTTCGCTACCCGTATCGATGTGCGCCTGTACAAGGATGGGCGCGTCGAGGTGCTCGACAACGGTCGTGGCATTCCGGTGGGCTTGCACCCTGAAGAGGGGGTGCCCGTCGTCGAGATCGTCTTCACGCGGCTGCATGCCGGTGGCAAGTTCGACAAGACGGCGGGCGGTGCCTACAGCTTCTCGGGCGGTCTGCACGGGGTTGGGGTGTCCGTCACCAACGCGCTCTCCACCCGGCTGGATGTCACGGTCTGGCGAAAGGGCGAGAAGGGGGAGAAGGGGCGGCTCGCTCACAGCATCGGCTTTGCCGATGGCGATCTGCGTGAGCCGCTCACCCAGCACCCGGCCGCCAAGGATGACCCGGCCTCGGGCACCCGCGTGCTGATCCAGCCCAACCCGAAGTATTTCGACAGTCCCACCATCCCGTTGGGGGAGCTGGAGCGGCTCTTGCGCAGCAAGGCCGTGCTGCTGCCCGGCGTGAAGGTCACGCTCTTTCTGGAAAAGACCGGGGAGACGCGTGAGTGGCAGTATGACGAGGGGTTGCGCGGCTACCTGCAGGAGGAGCTGGGCCAGCAGGGAGAGGTTGAGCCGATCCTGCTTTTCGAGCACCAGCAGTATGCCGAGCGGGGTGACGACAGCTTTGCCGAAGGCGAGGGCGCGCATTGGGTGGTGGCCTTCACCGACAGCGGTTCGCTCGCGCGGGAGTCTTATGTGAACCTGATCCCGACGCCGGCCGGCGGCACCCACGAATCAGGGCTGCGGGAAGGTCTGTTCAACGCGATCCGTGCCTTCATCGAGCTGCACAGCCTGCAACCCAAGGGCGTGCGGCTGATGGCCGAAGATGCCTTTGCCCGTGCGAGCTTCGTGCTCTCGGCACGGGTGCTCGATCCGCAATTTCAGGGTCAGACCAAGGAGCGGCTCAGCTCGCGTGATGCCGTGCGGCTCGTGTCCGGCTTCGTGCGCACGAGCTTCGAGCTGTGGCTGAACCAGCACGTCGATCAGGCGAAGAAGCTCGCGGAGCTGGTCATCCGGCAGGCGCAGGCGCGGCAGCGATCGGCGCAGAAGGTGGAAAAGCGCAAAGGCTCTGGCGTGGCCGTGCTGCCCGGCAAGCTCACCGATTGCGAATCCACCGACATCGCCCGCAACGAGCTGTTTCTGGTGGAGGGGGATTCGGCCGGCGGTTCGGCCAAGATGGGACGGGACAAGGCGTGCCAGGCCGTGCTGCCCCTGCGTGGCAAGTTGTTGAACACCTGGGAGACCGAGCGCGACCGGCTCTTTGCCAACAACGAGATTCACGACATCGCGGTGGCGATCGGGGTCGACCCACATGCGCGCGGTGATTCGCCCGACCTCTCGGGCCTGCGCTACGGCAAGATCTGCATCCTGTCGGACGCTGACGTGGACGGCTCACATATTCAGGTGCTGCTGCTCACGCTCTTTTTCCGGCACTTCCCGGCGCTGATCGATGCGGGTCATATCTTCGTGGCGCGCCCGCCGCTTTTCCGCGTGGATGTGCCGGCCCGTGGCAAGCAGCCGATCCGCAAGCTCTATTGTCTGGATGCCCGTGAGCTGAAGCACGTCGAAGACAAGCTCAGAAAGGACGGGCTGCGCGAAGGCAGCTGGACGGTCTCGCGCTTCAAGGGCTTGGGCGAGATGACGGCCGAGCAGTTGTGGGAAACCACGCTGAACCCGGCCACCCGCAGCCTCTCGATGGTGAGCTTTGGCACGGTGGGCGTGAAGGACACCGAGAAGCAGTTCACGATGCTGATGGGCAAGGGCGAAGCCGCCGGCCGCCGGGCCTGGCTCGAAGAGAACGGCCACGAGGCACGGGCTGACGTGTAAGAAGGAAAACAGGACGGATGGAAGAGATCATCGCTGAGAACACCGCCGAATTCGAGGATGACACCGGCGACACGCTGACACTGGCGCGCTATGCCGAACGCGCCTATCTGGATTACGCCATTTCCACCATCCGCAGCCGGGCGCTGCCCGATGTCTGTGATGGGCAAAAGCCGGTGCAGCGTCGCATCCTGTTTGCGATGCACGAGATGGGTCTGGGGCCATCGGCCAAGCCGGTGAAGTCGGCCCGTGTGGTGGGTGATGTGCTGGGCAAGTTCCACCCGCACGGTGATAGCGCCGCTTATGATGCGATGGTGCGGATGGCGCAGGATTTCAGTCTGCGCTACCCACTGATCGACGGGCAGGGCAATTTCGGCTCCCGCGATGGCGATGGCGCGGCCGCGATGCGATACACCGAGGCACGGCTCACGCCCTATGCACGGCTGCTGCTCGATGAAATCGATCAGGGCACGGTTGATTTTGTGCCTAATTATGATGGCTCGGCCGAGGAGCCGGAGCAGTTGCCGGCGCGCCTGCCGATGATACTGCTCAACGGCGCATCCGGCATTGCGGTGGCGATGGCCACCGAAATCCCGTCCCACAACCTGAACGAGGTGGCCGAGG
>JAUNKF010000018.1 GCA_030532895.1 Lautropia sp. | reverse complement strand
TGACCTCCGCCCGCGACGAGAAGATCGCCCGGCGCGGCACGCTGCTGGGCGGCTCCTTCTACCTGTTCTTTGCCACGGTGCCGATGTTCATCGCCGTCTCGGCCATGCTGATCGCCCCGGAAATGACGCAGGCCGCACTGGCCGCCGATGATGGCGATTTTCAGCTCGTGCTGCCCAAGCTGATCCTGGAGCAAACGCCGCTCCTGGCACAGGTGCTCTTCTTTGGCGCGCTGCTCTCGGCCATCCTCTCGACGGCCAGCGGCACACTGCTCGCTCCCACCGCCGTGCTGACCGAAAACGTCGTGCAGCCACTCTGGGGCCACAAGCTGTCGGATCGCCAGATGCTGATCGGCCTGCGGCTGATCCTGATCCTCTTCACCATCGGCGTGACGCTCTTTGCACTGCAAAGCGAGTCATCGATCTACCAGTTGGTGCAGGACGCCTACAAGGTGACGCTGGTGGCGGCCTTCACCCCGCTCGTCTTCGGCATGTTCTGGCGTCGCGCCACCCCGCAAGGTGCCATCGTCTCGATGGTCTTCGGCATCATCAGCTGGCAGATTGCCGAATACGTCGATCCTGAAGGGCTGGTGCCGCCCCAGTTGCTGGGTCTGATCGTGGCCATCATCGGCATGATCCTCGGCTCGCTGGCCCCCACCGTCATCGGTGGCCCCGGCCGGCCCGAGCTCGTCGACCAGGCCCGCGGCAAGCTGGTGCCCAACGACAACGCCTGAGTAAAGTGCTCAGGATTCCAGGCGCCGGGGCTTCGGCTCAGGCGCCGGGCGGCTCGCCCGCGTCAACAGCCGCCAGCCAGACATGCCGGGTACAGCGTGTACCCGATGATCAGCCCCATCACCACATGCCACGGCACGAAAGCGGGGGGCAGGCAGCTACCCTACCGCCTGCCTGCCCCCCGCCCACAACCGGCAGACACAGCTGGCCAGCTGCGACAAAGGTTACAAATACGGCAGCTGTCTACCAAGACTGCATCATTAGTTCACCCCATCCCCGCCAGTTTCGGCATACACTTCCAAGGTTCTCTGTCGGGTAACTGGCAACTTCTCCGACGCATCCTGACCGATTGTGCCATGGCCCTTGCCTTGCTGCGGCCGCTCATCCCGCGAATGCGACTCCCCGCCATGCTCAACCCGCCGGTTGCCACCTGATGGCACGCGGACGGCATCGTGCCTCGGCGCCGATCGACGCCAGCTTGACAGAGACGGCCTGTCTCATTTTTCCTGTTATTCCGAGCTTCAGATGAACATCGTGATCCTGGCTGCCGGCATGGGCAAACGGATGAATTCCGACCTGCCGAAAGTGCTGCATCCGCTGGCCGGCAAACCGCTGCTGGGCCATGTCATTGACACCGCCCGAACCCTGATTCCCCGCCGGCTGGTGGTGGTCTTCGGTCATGGGGGCGAACAGGTGCAGGGCGTCTTCGCCGACCAGGCCGATCTGTGCTGGGCCAAGCAATCCCCGCAGCTGGGCACCGGCCACGCGGTGGCTCAGGCCGTGCCCCAGCTCGACGAAACCGTCCCCACACTGATCCTCTACGGAGACGTGCCGCTCGTCACCACCGACACGCTGCAACGGCTGCGCGATGCCGCCAGCCAGGGCCAGCTGGCGCTGCTGACCGAGTTCGCCGACGACCCGACCGGGTACGGCCGCATCGTGCGCGATGCCCAAGGGCGGGTTCAGAAAATCGTCGAACAGAAGGATGCCGACGCCGAGACACTGAAGATCAACGAGGTCAACACCGGCATCCTGATCGCGCCCACCGTGCCGCTCAAGCGCTGGTTGGCGGCCCTGAAGAATGACAACGCCCAGAACGAGTATTACCTCACGGACGTGATTGCCGCAGCCGTCGCCGATGGCACCGGCGTCACCACCGCTCACCCGGCCGCCAACTGGGAGACACTGGGCGTCAACAGCAAGACCCAGCTCGCCTATCTGGAGCGTCGCCACCAGCGCAACCTCGCCAACCGGCTGACCGACAGCGGTGTCATGCTGGTCGACCCGGATCGCATCGACATCCGTGGCAACCTCGTCTGCGGCCGTGACGTGGCCATTGACGTGGGGTGCGTCTTCGAAGGCGAAGTTACCCTCGGCAAAGGGGTCAAGATCGGCCCCAACTGCGTGCTGAAGGATTGTGTCATCGCCGATGGCACCCATGTATTGCCCATGTCCGTGATCGACAGCGCCGAGGTCGGCCCCAACAACCGCATCGGCCCCTTCGCCCGCCTTCGCCCCGGCACCGCGCTGGGTGAGGACAACCACGTCGGCAACTTCGTCGAGATCAAGAACGCGAAGACCGGCACCGGCAGCAAGATCAACCATCTGTCCTACATCGGCGATGCCGAGATCGGCTCGCGCGTCAACGTGGGCGCCGGCACCATCACCTGCAACTACGATGGGGTCAACAAGCACAAGACCATCATCGAAGACGATGTGTTCGTGGGCAGCGACACGCAACTGGTGGCCCCTGTCACCGTGCGTCGTGGTGCCACCCTGGGTGCCGGTACCACGCTCACGAAGGAAGCCCCGGCCGACACCCTGACGATCAGCCGGACGCCACAGAAAAGCCTGCCCGAGTGGAAACGCCCGGAAAAAACCCCCAAGGCATGAAATACCCACGTCGTCCGCTCAGCCCCGACCTGCCCCATCGCCCCTGCGCCCGACACGGGTGGCCAAGCACTTGGCGCCTTGGACCACAGTCCATCGGCCATGCGGGCAGCCCACGGCCGACTACCGGCTGACGAATGACACCCCAAGACCCGCCCCCTGGCTGATGTCAGCCTGAGCCAGACGGCCCAGACCGCCAACAGTCCGGTGCACCCGACATCGACCGGTTCATGCCTGAACCGGTTCCATCCCGACCAAGCAGAGAGAAACATCTATGTGTGGCATCGTTGGTGCAGTTGCTCAACGTAATATCGTTCCCGTCCTGATCGAAGGGCTGCGCAAGCTCGAATACCGTGGTTACGACTCGGCCGGCATCGCACTGCTCGCCAACGACGGCCAGATGGGCCGCGTGCGTGCCGTCGGCCGTGTGGCCGAGCTGGAGACCCGTGCCGAAGAATCCGCCGCCGATGCCCCCACCGGCATCGCCCACACGCGTTGGGCCACCCACGGCGGCGTGAACGAAGGCAACGCCCACCCGCACATTTCCGAAGGTCAGGGCGTGAAGATCTCGGTGGTGCACAACGGCATCATCGAAAACCATGAAAGCCTGCGCAACGCACTGAAGGCCAAGGGCTACGCATTCCAGTCGCAGACCGACACCGAAGTGGTGGCCCACCTCGTCCACTCGCTGGTGGTGGGCGGTCTGGGGCTGACCGATGCCGTCACGGCAGCCGTCAAACAGCTCGAAGGCGCTTACGCACTGGCCGTCATCAGCAGCCAGGAACCTGGCACCGTCGTCGGCACCCGTCGCGGCTCGCCGCTGCTGCTGGGCGTGGGCGCCGAAGGCACCGGCAAGGGCGAGAACTTCCTCGCCTCCGACACCTCGGCCCTGTTGCAAGTGACGAAGTTCGTCGTCTACCTCGAAGAAGGCGACCTGGTCACGATGACCTGCGACGGCTACGAGATTCGTGACGAAGCCGGCCAGCTCGTCGAGCGTCCGGTGGTCGAGAGCCAGCTGTCGGCCGATGCGGTCGAGCTGGGCAACTACGACCACTACATGCAGAAGGAGATCTTCGAGCAGCCGGGCGCCATCGGCAACACGCTGGAGATGATCCAGCACGCCAGCTCTCTGCAACCGGGTCTCTTCGGTGCCGATGCCGAAACGATCTTCAAACGTGCCAAGCGCATCCTGATCCTCGCCTGCGGCACCAGCTACCACGCCGGCTTCGTGGCGAAATACTGGCTCGAATCGATCGCTCGCATCCCGACCGATGTCGAGATCGCCAGCGAATACCGCTACCGCGACCCGGTACCCCAGGAGAACACCCTCGTCATCACGATCTCGCAGTCGGGTGAAACGGCTGACACGCTGGCCGCGCTGCAGCACGCCAAGGGCAAGGGCATGACCGACACGCTGTCGATCTGCAACGTACCCGAGTCGGCCCTGATACGTGCCAGCAAGCTGCGCTTTTTGACCCGTGCCGGCCCTGAAATCGGTGTGGCCTCGACCAAAGCCTTCACGACCCAGCTGGCCGCCCTCTTCCTGCTCACGATGGTGATGGCCAAACTGCGTGGCGAACTCTCCCCCAACCGGGAGACCGAGCTGCTCACGCAGCTGCGTCACCTGCCGGCCGCCATGAACCATGTGCTGTCGATCGAACCGGCCGTCAAAGCTTGGGCCAAACGATTTGCCGAGAAGGATCATGCACTCTTCCTCGGCCGTGACGTGCATTTCCCGATCGCGATGGAAGGCGCGCTCAAGCTGAAGGAAATCACCTACATCCACGCCGAAGCCTATGCGGCCGGCGAGCTGAAGCACGGCCCGCTTGCGCTCGTGGACGCCAACATGCCAGTGGTGGTGGTGGCTCCCAAAGACGCGCTGATCGAAAAGCTAAAGTCCAACATCCAGGAAGTGCGTGCCCGTGGCGGCGAGCTGTTCGTCTTTGCCGACCGTGACACCCATATCGAGGAAGAAGACTTCCTGCACGTGATCAACCTCGTCGATCACGCCGGGCCACTGTCGCCGATCCTCCACGTGGTGCCGTTGCAGCTGCTTTCCTACCATGCGGCCCTGGCCCGTGGCACCGACGTGGACAAGCCCCGGAACCTGGCCAAGTCGGTCACGGTCGAATAACGGCAAGCCACGGCTGATGTGATCGATTGGCGCGTGTCATGCTCACCCGGACGGCACGGTTGCCGGGACAAAAGCAGGGCACGACACGCGCCAGCAATTCTCTCTCCTCCATGTCCGATTCAACGCCAAGTATCGATCCCGAACAGATGCGTCGCCATGCCGGCGAGGCCGCTCGCCTACTGAAGGGGCTGGCCAATGCACGGCGTCTGATGATCCTTTGCATGCTGGCCGACGGAGAATCGTCCGTCGGTGAAATAAACGAACGGATCGACCTCAGTCAATCTGCCTTGTCCCAGCACTTGGCCGTCCTGCGCGAGGAAGGAATCGTCACGACCCGACGAGCCTCCCAGACCATCTATTACCGGCTGGCCGACGGCCCTGCTGCAGCCGTCATCAAACTGCTGCACGAGCTGTATTGCAGCCCGCAAGGCACAGCAGACAGCCAGACGCCGGCGCGGCAGGACTCGCGGCAGTCGACGTAGGCGGCTGCACTCGATCAGCCCGCGGCCTGTCTGCCCCCCCAACACCCGGCAGGCCGTTGACCTGCCGCTCACTCAGCGATTGATCGCCAGTCAGGAGCCCTCGTCACGCGGGCCGTTTGCGTGCCCTGCCTCATGGGCGTGGCTTGCCGCCTCATTGCCGTGCTCGTCCACGACCAGCCCATCCTCACGGACTTCCTCTCGCACCTTGTCGGGAGAAACATAAATATCCCAGGTGGCCATGAAAAGTGCCGCAATCAACGGGCCGATGACGAAACCATTCAGCCCGAAGAGCGACATGCCGCCCACCGTCGAGACGAGCACCACATAGTCGGGCATCTTCGTGTCCTTGCCCACCAGTACCGGGCGCAGCACGTTGTCGACCAAACCGATCACGAAAACGCCCCAGAGCATCAGCACCACCCCCTGCCAGACATTCCCGGTTGCCAGGAAATAGGCTGCAATCGGCCCCCAGATCAATCCTGCGCCAACCGCCGGCAACAACGACAGAAAGGCCATCACCACCGCCCACAACACGGCGCCCTGAATGCCCAGAAACCACAGGATCACCCCACCCAGAGCCCCCTGAATGGCCGCCACCGCCACATTACCCTTGACGGTCGCCTTGATCACCGCCGAAAACTTGCTGACCAGATGATGCGTCTGGTCATCGGCCAACGGAATCGCTCGCCGGATCATCGGCACCATGTCGCGCGCATCGCGCAGCAGAAAGAAAAGCACGTAGAGCAGGATACCGGTGCTCGCCATCACATGCACCGTGTTCTGACCAATCTCCACCGCCTGCGAACCAAGCGTCTGACCGATCTTGGAACTGCTCTCGGCCAGCCGCTGCTGCAGCGAAGGCAGGTCGAGCAGCCCTTGATGATCGAGCAGCCGTTTGAGCCAGGCTGGCAATGCATCGATGATCTGCCCCAGGTAGGCGCCAAAATTCAGCTCTCCAGAGCGAACCCGATTGAAAAGTGCTGTCCCCTCCCGGACGATCGACATCGAGATGCCGACCACCGGCAGGATGACGAGCATCATCACCACCCCAAGCGTCGTAAGCGTGGCCAGGTTCTTGCGCCCCCCCATCCGCGCCAGCAGCCAACGCTGCAACGGCGAAAACAGCAGTGCCAGAATCACCGCCCAAAGCAGTGCACTGTAGAACGGCAACAGGATCGCGATGAATGCGATCGTCACCAGAGACAGGGTCACCAGAAAGAAGACCCGTTGTTCACCGTGGAATTTCATGCGTTTCATGCCCAGAAAAACGGAAAGTGCGACATGAGCTGATGCATTGCCGCCCGTGGCCGGACGGACAAGCAGCGAGGCGTGCTGACACATCGGCGAACCGACATCATACCTGCCAAACGCGCGACAAATGTCATCAAGTGGTTCATGCGCACCAACCGGCAACACCGCGAAACCCAACCAAAAGACACTTGTTCAGCAGTATCCCAAGGGCGATTTTTGAAAGAGTCGGCAACTGACGTCTATCATCGGCAGATCGATGCGTGTCAGGCAAGGCACCAGCCCCGGCGACTGCAGCGCGTGCATGCACGTCTTCGTCGGTACGCAGGCCGAGCAACACGCGTCACTCCTCATCATTTTCTGGAGCCTGAACATCATGACCGAACCCACCCTCACCCAGCAACTCTTCACCCAACTGCAAGGCGCACCGATGCAGCAGATCGCCCAGCAACTGGGCACCACCCCCGAACAGGCCAGCACCGCCGTGAGCCAGGCACTCCCCATGCTGATGGGCGCACTTGGCAACCAGGCGAGCCAGCCCCAGGGCATGCAACCCCTGCTCGGTGGCCTGGGCGGGCCGGGCGGCGCCAATCTCGCGGGCATGCTCGGCGGCCTGCTGGGCGGCAGCGCCACAGCCAGTGGCGGCCTGGCCGGTGCGCTGGGCAGCCTGTTGGGCGGGGCCGGTACCAGCGCAGCCGGCGGCGGTCTGGCAGGCGCACTTGGCGGGATGCTGGGTGGCATGCTGGGCAACGGCGGCCCTGGCTCTCCCGACACCCGCATGACCGGCACCGCCGGCAGCGCGGCCGATCAGACAGCTGACACCGGTGCTATCGATGCCGCACTCGGCTCGCTGTTCGGCGGACAACAGGCCCGTGTCGAAGCCGGACTCGGTCAGGCCTCGGGGCTGGGCGCTGGCGGTGCACACAACCTGCTGGCCATGCTGATGCCGATCGTCCTCTCCTTTCTGGGCCAGCGCTTCCTGCAAGGCAGCCAGAGCCAGTCTGACCCCCAGGCACTGAACGAGGCACTGAGCCAGGAGCAGGCCGAACTCAAGCGCCAGGGCGCCGACACCGTGTTCAGCAGCCTGCTCGACCAGAATGGAGACGGCAAGCTCGACATGAACGACCTCGTGTCACTGGGCAGCAGCCTCCTCAGCGGTCGCCGTTGATCACCCGCCTGGGCATGCATATCCAGCACCTGTCATACACGGGTTCCCCCCCCCCCCGAACTGCAAGTTGACAGCAAGCCGTGCATGACGGGTGCCAGGATCGGCAAACCGCTTCGTGCATCTGAGCGCGGGTTCGACATCACCCAAAAGAATATCTCGCCCCACGTCTGGCAGCGGCAAGCCACCGTCCATGCCCTTACCCCTCCCCTTGGGGGGCTTCGGGCCGCAATATAACGTAACCCTGTTACACGATCAGCCCGACAGGTCGTACTGGCGCAGTTGCGCCCGGCGTGATCACCCAAGTGCATGTCATGCACGCCCAGATTAGCGCTCGCGGGAACGAACACTTGCATGACACGCACCAAGGGGCACAGGTGACTTCCATTCCTCAGACCCGACGACACTGACATGAACCGTTCAGACATGACGAAACCGGTCAACACCCAAGCCCCCCCCCTCGCCCGACACGACGCCCAACGAGCCATGCCACTGCGCGCCCAAACCTGGCAACTCGAAGACGAGGACATGCGCGCCCAGCATCAGCCCGAGGTGGACGCACCACAGCTCGTAGCCAAGAGCGGTGAACCCGTCATGATGCAGGCCATGAACCCTGCCGGTGACACAGCGGCCAGCACCGAGGCCCCCGCTGCGCTGGGCGCTCTTCAGGCTGAGGACGGCACGACCACGACCGGCGCTACGGCTGCTTCGACGGTCTCACCACTTGTCCTCGGGGCTGGCGCCATCGGGTTGACCGCGCTGCTGGCCACCAGCAGCAGTGGCGGCAGCCATGGCAACAACCATGGTAGCCAACAGCCCGGCGGGCAGGACTCGCTTCAAAGCAAACCACCCCAGACGATCGAGCCGAACCAGGGCCAGAACGCACAAGGCGGCGGGAGTGAGGCAGCCCCCCCCAATACTCCGGAAGGCAACCAGCCCTCCCTCCCCGGCAGTGACACGGACAAAAACGACAGCACCCCACGCAGCGACGACAACCCGGTCGACATGCCGCTGGCCCAGGCCAATGGCCCGGCCGACGAGCCACATGTTTCGCCTGACGGTTACACCCGCCTGAACGCCGAAAGCTTCCAGCTGACACTCGCCAATGGACAGGTGGCTGATTTTGTGCAGATCACCAACATCTTTGCCCGCCACGGCGACAACGAAAGCACCTCACGTCTGGTGCGCTATGGCGATGACGACGGCAAACCACTGGATGCCAATGCCTTTCATCAGCGCATCGAGCTGAAAGGCCCGAATGATGGCGCCACCAGCACGGGCAACACGGCCTACGAAGTGTACAAGCTGCCGAATCAGGGCACCGTGACGCTGGCACAGGCCCGCGAGATGGCCAAGCAGTTTGGTGGCAAACTGCTCAGCATCGACGATGCACGCGAAGCCGAATGGCTGAGCCGGATTTTCTTGAACCAGCTGCAAGAAGACAAGGCCTGGTTCGACAACCATCACGCCAAGCCCGGCGTCAACGTCATCGAGCGTGTCACGCCGCCTTATAACGGTGCATTGCTTAGCTTTTCCGAGGAGGTAGGCGCAGACACACCGCTCTTTGCCTTTGTCATCGAATACCCCAATTACCAGCATCCGCTGATGCTGATCAAGGACGGCAAGCTCGTGCCGGTTTCCGAAGGCGATATCATCACCAAGGCCGATTTCGACAAGCTGGTCTGGCAAGGCAATACGAGCCGCAGTGCCTCCATTTCGCTGAGTGCCGTGGATTCGGCCGATCCGGCCACGGCCAAGGAGCTGACGCGTACCAGCGACACCGGTGAAGAGGTGCCAGTCGTCGGCACCATCAAGCTGATCGACGACGCGAGCGTCCAGGCACCGGCCAACCCCGGCCACAAGCCCGGTGAGGCAGAACCACCCACCGAACACCACGACCATCACGGGAGCGACGACAGCGGCCACAACGGCCATTCGGAAAGCGCCGACGATCAGGCTCAGAACGGCCAGACGAATCCCGGCAACGGCAAGCAGCCGCCGGCCACGAACGGCACGACACCGGATCAACAGGAAAAGCCTGATGCTCCCGGCACCTCGGACAACCCGAACATGGCACAACCGGATCAGGACAGCGGCAATGCAGCAGACACCAATGACAGTGATCTGCCACCGCTAGACGTGCCGTTCTATGAAAACACCCAAACCGTTTCCATGGCGCACGATGCCGAATCCACCCGCATCGACGCGGCTCTCTTCAGGGGCGACAACCCGAAGGTACCGGCACAGTTCATCGAAATCCTGGAGATCCTCGGTACCCCGCAACCAACCGGGCCGAGTTCGGCGGGGGTTTCCCCATCCGTGGACGACGCCTCGGAATCGGGACCACAGGCAGCCCCCGAGGGCGCCCTGACCAAGAGCGGCCAGCCGCTGAAAGTCGGGGACAAGGTGGCTGCCGCCGATTTCGACAAGATCAGCTGGAATGCCCAACACACGGAAGGCCCGGCCCTGATCCGTTTCAAGCCGGTGGCCGACCTCGATGGCACCGACATCCCAGGCGCCAAGCGCCATGTCATCCACATCTATGAACACCGTGCAGCCCCAACCTATGGTGAGAATGCCCCGCTGAAAGTGGCGCACGATCAACCCGATGCCCCCATCGCTTTCGAGCGTGTGCTGGGCACCGGCGAGGCCGCCACACATGTCAAGATCACGGCCATCAACGACGACAGCACGGTCTCCGACACCCCGTCCAATGTCTTGAAGTTTGGTAGCGAGGGGATCGGTGTCAAGATTGGTCAGGTGCTGACGGCCGACGAGGTCAAGACGCTGCAATGGGATGCAAGCCACAGCGATGGCGGCAGCTTCAGCTTCGTGTCCGTGACCGGATTCGCCAAGAGCAACACGCACCTGGGGGCAACTCCGCAAACGATCCGGATCGAGGAACTGGCCGGGTCGTCGAGCGATACCATCGTCGATGCCGAGCCGGACAAATCGTCGCCTCGCACTCAGGTCACCGAGGGTAGCCCGGCAACGGCGCAGCAGGATGACACCACGAGCATCAGCCCCAAGGCTTTTGCCGACATCGATGAGCTGATCCAGCTGCCTACCCCGTTGTTCTGATCGTTCAGCCTGCCGGCAAAGCAGCATCCACCGGCAGACAGCATGCCCCAAAGCCGCAAGCCGATGACAGGCAGCATCACCCGTCACCGGCTTGCGGCATTTGACATGTCTGGCTGCTTGCCATTTCTCGCCATCATCCACACACGCAAGGTGCAAGCCGCACACGTCATGTCCGTGTTCGTCCCCACGTGCCCATCAAGGAACGGGTCATCTTCCGAACGGAAGATGACCCGCCCTGTTTACCCGCCTGTTGAAGCGGTGTCGCCCGAGCGGACGCCCCCCTGACGATGACAACAATACCTGCTCAGTTGCCCGTACCGTTCCAGGTTGGCACATGGAACACCGTGCCATGGCGACGCCAGCCGGACGATTTGCCAAAACTATTGCCCGTGCCATAGCCCAGATACAGACCACCACTGAGGCGATAGAACTCGTGCACCGGCTGCGTACCCTGCCGTGCCGAGCGTAGCACATGAAACACCACCTGCTCGCGCTGCCACCCATAACCCAGCGACGGCTGGATGCTGAGCAGGTAGCGGGTCATGCCATTGAGGCCACGGGCGCGATAGCGATACACAGGTACCGTGCCCGTCTGCGGCGTGGCATAGGCATGAAACGCCAGTTCCTGACGCGTCCACTCACTACCCAGAGACGCATTGGCGCTATAGACATAGCTCAGGTCGCCATCTCCGCCCGGACCCACGTAGCGATAGACCTTCACCAGGTTGGCTGCGCGCAGGGCCGCCTCCTCATTCGGTTGCACATAGGTGCGGAAGAAGCTGCGTGCGGAGGTATTGCCCGCCTTGTCAACCGCCTCGACCGAATAGGTGTACTGCCCCGGCCCCAGCGGCTCGTTCACGAAGCGCGGGGTTTTGAGCAGGTCTGCCGTCAGCACGATAGGACCACGGCGCAGGCGATAGCCTTCAAGCCCCGCGCCGCCGGTATCGGTGGCCGCATCCCAGGTGACGATGATGCTGTTGTCGGGCTGCACCTCGGCCTTCAGGTTCTGCGGCACCGAAGGCGCTTGCGTGTCATGAACGGCCGGGTTCTCCACACGCGGCGACACGGGCACATGGAAGCTGGCCGGCGAGAACCGCGTCCAGCCACCCGCAGGCGCATTGCCTACTGTATAGGTGGCATAGGTGCCAGCCCGATACTGCCGATATTCCGCCACCGCCTGACGACCTTCACCCGCCCCGGCAAAGGCATGAAAAGCCACAGCCGTGCGCTGCCAGCCACGCTCGGGAATATTGTCATTCGTCGAGTACAGATAGCGCGTCTTGCCCGCCTCGGTGGCCTCATACCGGTAGACAGGCACCGTATTGTTTTTCGGGCTGCCATAGGCCAGAAATGCCTCGCGCTCGCGCACCCACTCGCCACCCAGCGCCGGGTCCGTGCTGTAGCGGTAGCGCTGGCTGCCATCACGCACACCATACTGGTACACCGGGATCACGTCCGGGTCGTTGCCCGCAGGCTGCTTCACGTTCACGCGCACCATGCTCGCCACCGAAGGCGTGCCGGCCCTGTTAATGGCAAACACCATGTAATAGCCCGGCGGCGTCTCGAAGTGGTTGGCCGGCAACTGGGCAACCAGGCGGTTGCCTTCACGACGGAAATTCAGCTCGATGAAGCGCTGGTTCATGTCGAAGGAATGCGTGACCGAACCGGAGGCCACCATCGTGATGCGCTGGATGCTGGCGGCATCGGCGGATTCGAGCACCAGCGAACCTGAAGGCTGCACCACCATCGGCGCCGAATCGATCACCGGGCGCCTGGCCGGTGATCCATCGGCGTTGTACAGGTACGGCGGGTAGTAGATCTCGGCATTCAGGTTCGTCTCGGGGCCACCCGCACCACCACCACCGGTGAACAGCGTGCCATCGGGCAACAGCACCGAGGTCGAATGGTACAGACGCATGCGCTTCTGGGCCGGGCCTTTAGTCCAGACACCGGTTTTCGGGTTCCACAGCTCGATCTGATAGATCGGGTTGCGCGCCTTGGCCGTGCTGAAATCGAAATGCTCGGCCCCGCCGGTGATGGCCACCGTGCCGTCGGCCAGCACCGTGCTGTCATGCCACATCCGCGTGTTGCTCATGCGGCCGGCATCCCTCACCACAGGCTTGTCGCTACGGATGTCGATGATCGCGGCACGATCACCGTGCGCCTCGGTCATCAGGATGCGGCCCGGCTCGAACATGACGGCCGAGCCTTCCCAGTGCGACTTGTAGTTCAGCTCGCCGACATCACGCCGCGTGCCCTTGCCGCTCACATCCATGCGGTACATCTTCGTGGCCGAAAAGCCGAAGATCTTGCCATCCGGTGCCACCCAGTTGCGGGGATACTCGTGATAGATGTCCGACGAATCGATGCCGTCGAGCAGCACGGTGCTGCCATCGTTGCGACGGATTTCCGGGTGCTTTTCGCCGCCCAGACCGCCCTGGATGTACACCTCGCCATTGGGCAGTGTCGTGGCTGTGGCGTACCAGCGCGGCACTTTCAGCTGCTGGCCTTTCTCAATCGTGTTGCTACCCGGCCGGAACAGCGTCGTGTCGTTGTTGGGACGGTTGGTGCTGCGCCCCCGCGCCTGGCTGAAGACATCCCCCCCGGCGATGAACAGATCACCGGTGAGCGGCAGCACCACCTGAGCCGAACAGAAGATGTCGACCTGCGTGGTGTTGGGCAGCAGGAGGTGAGCATCGTCACCGGTGCCCATGGTCGGATCCCACACATCATAGAAGAACTTGCCGCCTTGCTGCCCGTTGGCCTGCGAGCCATAGGTCATCACGCGGCCATCGGGCATCACGACGGCATGAATGGGAATGAAGGGCCACTTCACCTGTGGCCCCCAGGCACCCTGCACGGCAGCCATCGGCGCGGTCGGCAGGTTCTTGCGGGCCACCAGCGAATCACGCACGTCGGCATGGGCATCAGGCAAGCCATCGAGCACCGGCTCTGCCTGAAAATCGATGCCCACATTGGGGGCCGGAATCTCGTTCGGCCCATCCCGGAACAGTGCGCGGTCATCGGTGGTGCTGATGCCCGAGCCATGCGCACCCGGTGCAGGCGATGAACCCGCATCACCGGCCGCACCGCCACCACAGGCGGCCAGGGTCAGCAACGCGGTGAGGGTGGACAAGGTCATCGCCTGACGGCGGAACCCGGCAGGCACGGCAAGCGAGGGGAAGGGATGACGCACAGCGTATGTCCTCAGAAAGACGGTAAGACGCTCATCTTCGGACGAATGGTCGATCCTGGCAGTGCCGGAGGTCACACCCACCCCCAGCCGTCTGTCAACAAAGTCTCAAAGCAGCCATTTGGCTGGTCGGGAATACCCCTGTCTGCTCACCCTGGCCCGTGTCAGGCTCCTGTTCGGTTCGCCACGACACGGGGCGCGCCCCAAACCGTGGCCGGGCAAACTACCAGGACAGCCAAGGCTTCGATCCGTCACACGCGCGGCACCACGGTCGGTGCGCGGTGCTGAACGATCATCCCCGCTGCCGCCAGCGGCGCAACACCCACTGGCCCAGGTCATCCACGTAGGTGAACACGGCCGGCACCACCAAGAGGCTCAAGGCCGTGGACGTGAGCAGCCCACCCAGCACGGCCACGCCCATCGGCGCGCGGAAGCTGCTGTCGAAGTCTGCCGAGCCGATGATGATCGGCAGCATGCCAGCGCCCATCGCGAGCGTCGTCATGATGATGGGCCGGGCCCGCTTGTGGCAGGCATCAAGCAGGGCCTCCCAGCGGTTCATGCCATGATCGCGCCGGGCCATGATCGCGTATTCGACGAGCAGGATCGAGTTCTTCGTGACGATGCCCATCAGCATGACGAGACCGATCAGGGCCGGCATCGACAGGTCGAAACGACCAAGCAGCAGGCCCACGAAGGATCCCCCAATGGCAAGTGGCAGGGCCGACAGGATCGTGACCGGGTGCAGCAGGTCCTTGAAGAGCAAGGCCAGCACGATGTAGATGCACAGCACACCGGCCAGCATCGCCATCGCAAAACCGGTGAACATCTCGCCCATCGCCTCGGCATTGCCCACTTCGGTGACGTGTACGCCATCCGGCAACTGCTTCATGGCGGGCAGGTTCTGCACGGTGCTGGCAATCTCGCCAAGACCCAGGCGGCCAGTCTCGATCTCCAGGTTCACATTGCGTTCCCGGTCATAACGGCTGATGACGGACGGCCCGCCTCCCAATTCGAGTGAGGCCACCTGGCCCAGCATGACCGGCCCTTTGGCGCCCTGCACGACGATACGTTCAAGTGCGGCCAGATCGTGCTTGACCGAGGGGTCGAGCTTCACGACGATGGGCACCTGACGCTCGTCGAGGTTGAGCTTGGGCAGCGCCTGCGCATAATCGCCCACGGTGGAAATCCGCAGCGTGTTGGCGATGGCCTCGGGCGTCACGCCCAGCGCTGCCGCACGGGCCGCATCGGGGCGGACGATGATTTCGGGCCGAACCAGATCGGCGCTGGAGACCACGTTGCCCACGCCAGGGATCTTTCTCACGTCACGCTCGACCATCCTGGCAGCATCATCGAGCCGCAGCGGGTCGTTGCCCGAGAGTGCCGCAATGTACTTCTGGCCATCATCCAACCCGATCGCCACCCTGACCCCTGGCAGATCGGCCAAGGCATCCCGGATGTCCTGCTCCAGCACCGCCTTCTTCGGGCGCTGGCCACGAGGGATGAAGCGCACCGTCAGCGTGGACGCGTTGACCGCGCTGCTGCTGGGCACGAAGGGGTCGGCCGATGCGCCGCCCCCCACCGTGGCGTAGACCTGCTCGACCTGTGGCAACGTCACGAGCCGCTGCCGCGCCGCTTCCGTCATCGCCTCGGTCTGCTGCAAGGTGGCGCCCGGCGCCAGCGTGAGCTTCACCTGCGTCTGATCGTTGTCATCACTGGGCATGAAGCCGGCCGGCAACCAGCCGGCCAGCATCAGGGAGCCGATGAAGAACAGTACCGCATACACCATCGTCTGCACACGATGACGCATGACCCAGGCAGCGCCCTTCAGGTAGGCGCGCATCCAGCGGCTGTCGGTCTCGGCATGCACGATGGGTTTCAGCAGGTAAGCCGCCATCATCGGCGTGAGCATCCGGGCCACGACGAGCGAGGCAAAAACGGCGAGCGATGCCGTCCAGCCAAACTGCTTGAAGAACTTGCCGACCACCCCGCTCATGAAGGCAGTCGGCAAAAAGACGGCGATGATCGTGAAGGTGGTGGCCACCACCGCCAGCCCGATCTCGTCGGTGGCTTCCATCGCCGCCTGATACGGCGTCTTGCCCTGGCGCAGATGACGCACGATGTTCTCGATCTCGACGATGGCATCATCGACCAGAATGCCCACCACCAGCGAGAGCGCGAGCAGCGTGACGGCATTGAGGGAGAACCCCCACAAGTACATGCCGATGAAGGCCGGCAGCACCGACATTGGCAAGGCCACGGCCGCGACGAAGGTGGCGCGCCAATCGCGCAGGAAAAGCCAGACGACGATGACGGCGAGCAGCGCGCCTTCGTAGAGCAGTTTCATCGACGCCTGGTATTCCTGATCGACGAAGGTGACGAAATCAAGCGTCTCGGTGAACTGGAAGGCTGGCTGCTGGGCCACGAGCTGGGCGATGGACTCACGCACCCGCTCGCCCACTTCGACTTCGCTCGCGCCACGGCTTCTCGTCACCTCGAAACCGATCACCGGTTTGCCATCCAGCCAGGCCGAGCTGGTGGGGTCGGCCACCGTGTCACGGATATGCGCCACCTGCGCCAATCTCAGACGGCGGCCATCCTGCGTGCTCAGCTGTACATCGGCCAGCGCCTGGGCATCCGCCGCCCGCGCCAGCAGGCGCACGGGCTGGTTGCCTTGCGAGAGCTTGGCCTCGCCCCCGGCGCTTTCCACTTCCGAGGCACGCAATTGCTGCGAGACCTCGCCCACCGTCAGCCCCAACGCGCGGAGCTTGTCGGGTTGCAGATCCACATGCACCTGCCGGGTGACGCCGCCCACACGGCTCACCTGCCCCACGCCCGGCAACGCCAAAAGCCGTCGTGTCAGCTCGTTGTCGATGAACCACGACAGGGCCTCGGTATCCATCCGCGCGTTCTGCACGCTGTAGGCCAGCACGGGCACGCTCGCCAGATCGACCTTGGCCACGATCGGCTCGGGCAGCTCGGCTGGCAGATCGCTTCGTACACTTTGCACGGCCGAGCGCACGTCATCGAGCGCTTCCTGGATGGGCTTTTCGAGCCGGAACTCCGCTGCGATGGACACGCTGCCCTGCGCCAGCGTGGTCCTGATATGCTTCAACCCCTGAATGTTCGAGATCGAATTTTCTATCTTTCGGGCGACATCATTCTCCAGCTGGCCAGGCGATGCCCCCTCCAGCCCGGCCGAGACCGTGATGATCGGCAGATCCATGTCCGGGAAGTTCTGAACCCGCATGGTGTGAAAGCTCATCAGCCCCGCCACGGTCAGCAGCAGAAAGAGCATCAGGACCGCAATGGGGTTGCGGATCGACCAGGCCGACACGTTCATGGCGACACCTGCTTCACACGGTCACCATCCGCCAGAAAGCCGGCCCCCTTCACCACGATCGCACTGTGTGCATCCAGCTGTGCCGGATCCGCCGGGATCACCTCGACACGATCAGCCACCCGGCGGCCGGTTTTGACCTTCACCCGCTCAACGTGCTGATCCGCCTTGAGCCGGTAGAGGAAATTGAAGCCGTCCCGCGGAACCACCGCCTCGGCCGGCACGGTGAGCGCCTCACTCTCACCCAGCAAAAATGCCCCCTGACCGAACATGCCGGCGCGAACGCCCGCATCGGCCGGAATGTCCAGGTAGACGAGCGCCGTCCGGGTTTTGGGGTCGACCGCCGGCGAGACGGCACGCACCGTAACCGGTACAGGCGGCTGATCACGTCGGGACAGCTCGGCCTGCGTGCCCGTTTTAAGCAAATGCAGATCATCGGCCCCCACTTCGGCCCGCCATTCAAGACGCCCCTGCCGGATGAGCCGGAACAACTCGGTGCCCGCACCCGGCACCGCCCCCACCGTGGCGCTGCGCGCCGAAATCACGCCATCATCGGGCGCCACCAGCTCGGTGTAGCGGTAGTTTTGCAACCGGGCCGTGAGCGCGGCGCGAGCCACGCGCAGGCGCGCCTGTGCGGCCCGGTCTGCGGCCTGATACTGGTCGATCTGCTGCTGGCTGAGCGCCCCACTCTGGGCCAGCGACCTGGCTCGTCGGGCATTGGCCCTGGCCTCGTTCACCGCGCTTTCGGCTTCATTCAACGAGGCGCGGGCCTGAGCCAGCTCGGCCGCCACCGTCTCACCGGCAAAACGTGCCAGCAGCTGCCCTTTCTTCACCGTGTCGCCCACATCCACCAGCACATCGGCCAGCTTCAGCCCATTCGATTCGGAGGCGATGCTCGATTCCTGCCAGGCGCTGATGTCACCATCGGTGAGCAGGCGGATCGGCAAGCGCTCTCGCTGTGGGGTCTCGGTGGTGACGGTCATCACCGGCTTGTCTTCAGCTTCGGCCGCCGGCGCTGGCGCCAAAAGATCAGGACGCAAGACGAAGATCAGGCCGGCCAACAACAGCACCAGCAGGCAGACCACCAGGAAGACACGTTTGGAACTGGACATGAAAGCGAATGCAAAGGATGCAAGAGATTGAAATCGATGGTGAGTCCTGCACACGGGCTTCCCTGCACATCCGAGCCAGCCACGGATCCGACATTCGCTGGCACGCGCTAAGGGAGAAAGACAAGGCACTGCCCGTGCCATCGGCGCCGACCCCCGCTTTGGCACGGGTGAAACCGTGCAGAACACGCGCCAGGCCAAGCATGACACGCTTCAGAGTCTAACCCGACAATCGCACGCCCCCTGTCGCAGAAACATCAAGCACAACGCAGACATCACCGCGAGAAATGT
Organism: Lautropia sp.; assembly: GCA_030532895.1. Classification (GTDB taxonomy): domain Bacteria; phylum Pseudomonadota; class Gammaproteobacteria; order Burkholderiales; family Burkholderiaceae_E; genus Lautropia. The sequence goes on along the minus strand of JAUNKF010000018.1, from coordinate 46,497 downwards.
CCCTCGACATTAACGATTGTCATGAATCCGATCGCCAGCATGCCACAAAATAGTACAAAGTAACCGAGGAGTCCGCGCGGCAGTCAGTCAGATAGTCGCACGCTCCTGTCATCTGCTTGTTGGAGATCCCTCATGAAAAACCGTGTTCTCGCCGCAGCCGCGGCACTGGCCTTCAATCTCGCCCTGAGTGGGGCAGCCCATGCCGATATCAGCGTCACCGACGTGCTGGGGCGCACCGTGAAGGTGCCCGAGGTGCCCAAGCGGGTGGTGCTGGGCTTCTATTACGAGGATTATCTGGCCATCGTCGGCCCAGAAGCCATCGACAAGGTGGTGGCGCTGTCGCTATCCACCTGGAAGGACTGGCGGCCCCAGCAATACGCACGCTACGAAGCGGCTCTGCCCCGCCTCAAGAAGCTGCCGGATGTGGGCAGCACCGAAGACAGCAGTTTCTCGGTGGAAAAGGTGATCGCAGCTGATCCCGACCTACTGATTTTGGGGGCGTGGAATTACGACACGATCGGGGAGTCGATCAAACAGCTGGAAGCAGCCGGTATCCCCATCGTGGTGCTCGACTACAACGCCCAGACGATCGAGAAACATGTGCAATCGACGATGGCGCTGGGCAAGCTGATGGGTCAGGAGCAACGTGCCCGCCAGCTGGCCGACCAGTACACACAGGCCATGCAGGACATCGAGCAGCGGATTGGCAAGCAAAAACCTTCCCCCAAGAAGGTGTACGTGGAACTGGCCCAGAACGGCCCCGGCACGGTCGGCAACTCCTACGGCAACTCGATGTGGGGCGCCCTGGTCACGCAACTGGGCGGGCAGAACATCGCGGCGGGGCAGGTGGGCAACTGGGGGCCGCTCAGTCCGGAATATGTGCTGGATCAGCAGCCGGATCTGGTCTTTCTGGCCGGCTCGGAATGGCTGAACAAGCCGCAGGCCGTGAACCTCGGCTTTGGGGCAGAGCCTGCCCAAACTCGTGAGCGCGTCGCAGCCTACACCCGACGCACAGGCTGGGACATGCTGCCTGCCGTGAAACAGGGCCAGGTGCATGGCATTTATCACGGCGGCGCCCGCACGCTGTCGGATTACGTCTATGCGCAATACATCGCCAAGCAGCTGTATCCGGACGCTTTTGCCGATGTCGATCCGGCACAGAACCTGCGTGATTTTTATCGGCAATGGCTGCCGATTCCGGCTGATGGCGTGTTCATGATGCAGCACCAACCAGCGGCCAAAGCGCCCGTCACGTCGAAGCACGGCTCATCTCAAGGCAACCCATGAAAGCAGCGGCCACGGTCACCTCCAGCGGCAACCGGACTGAGACGCCCGGGATGCGCGGCGCTACGCTGCCCGGCCACGCCACCTCGACGCCCACGGCCCGTCCGTCCTCATCCGCCACGGCACTTTTAGCGCCAGACACCTGGCAGACGGACATCAACCGGCAGTATCGCCAAAGCCACCATCGTCGCCTGCTGACCTTGGGTGCCAGCCTCGTGCTGCTGCTGATCCTGATGCTGCTGGATCTGACCACCGGCCCTTCCGGCATGCCGGTAGCCGACGTGATGCAAGCCTTGCAACTGGGGCCGATGGATCCAGCCTCGGCGGCAACGGCGCACGAACGCAAGATCGGCATCATCCTGTGGCAACTGCGCATGCCGCAAACGGCGATGGGCTTGCTGGTGGGGGCCTGCCTGGGGCTGGCGGGGTTGCAGATGCAGACGATTCTGGACAACCCACTGGCCAGCCCCTTCACGCTCGGCTTCTCGGCCGCGGCCGGTTTTGGCGCAGCACTGGCCATCATGTTTGGCGGCGCCCTGCCGCTGCCTGATCATGTGCTGGTGCCTGCGGCCGCCTTCGGGATGACGCTGGTGGCCTGTGGTCTGGTGCATCTGCTGGCGATGCTGCGCAATGCCTCGGCCGACATCCTGATTCTGGGCGGCATCGCAGTGCTGTTCTTCTTTCAGTCGATGCAATCGCTGCTGCAATTTCTGGCCTCGCCGGAAGTGCTGCAACAGATCGTCTTCTGGCTGTTCGGGAGCCTGCTCAAATCGAGCTGGACTAGTGTGGCCACCACGGCATTGATCCTGTTGCTGTGCCTGCCACTGATCATCCGCGACAGCTGGGCGTTGACGACACTACGGCTGGGCGATGCCAATGCGATGAGCCTGGGTCTGTCGGTGGCACGCATCCGGCGCCGCACCTTCATCCTCGTGGCGCTGCTGACGGCCGCCGCCGTGGCCTTCGTCGGCACCATCGGTTTCGTGGGCCTGATCGCCCCGCATGCCGCCCGCACGCTGGTGGGCGAAGACCATCGTTTCGCACTGCCGCTGTCAGCCATGGCGGGCGCCATCATCCTGGTGGGCGCCTCGGTCTGTGCCAAGCTCATCTCACCAGCAGCCGTGATTCCTGTGGGCATCATCACGGCCGTGGCCGGCGTGCCAATGCTTTTTGCGATCATCGTGCAACGCAGCCGGGGAGGAAACCACTGATGCTCGCACTCAACGATGTCAGGGTCACTTACGGGCGCCATACCATTCTGGATGGCATCAGCGTCGAGGTGGAGCCGGGCCGCATCGTCGGGCTGATCGGCCCTAACGGCACCGGCAAATCGACCTTGATCCGGGCCATTGCGGGGCTGCTGCCCTTTGATGGCCGGATTCGCTGGCAAGGCCAAGCGGTTCGCTTGCAGGAAATCGGCTTCATGCCACAGAACTGTCAGGTGCAGGCCGAGCTGAGCGTGATCGAAACGGTGTTGCTGGGCCAGCATGAGCGTCTGGGCTGGCGTGTGAACCGGCAGGTGATCGATGCAGCGGCCCGGATCCTCGACGACTTCGGCATTGCTCATCTGCACCAGCGGGGCATGCGCCAGCTCTCGGGTGGGCAGCAGCAACTGGTACTGCTGGCCCAGCGGTTGCTGCGCCAACCGAAACTGCTGTTGCTGGACGAAGCCACCAGCGCGCTGGACATCCGCCACCAGATGCAGGTGTTCGAGCAACTGAACGCCTATGTGGCGCGCACCGGTGCCTTGGTGATGATCGCGATCCACGACCTGAACCTCGCAGCCCAGCACACGCAGCAGATCCTGCTGCTGAACCGGGGCAAGCTGGCGGGCCAGGGCGCCTTTACCGAGGTTGTCTGCCCCGACAGCCTGCGGGCGGTGTACGGGATCGAGTCGGAAATTCTCACCAGTCCCAGCCAGCGCACGGCAGTGGTGCCGATCTGCCCGTGTTCAACGAATGGCCGCATGACATGACGGTCTGGCAAGTCATCACCGGCCCGGCATTCCCTGTCCCGACCATGTCCCAGCTATTGACACGACGCCTCACATCCCTACACTCTGAGGCCATTCCCCGCCCAGGCTCACCACCCGCCTCATCGGCGCCTGCTGCCTGCGCCCCCTCGTTGCGAAGCATCTGACCATGTCTGACGGACATCATCCCACCCCCAAGCCCAAGAAGCGCCCGGCCAAGGACGAGCCGATGGCACTGCCCGATGGCCACACGCACCTGTTGCTGCATTCGTGCTGCGCGCCTTGTTCGGGCGAGCCGATGCAGGCGATGATGGACGCGGGCATTCCGTACACGATCTTTTTCTACAACCCCAACATCCACCCGATCCGCGAATACGAAATCCGCAAGGAGGAGAACATCCGCTTTGCGCAAAAGCACGGCATCCGCTTCATCGATGCCGATTATGACGCGGACAACTGGTTTGCCAGGGTCAAGGGGCTGGAAGACGCACCGGAGCGCGGCGAACGCTGCACCGTGTGCTTCGACATGCGTTTCGAGCGCACCGCACTCTACGCGCATGAACACGGCTTCACGGCCATTTCCAGCTCGCTGGGCATTTCCCGCTGGAAAGACATGAACCAGATCAACGGCTGCGGTCACCGTGCGGCCGCCCGTTATCCGGGCATGATCTACTGGGACTACAACTGGCGCAAGAAAGGTGGTTCGGCCCGCATGATCGAGATCGCCAAGGCCGAGCACTTCTATCAGCAGGAGTATTGTGGCTGTGTCTATTCGCTGCGCGACACCAACCGTCATCGCCGGGCGCAGGGCCGTGATCGGATTCGCATTGGCGAGCTGTATTACGGCCTGCCAGCCCCAGGCGAGCAGGCAACAACCCCCGAAAACCCCTCAGCCCCCATCCACTCACAGGACATCCGACGTGACGCTTGAGACCCTCGAATTCGTGACAGAGCCCAATCCCCAGGCCAGCGTGATCGTGCTGCACGGTCTGGGCGCCGATGGCAACGATTTCGTGCCGGTGGCAAAGATGCTGAATCCGGGCGTGGGCGTGCGTTACATCTTTCCGCATGCGCCGATGATGCCCGTGACGATCAACAACGGCTACGTGATGCGCGCGTGGTACGACATCCGCAACGCCGATCTGGCACAACGTGAGGACGAAGGTGGCCTGCGGCAGTCGATGGCCCAGATCAACGAACTGATCGAGCGCGAGGTCGAACGCGGCATCGCCAGCGACAAGATCGTGCTGATGGGTTTCTCGCAGGGCTGCGCGATGACGTTGATGACGGGGCTTCGGCAACCGAAGAAGCTGGCCGGCCTGATCGGGCTGTCGGGCTATCTGCCCATTGCAGCCACGACCGAAGCAGAACGCAACCCGGCCAATCAGCAAACGCCCATCTTTCTGGCCCACGGCAAGCTGGATCCGGTGGTGCCGATCGACCGCGCCATCGCCTCACGCGAGCTGCTGCAACAGCTCGGCTATTCGGTCGAGTGGCACGAATACCCGATCCCGCACTCGGTCAGCCCGGAAGAAATCGCGGATATCGATGTGTTCCTGAAGCAGGTGCTGGCGGGGTGACGTGGGATGTGTCGCGGTGCTCATCGTTAAGCGCGCTTTATGCGCGCTGGGCACTGTCATGAAGGCATCACCGACCAGTGGTTGTCGAGCCGGAAGTCAGTTGCGAGCGGGTGGGCGATGCGCTGAGGGCGTTGGGGCTTGGCTGAAGACGGGGTGGCATGCCCGGTTTCGGCCACGACGGCGCCCAGGCCACCGGCCCAGATCCGTTGACGGGGGGCGTTCCCCACATGTCCTGCGGGTGACGGGGAGGACAATGGTTGAGATGGAGACATTGGCTGCAATGGCCGCAATGGCGGCGACAAGAGCGAGGAGGACGATCGGGGAGATGCCCCTTGCTCTTCCTCGCCTGATGCCTGCAAGGTCTGCACGGCCAGCGGGCAAGCCTCGTTCAGGCGGATCGGGCTGAGCCAGCCGGCACGGGCATCACCAGAAAACCGGCTGCCATCCCACTGCATGACACGGCCAACCCGAGGGCAGCTGACGAAGAGGCGCGAGCCGGCGCCAGCGATCGAGCCACCATAGCCGGCACAGGCCACGCCTTGCGGCAGCTCGATGGTCTGGATGCCTTCGCGCGGATCAAGCACGGCAAGCACGGGCGCCCGTTGTCTGGCCTCCGGGTCGGCATGTTCGGCCTGCAAGGCGATGCCGATTCGGCCATCGGCCGTCTCGGCCAAATGGCGCAGTCCCAGGCGCTTGTCGGGCAGATGCCAACGCTGCCGGATCTCACCAGAAATCGGATCAAGCCGAGCGAGGAAGGAATCCATGCGGTCGAGACCGTATTTGAGCCGGCCGGTTTCCCGACGTATCTCGATACCCCCCACGGCCACCCACAGGGCACCATCCCGGCCCTCGATCATCTGGTGGGGATCGATACCCGCCACGGGCCAGCGTTCGATCAGTTCCAACGTGTCAGCCGCATAGACGCCGAGCAAGCCTTCGCCCGTATCCAGATCGGTCTCGGAAGCCAACAGGCGCTTGCCATCGGTCGTGGCGATCACATGCCCATTGAAGCAGGTGCTGCCATCCGACCAGCACCATTGGGGCGCATGGCGGCCACTGAAATCCACCCGCATCATCCAGTCGCCGGGCCGGCGTGCCACCACCAGCACGCGCCCATCCGGCTGGGGGATGACGGCATGCGCACGGGAAGGCAAAGCGACGGCCTTGAGCACCCGCATGCCACCGGCCTCGGGTTTCAGTAGGCCCACATGATGGCGAGTGCCCTGCAACCAGGTGGCGGCGAGCCGTGGCGTCGGCCAGCCTGCTTCAATCGAGACATGACGTGTTTGGGCGCCTGTTCCGGCACCCGCACCGGTATCGGCGTCTGCGCCAGTACGGCCATGGGAACCCACGCCGGTCACGGCCGACAACGACGTGAGGCTACCCAGGGCGGCCATGCCCCCCAATCCTCGAATCAGCTGCCGGCGCAATCCATTGACAAGCCGATGATCCATCTCAGCCATCAACGCCTCCGTCTATACCGGCAGACATGCGCCTACCCGAAAAACCACGGCATGTTGAACGAATCATGCACCGATTCATCCCCGCTCCTACCCCAAACACCATGAACCGACCGGGCACCACGGGGATGATGCGCAACCCAACACACCCGAGGATCAATCACCATCAGCATCCGAAAACCCGAGCGTGACGCTCAGCGCCGGCGCCACCTTGTCCTGCATCAGCCATTTGAGCCGATCGAGGGCGGCCAGCGCCTCTTTCATCGTCTTGACCGACGGCAAGCGGGTGTCATCCAGCGGCATGACCAGAGCCGTGATGGCGTCGTCCGCCTCGATCACGGCTCGCCGCCAAGTATCGGCCACCGCCGCCTTGCCCAAGCCTCGCAACAGCGCTTCGAGACTCACCACGGCCGGCAAGCGCTCGGGCTGTGGGCCACTGCCATCGGTGGGCGAGCGGCCGATGCCCACCTGCTTCAAGCTCGCCCAGCGCGCCTGCCAGGCTTGGCGATGGGAAGCACTCGGCGGGCGCGGCCAGATATCCCGGTGCGGATCGGTGGCCTTGTCGCCCGAGGCCGTTTCGATGACGGCCAACGGCTTGCCCAGCGCACGCCAGCGCAAGCCCTCCAGCCCGCCCAGCCACTGGTTCACGATCATGGCGGCCCGCTGAGCGGCGCTTTCCGTGCCTTCCACAGCCACGGGCTGGCCGTCGTCTTCAGAGGCTGCCACCCAATCGACGGCAGCATCGGCCTGATAGTCGTGCGCAAGCGCCTGAGCCTCCCGTGCCACGTCATCGACCATGCCTCGCAGGTAGCGGCAGGCAGCCTCCGTCGCGGGCGCCTGGGGCGACCACAGCAGCCACTCGATAGCGGCCATACCTTTCGTGGCCGAACCGATTTTTCCCATGGCAGCGGCATCCGGCACGGCATCGGTTTTGTCCAGTGCGGCCAACACCTTCAGGATCAGCCTCGGTCGGGTTGGGCGAAAATCGATGGCTTTGGCACTGCGCCGGGTGATGACGGGGCCAACCGAGACGGCATCGAGCTGTGCCCACGTATTGGCGGCCAGGAGCCAGGCCGAGCGGGTTGCTTTCATTGAAGGAGAAGCGGCTGCAGCAGCTTGGGTGGAAACCACCGGCAATGTCTGCCCGACCGGACACAAGGCGCGCGCAGCCTCTTGCAGGGCGAGGCTTTGCTCACGGAAGCGCTGCGCCAGCGGGAGGTGATGATGCTCGGCCAAGGCCATGACAAAAACCGCATCACTATAGTAAGGCGACGGCGCATCTTCCGGCATGCTCGCCTTTTGCACGGCAGCGGGCTGCTTGCCGTTCTCAACGGCCGTTGTCGAGGGGGCAGGTGCAGCGGCAATGGCCATGCCGGTGGCGGCAGTTCCGACACCGACAGTTCCGGCGATAGCGGTTCCGGCACTGACAGCCCCTGCCGACAAGCAGGCCAACCAGGCAGCCACACCCAACGCCCCGGCACCGAAGCGTTGGCAGCCCCCCCTTGCAGGCAGCCTCTGATCCACTTGACTCTCCTGATCCATTTGCGCCGTCTTCGCCATCTTCCCCATCTGCACCAACCATCCCTTTGTCATGATGACGCTTTCTCTTGCTGCTGCTTCTCTCCCATCCCCGTCATCCGGTGATGAACAGGCAGGATGCCGTACTGTCAAAGCGATTCCACAAATCGCACCAACGCCTCACGGTCGGCCTTCGGCATGGCGACCACGCGCGCCCGCTGCTCGCTCGCTTCGCCCTCATGCCACAACACGGCTTCCAGCACGCCATCGGCACGCCCATCATGCAAGAGGCGTGTATGGCCGTTCACCTGCTTGATCAGGCCAATGCCCCAGAGTGGTGGCGTGCGCCACTGCTTGCCATTGGCTTCAAAATCAGGCCGGCCATCGGCCAAGCCTTCGCCCATGTCATGCAGGAGCAGATCGGTGTAAGGCCAGATCACCTGGTTTTCCAGGGCAGCACTCGTGAATTGCGGATGCGTGTCCGCGAGGGGAGAACGCCCGGTCGTATAAGACGGCCGATGGCAGGTTTGGCAACCGGCCTCATGAAAGAGCTTCTCACCACGCTGCACGATGGGGTCATTCATGTTGCGTCGCGCCGGCGGGGCGAGTGTGGCCTGATAGAACACCACATCGTTGAACACCTTGTGCTCGGCCTCCGGCTTGCCCGGCGCATTGCTTCCGCTCGGTGCCTCGACGCAGGCTTTCTGGCCCGGCATGCAGGCTTCTTCCGGAAAGGCTGGCGAAGTGATGCCAATGTCGTTGACGAAAGCCGCCCCACTCTGGTGAGCCACGGTGCCGGTATTGGCTTTCCAGCCAAAACGGCCAATCACCTTCTTGCCCGCAAAGTTGTCCCAGACATAGTTGGGCTTCCCCTTGATCGGGCCTTTCATCGCTTGCTGATCAGCCGCATTTTTGAGGATCTCGGCCTCAGGAATGGCTTCAAGCAAGCCCATGCCAATCACCTGCGGCGCCAGACGCGGGCTGATCATCACATCCTTGGCCATCGGGCCATAACCCAGATTCGTGAGCTGATAATGAGGCGCCATCAATGTCCACGACGTGCCGTCGGCAAATTTGCCCTCGACCGGCGTGTAGCGGATGTCCACATGCGCCTCGGGCGGCACGCCCTTGATGCCGGCATTGCCAAGCTGCTCGCCATACATCGGCTCAGGCACCGGGCCACCGTTGTCGGCCTTGCCAGGCACGGAGAGGCGGATCAGCAAGGCAACCGCATCCTCCAGGGAGCCATCCACTTTTCGCTTGGGCAACGGGCCACGACCATCCTGCACATGACAGCCACCACAGGAGCGCGCGATGAACAGCGGCCCCAGGCCATCCCGCGCACGGGTCGAGGCCGGTGCCGCCACCCAGTTGCGGCGAAAGAAGGAATTGCCCACCACGAAACGGGTGCGCTCGGCCTCGCTCAGGTTCGCCGCCGGAAAGGAAAACGCCATCCGGCCATCGGCAAAGACAGTGGTGTCTCCGCCGGTCTTTTCCGGGTCGGCACGCCCTGTTGGCGACGAAAGGCGAGGCGCCCCCTCGCTCTGGCCGATGTCAACGGATTTTCCTCGTGAAGCCGAGCCGCCCGACGCTGCCGCGGCATCCGGCTGCGCGCGCCTGCCACTGTCCGGCTGCTCGCTGGCGGTGCCTGACTCGGCCGGCAGCGTCGTGCCCATCGAGGCGGCCGCCAGCCGTAGCGGTGCATCTACTGCCGCCACGCCCGCCAACGATACGCGACGGGTCTCGGCATGGGCCGTCAGACACCCCGCCCCTAGGGTGAACGCTGCCAGGAACAGCGGCACCGACAACACAGGCCGGCACCCTTCCCAGACCGCCCAGCGACGGCGGCCCACTGCAACAGAAACGATCTCGGTCATGGGCGGGGTCATCCTGATTTACTCGGGTTCCGTCAGCGTCAGCTTCGTGATGCCAATGGCACCTGCGGCCTCGACCAGATCTTTCGACTGGGCGGTAAGGCTGTCAACCGTGCGCTGCAGGCGCTTGCGACCCGGTGCCGAGGCATCGCCAAGGATTTCACGATCGAAAGGCGTCTGGATACCTTCGGCAGCCGCCAGCGATTCCGCAATCTGCTTCGTGGTTTTCTTGGCCAGCGCGGGGTTTTTGGTGGCCACCAGATCCGCCAGCGAGGCACCGACCATCTTGCTGCCATCGAGGCGCTGATACGTGCCCAGCCACACGTTCTGGATGCCCTGCGCATTGGTGACGGCATCGCGGTGCGTGTTGTCCGAGAAGCAGGAATGCTCGTCTTCCTGATCCTGCGTGTTCATCGCCACCTCGATCCGCTCACCGGCCAGCTCACCACGCGACAGCGAGCCGACGCCCACGATGATCTTGCGCACCGACTCCAGCCCACCTTTCTCGAAATCGGCCCGGTAATTGTCGGCCTTGCCCGGTGCCCAGGCATCGACCAACGACTGGAGATCATCCACCAGCAATTGCGTGACGAGCTTCAGATACTGACGACGACGGTCGGCATTGGCGCGCTCACCATCGACAAAATCGGTGTAGGCCCGATTGCCAGCGCCGTTGTCACTGAAATCCTGGCCCCACAGCATGAACTCGATCGCATGCCAGCCCGTGGAAATGTTTTCTTCGCCACCGCGCTCGTTCATCTCGGCCAGCTGCTCGACCGTCATCGGCACGTTGGCGTCATTGATCAGGCCGGCGTTGTCATCGCCATCCACATAATCGATATAGGCTTCATCCAGCGGCCAGGCATTGATCTGGCCTTCCGGGCCATCCTCGCCATCGATCGGGCCGCCATAGAAACGGAAAGCCTCGGTCTGACCATAAATTTCACGGGCAGCCAGCCACTGTTTGCGCGCTTCCAGAAAAGCCTTGTCGGAAGGCTTGGCCAGAAAAGCTTCGATGGCTTTCTGCATGGTTTTGGCCGACGTGACGGAATCTTCATAGTTGGCGTGCACAAGCGCGGCATAGTGCTTGACCACGGCATCCACCGCCGTGGCTTCAGGGGCCTGTGCCTTGGCCTCGACCGACGTTGGCCAGAGCGACGCGGACAACATACCCCCACCGGCCAAGGCAAAAGCCAGCACCGACAAGGCAGACACGAGATGATGACGCTTCACGGAAATTCTCCAGAAAAAGAAAAGGCAGCCGGCGCCAGCCAGGCATCGCACCAACCGGGCGCAGCCGAAACAGGACTCGGGCATGGGGCCCGCGCACAACGGCCAGGCTGCAACATCATGAAAGCGGTCTGCCGCCTACGAACAGACCTACTATGCGTATAAAAACGATTCGCATTGTATATGGCCTGCAGCGCTTGGGGCCGATTGCACCGCCTGCGCAAGGGTTTGTCCTTGCCTCCGACCAGGTCGCTTACTATGAAATATATTTTCAAGCAAATATTTTTGCAAAAAGTTACTATACTATCCGGTCATTAAACACTACGGGCCATCAAACGTGTCACACTTGCCCGGCGGCGTCAGGAAGCGCCCTGACTAAACCGTCCGTGTCCTTCGATGCCATCGATAGCGGACACGATCGTGCGACGACCCCCGCCAGCTCCGGCCTGCCTCGTCGCTCACTGAACCGCCTAACCAGGAGACCTATGACCATGTCTACGGATACCACCGACAAGCTGGCCGCCCGCATTGAAGAAATTGCTTCCTCGCTGGAGCGCTCGATGAAGCGCGGCAGCCGCAGTGTCGGCCGCTCTGCCGAGCGCTCCCGTCATGCCATCGAGCGAGAGTGGGATGACCTGAAAAAGGATCTGGCCGATCTGATGGACAGCGACTCGCTGCGTGACCGTCCGGAAGTGCGCGCCGCCATTCGCCGGGTGCAGGACACCTTCCAGGACATCAGCGACGCCGCCTACGACACGGCCCAGGAAGTTCAGCGCCGTGCCCGTGAAGGAGCAGAAGCAGTCAATGATTATGCCCACACCTCGCCCTGGCAGACAGCCGGCATGGCTGCTGCAGCCGGCCTCTTGATCGGCTTTTTGCTGTCGCGGCGCTGATCGCCGATTCCGCCGATGCTTGGCCGTTTCTTCGACACGAGAATCAGGCAAGTCAAACAGACCGCCATCAACCTGTTGAGCGGTCTGGATGATCGTTCCCGCCTGCTGGCTCTCGAATTTGGTGCAGAAGCGCGCTGGCTCGCGTGGATGGGTGCACTGGTGCTGGGTGCCGTCATCGTGCTGATCATCTGCCTGGTCTGGCTGATGGCCACGCTGGTGGCACTGGCCTGGGACACCCCGTGGCGCCTCCATGCCCTCGGAGGCGCCGCGGGCTTCTGGCTGCTGCTGAGCATCGGCCTGCTGCTGAAGATCCGCAGCATGCTGAAAAAGCGCCAGGCGCCCTTCCCCCTGAGTCGACGGGTCTTTGCCGACGACATCCAGTCCCTGCGAGGAGAAATCGACCATGAATGACCACTCGGCCTCGATGAATCCGAAAGCCGAACCGGCTGAATCCGCCGAAGACGTGTTTGCGCGGATCCAGCGGCGTCGTGGCGTACTGAACGCCACCGATGCCGACATGCTGCCCGACGGACACCACGAAAGAACCGCGGCCGACGAGGCAGATGCGACCGCCGAGCCGCATGACGCCACACGCATCTCGCGACGCGCCAGCCAAAACGGCCGGCATCACGACATCATGCCGGTGCCGGCAAGCGCGGATCAGTCCGCCACCAGCCACTCAGCCGACGCAGAATCGGGCCGCCACGGCGAATCGAACGCCCTCGTCCCACTGCGGCTGTCGGAGTCCGTCTGGGGCGATGAAGACGATGAGATCGACATGGATCCAGGCTTTCCGCGGAGCAAGACCTTCCGCACCCTGATTCGTCGCCCGGAACTGGCGCTCGCCGTCGCCTTGCCGACTGCTTATCTGGCCCTGCGTTCACGCACCATCCGGCGCACGGCCTATCAGGTAGGCAAATTTGCCGCCAAGCAGCAGCTCTGGAAGCAGGTTCGGCGCTTCACGGGCTGACTGCCCGGATCGGCACGCCCCATGCCCCCGGCGGGACTTTCGCCGGGGATCGCCAGGGATAACTCCCCTGGATGACACACGCCCATCATCAAAGACGATCAGGCGCTGACCTGTCGAGCCTGTTCATCCAGCGCCCGCACATCCCGACGCAGCCACCACAGCATGACGAGGCCCGGCACCGAGGCCACCACGGTCATCAGAAAGAACGTCCCCCAGCCATAGTGCTCCACGGCCACGCCCGCCACCGGGCCGACATACACCCGCCCCACGGCCGCCAACGCTGACAGTAGCGCGTATTGGGCAGCAGAAAACCGCTTGTCCGTGAGCGCCATGAGGAAGGCGACGAAGGCCGCCGTGCCCAGCCCCCCGCACAGGTTCTCCACCCCGATCGCGAGCACCATGAGGCCGTAGCTTTTGGGTAGCACGGCCAACAGCCAGTAGCCCAGATTGGAGAGCGCTTGCAGCAACCCGAATGTCATCAGTGCCCCATAGAGCGAACGGGAGGACAACCAGGCGCCGCCCAGCAAGGCCCCCACGATGGTGGCCACCAATCCAAGCCCCTTGTTGATGGCACCAATCTCGGTCTGACTGAAGCCCGGCCCACGCAGCAGGAAACTGGTGCTCAGGCTGCCGGCGAAGGCATCGCCCAGCTTGTAGAGCACGATCAGGAGCAGGAAAGCCACCGCACGCCGCCGCGTGAAAAAAGCGTCCCAAGGTTCGACGAAGGAAGGAAAACCCACCCGCCTGGCCATCAGCACGGCACTGAAGCCCGTGAGCAGCATGAGCGCCGTCTCCAGCCCCAGAGACACGAAGGGATCGAGCGCTGACGCCGCCCCTGCGGCTGCCGACGTTACGGGTGCCTGCCCACCCGGCGCTGCTGTCAGCACGGCACTGAGCCAGTCGATGAGCTGCGATCCGCTCCACCAGACGACGGCTGCACTGCCCACCATCACCAGAAACCCTCGCAACTCGATGGTGGCTGAACTGCGTGGCCCACTGGGCCGGGACAAGGCGGGACTCCAGACCGTGGCCAGCATCAGCAGCACGAAGCACACCCCCATCAGCTGGTAGGTGCCGGGCCAACCCAACCGGGTGTCGGCCAGCATCAGGGCACCACCGCCTGACACCAGCATCGCCAGCCGGTAGCCGAGGACCGACACGGCAGCGCCCGCCCCCCGCTCCTCCGGGTCGAGCAGATCGGCCCGATAAGCATCGAAAACCACATCCTGCGAGGCCGAGAGTCCAGCCATCAGTACGGCCAACGCCGCAATCAGCTTGACCGAATGCTGCGGATCAAGGCGGGCCATCGCAAAACAGCCGAGGGCAATACCCAGCTGAAAGATCAGGATCCAGCCCCGGCGACGGCCCAGCAAGGGTGGCTCGAAACGATCGAGCAAGGGCGCCCAGACGAATTTGAACGTGTAGGGCAGACCCACCAGCGCAAAATACCCGATGGTGCGCAGGCTGATGCCCTCGACCGTCAGCCACGCCTGCAGCGCGCCCGCCGTGAGCGCCAATGGCAAGCCGCTGGAAAAACCCAGCAGCAACATGGCGGCAATGCGCCGCGATGCAAAGACTTGCCCATAGGTTTGCCACAGACCTGGCTCGGGCTTTGAACGGACCATCATCCGGGGCAGTGTAACAGTGCGCCCCGGTCACTTGCCGACACCGCCTCCATCCTGTGCCCGACCGGTGACGACCGGCGGGCACCAACCTGCCAACGCAGTCATCGGTTGCGGTCTTTACAACAGGCTGCGCACGCCGCGCCCCATCACGCATGCCCCCGCGCATGCACCCGACAAGGACGAGGCAACGAGGGCCGCGGACATCCCCTTCGGCCATGCGGCAGCGCCAGACAGCAGCAGGCGTATCGGTGTAATCTTCTGGGATAGTCCGGCGCATGTGAGCCTGTCATCAACCAGGCACGACGACATCACACGCAGCCCGGCGAGCGCACAGCATCGCCACTACCGGTGCCAGCATGCCGATGGCATCAGCCGGCCCCTCATGACTTCTTTCATGCTTGACTTTTTCGCCCCTGACAGTCTTCGATCATGACGCAAAAACTTTCTGCTGCCGAAGCGGCGCTGCGCGATGCAGCACGCGAGTATCACGCCCAACCCACCCGCGGCAAAATCTCCGTCAACCCCACTAAGCCGCTGTCGAATCAGCGTGACCTGTCGCTGGCCTATTCGCCCGGCGTGGCCTATCCGTGTCTGGACATTCAGGCCGATCCCGCCAAGGCCGCCGAGTACACCTCGCGCGGCAACCTCGTCGGCGTGATCACGAACGGCACGGCCGTGCTGGGCCTGGGCGACATCGGCCCGCTGGCCGGCAAACCGGTGATGGAAGGCAAGGGTTGTCTCTTCAAGAAGTTTGCTGGCATCGACGTGTTCGACATCGAACTGGACGAGCGTGATCCGGACAAACTCGTCGAGATCATCAAGGCGCTGGAGCCGACCCTGGGCGGCATCAACCTCGAAGACATCAAGGCGCCGGAATGCTTCTACATCGAGCGCAAGCTGCGTGAAGAGATGAACATCCCGGTCTTTCATGATGACCAGCACGGCACGGCCATCATCTCGGGTGCGGCGCTGCTGAACGGTCTGGAACTGGTCGGCAAGAAGATCGATGAGGTCAAAGTGGCGGCCTCGGGCGCGGGTGCTGCCGCCATCGCCTGTCTGGACATCATGGTGGCGCTGGGCGTGTCGCCCAAGAACATCTACGTGGCCGACTCCAAGGGCGTGATCTACAAAGGCCGCCCCGGCAATCTGGATGAATCGAAGGCCCGCTACGCGCAGGACACCGAGGCCCGGACGCTCGCCGACATCTGCAAGGACGCCGATGTTTTCCTCGGCTGCTCGACAGCCGGTGTGCTGACGGCTGACATGGTCAAGACGATGGCTCGCCAGCCGGTGATTCTGGCGCTCGCCAACCCCGAGCCGGAAATCCGCCCCGAAGAGGCCCGCGCCGCCCGCGCCGACTGCATCATCGCAACCGGCCGTTCCGACTATCCCAATCAGGTCAACAACGTCCTGTGCTTCCCGTACATCTTCCGCGGCGCGCTCGATTGCGGCGCCTCCTGCATCACCGAGGAGATGAAGCTCGCCTGCGTGCGCGAGATCGCGGCGCTGGCCAAGGCAGAAGCCAGCGATGAGGTGGCCAGCGCCTATGTGGGCAAGGATCTGAACTTCGGCCCCGACTACATCATCCCGACCCCCTTCGACCCGCGCCTGATCCTGCGCATCGCCCCGGCCGTGGCCGAAGCGGCCAAAGCCTCGGGGGTGGCCACCCGTCCGATCGAGGACATGGATGCCTACCGTCAGTCGCTGAGCCGTTTCGTCTACCAGTCGGGCATGCTGATGCGCCCCGTGATCCAGGCCGCCAAGGCAGCGCCCCTGGAGAAGAAGCGCGTGGCCTATGCCGAAGGCGAGGACGAGCGCGTGCTGCGTGCCGCTCAAACAGTGGTGGACGACGGCCTGGCACGACCGATCCTGATCGGCCGCCCCGAAGTCATCACCGCCCGCATCAAGAAAGCGGGTCTGCGTATCCGGATCGGCAAGGATGTCGACAACGTCGACCCGAACAACGACCCCCGCTTCAAGCAATATTGGGAGGAATACCACCGGGTGATGGGGCGCGACGGCGTCTCACGCGAAGCTGCCAAGGAAGCGGTGCGTCGCTCGACCACGCTGATCGCCGCGCTGATGGTGCGCCTGGGCGATGCCGACACGATGCTCTGCGGCACGCTGGGCCGCTTCGACACACACCTCGGCCACATCAAGGACGTGATCGGCGCCCGTGCCGGTGCACCGGGCCTGGCCACGGTGAATGCGCTGATGATGGGCAGCCGCACGCTCTTCATCACCGACACCTACGTGAACGACTCGCCCGATGCCGAGATGCTGGCGCAGATCGCGCTGATGGCGGCCGAGGAGGTGGGCAACTTCGGCATTCCGCCGAAGGTTGCCTTCGTGTCGCACTCGCAGTTTGGCAGCTCCCGCCGCCCCTCGGCCGTGAAGATGCGCGAGGCGCGCAACATCTTCCGTGAGCTGGCCCCGCATATCGAGTGCGATGGCGAAATGCACGGGGATGCCGCCTTCCTGCCCGAGGTGCGCGAACGGATGGTGTCCGACAGCACGCTGCACGGTGAAGCCAACCTGCTCGTGTGCCCGAACCTCGATGCAGCCAACATCCTCTTCAACGTGCTGAAAACGATCGACGGCCACGGCGTGACGATCGGCCCGATCCTGCTCGGCAGCGCCGCGCCCGCCCACGTGATGACCCCGACGGCCACCGTTCGGCGCCTCATCAACATGACGGCACTAGCCGTGGCGGAAGTGGCGGCCGGGAAGCACAAGGTGGCTACCGGTAAGCACTGAGCGAGCTGTCATGCCTTGGCCTTGGCCAAGGCATGACCTCAAGAGCCAGACATTCCTAAAGAGACTACACCAGGGGTATCTACTGACATCAGTCTGCGCCCCTGACTTCATCATCCAGCTCCGATCCGGGCCACCATGTCCGGCAAGATAGCGTAGCGGATGACGCGCAAACAGCGCATCTCGCCTGCCAGCCGGTTGGCCAAGTCCGGCTGTGTCTTCAAAATGTCATCATTGTCTCGGGCCAGCTCGGCCAGCAGTAAATCCGCCTGCAATGGCATCTGCTGCACCAGCTCATCCAGGATTCGCTCGGCAGCGCGCCGAGTCACCCCCAGCCGCACCCCCGCTTCCAACAGCAGCGCTCGCGTGATGCCCGAGAAATGACGCACATCCAGTATCGGCCAGGCCAATTGAACCTGCACAGGCCAGCCCGTTCTGTCGAAGGCCGGCGTGTCATAAGCAGCCACGCTCAGCAACTTAGACTCAACTTTCAAGTGCAACACTCATCCCCATCTGAGCTATTGCCATGTCTACACCACGCCACTACCAGCACCTGACCCCGGAAGACCGGGCCTTCATCATGATCGCCACCAGCCATCAGCTCAAGGTGCGGGCAATAGCCCGCACCTTGAAGCGCTCGCCCTCCACCATCAGCCGCGAGTTGAAACGTCTGGGTCAGGACGTTGCCTATGACGCCTCGGCCGCTGCACAACACTATCGGCAACAGCGCTCGCATAGCCGGCGACAACCCGCGCTTCAGCCCGGCACCCGCTTGTACCGATACATCCACGACCGTCTTGTCTATCGCTTCTGGTCTCCCAAGCAAATTGCTGCCAGACTACGGCGTATGCCAGCCACCAAACGCCCCGGTCTCGTCAGTCACGAGACCATCTACGCCTAAATCTATGCCCAGCCTCGTGGTGCCCTCAAACAGGCCCTCGTGGATGCCTTGCGTCAGGCCAAACCCAAGCGAGGTACGCGCCGAACCACCGCAGCCAGTACCAGTTTCGTGCCGCCCGATCTGCGCATCCGCCATCGTCCCCCAGACATTGAAGACCGGCTGATGCCTGGCCACTGGGAAGGCGACCTGATCAAGGGCGCCTATAACCGCTCCGCCGTCCGTGTGCTCGTCGAGCGTCAGACACGCTACGTGGATCCTCTGCCGCATGGACGGTTGCACGGCACAGGACGCGCTGGAAGGCTTCTCAAGACAGATAAAAACGTGCCCGCTTTCCTGCGAAACAGCCTGACCTACGACCGTGGCAGAGAAAACGGCTCAACATCGATCTTTGGTTCTTCGGCCCGCATGCGCCCTGGCAACGAGGCTCTAACAAAAACACAAACGGGGTGCTACGTCAGTTTCTGCCCAAAGGCACCGACCTGTCCACCTTGAGCCAGACTCGTCTCAAAGACATTGCCCATCTGCTCAATACCAGGCCGCGCGCCACACTCGATTGGCAGACACCTGAGGAAGCCATGACTCAGGTTCTCGAAGCCCATGCCAGAAACATCGCATCAGACCCCCAACGTCATACTGTTGCACTTGACTCTTGAGACCAAGCAAATCGTAAAACGGCGCTAACTGCACGCCCTCGTGTGACACCAGGAAACTGAGTCTCCCCTGCAACACTCCGAAAACCCGCCTGGCGAGCCGATCGAAGGGCCAGCTGAATGAATCGCCCCGAGTTTTGAGGAGGCTCCAATCTTTGAGAAGATGGAGCCATGCAGAAGTCAACGAAGTTCTCTGCTGAAGTTCGCGAACGAGCCGTTCGCCTGGTGTTCGAGTCACGCGCCGAGCATGCATCACAATGGGCTGCGATCGCAGCCATTGCCCCCAAGATCGGTTGTTCGGCCCAGACCCTGTGCAATTGGGTTCGGCAGTACGAGCGCGATACCGGACAGCGTGATGGCGTCACGACCGCCGAAGCCGAGCGCATCCGGGCGTTGGAGCGAGAGAACCGGGAGTTGAAGAAGGCCAACGAGATCCTGCGTCTGGCCAGTGCTTTTTTCGCCCAGGCGGAACTCGACCGCCACAAGAAGTTGTGAAAGCCTTCATCGACGAGCATCGGAAGACCTTCGGGGTCGAGTCGATTTGCAGGGTGCTGCAAGTTGCCCCGTCGATGAGCTGCAGGCCAATTTCCGGGTCTATGGGGCTGACAAGGTCTGGCGGCAGCTCAATCGTGAGGGCGTGCGTGTGGCACGTTGTACGGTCGAACGATTGATGCGCCGGCACGGCATGCGTGGTGCAGTACGCGGCAAGGCGGTGAAGACGACTCGTCCTGATCCGGCTTTGCCGTGCCCCAAGGATCGGGTCAACCGGCAGTTCTCGGCAAGCCGGCCCAATCAGCTGCGAGTGACCGATTTCACCTATGTTTCGACCTGGGAGGGCTTTGTTTACGTGGCCTTCGTCATCGATGTCTACGCCCGCTACATTGTGGGCTGGCGCGTGAGCCGCAACATGCAGACCGACTTCGTGCTGGATGCCCTGGAGCAGGCGCTGTACGCGCGTCAGCCAGACCGGGACAGCCTGATTCACCATAGCGACCGGGGGTCTCAATACGTGTCGATTCGCTATGCCGAACGACTCACCGAGGCCGGTATCGAACCCTCGGTGGGCAGCCAAGGGGACAGTTATGACAATGCGCTGGCTGAATCCATCATTGGCTTGTACAAGGCAGAAGTGATCCATCGCCAAGGTTCCTGGAAGAGCATTCAAGCGGTGGAACTGGCCACGCTTGAATGGGTCTGCTGGTTCAACCATCATCGCTTGCTGGCCCCCATTGGCTATGTGCCGCCGGCAGAAGCTGAGGCAAACTACTATCAACATCAAACCGAGCAGGCCATGATGGCCTGACTCAAACCAACGGGCCTCCTCGATACCCGGGGCGGTTCACAGAATTTCGCAGGGCTTACCACTATATTTCATAGTAGCCAAAGAATCCAAAATTTCATAACCTCTAGTCATTATGTTCAAGGATTGAATATCATGCATCAAAAGTGGATTCTTTATAGCACGTGCGACGAAGACGCCGATTCAGAAATGAAGGCCCTCTCTATAAGCCCGGTGGACGACGTTCTGTCTGTCACGGGAAGCGGCTGCAGAAGTCTTAGTTTACTTTCCATGAACCCTGCGTCTTTAAGCACGATAGATTATGCAGCTGGTCAAAATCTTATATTTGAACTCAAGCTTGCTGCCATCAGATCCCTGAGCTACAGAGATTTGTTAAACTTTTTAGGAATCAGAAATGAAGGAATGGACAGAAAAGATACCTTTCTTTCCCTAAAAGACAGACTGAGCGACGAGGCATGGATGTATTTCAAGAACAATATGAAAAAAATTGAAAACGGAATTATTTTTCAAGGCCGCCACGAGCAGTTCTATGTCAAGATCATGGCCCCCTTATTTAAAACCCTCTACGGTCGATCAATAGAAAGGATTTTCAATTCGGAGACCCTAGATGAGCAGAGAGAAATTTTTTAAAAAAGAAATAAAAGGACCGCTATACAACATATTAATATCGAAGGGATTTAACAAAAACCTTCTCAAGCTAATCTTGAATGACAAGAGATATGACATCAACATTGAAGTCGGAGACCTTGGTCGATACATGTTGAAGACGTTGGACTATGCGTTTTGCAACCACCTCGCAAAAGAAAGCGACTGGTTGACGTTCATGTTCACTGGAAAATACAACGAAAAAAATTCTCTCCCACACTTCTTAAAGGAGGATGTTGTCGAACAAATAAAGAAGTGTAAAACAAAAGTCTCCATAGTTAATGGAGACATAGTCGAATACTGCGGAAAAATGCCGCATGAAAAGTTCAATAAATTCTCCCTTTCAGACATAACTTCGTGTCTGTCTAAGGATGATTTTATGAGTATTTTGAAAAATATATCAACTCGAGGAAGACTCAATGGACGCTTGTGCTTCAGGAACTTCATAACAAACTACTCTGTGGACGACGCAAACGAGGATAATCTGGAGATCGATAATGAGATGATGTCTTTTTTAAACAAAAAAGACCGCGCCTTTTCTTACAGATTCGAGATTGCAACAATAGCGGACCGGAAATGACCAGGAGGAATTATGAGACTAATACAAAAATGTCGTGACACAATGGAATCTTTTCTGCCGGGACTGGATTCGTCTCTTTGTCAAAGGTCTTTAACCGAGCTTGAAGGAAAGAATTCTCCTGTTCTTTCTTGTTATAAAGAACATGGGGGCTGCGGTTTGACTGTTCCAAAGAGGTTCGGCGGACAAGGGTGCTCAGCAGTTCAATTATTACAGATTCAGTTCGCGTTGGGAAGCCGGTCTCCCTCATTAGCGATTGCGGCCAACATGCATAACTGCACTGTATGCGCAATTCCTCGATCCGAGGAAACGGAGAATCACCTTAAACTTATAGCAGGCGAGAAGCTTTTGGTTGCATCGGGATTTGCTGACGGACGCGCAAGCACGAGCATCCAAACCCCGGATATGAAGGTAAAAAAAACCAAAGGAGGTTTTTTGGTGTCCGGAAAAAAGAAGCCATGCAGCCTTGGTAGGTCTATGGATATATTTACAGCAAGCATGTTGCTTGAAGATGGCAAAGATAAGTTATTTTCCATTGCCACAATCCCCTCTCACTCCGAAGGTATTTATATCATGGAGTTCGGAGCAAAAGGTTTTTTGGATGCAGCGGAGAACGTGGAAATCATCTTAGAAGACGTGTTCGTTCCCAGTGAAAATGTATCAACTTTTGGCGAAAGCTTCAACATAACGAAAGAACTTTCGTCGGCGTTTATATGGTTCGAAATAATGATAAGTGCCAGCTACCTCGGGGTGCTCAGCGCGATGTTTGAGCAGATTTGTGACAGAGGAAGGGGAGACGATGCCTCTAGGGTGAGAGCACTGTCCGGAGTAAGAACTTGCATGCTGGCCCTGGAAAATATTGCAAAAGAAATAGATAACGGAAATTTGTCTGAATACAACGTCTCCTCTTCACTATTAGTGAGATTTGAAACTCAAAAAAGGATTATGGAATGCGCTGCTACGATAATAGAAGAGGCCGGCGGCATGAATTTTCTGACCGACCCTGGATTTAGGTACATGTTGGGCGTAGTGAGAGCACTAGCATACCATCCTCCTAGTTTTCGCTCCGCGAGCAAGCACATAGATTGTTATGAGCTGGGAGGAGAATTTTCTCTCCCATAAATTATGACCAACCAGAATATTCGAGAGGAAACCATGAAGAACAATTGGGCAATTTTATTAAGAGAAAGGGCCTTTTCACTTAAAGAGAAAAAGGCCTTTGTTTTCTTAAACGACTTTGGCGAGGAGGAAGAGAGCCTTTCCTTTTCAGAGCTTTTTGAATGCGCTTCGAAAATATCCTATGCTTTGTCAAAAGAGACAAGCGCAGGGGATCGGGTGCTCTTACTCTATGGGCCGGGCCTTGACTATATAAAAGCTTTTTACGCCTGCCTGCTTTCTGGAGTGGTTGCCGTTCCTCTTTACGCCCCTCAGAACTCAAGAAAATTGATGCTCATCGAAAAAATCGCCGAAGACTGCCGACCATCTTTGGCGATGACCACTAAGTTTTATCTACCAAAAGCCAGAGGAAAAATTGAGGTTAACGGGAAAGATCTTAAAGTAATTTCGCCGGAAGACTGGCTTATCGACGAGAGAAGTAAAAATAGACCTCAAACATCTTTCAGAAATAGTTCTCTTGCCTATTTACAGTACACGTCCGGTTCAACGTCCTCTCCCAAAGGGGTCATGTTGACGCATGCTGCAACGATTAAGCATTCCAAAGCTCTAGGAAAAGCTTGGGATATAAGTTCCAGCAGTGTTTTGGTTTCATGGCTACCGCATTTTCATGACTTAGGACAGGTTCTTAATGTGCTCCAGCCATTGTACTACGGCATGAAGGCGATTCTCATGTCTCCAGCTTCATTTATAAAGAAACCAATGCTTTGGCTTTCCGCGATAGATCGTTATAAAGCCACCCATAGTGCTGCTCCGGACTTTGCATATATGCATTGCGTCGAGGCGAACAGTAGGATTAATTCTGATAAGTTGAATCTTGAATCCTGGAAGGTGGCTGTCAATGGCGCAGAACCCGTCAAATTCTCCACATTAAAAGCATTTAGCGAGGAGTTCTCCAAATCAGGTTTTTCTCCAGCCGCTCATCGACCTTCTTACGGGATGGCAGAAACTACACTGGTAATTTCCGCACATAAAGCCAATGCCACTCCAACTACCATTTGGCTAGACAAGAGCAAATACAAAAACAATGAAATATTAATAAAACCAGAAAGTGAATCAACGGACCTGATTCCTCTTGTTAGTAATGGATTTCCTCTGGAAGGAAGCTGTGTCCTAGTAGTAGATCCGAGAAGTATGCGGGAGCTTCCCGAAAGAAGAGTTGGCGAAATATGGGTTTCAGCTCCCTGGGTAGGGGCTGGATATTGGAACAATCAGGAAGAAAGTGAACATGTGTTTGCAGCCACAGTGGTTTCCGACAAGGGAAGTGACAGTGAATTGACTCGAAATTTTGTTCGAACGGGCGATCTTGGCTTCTTCCATAACGGGGAGATTTATATCACGGGACGAGAGAAAGATCTGATTATTATTCGAGGAGTAAATCACTACCCTCAGGACTTGGAGAAAACCGTCTACGAGGCTAATGATTTGATAAACAGAGAATTTGTGGCAGCATTTCCTTTCGTTAAGAAAAACAGGGAGGAATTAGTAATCCTAGCCGAGAGAAAACGATATTTTGATGGCGACGTGAATTATGATAATGTTATTTCCAACATTTTTTCGAGGCTAACGATTGAGCATGGTGTAAAACCGGTGTATATTGGAATATTAAGACCTGGATCAATCCCGAAGACGACTAGCGGAAAGATTCAACGAAAGCTGAGCAAAAAGCTTTGGCTTGAGAACAGGTTGAATATTCTTGGGAGTAGATCATTTGAAGGTGACTAGGAGCAGCATATGACGCAAGAAGAGAAAGGCACGATTTCCGACTCCAAGAAAATGAATGCATACTTAGACATTGCCATGAGAAGTGTCTCTGAGGTTTTGAAAATTAAAGAAGCCGATGTCAGGACGGACTCCCGATTGTATGATTTTGGCATGAGTTCAATGGATGCCTTTAAATTGCAATCGTTGCTGGAGGCTAAAACCGGCGTCAGTATTTCTGGAGAGGTTTTTTCCGACCTAGAGCTAGACGTGAACGGCTTGGTTGCTGAGTTGCTGCGCTGTTGTTCTAAAGATTGATTTCGCGGGGGCAGAGAGTATGTATATAGAATCAGTGAAAGTTGCTTTTCCAGGTAAAGTTGTTAGCAACGACGACATCATTAAGGAGATAAAGTTTCATAGCAAAAACACGTCTCCAGATGTCTTGGACGCTGTGATAAAAAAAGTTAGGTTTTGTCTTGATCTGACCGGATCTAAGCATCGAAAATGGCTTCTTGACCATGAAAAGCCTATAGACTTGGTATGTGATGCAGCTACGTTAGCTATGGCGGAAAGCGGAGTGGCAGTTGGCGATATTGATTTGCTGATCTATGTTGGAATAGGGCGGGGCTTCATTGAGCCTGGAGGTGCTTATCATGTGGCCAGTTCGCTTGGGATGAATTCCGTTGCGTGTTTCGACATAATAGATGCTTGTATGAGCTGGGTAAGGGGGGTTTATTTGGCGAAACTTCTGCTAGATGCCGGTATTTATAATAGAGTGATGATTGTAAACGCCGAATTTAATATGATTCCAGGAGGGCCTGTTTATCCAGAGGTTTTTAATATAAAAGATGTCGATTCGCTGGAGTGGAGTTTTCCGTCATTTACGCTCGGCGAAGCGGCATCTGCCACTATTTTAAAAGGAGGCAATGCTGATTCCAGTCATGGAGATTGGGCCTTTGAGTTTTCGTCGTCTCCTAGATTGGCGGATCTATGTAACATACCTATACATGGTTTTGATAGGTACGCATCGGCTTCGCCAAGAATAGCTGCTAACGGATGTGGTTATTTCACTTCGTTCGGAGACAAATTGATAGAATTCGGCGAAGAAAATATACTTGAAGTTATGAGCAGGCTGAAGTCTAAGGCGGATCTCTCTGATGCTAAAGCGTTGTTCACGCACACGTCCTCGTATAGGGATTGGTTGCGATTCTGCAGGATTCTTGGGCTGCAGGATATATACAAATCGATATTTTCATCGACGGGTAATATTGTTTCCGCCTCCATCCCCGCAGCGCTTTCTTTGTCTATTGATGAAGGAAAGGTTCGTCGGGGGGATAAAATAGTGGGGTGGGTCGGTAGTGCGGGTATGTCCTTTAGCGCATTTTCTTTTGTTTATTAATAGACACACTTGGTCTCAAGAGGTCGCGGTAGGATCGGGGATTGCTCCCCGCCCACCCCGCTCAGATCTTGTGATTACCCACATCTTCCCTCACCAAGCCGATCACCCGCCTGTCAGCGAGCATAATGGCAGTCAGGATGAGAGGGATCAAGGCAGACAGAGATGAAGGGTCAGCAGGGCGTAGCATCAGAGCCGGTGACAGACAACGACTGGATGGACGAGGAGATCAGCGGGGCGGCGTTGCCAGATGCACGGTTGAAGGCCCGGCTGGGCAAGGTGATCAAACAGCTGAGCCAGAACGTGGGTGGGTCGATACCATCGGCATTGGAGAACTGGGCCGACATCAAGGGCGCGTACCGGTAATCTGTAATGACCCACTAAAAACCTGCTCAGGTGTTATCGTTCGAGGAGAACACCGATGAGCATGTTGATGAACGAAGAAATCAAGCGCTGGACGGCCAAGCGCAAGACGGCCTTAGTACTGGAGATCATCCAGGGTAAGACCACGGTGGCGGAGGCCAGCCGAAACTACGATGTCCCGCCCTCAGAGATAGAGGCCTGGATGGATGATGCGAAGAAAGCGGTGCATGTCAAGATAGTTGCCGCCTGATTCATGCAGCCTGCTGTTGAATATCTTGTGATAGCGGGTGCCCCTACACCGTGGCCTGAACCACCGCATCGCGTTCGGGATTGAGCGTGACATGATCGATGTGCCGCCAGTTCCGGGTGTGGCCTGACCAACGACGTGGGTGACGTGCCCGAGCCTGCTCGTAGACCACGTGACGGGCCTCAAGGATGGCCAGATCTTCGCCGCTGTAGCGCTGGGCGGGTGTCACGTAGCGGATACCACTGTGGCGGTGTCGTGGTTGTACCAGTGCACGAAATCAGCCGCCCATTGGCGGGCCTGATGCAGGTCGACAAAACCGTGGGCCGGGAATTCGGGCCGATACTTCGTGGTGCGAAACAGCGCTTCGACATGGGCGTTGTCATCGCTGACGCGGGGCCGTGAGTACGAGGGGCTGATGCCGAGCCAGTGCAGCATGGCCAGCACGGTCGTGGACTTGAAGCTCGAGCCGTTGTCGCCATGCAGGACGGGCTTTTGGGCGTTCAGGGCAATGCCGGTGGCCAGGGCCGTGCGGTGCACGAGCCGGGCGGCATGATCATCGACATCGCTGTCGTGCACCTCGAAGCCGACGATCTTGCGGCTGAACAGATCCATGATCAGGTACAGGTGCAGCCAGCGCCCGGCCACGGTCGTTGGCAGGTAGGTCATGTCCCAGGTCCAGACCTGATTCGGTGCCGTGGCGACGTGGGTGCTGGGCGCGCGCTGAGGGCGAGGTGCTCGTGCCCGGCCGCGGTGGGAGGTCTGGCCGACAGCACGCAAGACCCGCGAGAAAGTGGACTCACTGGCCAGATACACGCCTTCGTCAGCCAGCATCGGCACGATACGGGCCGGCGGCAGATCGGCAAAGCGCGGCTCGTTGACCACGGCCAGCAGGCGCTGGCGCTCCTCGTCACTGAGCGCATGAGCTGGTTTGGGGCGTATGGCCTCGGGGCGCCGACCCCCCACGATCAGACCGCCCCGGGCTTGCCAGCGCTGCAGGGTGCGGATGTCGATGCCGGCCTCCTGGCAAGCCAGGGCCAGGCGCGCACCACTGCGCTGCGCTTCCAGGATGTTCCGGGCCAGAACCTGACGATCTTTGAGACAAATTATTCTGCCTCGCCCTCGTGGTCTTTGAAGATCGTCTCGAGCTGTCGGGACAACACCAGCAGGGCGGTGGTCTCGGCCAGGGCCTTGTCCTTGCGGCGCAGGTCGCGCTCCAGAGCCCGAATTCGCTGGCGGTCGCGCCGGGTTTGCAAGGGGCTGGCGCGCTGCTCTTCGGGCGCGGCCAGCGCCTGGGTGGCAGCCTCCTTCCATTGCGCCAACTCCTGTGGATAGACCCCGTGCTCGCGACACCAGGCATGGCGTGTGGCTTCATCCATGGCGGCCGTGATCATGACGTGCCGCCGCTGTCCAGGCCCGCTCATGCGCGGGCCTGGACAGCGCATCACTGCGCCAGCGCTCCAGGGTGGGCACACTCACGCCCAACTCGACAGACAGCGTCTGCAAGGGGGTGCTCCCCGGTGGGAGCATTCTCGCCACCGCCTGTTCCTTGAACTTCTGGCCATATCGTGCCATCGGCTTTCCTCGTCATCTCGCCCCCTTATGATGGATCCTATCGGGGCGGCAACTAGTCTGACACAGAGGGGCCATCCTGCATCAAGGGGACATTACGACTTTGGGCTAATATCAAGGACGGGGGAAGTCTACGTGCCAACGTCATACTGTTACACTTAACTTATGAACCAAGGTTTGCATGGGCCGACTAATTAACAAAAAAACCATCGCCAGACATTTCAACAAGACTCCTCTCAAACGCGCCCAAAACGACATCAATATCACGGTAAGAATGAGCCATGCTGATCATAAACGAATGAAGCTCCGGCATATAAACACCCTCCTTGCGCATATAAT
The DNA here is from genome assembly GCA_030532895.1 of Lautropia sp. Classification (GTDB taxonomy): domain Bacteria; phylum Pseudomonadota; class Gammaproteobacteria; order Burkholderiales; family Burkholderiaceae_E; genus Lautropia. The sequence goes on along the minus strand of JAUNKF010000018.1, from coordinate 18,476 downwards.
AAGCGAGAGCTATAGTCGCCTTAAAATTGCTACCAGCCTGCTTCTTCCTGTAAACAGCAGACTTTCTATGTCCAAACATCAAAGAAAAAATACTCCTCCCGCCATCAACGAAACAATCAATATCTAATCTATTCGCAACACGCCTCATTTCACTCAACAAATATTCGCTTTTTTTATATAGGTCATCATAATATCCTTTGGACGACCCAAGCTCAGAGAGAACCGCAACCCCAGCCTTGCATGTCAAAGAATTACCACTCATCGTCCCGCCAACAAACGCCTTGTTATCGTAGTCAAAAAAAGGATCCTCCGAACTTTTTGCAACGTCAATGATATCCGCACGCCCAACAACAGCCCCACAAGGCAAGCCACCTCCAATAATCTTGCCCAAAGCAGTCAAATCAGGCACAACACCCGCAATAGTTTGAACACCACCATAACACACCCGAAACCCAGTCACCACCTCATCGAAAATCAAAACAATGCCCGACTTCGAACAACATAACCGCAACTCAAACAAAAACCTCTCGTCGACTTTAGCCATAGACGACGGCATTGGCTCACATATAACGCAAGCAATATCAGAGGCGAGACTTTCTATAACCCTCAAAGACTCCATATCTCCATACTGAAAAACCAAAGTGGACATAACTACATTTGGGTCAGTACCTTTACATCCCTCTATCGGAGCAGGATGACACTCTCCTCCTGAGAATCTGAACCAAGAACTAACCATACCCTGATCGGACCAACCGTGGTAATGACCTTCAAACTTGACGACGCGCGTCTTTCTTGAATAAGCCCTTGCAAGACGCACCGCCTTCAAGCAAGCCTCAGTACCTGAATTACAAAGCACAACCTTCTCGCTCCCGGAAAACGCAGAAACCAACTTATCAGCAAACAGAATTTCTTCCCTATGCCCAACGGCGTTTATTACCCCGCTATCAACACCTTCGTGCAAAGCGTTCCTGATAACAGGATGGTTGTACCCTAGTATATGAGGCCCGTACCCCCCGGATAAATCGACAAAACAGTTGCCATCAACATCGAAAATATGCGCTCCCTCTGCCTTTTCCACAAAAACAGGGTATGCACTTGGAAAAAAGTATCGGTGAATGTGAGTTGGCGCAACCAAACAGCTTTCAGCCTGATCCCGAAGCCGTAGTGACCCAGGAATTAACTGAGCAAACGAAAAATCAAGTCTACTCTTAATATCGGCACTCATGTACGGAGAATATTTATCCGTAAACAAACGAGCATTCTCCCAAATGTCAATACTAGGGTCAATAATAGACGCAAATCCCTCAACACTCAAAAAAACCAACTCTACTTTGGTGAAGGTCGCTGTATACCTAGCCCCAAAAAAATTCAAAATTTCGTTAACATCCCTAAAGTACGAAATCGTAGACCAACGTGTTGAATTATCTTCGAAATGTCTCTTCAATACAACCGCCATTTGAGACTGATAATCGCTCCAGCTTTTAAAAATATTCTCCTTGTCTTCGACAAAGTGCTCCGTAAACCTTGAAACAGCCAATTCCCACTCTTTCCTGACACAGGCGTAATAAAAAGAAGACAAACCCCACTTTTCGTCCTCGCTCAAATCTACAGTAATTCCAAAATCCACCAAGGTTATACCACCATCAGAATCAAAAAATACATTTCCCGGATGGGGGTCTCCGTGGCACTTACCGTGCATATAAAGCATCGTATAAATTGCATCCTGAAGCCTCCGCGCGAGCTTCTTCCTATCACAAGAGATAGACTCCAGCTTTCTCCCGGATACCCTATCTATGTACTCCATCACAAGTACATCCTTAGATGAAAATTCAGGGTATGCTTTAGGAATATTGACAAAACGATGTCCTTCGAAGTTTTTCCTTACATTTTCCTGCTGCTCCAACTCCTTGATCATATTTGTTTGATCTAATAAAACCGAGGCAAGCTCTTTAAATCTCTCGCAAACACCCACCTGGCGAGCAGTTCTACTGAACTTCTCTGCTAGAAAAAAAAGAAACTGATAAAAAGACAAACTAGATCTTAAACTCTTTTCGACACCTTTCTTGACGATCTTCACCGCAACCTGTTCACCTGTGCGGAGTCGCGCTATATGTACTTGAGCAATAGAAGCACTGGCAATAGGGTAATAGTCAAACTCGGAAAAAATATTACTTAAGGAATTAGACAGAGACGACGAAAGAGTCGATCTGGTTACCTCTTCGCTCATTGCACTAGTGCTATCCTGCAAATTCGACAGCTCTTCGGCTACTTCTTCTGAAATTAAATCCTTCCTTGTAGCCATTATCTGACCTACCTTAATATAAAGCGGGCCCATAGCGACAAAATAATCATGAAGCAACCTTCCGACTAGGCGCCCCTTGGACTCGCTCTTTACTAACTTGCGATAGGAATACTTAGATAGAAAAACCACAGCCAAGAATAGCATTTTGACTACATCGACAAAAACCGTCATCATCTTCTCCAAACCCCATCCCTTCCAACAGATTCGCTTACAAAGCGTTAACCACCTAAAACTCACCCAATCCTTTTATTGACTGCTATCTCACGAAATAGCAGAAACAACGGAAGCGAAAAAGAGACACCGATTATCAAGCCTAAAATAGACCAGATCATCCATGTTTTTCGCAGCCTTAAGGACTCTGACACCGCGAAAGCAATAAAAACCAACGCAGAAATTATCACATCAATAGCAAAGAATGTGCTAATGTAGCCATAAAACAATTCATCGAAGAACAAGCTCACATCAACCCCGTTTTCCAAAAGAAAAAAACAAAACGGAGTCAAAGGAGCCAAAGCACCAAAAAAACTCAGCAGAGCATATACCTTGATCATTTCTCACCACGCATTTTCACAAAACCTTCAACAGCTCACGAACCGCCAAATGGGCAGACAATGCTGATCCTTCCATCCATCCCGGCATACTAGACATATGATCCCCTGCGAAAAATATAGAACCATCAGCGCGCCTTGTCGACTCAAAAGACGAACCTACTAATGCCCAGCCACCTTTAATAAAGTTTGTCCTTTCCCACGACCGAGTGATTCCTTTTTTTACAAAAGACTCATAACCTTGATGAATTTTACCCCCCTGGGTTATTGCGCGAGAAACTCTTTCATTGACGGACAAAGATGAGAATAGTTCCCCAGGAAAAACCCCTAAATGATAAGCTCCGACGATAATTCCCTGCTCACTCCCTAGGTCGTTAGAAGGATACCAGAGCATAGTTATTTCATCACTCGTGTAAGAAACACCACCATATATTCCGTCTCTAGTCTCCCAAAATCTAGGCGACTGAAAAGCCACCTTGGATGGTTTAGACATTGTTTTACTGACTAACTCGCTCTTCAAACCCTCAGAAATGTCAATATCCAAACCATTGATTATAACGGGAGGGGTTGTTACAATGACCGCATCAAATTTTTTCAAAAAAAACCGGCCAGAAGCATCTTTGACCCGTACAACACATCTTCCATCATATCTTTTTACGGAAACAACTTCAGTTTGAACAAAAACTCTCGATGAAATCTTCTGGTAGAAGGCTTGGATAAACTTATCCATACCCCCAATAGGATGCATCATACTCGCCTGTTGATTTAAAAATTCCCCGAGATTTAGCTTGTACCTCGAAAAAGATTCGAGTTTAACAATTTCTGAAATCGGTATTGACTCAAAATTACCAGTAGTCTGCCCTGTACTCCAGTCAAAATAAACTCCACCCCTTGGTGTCGACACGAACCTCAGATCCTGGTTAAGATCGCCGAAATCAGATATTAATTCCAGGAGAGCGGAGGAATCTGCCGAGGACATATACTTATCACCAGATCCAACCACACTCTTTGCAGCAAGCTCAGAAATCCATCCTCGAATGCTGGATTGGAGAGTGCGTATCCTGAAAGCGTTGTTGTTTGAAATAGCTTCATCAAAGTAATAAGCGGCTTTGTTTTCATTGCAAACCAACTCCATGGGAACATTTAGCTCCCTGCAGTAATGCATTATAAGAGCGTGCTCTTGAGATATCCTAGCAGCGCCGGTGTTGAAAAATAAAGAACGGTGCTCATCAAAATCGCATACTTGGACGGAGATGTCGTCTTCATTAATATAATCTCCGGATCGAACTGTTTCGACACGACCACCGATTTTATCTCTTGCTTCAAAGACGACAGGCATTGCCCCTGCCATAGCTAGTTCGTATGCAGCCACTAAACCCGCAACACCCGATCCTATAATCGCAACATTTAAGCCTATTATCTTCTCTCTTGCAGTTGATAGTTCTTTTCTTGTCGAAAGGTGAGTGTCGTACTCATAGCTTCTAGACATCGCCTTTTGCGAATCAAGTAGGGTTCCTAACGCCGCGGATAACGCAACGAACTTTGCAAAGTCTCGTCTACTACAATTGCTGTTCATAACAAACTCTTCATCGTGCTTACTCTGGCGAATGTACTGCACTTCTCCTCTCAGCGCTCCTACAATTTCTAATAGGGCTGTCTAAAGCGTGCTATGAACTTTTGCTTGAGGCCACCAGAGCTGCTTTTGAGTCGGTGTGGCGTCAGTAACAGCTGACCAGCTTTTAGTACCCTGCTGAACTGCATCTCCCAGGTTGCAGACGCCAAAGCACCTGACCCTTTCAGTCATCGCAGAGCAGCAATCGTGTTGTTAGACAGCTTGTTAGAGAACATTCAGGGCAAGCCGTGCTAGCATCGGCCGGTATTCCGGCCCCATCAAGCAACCTGGAACCTAGCCGCCATGTCCGGCAAAATGGCATGGCGGATGACGCGCAGGCAGCGCATCTCACCCGCCAGCCGATTGCCCAAGTCCGGCTGATGCTTCAGCAGCTCATCATTGTCTCGGGCCAGCTCGGCCAGCAGTAAATCCGCCTGCAATGGCATCTGCTGCACCAGCTCATCCAGGATTCGCTCGGCAGCGCGCCGAGTCACCCCCAGCCGCACCCCCGCTTCCAACAGCAGCGCTCGCGTGATGCCCGAGAAATGACGCACATCCAGTATCGGCCAGGCCAATTGAACCTGCACAGGCCAGCCCGTTCTGTCGAAGGCCGGCGTGTCATAAGCAGCCACGCTCAGCAAATCGTAAAACGGCGCTAACTGCACGCCCTCGTGTGACACCAGGAAACTGAGGTTCTTCAGATGGGCATCTGCATTGCCCACCAATACATTGAACACCAGCCACGAAAAAAGCTGCGTGCGCGCGAGCAACGGACTGCGACAAAGCGCGGCCAGCTCGGCAAGCCGCTCGATGCTGCCCTGGCTGTACTTGAAACTGCGATCCAGACCCAACAGCTGACAGGCATCCACCACATGCCGCCGCTGCCACCCGGCTGATGTCCGAACACGATCAAAGCGCTCGACCAGATAAACCGGAGAAGGTACATACAGCCGATGCACAGGCGGCACCGGCAGGCCCAAGCTTGCTGCCAGGCGCATCACGAAAAACTCGTTGATGACGGAATGCGGGTAGTCGGCATCCGGGTGATCGGGCTTCAGCACATGGGTGGACGGGGTTGCATCCTGCGGCTCGAACAAGGCATTGCACGCCAACACCAGCGCCAACTTGTGCTGGGCACCGGCCAAGGACATGCGCTTGACCGCCCCCTGCGTGAGCGACACCCGCGGCAATCGGCGGATGCGCCCCTCCAGCGACGTATGAGACAGTGGCCGCAGCCCGCCCGGCAATTCACCCACTACATCCACCGGCAAGAGCGTGAGCGACCCCGCTGATTCGGCACCGTAATATTGAAGCAAGCCAAAGGCATCCTCCACGCCCACACCCGCATCATGCGCCATCAGCGTGCGCTGGCCTTCTTCGGGCAGGAGATTGTCGAAGTACCACTGCACCGGCCGCTCACTGGCGCCATCCACCAGCGGTTCTGACTGCAAGGGCAGGAAGGGGCTGAGCGCAAAACCCTCCGGATTAGACAACCAGCCGGGCGCATAGCAGAAGCGCCACAACCCGCCCTGCTCCTGCAACAGGCCCATCTCGACATCATTGATGAATGCCCGCAATGCACGGCCGTCATGCTGCGTTTTCGGCATAAGCACAGACGATGCCCGAGACATGAGCGGTCTACCCGCTGCAGGCGCCGGCCCGCCAGCCGACTCGGATGGCCCGTCAGGGCAGGTGGCGGCAACCCGCCCGCTCGGCCGGCTCATGACCGACGCACCCGTTCCGCCAGATCGGCCGGCAGGTACGGGAGCACCGATTCAGGCACGTCCACATCGACCCAGATGCCCAGGCCCGCCAATACCTGAAAGAGCTTGCCCCACTGCACGGTGTCACCGCCTCGCTCGACCTTGCCCAGAAAGTTCTCGCTCAGGCCCAGGTTGGCGGCGGTGTCATCCTGCCGCAGCCTGTAGGCCTTGCGGGTGGCACGTACCACGGCACCCAGGCGGGCAGGGTCATCCAGACGGATCTTCATGACGGAGTCCTCACGTTCGTGAGGATTTTATGCTAAAAACGCCAGCACAGGCAAGAAATCCTCACAATCATGAGGATTGGAGCACGTTGCAAACGTATTCTCCCCACGCTTCCACACCCACTCGGCACATGACGTCCCAAATGCCATACCCTTCTCTTCGGCTTTTTGAGGCACAGGCAACACGTTCACCCGCCACCCGGCAGAACAGAACATGAACGTTTCCCCTGCCCCGTATCATTAGGTCATTCAGCATGAAAGACCCGGAGACAATCCTTTTTGGCCGATGAGGATGAGCACACCGCCAGAGCACACCATACTGGTTGCCGATTCCGTACATGCGGCATCGGCAACAACCGCTGGGCACGCACCACCCATGAGCGGAGCAGAATCTGCGTCAGCCATGCCTCCGACAGCGCCAGCAATCCAACCTGCAGAGGCCAACACGGCAACAACACCGGCTGCATCCGTACACGATGCGGGGACGCAGGCAGCCACCGCCGAGACCTTCCTCGCACGAAGCACCTGTCTGGATCTGGAAGTGGGCAAACAGGACCAGCAAATCCATCTGATCGGGGCGCTGCGTTGGCAACAGGAACAGGAACACTGCCACGCACACGAACGTGGCCCTCTGGCTCCCGCCCTGCTGGCGCTGGATGCCTTCATGGACGGCAGCGAATTTGTGCTGGGCCACAACATCATCCACTTTGACCTGCCACACCTGCGCGCCGCCAACCCCTCGCTGAATCTCCTGGCGCTGCCGGCGGTGGACACGCTGTGGCTCAACCCGCTGGCATTTCCCAGAAACCCCTACCACCATCTGGTCAAGCACACTCAGGAAGGACGTCTGACCAGCGGCCAGCGCAATAACCCGGTGGCCGATGCCCGTACTGCTGCGCGCCTTTTCGTGGATCAGTTCGTTGCGCTGCGTGCGTGCCCAGCCGCGCAACTCACTGCCTGGCACTGGCTCTGCAGCCAGAAACCCGAACATCACGGCTTTGATCAACTGTTCAGCGCCATCCGACAACAGCCTCGGCCGGACGATGACGACGCTCGATCCTCGTTGCGTGAATGCCTGCACGGCAAGGGCTGTATCACATCGGCCGAAGCCCTGCTGAACAACGCTGCGCAGGAAGGCTGGAACTTGGCCTATGTGCTGGCCTGGCTGAGCGTGGCCGGTGGCAACTCGGTGATTCCACCGTGGGTGCGCAAGCAGTTTCCACGCGTGCGTGACATCGTCGAGCAGTTGCGAGACACGCCATGCGGCCAGCCTGATTGCACCTGGTGCACGGAACGCCATGATGCCGTGCGCGAGCTACAACGGATCTTCCAGGATCCAAACATCCGTACCTTCCGTCCCGAACCGATCGATAAGGCAAGCAGCAAGCCGCTGCAGCAGGTCATCGTGGAACTGGCGCTGACGCGCCAGCACACGCTGGGCATTCTGCCCACCGGTACCGGCAAGTCACTCTGCTATCAGGTACCGGTGCTCTCGCGCTTTGAAAAGACGGGCGACCTTGCCGTAGTGATCTCACCGCTGGTAGCGCTGATGGAAGATCAGGTCAATGGACTGGCTGCCCGCGGCATTCATTGCGCAGCCGCCATCAATGGCCTGCTCTCGATGCAGGAACGTGCCGAAACACTGGAACGTCTGCGGCTTGGCGAGCTAGGCATCCTCATCATTGCTCCCGAGCAGCTGCGCAACCGTACCGTACGCACAGCCCTCAATCAGCGTGAAATCGGCTATTGGGTGTTCGACGAAGCGCATTGCGTTTCCAAATGGGGACACGACTTCAGACCTGACTACCGCTATGCCAGCCGGTACATCCGCGAGCGCGCCGGTGATGATCCCATTCCACCCATCCTGTGCCTGACTGCCACGGCCAAACCGGATGTGGTGGACGACATGGTGCAGCATTTTCAAGCGCACGCCGGTGCTGCGCTGATCGTGAAAGATGGCGGTGCAGAACGGCAGAATCTGTCATACGACATCATTGAGACCACAGCGGCACAGAAGAACGCACTGATTCACGAGCTGCTGCAGCAACACCTTCCAGCCAGCCCCGATGATGGCGCAGGCGCCATCATCTACTGCGCCAGCCGCAAGCACACCGAAGAAGTCGCGGCCTATCTTGCCGAGCGTGGCGTGCGCAGCGGATTTTTCCATGCAGGCCTGAAGCCCTCGGTCAAAAAGGAAACACAGGAGGATTTCATTGCCGGCAACTTACGCGCCATGGCAGCCACCAACGCATTCGGCATGGGCATCGACAAACCCGACGTACGTCTGGTGATTCATGCCGACATTCCCGGCTCTCTGGAAAACTACCTCCAGGAAGCTGGCCGTGCCGGCCGTGACCGCGCCCCCGCCCACTGCATTCTGCTTTACACCGAAGACGACGTCGAACGGCAATTCGGCATGTCGGCCCGATCACGTCTGTCGCAAAAGGATATCCGAGCCGTCTTGCGTGCCGTACGCAACCTGGCCAACCGCCGACCCCGTGCCGAAGATGGCAGCGCCGAGGTGGTAGCCACCCCCGGTGAAATCCTGCGCGAGGACGACAGCGAAGATAGCGAACGAGACCAGGCTACCGATGACACCCGTGTTCGCACAGCGCTGGCCTGGCTCGAAGAAGCCAGGCTGCTGGAGCGCAATGAAAACCTGGTGACGGTTTTTCCGTCTTCCCTGCGTGTACCCGACATGGAAGCCGCCTGCCGGAAGTTGCAGGCCGCCAACCTCTTCGATCAGTACCGACGGCAACTGCAGGCCATCGTTCAGGCAATGTTTGATGCGGACGAGACCGATGGCATCTCCACCGATACCCTGATGGCTGCCAGCGGACTGGAGCCCCCCATGATCCGCAAGGCGATGCAGGATCTGGAACGACTGTCCATCATCTCCGATGACACCCGTCTCACGGCCTTTGTGGACACGGGCGCCAGGAACAGCTCCCGCGAACGCCTTGGCCATGCCTGCCAGGCAGAGGCTGCCATCATCAAGGCGCTGAAGAGCGAAGCGCCCGACATGAAACCGGGAGAAAGCCATACCCTGGATACGCGGCTGCTGACCCAGCAGGTACGTGACGAAATCTTCCCCGACACACCGCCAGGCAAGGCCAGCACCACCTTCGTGCAGCCCATGCTGATCGAGGGGCTGATAAGGGGCATGACGCAAGACCGCCCGCCCAGCCAGAGCAGTGGAAACATCTCGCTCAAACGGCTGGACCGGGAACGCTTCATGCTAATCCTGAACACGAGCTGGGATCGTATTCAGAAGGCGGCAGAGGTTCGCCACAACGTCAGCAGCGTTTTATTGAACCACCTGGTGGAGTCGCTAGGCCCAAGGGTACGCGCCCAGGACCAGCTGGCCAGCACCACCGTGGGTGCCTTGCGCGACGCCCTGATGAAGGACATCGCCCTGCGCTCCATGGCCGAACGGGACGAGAAAAACCAGGGCACCGGGGCCGAGCGTCTGCTGACACGCGGTCTGCTGTGGATGCACGAGCGCAGGATCATCCAGCTCAGCAAGGGCACGGCCGTTTTCCGTCCGGCCATGACATTGCGGGTTGCCCCCGGCCGAGGCAGATTCAACAAGGAGCAATACCAGCCACTGGCCACCCACTATGATGGACAAGTGGCGCAGATTCAGATCATGAACGAGTACGCGCAGCGCGCCCTGAAACGTGAAGCCGGCAGTCTGGACAAGATGCAGGAAGCACTGGCGCTGGTGCGCGACTACTTCGGCCTCAAGTACGAGGCCTTTCTGAAAAAGTGGCTACCCAACGCCGAGGCGACGCTGCGTCGACAAACCTCACCGGCGTCGTGGAACCGGATAGTTGATTCACTCAATAACGAACACCAGCGCCAGATCGTGATGGTGGATCGAGAAAAGCCCGCCAACGAACTGGTGCTGGCAGGACCCGGCTCGGGAAAAACCCGCACACTGGTGCACCGTATCGCCTATCTGGTACGGGCTCTGCGCGAGCCCGCCAGCTCGATTCTGGCGATCGCCTACAACCGACATGCGGCGCTGGAAATCCGCCGACGTCTGTACGAGTTGATCGGCGCGGATGCCCAAGGCGTGATGGTGATGACCATCCATTCGATGGCCATGCGCCTGACTGGCACCAGCCTGAACGACAAGGCTCCCGCTGCCAGCCGAAAAGCACAGAACGAACTTTTCCGGCAGATCATTCGCGATGCCACGGCCCTGCTGACCGGCCATGGCACCGACAACCCGCAGGCCGAACAGGAAAGCGAAATCGACGAGACTCGGGACCGCCTGCTGGCAGGTTTCCGCTGGATCCTGATCGACGAATACCAGGACATCGAACGTTGCCATTACGATCTGATTTCTGCGCTCGCTGGCCGCACACTGGGCCCATCACCGGCTGGCACCCCTCCCCCTGGGCGTGGCTCGAACGCCGCCGACAACGATGACCAGACCGATGACCGCCGCCTGCACATGTTTGCGGTGGGTGACGATGACCAGAACATCTACGGATTCAATGACACCAGCGTGGAGTTCATCCACAGTTTTGGCCAGGATTACAACGCCAAGACCTCCTACCTGGTGGAAAACTTCCGTTCCACCGCCCACATCATCGCAGCCGCCAACCGGGTGATTGCACCGGCTGCCAACCGAATGAAGGTAGCCCACCCGATCCGCATCAATGATCTTAGGCGCGACGAACCACCCGGTGGCTGGCTGACGACGCACGATCCCGTTGCTCAAGGGCGCGTGCAAATCCTGCAGCTTGAACACGGCACGGCCACCAATCCTGCTGTCCAGCGCGAACGGGAAACCTGCCGAACCACAGACAGTCGACCAGGCCGCGTCCGGCTGGCGCAGCAGGCATGGACTGTCATGACCGAATTCATGCGCTTGAAGCAGCATGCACAGAACTGGAACTGGGCCCGGTGCGCAGTCATTGCGCGGGAATGGTCACACCTTCAACCCATTCGAGCCTGGTGCGAGCAACACGGCGTCCCCGTGCAACTGGCACGCGATGCACAGATACCGCTCTGGTCCCTGCGCGAGACGCAACAGCTGGTGCAGGCACTGCAGCAGAAGGGCAACGAGGCGATCAGCGCCATCGAACTGAAGTCGCTGGTGGATGCCATGCCCGAATCACCTTGGCAAGCCTGGCTTCAAACGGCAGTCGACGACTACGCGGCGGACGTGGGCAACCTGAAGCTGTCCGCCCGTCATGCACGCCAATGGCTGGGGGAATGGTGCCGAGAAGCACGCTTGCAGCAACGGGGGTTGCTGCTGGTGACGGTACATGGCAGCAAGGGCCTGGAGTTTGACCACGTGGCCATTCTGGATGCTGGCTGGACGGCACGGCCGGCCACCAGACGTCAAAGTACCCCACCCGACCCTGATGAAGACCGGCGCCTGTTCTACGTGGCCATGACTCGTGCTCGCCAAAGCCTGATGATGGTGCAGGATGGCGCACCACACCCCTTCCTCCCCAGGGCTGGCACCGACACAGATACGCTGACAGTACAGGCCACAGACAACAGCCAAACGCTGATCGCCCGCACGCCCCCACCACCCGAAACCGATGCGATCCCGCCATCCGCAGCCGATACCGATGCCGTCCTCACCCGGACGATCATGCCGCCGCTTCCCGATGCCGTCCTGTTGCGACGCCATGAGACGCCAGGCATGGCTGATATCGACATCGGCTACAGCGGCCGCCAAACAGAGAGCGCCCCCATCCATCGCCACATCCGCACACTGCGGCCGGGGCATCCGTTGCAGCTCACGCAACAGGGCGGGAACTGGTTACTAAAAGACAGCCACGGCAACACGGTAGGTAGCATGGCCAAAAAGTTTTGCCCGCCCGCTGGTGCGCGGTGCGTGTCGGTCACCGTGCGCGCCATTCAGGTTCGTTCAAGGGAGCAGACCGAAGAAGCGTACCGCCACCTGTGCAAAACCTCAAAGTGGGAAGTGGTGATGCCGGAACTGGTCTGGGAAGACGCAAACATACTGGCTGACTAACGAGTCCTTGGCCCCCACACCGGCCATGCACCAGAACACGACAACTCAGCCCGCCGGCCACTCATAGTCAATGATCAGCGGCGCATGATCGGAAAACCGCTCGTCCTTGTAGATTTCCACGCGCTTTGCCGTGGCGGCAATGCCGGGGGTGGCGATCTGGTAATCCAGCCGCCAGCCCACGTTCTTGGCCCAAGCCTGGCCCCGGTTGCTCCACCAGGTGTATTGCTCCGGGCGCTCATCCAGCGTGCGGAACACGTCCACAAAGCCGATCTCGTCGAAAAGCCGCGTCATCCAGGCGCGCTCCTCGGGCAAAAAGCCCGAGTTCTTCTGGTTTGATCGCCAATTCTTCAGGTCGATTTCCTTGTGGGCCACGTTCCAGTCGCCGCAGAGGATGATCTCGCGGCCGCTGTCCTTCAGCGCCTGCATGTGGGCCGCAAAGGCGTCCATGAAGATGAATTTCTGCTGCAAGCGTTCTTCCGACGACGAGCCGGAGGGCACATAGACCGAGATGATCGTGTGCGTGCCAAAATCCATCTCGATGTAGCGCCCCTCGGCATCGAAGGCGGCCTGCCCGAAGCCTTCCCGCACGGACTGGGGCTGCTGCGCCGTATAGATGCCGACCCCGCTATAGCCCTTGCGCTCGGCCAGATGAAAATGCCCCACGGCCGGCCCGATGGCCCGCATCGGCTCGCTCAGGTCGGCCAGCTGCGCCCGAACCTCCTGCACACAGATGGCATCGGCGCCGATGCCGGCGGCCCACTCGAACCAGCCCTTGCGGGCCGCCGAGCGGATACCGTTAAGATTCTGGGAAACCACTCGCAACATGCATGCTCCTGATGAACACTTCGCTTGATACATCCGCCTCGTCCGCCAACACCCTGCCGCACGACGCGCTTTCCCACGAGTTTATCCAGTTCGCCATCGAGACGGGCGCGCTGCGCTTTGGCGAGTTCAAGACCAAGGCCGGGCGGCTGTCTCCCTATTTCTTCAACGCGGGCCTCTTTCACGATGGCGCCACGCTGGGGCGGTTGGCCGGCTTTTACGCCGAGAAGCTGCTGGCGGTGGAGGCTTCGGCGCAGCAGCGTGACAGCACGGTCGCCCCCCTTCAGCCCGCCCCCCAATTCGACGTGCTGTTCGGCCCGGCCTACAAGGGCATCACGCTGGCATCCAGCATGGCAGTGGCTTGCGCGGCTCGTGGCCGCAACCTGCCCTTTGCCTTCAACCGCAAGGAAGCCAAGGATCATGGCGAAGGCGGGGTACTGGTGGGCGCACCGCTCAAGGGCCGGGTGGCGATCATCGATGACGTGATCTCGGCGGGCACCTCGGTGCGTGAATCGGTGGAGATCATCCGGGCAGCTGGCGCCACGCCCGCGGCCGTTTTCATTGCCATCGACCGGATGGAACGCGCCGGCACGGCCGAGATCGTCGAGGCCCGCTCGGCGGTCGAAGAAGTGCGCCAGCGCTATGGTCTGGCCGTGCACGCGCTGGCCACGCTGGACGATCTGCTCCGCTTCATCGACACTGCTGATGGTGCCAATCAGCCACACGCCGCTTATCGAGCGGCCATCTCCGAATATCGTCGCCGCTATGGAGTCCATAGCCAAGGCTGACTAAAGTATGAGGGATGAGCCTCGCCCGTTTTCTCTCCTTCCTGCCAACCCTGTTGCTGGCCCCTGCGGCCGGCAACCAGTCCGTTGTGGTGGCACAACCGGCGACCAGCTCGATCTACGTCTGCACGGATGAACGCGGCCGGGTCATTTCCTCCGACCAGCCCATTGCCGTCTGCGCCAAACGGGAAATGCGCGAGCTGAACAGTGACGGCTCGTTGCGCCGCTTGGTGCCGCCACCTCTCACACGCGCTCAGGAACGGGCTGCTGCCCAGCAAGCCCTGATCAAGCAGGAACAGGAGCGGGTATTACGGGCACAGCAGGCGCGGGATCGCCACCTGCTGCTCACTTACCAAAGCCCGGAAGATCTCGACCGGCGCCACAAGCAGCATCTCGACCGGATCGATGGCGAAATCGAGGCTGCCATTCAGCGCATCCTCGTGCTGGACAAGAGCCTTCAGGAAGAGAAAGCGGCCGCCCAAGTCTGGCTGGCCGAGCAGAAGCGGCCCAATGCCAAACTGCCCTACGCCCGAGAACACCGGATCTCGTCGATCGCCAATGCCATTCTGGCCGAAGACTCACTGATCAAGGAACGACGGGGCGAGCGGGAGCGGATCAACAAGGATTTTCAGGCGAACGCCCAACGGCTCAAGGAGCTGCTGGCGCACATTGCCAGCACACCAGAGTCCGGGCACTGACCGGCGTGTCGGGCACGGTCTTCCCACGCGAAAGCCCCGGCGACGCCACGCTTCACTGAGCCAGCCGGCTACGCAGCAACTCGTTGACCTGCTGCGGATTGGCCTTGCCCTTGCTCGCCTTCATCACCTGGCCAACCAGCGCATTGAAGGCTTTTTCCTTGCCGGCGCGGAACTCGTCCACCGATTTCTGATTGGCCGCCAGCACCTGATCGATGATCGGGCCCAGCACGTCATCGCCGCTCAGCTGCTTGAGGCCCTGCTTCTCGATCAACGCATCGACCACCTCCGCACCACCGGCCGCCGGGCCATCAGCCCACAGCGACTGGAACAGCTCGCGTGCCATCTTGCCCGACAGGGTGCCATCGGCCATCCGGGTGATCAGGCCCGCCAGCTGCTCGGCCGGCACCTTGCTCTCGCTGATGTCCAGGCCATCGCGGTTCAGCTGCGCGGCCAACTCACCCATCACCCAATTGGCGGCCGTCTTCGCCTGCGCGGCCGGGTCGGCCAGCGCTGCCAGCACGGCCTCGAAGTAGGTGGCCGAGGCCAGGCTGCCCGTCAACGTCAGCGCATCGGTATCCGACAGGCCATACTGCTGCTGATAGCGCTCGCGCTTGGCCACCGGCAGCTCGGGCATCGTGGCCCGCACGGCCTCGATCTGTGCCGCATCGATCATCAGGGGTGGCAGATCCGGCTCCGGGAAGTAGCGGTAATCATCCGCATCCTCCTTCGTGCGCATCGAGCGGGTTTCATCGGTGTCCGGGTCGTAGAGGCGGGTTTCCTGCACGACACGGCCGCCATCCTCGATCAGCTCGATCTGACGCCGCACCTCATACTGGATGGCCCGCTCCAGAAAGCGGAAGGAGTTCAGGTTCTTGATTTCCGCGCGTGTGCCGAACTCGGTCTGCCCCAGCGGGCGCACCGAAATGTTGGCATCCACCCGGAAGGAGCCTTCCTGCATGTTGCCATCGCAAATGCCGAGCCACATCACCAGCCCGTGCAGGGCGCGGGCATAGGCCACCGCCTCGGCCGCACTGCGCATCTCCGGCTCGGTCACGATCTCCAGAAGCGGTGTGCCGGCCCGATTCAGGTCGATGCCCGACTGCCCGGCAAAATCCTCGTGCAAGGATTTGCCCGCATCCTCTTCCAGGTGCGCGCGGGTCAGGTTGATCGTCTTGATGACAGGCGGCTCCCCCTGCTTCGAGGCCGGCACGGCGATGTCGAGGCGCCCGCCACTCACGACCGGCTGCTCATACTGGCTGATCTGATAGCCCTTGGGCAGGTCGGGATAGAAATAGTTCTTGCGGGCAAAGATCGATACCGGCGCGATCTCGGCTCCAATGGCCAGGCCGAAGCGGATCGCATGCTCGACCGCCTGCCGGTTCATCACCGGCAGCACACCTGGCAGGGCCAGATCCACCGGGCAAGCCTGCGTGTTGGGCGCCGCCCCGAAGCGGGTGGACGCACCAGAAAAGATCTTCGATTGCGTCAGGAGCTGAACGTGAGTCTCCAGCCCGATGACCACTTCCCATTGCATGCTGTCGGTCTCCGAGATCAGCGGTCAAGGCTGGCGCAACGGCCGGTCTTGGGATTGAACATGACAGGCCAGGCCTCTTCGGCCAGATCCGCCTTCGAGCAGAAAGCCTCACAACCATTGTGCGCCAGCGTCACGCGGCGCGGCTCCTGATAGATCATCAGCTTGCAATTGGCCCGTTTGCCCCGGCCCAACGCCCGCAGCTCGATGTGCGGCGCCTGTTTCGTCTGCTGAAAATCCGTCAGCGCAAACTGGCACTGGCCCTTGCGCTTGACCCGGATGTGCCAATCGAGCGCACGTACCTGGCCGTTGACCACATTGAGCCGGGCGTTTTCACTGAATCCATCGTCTTCGGTCTGCTGGCAGACACCGGAAAAATTCTTCAGTGCCGGGACAGCCGCGGGCGCAGGTTTCTGCTTGGCGGGCACACTCGCCGATGGCGAGCTGCGCTTTGGAAAGGAGGGCATCTGCGGCAACGACGAGCAGGCTGCCATCAACACGCCCAGCATCAGGACACCGAGCCACTGGCCCCAGCGTCGGATGCCCATCGGCTCAGATCTTTGTAATGATGCATTCATGATTCAAATTCCTTCAAGATGACCGTCATTCAGTCGCGTCTCAGGCCGTCCGTGCGAGCACCGGCGCCTGGCGCAGATGCCAGTCGGTATGCTGCTGGTAAGCCTGCCCGATCGACAGCAAGCGAGCCTCGCTCAGGGCCGGCCCCACCAGCTGCAAGCCCACCGGCAGCTGCTGCTGATCGAAGCCGCAGGGCAAGGACAGCCCCGGCAGACCCGCCAACGATGCCGGCAAGGTGAAGATGTCGGCCAGATAATTACGCACAGGGTCATTGGTCTGCTGACCGATGGGCCAGGCCGTCTCGGGCGAGACCGGGCCGGCGATCACATCCACCTCGGTAAAGACACGCTGAAAATCATCGGCGATCATCCGGCGCAGCTGCTGGGCCTTGCGGTAGTAGGCGTCGTAATAACCATGCGACAGCACATAAGTGCCGATCATGATGCGGCGCTTCACCTCCGCGCCGAAGCCTTCGGCCCGGCTGTTCGTATAGAGTGCGTGCAGATCGTCCTGATGCTCACTGCGGTGGCCATAACGCACGCCGTCATAGCGGGCCAGGTTGCTGGATGCCTCGGCCGGTGCGATCACGTAATAGGCCGGAATCGATAATTCAGTATGCGGTAATGACACCGGAATGATCGTGGCGCCCAGGGCCTCGAACTGTGCGAGCGCCGCCTTGACCGCTTCACGCACATCGGGCGAGAGGCTTTCGCCAAAGAACTCGTCCGGGATGCCGACCCGCAAACCCTTCAGCGGCGCGGACTCACTGGCGCCAGCCCAAGTGGCAGGTACCGAGAACAGATCATCGGCCGGCACCTGAAGGCTCGTCGAATCACGCGCGTCGAAACCGGCCATCACGGCCAGCAACTGCGCGCAGTCAGCCGCCGAACGGGCAAAGACACCGGCCTGATCCAGACTGCTGGCAAAGGCGATCATGCCATAGCGCGAGACACGGCCATAGGTGGGTTTGATACCCGTCACCCCACACATGGCAGCCGGTTGGCGTACAGAGCCACCCGTATCGGTACCGGTCGTCAACGGCACCAGCCCAGCCGCCACGGCGGCAGCCGAACCGCCCGAGGAGCCACCGGCCACGCGGCTGATGTCCCAGGGGTTCTTGACCGGGCCAAAAAAGGAATTCTCGTTGCCCGACCCCATGGCGAACTCGTCACAATTCAGTTTGCCCAGGCAGACGGCACCAGCCGCACGCACCTTTTGCACCACCGTGGCATCAAAGGGGCTTTGGTAGTTGGCCAACATCTTGGAGCCGGCCGTGGACTTCCAGCCACGGGTGACGAACACATCCTTGTGCGCCATCGGCACCCCCAGCAGCGCAGAGACAGCCTCCCCCGCCTGACGGGCCGAGGCCAACCGCGCATCGGCTGCCCTCGCTTCAGCGAGTGTCAGCTCGGGCTGCACGTCGATGAAGGCGTTGACCTCACTCGCGGCCATCGTGTCCAGACACTGGCGCGCCAATTCGACGGCCGACACCTCACCCGCCTGCAAGGCGCGGCTGATGTCTTCCAGACGGCCACGTTGCAACAGATCCTGACTTTCGCTCATTCGACCACCCTCGGCACCAGATACAGACCATCGGCCACGGCCGGGGCC
>JAUNKF010000048.1 GCA_030532895.1 Lautropia sp. | reverse complement strand
TGCGTCCGTCCGTGAGCTGATCATGGAGAAAGTCCATCGACCAGGTATCGTTGGGTCTATCCGGCACGCTCAACGCCTCTGGCGCTTGTCTGACAAGTCGCTGACGGGGTTTGATCCGAAGGTTCAGAGCCAGATCCTTATAAATCCGGTAGACCCGTTTATGGTTCCAT
Source organism: Lautropia sp. (assembly GCA_030532895.1). GTDB lineage: Bacteria > Pseudomonadota > Gammaproteobacteria > Burkholderiales > Burkholderiaceae_E > Lautropia. Next base: position 12,645 of record JAUNKF010000048.1, on the reverse strand, counting down.
GCCAAGCCCAGGACGTTGCGCAGGTGCAGAAAACACAACCCAAACCCCCAACGAGGATTGGCCTGAGTCAGTTGAATCAGCCATTGTGCGATTTCTTCATTCTCGGCCCGAAGCCGAGGCCGATAGCGATAGCAGCTCTCACTCACGCCGAAGGCAGCACAGGCCAGCCGTATCGACAGCCCGCACTCATGCACCGCTCTTTTGGCCATCTCCGCTCGGCGGGATGGCCTCACCACTTTTTTGCCAGCGCCTCCGCCACGATCTCGGCCTTGATCTTCTCCTCGACGTACATCTTGCGAAGCCGCGCATTCTCGGCCTCCAGCTCCTTCATGCGCGCCATCAGGGAGGCATCCATGCCCCCGTACTTGGCCCGCCACTTGTAGAACGTCGCCATGCTGATGCCCAGCTCTCGGCACAGATCTGGCACTTTCATGCCTGCTTCGGCCCGCGTGAGGGCATCCATGATCTGCGCATCGCTGAACTTCGACTTCTTCATAGAACTTCTCCTTGGAAAAATTCTACTTCTGGCTTCGCCTGATTTCAGGGGAGATTACCCCATGACGACAGAGAGGAGGAAAACGGTATGCCGATCGGAAAGACGAAAGCAACCAAGGCCCGAGAGGCCAAGTTGCCTGCCATTCCAGCTGAGCTGCTCGATCAGCTCGTCCAAGGGCCGATGACGGCCGAATCGATCCAAGAAGCCTCGATGGCGCTGAAGAAGGCGCTCATTGAGCGGGCGCTGGGCGGCGAGCTGTCCCATCACCTAGGCTACAAGGCCGGACAGCCCAAGCCAGAGGGCGAGGCCAACCACCGCGATGGTCACAGCGGCAAGACGGTATGACCGAGGATGGGCCATTGAGTGTGGCGGTACCACGGGATCGTGAGGGCAGCTTTGAGCCGGCGCTGATTCCGAAGCATGAGCGGCGATTCACCGGTTTCGATGACAAGATCGTGGCGCTCTATGCCATGGGCATGACGGTTCGGGAGATCCACGCACTGGTGGCCGAGCAGTACGGCACCGAGGTCAGCCCAGATCTGATCAGCTCGGTCACGGACGAGGTGATGGCGGAGGTGGCAGCTTGGCAATCCAGGGCATTGGAGTCGATCTATCCGGTCGTCTTCTTTGACGCCCTGCGGGTCAAGATCCGTGAGAATGGGGTGGTTCGCAACAAGGCCGTTTACCTGGCCCAGGGCATCCAGACCGATGGTTGCCGCGATGTGCTGGGCTTGTGGATCGAGAACACCGAAGGGGCACAGTTCTGGCTGAAGGTCTTCAACGACCTCAAAACCCGTGGTGTGGCCGATATCCTGATCGCCGTCACCGACGGCCTCAAGGGCATCGCAGAAGCGCTGGAAGCCGTGTTTCCGGCCACCACGCTGCAAACCTCCCGAGCTCGACACTTATAAGCGTAAATCATTGATATGACTGACATCAGCCCCTCACATTTGGCAATACACGTGTTGGACAACGGGTTCTGGCAGGTCGATGGCGGCAAATAGTTGGCGTTGTTCCGGGGTCAGTAGCATCGCCAGAAAGCAGAATCCGCAGCGGCCTGACCTGTGCAGGTTTGGCTGGGTCATTACACAAGAGATCATTAAGCCACCTACAAAAGCCCCCAAAACGCCGCCCGCAGAACCGCAGCCGTCTTGTTCGGCACATTCAGCTTTTTGACGGTGTTCTTGATGTGGAAATCGACCGTGTTTTTTGAAAGTTCCAGAATGTCAGCGATGTCTTGCGCCGATTTGCCATCGGCCGTCCATTGAAACACTTCAACCTCCCGTTCAGTCAAGGACGGGAGCTTTTTGAGTTGTTGTTTGAGTACCAGGCTTCTGACTATGTCGTGAGAGAGTTTTGCCAGGCATTGCAAGTGGCTCTGCTTCTCCTTGATTTCTTCTTCGCACAGCGCCCCACCTCCCACACGAACCAGAGAGAGAATGCTGAATCCCGGTTGCTGATCCGTGATTGTCAGGCTGAACCCCTGATGGAGATCATGTGCCTTGAGGTCTTCCCATAATTGTGCATGCTTGGCAAACAAGGCCTCATCCCACATGAACAGGACTTTCCCTTGTTTGGCCCTTTCGAATCTCGGATCAATTTTCAGGTAGCCTGTTTTCAGATAGTGTTCTGTCCACGATTTCGGATAATTGCTCACCCAAGTGAACCGGGGACTACTCATGGGCAGCCCCTGTTGATGACCTAGGGAGAAGAGATTGAACCCCAAAGTGAGAGTTGCCTCTCTCAAGCATTCATGCAATTCCTCAGGCAGGCTCTCTTCGGCAGGCTTCGACGCCAACAGCAACAGCTTTCTTAACACGATGTTCATAGGTTATTGATGTTTTTGTGATTCGTGACAAACAGGCAGTCCTTAGCCAACGAACAGATCCCTCCCCGTCCGACGCATCAAGAGCATCAAGCATTCACCTACCAAGGCAGCCGTCACCAACACAACCACCTCTCCCATCAGTTTGCCAGAACGGGGGTCAGAGACTCTGAACGCCAGCGACAGACACTATCGTTAACATACAACAAATAGGTTGACCCAAATAAGGAGAATAAAAGTGATTTTGTAACGAAAATATGGAGGCGTTCGAGGGAAAAACTGTTTTCTTCATACGGGTCAGTTTGTCATTCCAACCCGGATCGTACATATCCGTTGTCAATGTTCAACGAAGCGTGCGTTTACCCGACGAACCATGAACAATCCGCCATTTACTGGAATATTCACTAACGGCTGGCATCCTGAGTCCGGCGACCGAATCATCACCACAAGTCTTTGCCGGGGACATGCTGCCTGTTTTCCCAAGAAAAGCAGAGCAATCAAGGACGACCAGTAGGCTGGCACGACGCGCGGCCGCACCAGCTTGTCCTATCTATCTTTTTCAGAACGTCCGTGCGTACAGGAAGCCCTGCTCACCCGGATAGGTCGAACGATCATCGATCAGATACTGACCGACCAGCTCCAGCGGATCGCCCCGCTTCCAGCCCGTCGGCGCACGCCAGCTCATGCAATGCAGGCGCTTGACCTGACTGCCATCCGGGTTCCAGCAGAGTCTTGCTTCGTTGTCACTGTCGCCGGGCAGTACCAACATGCGGAGGCTCGCATCACCGTTTTGCCAATATTGCAGCACGCCCCAGGAGATCCGGTCATCATGCCGGAAAGACAATTCCCGGCCACTGTTCAGGTCGACACCATCGCTCTTCACGACGCTGCCCACGCTGGCGCTGTCGGTCATCACCGTCAGTGGTATCCGGATTTCCTGAGGTTTCAGGCGAGGATCCAGCTGACTGGCTAAGGAACCACGGAAGAACGGGCTGCTGTACACCCTCAGCTGATAGCTGCCCGGTTGTGCAGCCCGGTAGCGGAAGTACTCCGGCTTGCACTCTCCGTTGATATGGAACATGTAGCGAGAATGGGGAGACGGACCGCCGATCTGCTCATAATTGAACGGGTTCAGCCGCTGATCAGCTTCCATCCGTGGAAGCGTCCGCTGTCCGTCAGCTATCTGGGTTCCGTTGTACGACGTGCTTTGCTCCGGCACCCTGCAAGGCCGTTGATCCAGCATCGTCATCAGCACATCGCCACGCACGCCTGCCTGAGCAGAAATCGGTGTGCTGGCCTGCATCGCCTTGCCCACGACGGCATTCGCCGTCAGCAATGTGGCATCGCCAAAGCGCGCCTCGGCAGTACCTGCCGGCACATCCGGCACTTTGGCACTGCTGGCGCTGCCGGCAGGAGAACCACCTTCACCACCGCCACCACCGCATGCGCTCAGCATCACGGCCAACGCGGCAGCACTCAGGGTCAGACAACGGGCGCTTTTCATATCGAGTTACCTCCATGCGACTTTTGTCGAAAAAGCGAACAGATTGATCTCGCTTTCTTCAAGCTTACGCCGCTTGTCGACACATTTGCCATTCTTCTCCCGATCTCGCCTCTTTTTGGGACATCAGGGCATCGCTTTGTATTCAGCGTCGGAGAAACTTACATTTACGCAAACAAAGTAATGATAAGTTAAATATCTCGGCGGCTTGAACACCTCCTTCGGCATTCATCCTCTTCTGTGACAACTTCGCCCATGGCCAGCCATCCACGGCTTCAAGGCCCCTCGCCTCGGGCAATGGGGCGGCCAATCGTGCGAAATCCCGGCACGGGAGGGGGTCGACAGGCAAACCCGATACTTTCCTGCCCCCAAGCGCCAGGAATGACGCCAAGCAAAGCCTGCGCTGATCAAGCCATCGGCCGCCCTTCATTGGCCGCCGGCAGCATCAGCATCACCTCGCTGTCATCATGAATCTGGTATACCGGCCGCTGCCCCGACAAGGCTTCCGTGCGGGAAAGGATGATCGGCACGCCCTCGCCCCGCTTGTCCATGATGCGCCGACGGTGACTTAGCAACGCGGTATCCGTGATCGGGCAGCGCGCCAGCAAACTGGTCAACGCCTCATTGCGAGCGGCCTGCCGAAACGGCATGCTGGCCGGCGTCATCGTATTGGGCAACATGCCCGGCGAGAAGATTTCCAGCCGGTCATGGAAGAGGCGTAGCCGCACCTTGGCCCCTGGTATCGAATAATCTCGATGGGCTACCGCGTTGGTCACGGCCTCAAACACCGAGAGGATGTCAAATTGCGGGATGTCTTCCCGGCCACCGGTGAGATGCTTGATGGCGCCCACCTTCATGTTCTTCAGCACAAAGGCGCAGGCATCCATGATCTGCTGATCCAGCGGGCCGGTCAGATCCTTCGCATCGATCTGATACAGCCCGGAGGTATTGGCCACAATCTCCGAGCCACGGTAAGCAACAGCCTGGATGAAAGCCCCCGGCAAAAAACGCTGAGGCTGACGACAGGCCATCAGTATACCGGCCACGGTCGGACGCCAATGCCCCATCTCGTCACGATCCGCCATGCCCAGCTTGTGCAGCAGGATTTCTGGTTGATCCGCGCTCTCTTCCGGCGCAAAACGCCGCCAAAGTGCTTCATCCAGATCGCCCATTGAGGCGCGCGGCACCGGTGTTTCATCAAAACGGATCAGACGGGATTGGCTGCGCTGCTGAAAAAGCCGTGCCAGAAAATCCGGCGCCATCTCTCGTTTGGAGGAACCCACACGATGCAAATACCCGCCCGGACTTTGATGCACGAAGAGGCTTCGGCTCACCTCTACCCGGATCACGGCCTGCTCGGCCCCGGAAGCGTCCGGCAACAGCATCCGTTCAATGAGTGGGGCCAAGGGCGGTCTGATCGACTGCTCACAAGCCTGTTGCACGATCCGTTCCATCTCATCCAGGCGGTCTAGCGGAATCCCTATGATCTCCCTCGGTGCATCTTTCACGCCCAGCACCAGTGTGCCGCCTGCGCTGTTGGCAAAGGCCGCCAACTCGTTGGCCAGATCTTCCTGGGTCGGGCCTTGAAGGCGGCCACGGTGCAACCGGACTTCCTTCAACTCAAGAAGGCTGTCTTCACCAAGCCGGATTCTCTCCAACAATGCCTTCCGATCCATCAACATTCAAGACTCCGTTTTGACACCCGAGGAAGCCAGATCAACGCACCGCATCAAGGTACACGATGTACTGGTATCAGCCCAGTTTACGAGAAAAAGCCCGCACTGGGCGGGCCATGTAGCGTCTGATCCTCATGCTGGCGAACTGTCCCTTAGCGCCCTTGCGCTGTACTTCACTCGGCGCCTGTCATACCGGGCGGATAGGTGACAGGCGGACTTTTGCCGGGCGCAAGGGGCTTGACGGTTTCGGCGCAGATCAGTGATCTTCCTTCGCGTGGTTGATCGTGTACTTCGGAATCTCCACGACGAGTTTCATGTCGTCTTCGAGCTTCACCTGACACGAAAGGCGCGATTCGGGGGTCAGCCCCCAGGCCATGTCGAGCAGATCGTCTTCGATGTCGGTGGATTCGTTCACGTCATCATAGCCTTCGCGCAAGATGACATGACAGGTGGTGCAGGCACAGGACATGGCACAGGCGTGCTCGATGTCCACGTCATTATTGAGCAGCGCCTCGCACAACGAGATGCCGGCCGGCGCCTCGAACTCTGCCCCCTGGGGGCAAACTTCCGCATGCGGCAATACCTTGATGGTTGCCAAATTTTTCTCCTGAAATCAGTCAAATATCAGTCAATCAGAGGCGGGCAATGACGATCATTGCAAGCCCCCTTCATCGCATTCTCGCGAACCAACGGCACGCGCCAAGGCCCCCTTGGCGCGTGCCGCCTTGTCAGCCCACGGTTTTGAAGCCAACACGGGGAGGAATACGTACATGACACACGCTAGAATCCGGCCAAGCCATCGATGGACTTGCCCGACAGCGCTCGCTGGATGGCACGATCCATCCGCAGTGCCGCAAAGTTTTCGGTGGCCTGTTGAAGCGCCTGCGTCTGGGTGCTGAGCTGGTCACGCATGGCAAGAAGTGCCGCTTCATCGCTGTCTTTCGGCAGCGCCCTGGTGGCTTCCACGCTGGCAGCCAGCGCTTCGATGGCCGCATCGATGCTGGCGCGCGCGGCATCGGCGAGCAGATCGGCGTCTTCAGCCAGCGCCCCTTGGGTGGCGCCCAGCAGCCGTTCGCTGTCCACCTGCTGCTCGCGCAGCAGCCGCCACTGCATGTCCTCGCGAGCCGCGCTGAAGGATTCCTTCAGCATCCGCTCGATCTCACCCTCGGCCAACCCATAGCTGGGTTTGACAGTCACGGAGGCAGCCACGCCCGTGCTCTGCTCCACGGCCGAGACCGACAGCAGCCCATCGGCATCCACCTGAAAGGTGACGCGGATTCGGGCTGCGCCGGCCACCATCGGCGGGATACCGCGCAGCTCAAAACGCGCCAGCGACCGGCAATCGGCCACCAGCTCACGCTCACCCTGCACGACGTGGATCGCCATCGCGCTCTGGCCGTCCTTGAAGGTGGTGAAATCCTGCGCCCGTGCGAGCGGAATCGGTGAATTGCGCGGAATGATCTTCTCGACCATGCCCCCCATCGTCTCCAGCCCCAGTGACAGCGGCGTCACGTCCAGCAGCAACCAGTCGTCACCGCCATTGGGACGCTGTCCGATCAGCTGGGCGGCCTGCATCGCCGCGCCCAGCGCCACCACCTGATCCGGGTCATGGCCGGTGAACGGTGTCTTGCCAAAATGCTTCGCCACGGCCTCGCGGATCATCGGCATCCGGGTGGAACCGCCCACCAGCACGACGCCATCCACCGCCTCGGTGCTCAGCCCCGCATCCGCGAGCGCCGTGCTGGCAATCTTCAGCGTGCGATCCACGAGCGGCTTCACCAATGCCTCGAAAGCTTCTCGCGTGAGTATCGTTTCATGGTGCTTGGCATCGGCCTCCAGCACCATCGGCACGGCATCCACTTCACTCAGCGCTTCGCGGGCCGCCTTGGCGATCAGGATCAGCTCGCGCCAGCGCGTGGGCTGCTCGGCCGCCAATTGGGCTGCTTCGCCCAGCCCATGACGGGCCGCAAAGTCGGCGGCCAGCACCGCATCGAAATCATCCCCGCCCAGCGCCACGTCACCGGCCGTGGCCATCACCTCGAAAACGCCTCGCGTGAGTTTCAACACCGAGACATCGAAGGTGCCACCGCCCAGGTCATAAATGGCATACACGCCCTCTTCGCCCTGATCCAGGCCATAAGACACGGCCGCGGCGGTTGGTTCGTTGATGAGCCGCAGCACATTCAGGCCAGCCAGCAGCGCCGCATCCTTCGTGGCCTGCCGCTGGGCATCATCAAAATAGGCAGGTACCGTGATGACGGCGCCTTCCAGCTCGTCAGCCGAGGCCCCCATGCTCACCAGCGCACGATCACGCAGCACCTTCAGGATCTCGGCCGACACTTCGACAGGGGAGACGGCGCCTGCCACCGTCTGCAACACGATGGCATTTTGAACGCCAGGCTCTCGGGTCTTTTCACCCTCAACCTGCTGGCCATCACCTGGCTGCCGCTCGACAGTCTCTCCATCAACGGCCAGCGCCACCGGCAAGCCCATCGCCTCGGCCTCTTCCCGGCCACGCCCCATAAGGCGCTTGACCGAGCTGATGACGTTGCTTGAGTCGGACAGCATCGCACGACGCGCCTCATGGCCGACCCGTGGCGTCTGCCCTTCACGATAATGCACGATGGACGGCAGCAGTGCCCGCCCCTCTTCATCTGCCAACACCTCTGCCACACCCGAACGAACGACCGCCACCAGCGAATTGGACGTGCCCAGGTCGATCCCGATCGCAAAGCGGTGTTGATGCGGATCGGTGCTCATGCCGGGTTCAGAGATTTGCAGCAGTGCCATACCAGGATAAAAGGGAGGAGAAAGAGGGAGTAAAACGGGAGCCAAGCAAAAGCGCACGTCCAATCACGGGAACCGGACATTGTTGACGAGCAACACCCAAAAAAAGTCCGCCAAAACGTCCGGCAACCATCGGTTCAAACAGGCCGCTCAAACCAACATGGACGAAACATGGACGAGAAACAGCAGACCGGCAAATGCATGCCATGTACCGTATGCCCATCCCTGGCGTGTGTGATGAAATGACTCGTCCCCGCGGTTTTGGGGCCAGCGTGGGGACGAATCAGTTCATGACACGCTCTGATCTCATGGTCATCACCCCGCCTTTTGCCGAACCACCTCAGCCAGCGTGCTTTGCAAGCGGTTGAAGAACATCAGTTGCCTGACCACCGTGACGGCCTCTGGATAATTCGCCTGCTCATCGATCAGCACACCAAGCTGCCCGATCAACTCGGCACGCTCGGCCTCCAGCCGCGCTTGAAGCGCTGTGGCAGCCGAGGCATCAGCTGCATCCCGCGCCTCATCGATGTCTTCGTGCCAGCTCATCTGCTTCATCAGAAAAGCGGGCGGCATGGCGGTGTTGCGCTCAGCATCAATCGGCGCGCCATGTCGTTCACACAGATAAGCCGCCCGACTCACCGGCTCGGACAACACCCGGAAGGCTTCGTTGCCCTGCGCAGCCAGTTGCAGGGCAAGGCGGCGATCATGTTCAGAACCGGCCACATGCCGATCCGGGTGTACCACGGCCTGAAAGCGATGATGCCGTGCTGCCAGCTCATCCACGTCAAGCGCAAAGCGCTCCGGCAAGCCCAGCAGCTCAAACCACGAACGCTGAAAAGCCGCGGGTGAAGCAGCACCACTCACCGTCGACCCCGCACCATCAAAATACCCGAACCCAGCCCATCGACCATGGTGACCCCCGCCTCAAACCTGGAAGGACTCACCACATCCGCACTCGCCCTTCACGTTCGGGTTGTTGAACTTGAATCCCTCGTTCAGCCCCTCACGCACGAAATCCAGCTCGGTGCCATCGATGTAGGCAAGACTTTTCGGATCGATGAAGACCCGCACACCATGGCTTTCAAAGACGACATCGGTGTCTTCCTGATCATCGGCGTATTCAAGCTTGTAGGCAAGACCCGAGCAGCCCGAGGTCTTGACCCCCAGGCGCAAGCCGATCCCCTTGCCCCGACGGGCAATATAACGATCGATGTGGCGGGCAGCCGCCTCGGTCAATGTGATGGCCATGATCTCAAACCCTCAATGGAAAACGCAGCGGACGAAGCAGATTCAGGTCAGGCGGCCACGGGCTGAGCAACACTCAACGTTCCGTGGCATGCCCAACAAGCCATATGCCGTGATCAGGCGCACACTCAGGCTGCCGCCTGCGCCGCGGCCGGATTCTTGCTGCGATAGTCCTCGACGGCGGCCTTGATGGCGTCTTCGGCCAGGATCGAACAGTGAACCTTCACCGGCGGCAGGGCCAGCTCTTCGGCAATTTCGGTGTTGCGGATGGCGAGCGCCTCGTCCAGCGACTTGCCCTTGACCCACTCGGTCACGAGCGAAGACGAGGCAATGGCCGAACCGCAGCCGTAGGTCTTGAACTTGGCGTCTTCGATCAAGCCTTCGGCATTGACCTTGATCTGCAGCTTCATCACATCGCCACAGGCCGGTGCGCCAACCATGCCGGTACCCACCGAGCTGTCGCTCTTGTCCATCGAACCCACGTTGCGCGGGTTCTCATAATGATCGATGACCTTGTCGCTATAAGCCATGTTCCAATCTCCTGAGTCTGAGTGTGCGGGCGCTCAGTGCGCAGCCCATTGAATCGTGTTGAGGTCGATGCCTTCCTGCACCATTTCCCACAATGGGGACAGATCCCGCAGCTTTTCAACCTGTGCCTTCATCAGCTTGGCCGTGTAGTCGATTTCTTCTTCGGTCGTGAAGCGGCCGATCGAGAAACGGATGGAGCTGTGTGCCAGCTCGTCGCTGCGCCCCAGTGCCCGCAGCACATAGGACGGCTCCAAGCTGGCGGACGTACAGGCCGAACCGGACGAGACGGCCAGCTCCTTCACTGCCATGATCAAGGACTCACCCTCCACGTAGTTGAAACTGACGTTGAGGTTCTGCGCCACGCGGTGCTCCATGCTGCCATTGACGTACATCTCGGGAATGCCCGAAAGACCGGCCAGCAGACGATCACGCAGCACGCGCGCACGGGCGTTTTCCTGGTGCATTTCCAGACGGGCGATGCGGAAAGCCTCACCCATGCCCACGATCTGGTGCGTGGGCAGCGTGCCGGAACGCATGCCGCGCTCATGACCACCACCGTGCATCTGTGCCTCGATCCGCACCCGAGGCTTGCGACGCACGAAAAGTGCACCGATACCCTTCGGGCCATAGGTCTTGTGAGCCGAGAAGCTCATCAGGTCGACCTTCAGTGCCTGCAGGTCGATGTCGACCTTGCCGGTGGCCTGGGCCGAATCGACATGAAAGAGGATCTTGCGCTCACGCAGCATCTCACCGATGGTGGCGATGTCCTGGATGACGCCGATCTCGTTGTTGACGAACATGATCGAGACGAGGATGGTGTCATCTCGCAGGGCGGCACGCAGCACGTCGAGGTCGATCAGACCATCTTCCTTCACGTCCAGATAGGTGACCTCGAAACCCTGGCGCTCCAGCTCACGCATCGTGTCGAGCGTGGCCTTATGTTCGGTTTTGACCGTGATCAGGTGCTTGCCGCGCTGCTGATAGAAATGCGCCGCCCCCTTCAGGGCCAAGTTGATGGCTTCGGTGGCGCCCGATGTCCAGACCAGCTCACGCGGGTCACAGTTGACGAGCTGGGCCACTTCGGCGCGGGCGGCTTCGACGGCCTTTTCAGCCTCCCAGCCAAACGCATGGCTGCGGGACGCCGGGTTGCCGAAGCTTTCACGCAAGAACGGGATCATCCGGTCGGCCACGCGAGGATCGACCGGCGTGGTCGCCGAATAATCGAGATAGATGGGTTGAGACATCGTTGAATGTATGGAGGGATTAGGCGCGAGTGCCGTCACTGTCGATGGCCTGCAGCGACGAGGTGGGCAGCTCCAGCGCTGCCTTGTGCTCGCGGGTGATGGAAATCTGCCGGGTGGCCGGTTGCTGCTCGCGCATGCGTTGCTGCTCGACCAGATCCTGCAGGCTGACAGAGTCCAGGTAATCGATCATCCGCTTGTTGAGCGCCGTCCATAGCTCGTGCGTCATGCAGGGGCCGTCTTCAAAGCAATCCTGCTTGCCACCGCACTGGGTGGCGTCCAGCGGCTCATCGACCGCAAAGATGATCGAAGAAACGTTGATATCCTGACTGGGACGTGCCAGCGAGTAACCGCCACCTGGCCCCCGCGTGCTCTCGACCAGCTCATGGCGACGCAACTTGCCGAACAGCTGTTCAAGATAAGACAGGGAAATCTTCTGGCGCTGGCTGATGCCGGCCAGCGTGACCGGCCCATTGTGCTCACGCAAGGCCAGGTCGATCATGGCCGTGACGGCAAAACGTCCCTTCGTGGTCAACCGCATGACAACACTCCGAAGTCAGAAATCTCAAGCCACATTATACCCGATTACTTGAGCTTATTACTCAAGAAAAACGGATAGGTGACCCTTGACACACGGACGAAGGGGCGGGATGACCCGAAGGAAGCGAAGCACGCTTGCTGGATGAGGCATGTCCTGCAGTTCACCCACTGGCTGGCCGAAGAAGCGTCTGCCGTGAGTGAACCAGCCGACATCGATCGCCGGGCCGCCCGAGAACGCAACAAGGGAGCGGCCGGATCGGCCTACCCAACCTGGCGGCGAGCAAGCTTCCGCCCTCAGGCGGCCGCCACCTGTGTGGCGCGGCGGCGGACGATTTCCAGCAAGCCCGAGCAGGCATCCTCGATGTAGTCGAGCGCCTGCTCGAAAGCCTGGGTGCCCCCCTGATAGGGATCAGGCACCGTGGCAGATTCATGATCGCTGGCAAAGCGCATCATCATCTGCAGCTTGTGATGATAGCGCTTGGGCGCCTGGTTCTGGAGCAGGTTCAGGTTTTCCCAGTCCATGACCAGGATCATGTCGTAGTTTTCGAAGTCTTCGAGCGTGACCTGACGGGCGCGAAGGTCGGAGATGTCATAACCACGCTTGCTCATGGCCATCTGGGTACGAGCATCGGATGGCTCGCCCTGATGGAAGGCGTGGGTACCCGCCGAGCCGACGCCCACCACCGACTCAAGACCCGCCTGCCTGATCTGATGGCGGAACACGCCGTGCGCCATCGGCGAGCGACAGATGTTGCCCATGCAGACAAACAGCACCCGCGTTGCCATCGCCATCGAAAGAGGTTCTC
>JAUNKF010000047.1 GCA_030532895.1 Lautropia sp. | reverse complement strand
GAACCCGAACCCGAACCCGAACCCAATGTCAGCGCCGCCATCATCACGGCAAAGCGCACTGGCAAAGGGTCATCAGCCGCTGCGCTGCGGTCGAGGGCGGCGAGCCATTCGGGGTTGGCCGAAACGGGTGAAAGACCGGGAATCAGGATCGGCAGCGCGCCGCTCTCATCCAGCACCTGCATCATCCGTGATGGCCGCTGGCTCATCAGCCCGCGCGAGATTTCCTGCCACACCCGTTCAGGCACCAGCGCATCGACTTCGCCGGCTGCACTCATCTCACGCATCAATGCCAGTGTTTCATCGGCTACCCGAAAATCTGGAAAACGCGCAGCAAACCGGGCCACGCGCAGGATGCGAACCGGGTCTTCCCGAAAGGCGGGGCTGACGTGACGAAAGATTCGGTCACGAAGATCCTGTAAGCCGTTGAGGGGGTCGATGAGCGGAGGGGCATCTGTGCGCCGCTCAGGTGTGTCGATGGCATCGGCAGCCGAAGCCACCGCCATCGCGTTGATCGTGATGTCCCGTCGTAGCAGATCTTCTTCCAGCGTGACATCGGGCGAAAAATGCACGTCGAAGCCCTTGTAGCCGGGGCCGGTTTTTCGCTCGGTGCGGGCCAGTGCATATTCCTCGTGCGTGTCCGGATGCAGAAAGACCGGAAAATCCTTGCCCACCGGCTTGAAGCCACGCGAAATCATCTGCTCGGGCGTGGCGCCCACCACTACCCAATCTCGGTCGCCAGCGGGCAGGCCCATCAATTCGTCTCGCACGGAGCCGCCCACGCGGTAGCACTGAAGGTCTTGGGTGATGGTCATGATGGTGGGGTGTTCGTTTGGTGTGTTCTGGGTGGCTGAGCGTTGCCGGTTGGGCCAGTGCGGGGACGAATCCGCACATCATGCGCATTGACGTGTTCATGGCACCTGGCAAGCTTCGTGCCTTCCCGTCGCAAGTGCTTGGGCTTCAGATGGTATCGCGCGTTCCCTGATCATGAAACGGCCTAGGCCAGATGGATGATGGCTGGTGTCGTTGTGACACATGACACGGAAACCGTGTTCGGTGCCGATTACAGTGAACGCACTGATGAGTGTTTTTCACGGGAGATCGTCATGAGCATGTTGAAATCCGCGTCTCGTTTTCCGTATGCCTCGCTGTGCGCGGCGGTGGTTCTGGCCTGTTCGCTGGCTGCTTGTGGCGGCGGTGGTGGTGGCAGTTCTGGCAATGACGGTGGCGCTGGAAGTGGCAGTCGCAGTGGTATCGGTCGCTCAACTGATGCTTCCATCAGTCGTGAGCAGTCGAACCATGAGCTTTCGCTGGCCAAAGAGGATGATTTTTCGGGCTTTGACGCTTTGGTGATCGACGTCCTGAGTAATGCGTTTCGTGATCGTTTTGTTGGTGGGCAGGTGATCGATCCTGCCGGGAAGGTGCATACGGCCACGCAGTGGATGCAGCATATTCAGCAACATTGTCCCAAGTCGGGGTCCGAGGGGGGCGCTGCTGATCATGATGCTTCCGTGTCGATGGGTTGTCTGGCAGGGACTTACATTGGAAAGTTGCCGGACACCGAGCAGCAGTGTCGTGTGACACTGGCTCAGGATGGTTCGGTGACACTCGTGCACAACGGAGTCAATCGGTTTTTGCTGAGACTGACACCTGACAATGCCAGGTATTATCACGGCGACAGCCTTTTCTATGACGAGAGGGGTGACGAGAGAGGTGATGAGTTGGAACTCCGGGGCAAGGAGAACAAGCTTCGCCCTGAAAGGCAGGCAAGCGTGTCTCTTCAAATGATCCATCAAGTGATTGATGGTAGAGCGTTTCGCGTTTTGAATATCGGATACGAGGATCGCGATCTTGGTCCCTATCTGCCTGCTGTTGATGGTGTGGGGCCAGACTACACGTACCCCTGTGTCCTGCTCCACGACGCCACCAATGCCACCAGCTGACCCGGTGCATGGCAAGCTTCGCCGTTCAGGCCGGGGACGGCCAAGTTGATGACACGGGCTAAGGAATCGCCGTCCCCCCATCCGCCTGTGGCTTCACCTCGCTCAGCCAGGTTTTGAGTGACTGCGGCTTGCCGGTGAAGAGGCCCGCGTAGTCGACGGTGTTCGACAGCACCGATTTGACGTACTGACGGGTCTCTGAAAAAGGGATGATCTCGGTGAAGATCGCCCCTTCGAGCGGGCGCGAGAGGCGGGCACGCCAGGCGTGGGCACGGCGGGGGCCGGCGTTGTAACCGGCCGAAGCCAGCACCGGCGAGCCATCGAGGTTGTCGAGGGCACGCCTCAGGTAGTAGCTGCCAAAGGTCAGGTTGGTGTGCAGATCATTCAGCTGGCTTTGCTGATAATCGTTTTGTCCCATCTGCTTGGCCACCCATTTGGCGGTGGCCGGCATGATCTGCATCAGCCCTGAGGCGCCCACGTGTGAGCGCGCGTTCATCACGAAGCGCGACTCCTGCCGGATCAGCCCGTAGACCCAGGCCGGGTCGATCTGCTGCTCGGCCGTGATCGGAATCAGCTGTTCGGCAAAGGGGGTTGGGAAGCGCAGCTGGTAATTGGCGGTTTCCACGATGCGCTCATCGGCATTGATGGCACGATCGAGCAGGCCATGACGGGTGGCCCAGACGGCAGCCGCGCGCAGCCCGTCGGCCGAGCGGCCCCGCATCTGATAATTCCATTCGCGATTGCCCTCCGCGCGCAGGCCCAGCTGATAAAAGGCCATCGCCTGACGGATGCCGAGGTTGCGATCCAGCGCCTTGATGCTGGCTTCGCTCGGCGCCTTTGGTGTGGGGGGCAGCAGCCAGGGCTGACCCAGCTCTTCACGCGCGAGTTTGCCGTAGTAATCGTGGCGGCCGGCCAGTGATTCAAAAGCCCGATGCGCTTTCACCTTCTTGCCTTGGGCCAGGTGGGCACGCCCTTGCCAGTACACCCAAGTTGGGGACTGGCGCAGGCTGCTGCCCATGTCCTGCACGATCTGTTCCAGCAGCCGCCAGTCCTGCGCGGCCAGGGCGGCACGGGCGAGCCACACACGGGTGTGGTCACTGATGGCGGCGTGCCGGGCGTGGCGTGCCCATTGGACAGCCTTCGGATCCAGGCGTTGTGCGCCCACTGCCGCGATTTGTGACCAGACAAACTCCCGATCGGCCTTGCCCAGTCGTTTGCTGCGTTGCAGTTGTGTGGCGGCCTTGGCCGGATCCTGGCGGGCCAGACGTACCAGCGCGATTTTTTCCTGCAGGGCGGAGATGGGTTTTTTCAGGGCAGCGGCCGGCTTGTTCAGAGCCAGATCGAGCGGCTTGCCGCTGAGTGGCGTGCCGGGTTGCAGCTTGACGGCCTGGCGGATGTCGGCGGTGGCATTGATTTCCAGCGCCAGATTGAGCCGTGTCTGCCGTTGTTGCCGGTTCAGCCACTGACGCTCGGCCAGCGTGTTGAGTAGTGGTGTGCAGGCGGCATTGAGGCTTTTGGGCGTGAGGATCTGCTTCGTGGCCGTTTTCAGCACGGCTGCCGAGGGTTTTTTGCCTTCCGGCACTTTGGCCAGCGCCGACAGTGAGGCCAGGCAATAGGGGGCACTTTCATCCTGCAACACCCATTGCGGAAACATCGCATCGATGACGGGCCAGTCCTGCCGGCGGCCAGCGGCCAGCATCCAGTCGCGGCGCAGCAAATCCGTGGCAAGCGATTTGGGGTAGGTCTTGATGTACTGATGGGTCTGACGGCTGATGCGCTGATAGTCCTCATCGCTCAGCTGAGGCGTCTGCAATTGCAGACGCAGCCGCCAGTAATCGAGGTAGCTGCTCAGCACGTGGCCACGCGGTACGTGTTGTGCTGCTGCCTCGAAATCGGCGAGCTTGCCTGCCTGCATGGCCTGACGGGCCGCGAGGATGGCCAAGCCCACGGGGTCTTCGACGGTAGGGGTCATGAAGACGGTGCTGGGCGTAAGTCGGTCGAGCAGCGCATGCTGGCCGGGGGCTGGCGTTTTCAGCGTGTGGGCCGGTGACAGGGACGCGACGTGTTGCGTCGGATTTTCAGCCTGGGTGATGCCCGATGCGGCGGCGAAAACGACGGACAGAAGCAGCGCCGATGAGAAAAAGCCTGACGGGCTGTTCGGTTTCATGCGTACAATCTTCATGTGGAAGACCTGTCAAAATCCAGCATAACACGGGCCGCGCTACGACAGCAGTTATTGCAACAGCGTGTGTCCATCGATGAACAACAGCGCGCCCGACTCGATGCGTTACTGTGCCAGCAATTGCAGGCGCATGATCTGTTCGGAAACGCGGTGAATATCGCCGTTTATTTCCCGATAAGGGCGGAGCCTGATCTCTCGGGCACTTTCGGGCATTGGCGTGCCGCAGGGCGGCGCCTGGCGTTGCCGGTGATCGACAGCCGCACGAAATCGCTGCGTTTTCAGGCCTGGGATGCCGACACCGAGCTGGTGCCGGGGCCTTTCGGGGCTGCCACGCCGCCGGCGGATGCCGAGGTGTTGCAGCCCGATCTGATGCTGATTCCCTGTGTGGGTTTCCGGGTGGTGGATGGCAAGCCGTTTCGCCTGGGGTATGGCGGCGGTTTTTACGACCGCACGCTGGCTGCGCGGCCGTGTCGTACCATCGGCATCGCTTACGATCAGGCAGAAACCGGGTCGTTCACGCTCAACAGCTGGGATGTGCCGTTGGGTGCGGTGGTGACGCCATCGCGTTGCATCGTCGCCATCGCCTCGCCCGAATTGAAGCGTTGAACCCAGTCCACCAGTTCTTCGGCCGGTAGTGCCCGTGCATACAGGAAGCCCTGCACCCGGTCGCAGCCATATTCGCGCAGCAGATGCACGGCGGCGGGGTCGTCCACCCCCTCGGCCAGCGCGCGCAAATCGAAGGCATGAGCCAGGTCGATCAGTGCCTTCACGATCTGCTGGTCACCACGGTCACTGGCCAGATTCTGGATGAACACGCGATCCAGCTTCAGCTCATGTACCGGGAACTGGCGCAGATAGGCAAAGGACGAGTACCCGGTGCCAAAATCATCGATCGACAGCTCGCAGCCGATGTTGCGCAGCGCGTGCATGCATTCGATGGTGGCATGTTCGTTGCGCACGATCGAGTCTTCCGTCAGCTCGAAGAGCAGCCGGTCGGGTGAGAGACTCCAGGTTTCGCAGGCTTGTGCGACCTGGGCGGCAAAGCCGGGGTCGTTGGCCGTCTTGGCCGACAGGTTGATGCCCACGCTGATGTCGATGCCCTGGGCCTGCCAGATCATCTGCTGGCGCAAGACCGTGTTGATGACGAATTGCGTCAGCTGCCCGATCATCCCGCGGTCGTCACAGATCGAGGCGATCAGCGCCGGGCTGACCTGTAGCGGATGGTTGCGTGGCCAGCGAATCAATGCTTCGGCAGCGAAACATTGATTGGTGACAAGATCGATCTGTGGCTGGAAATGCACTTCCAGGTCGTTGCTGAACAGATGGCGGCGCAGGGCGGTTTCGATTTCGGCCATCCGCGCAGCATTGTCATCGGCGCCGATGCGCTGCACATGCAACCGTTCCTCGCTTTCGTAGGCGAGTTGGCGGCTGTCCCAGGCGCCCTGTAACAGCCCGCCGATGCTGACGGCACGGCTCTGGCTCCAGGCGCCACCGATCACCGGTTGCAGCTGGGCCGTCAGTGTGCCGCCGCCTTCGAGGTTGATGTGCACCGGTACGTAGAGGGCTTCGCGGAAAGCGGTGGCGATGGTGGTGGCCACCGCCTCGTTCGGCACGTTGGCGATCAGGATCCAGACTTCGTCGAAGGCAGCCGTGGCTACCCGGTCTTCGGCACGAAGGCGCTTGTTGATGCGCTGGATCACCTCGGCCAGCACGAGGCTGGCGTGGGGATCGCGAGCCAGTGCCTGCAGATGGTCGGATCGGTTCAGACCGATGGTCAGCAGCAGCGGATGGCTCGGTGGCTTGCGGGTGAGCAGCTGTTGGCCATAGGCCAGCAGCTCGTTGGGCGTCAGACGCTGATTAGGCAAGGTTTCCATGCTGTGGCGTGCCCTCGTCGAGGTAATAGTCTTGCAGTCTGAAACCATAGGTACCGGCTGCAAGGCCGCGAATGATGCGCAGCGGTTTCTGGTTGCGACCTCGGGATTGCAGGGATTCCTGATACAGGTCGCGCTCTATCGGGGTGTCGAGCCGGCGTTTGTCGGGGCAGGACAGTACCAGCACCCGTGGCTCCAGCCGGCGGATGCGGTTGTGGGCCATGACGACGGCCACTTCACCGGTGCTCAGCTCGACGAGGCTGCCCACCGGAAAGACGCCGATGGCCTGCACGAACTGCTCCACCAGCGGCTCATGAAAGGAGGTGCCGCTCCATTCGTAGAGATTCATCAGCGCATCCTGCGGCGCCGATGCATTGGCATAGGGGCGTGAGGTGATCAGCGCAGCAAAGGAGTCTGCAATGGCGGCCATCTTGCCGTAGATGCTGATTTTGTCGCCCTTGAGCTTGTTCGGGTAGCCGGAACCGTCGATCCGTTCATGATGCTGGCTGATGCCTTGCAGCACGGGTGTTGGCAGGGCCGGGCCGCTGTTCAGGATGTGCAGCGACAGGTTGACGTGTTCCTTCACCAGGTTGAATTCGGAGGCTGACAACAGGCCGGGTTTTTCCAGCAGGGCGCGCGGAATCTTCGTCTTGCCCACGTCGGCCAGCATGCCGATCTGCCCCAGATAGCTCAGCTCCTGACGCGGAAAACCCAGATGCCGGCCGAAGGCCACCAGATAGAGTGAGACGCGCACGCCGTGGTGATAGACCTGAATGTCTTCTTCGCGCAGCCGAGCGATCCACATCATCGCATCGGGGTTGTCGAGCATGCTGTCGACGATGCTGTCGACGGCGCCTGCGACTGCATCCAGCTCGAAGGTCTTGCCATGACGGATGTCGTCGATCAGCGAATCGAGCGCGCTTTCTCCGCCCTTGAAGGCTTCTCGGGCGCGAGGCAGCTCCTGCTCCATGGGCCACTTGGTTTCGTGGCGCGTGAGCTTGATGCCGGCCTGACGCAGCTCGGGAATCTGCTTGATCGTGCGTTTTTGTGCCTCCAGCTCACGGCTCTGGGCCAGATGGTCTGTGAGCCAGAAGAGCATCCGTTCCAGCATGCCCTGTTCGTTTTCCGTCCGCTTGTTGGCGGTTTGCTTCACCAGTTGCCGGAAGCGGTTGCGGGTTTCGCGGGAAACCTTCACGTCCGCACGCGGTTTGTAGCGTCGGGCAGCGCTGCGCCCGTCCCCGCTCATGATGACCGTCTTTGGCGGTTCCGTCGCTGATTTGGCACGGCCTGTCGAACCCCGTTGAGCGCTGGCGCGACGTTGTGCGGGTGTCATCGGCTGCGTGGGCGGATCATCGGCCACTGCCGGGCTGTCGGCCGAACGAATGACGGTCTGGTTGGCGGGTGTCTGCCTGGCGAGGGGGGCATGACCTGGTGAGGCACTCGGTGAGGCCGCGCGGGGTGTGCCGCCGGATGTCTGCTTGAGCTGCTGGCGCTCGAAATTGGCGTCCGCCATCCGGATGGCCATGGCCACGCTGGGCGACGACAGCTCCAGATCCACGTAGACATAGCGGCAATAACGGGCCAGCGTGTCCAGCTCGACCTGATCATCGATCAGGAAGCCCTGAAGCAGAAATGGCGTGTCGAGCCACGGTCGATCCAGCTCCACGACGAACATGTTCATCCGCAGATCCTGAACGGAAATCCGATAGCGGCGGTTGGCCGTCATCGACGGTGTTGCTCGACTTGACTGATCGAGAACGGTGGACAAGTCAGACACTCCAAGGAGGCAAGGGCAGGCATCGTCACTGATGCTGTGTCCCCTGCCGGGGCCGCAATGATGCGTGTTTCGGATACCTTGCTCTGCCAGGCAGAGTCAGGGCGCGGAAATCGATCTTAACGAGCCTGCGGAGTGTGGCCAAGCGAGATGGCGATGCTCGGGCTGGGTCGGCTGGCCCGAGCTGACGGGCGGTGCATGCGCCACAGAATGTGCGCCCTGGATGGGGGTATGCCGATAACGGTTCAGCCGTTTTTCAGTGCCTGCCAGATGTTGGTGGTCGGCGCGGCCTGGTTCATCGTGTAGAAATGCAGCCCCGGTGCGCCACCGGCCAGCAGCGTGCGACACAGTTCCACCACCACGTCGTGGCCGAAGGCGCGCAGCGAATCCACGTCATCATGAAAGCCGGCCAGTCGCAGCCGAACCCAGCGCGGAATTTCCGCGCCGCAGTTGTCGGAAAAGCGCGCCAGTTGCGTGTAGTTGAGGATGGGCATGATGCCGGGCACGATCGGGATCGTGACGCCTGCCGCGCGCGCGCGCTCGACGAAGTCGAAATAGGCTTCGGCGTTGTAGAAATATTGGGTGATGGCCGAGTCGGCGCCGGCTTGCACTTTGGTCACGAAATGGCGCAGGTCGTCATCAGGGGAGGCGGCTTGCGGATGCATTTCGGGGTAGGCGGCCACTTCGATGTGAAACCAGTCGCCGCTGTGCTCGCGGATGAAGCGCACGAGATCGCTTGCGTGGTGGAAGTCGCCCAGCCCGACCATCCCCGAGGGCAGGTCACCTCGCAAGGCCACGATCCGGCGGATGCCCTGAGCGCGGTAGCCGTCGAGCAGCTCACGGATGCTGTCACGGGTGGCACCGACGCAGGTCAGGTGTGGGGCCACATCCGAGCCGGCAGCTGCGATGGTCTGCACGGTCTCGAAGGTACGCGCTTGGGTGCTGCCGCCCGCGCCGAAGGTCACGCTGAAGAAATCGGGTGAGAGGGTTTGCAGCGCGGCGTGTGTATCGCGTAGCTTGGCTGCACCTGCTTCGGTGGCGGGCGGAAAGAACTCCAGGCTCAGGCTGACACCGGAGGCTTGCGGCGGGTTTTGGGCCGCTGGGGTATGTGTGCTTGCCGTCATGGGGTATGGGTCGATGAAGGGGGTTGTGAGGAGTGGGCGGAATGGGGATCACCCTGGGGGCAGGGTTGGTTAGCTTGGGCCCTGCATGAATGCGTGTCGGATGCCTGTCCAGAAGCCTGCGGCGGGCATGGAGACGTGCATGACAGGTGCGACGAATCAGGGCATTGCACCAGTCGGGTTCGCGTTCGGCGCATCTGGCTGGCGGGTGGCGATCAGGAAATACTCCTGATTGCCATCGCCCCCGGTGATGACACAGGGCTGCCAGCCATCGACCTGCCAGCCAGTGTTGCGGGCCGTTTGCATCACGGTTTCGCGCAGCCCGTTCAGATCGGCGTCGGCACGGACGATACCCTGCTTGTTGCGCGCCTTCGGGCCAAGCTCGAACTGTGGCTTGATGAGGCAGGCGAGTCGTGCGCCGGGACGGGCGAGGCTGGCCAGATGGCCGAGCAGTTGGCTGGCGGCAATGAAGGACAGGTCGACGACGATCAGGCCGAAACCATCGGTGGGCAAGCTGCCATCGGGCAAGGCCAGATCAGCCAGGCTCACGTCTCGGATGTGCGTGTGTTCGAGGCAGCGCACGCGTGGATCGGCAGCCAGATCGGGCGCCAGTTGCCCGTGGCCGACTTCCACGCCCACCACCTGGCGGACACCCTGCATGAGCAGGCACTGGGTGAAGCCGCCGGTGGACATGCCCACATCGAGCGCATCCATGCCGCGGCAGTCGATGCCCGCCTGTTGGAGTGCCGCTTCCAGCTTGTTGCCACCTCTTGAGACATAGCGGTCGGTGTCGCTGGCGAGCACGCGCAGGGTCTGATCAGGGTAGATTGGCTGGGAGGCACGTTGGACGGGCACTTCGCCACCCTGGGCGTCGGTCCGTACTGCGCCCGCTTCGATCAGCCGGCGGGCGAGCGTGCGAGAGCGCGCCAGCCCGCGTGCCACCAGTGCCACGTCGGCACGACTGGCGCGCAGGGCCTCGGGCATCGGTGGCGTGGTGGCTGACATCCCGGCTTAGTAGCGGTAGGTGTCCGGCTTGTACGGGCCTTCGACCGGCACGCCGATGTAGGCGGCCTGCTCGGGCGTCAGCTCGGTCAGCTGGGCGTTGAGCTTGGCCAGCTGCAGGCGGGCCACTTTCTCGTCGAGGTGCTTGGGCAGCACATAGACCTTGCCGGGCTGGTAGTAGTCGGGCCGGGTGAACAGCTCGATCTGGGCCAGCGTCTGGTTGGCAAAGGACGAACTCATCACGTAGGAGGGGTGGCCGGTGGCACAACCGAGGTTCACGAGGCGGCCCTGAGCCAGCAGGATGATCCGTTTGCCGTCGGGGAAGACGATGTGGTCGACCTGTGGCTTGATGTTTTCCCAGGTGTACTGTTCGAGCGAGGCCACGTCGATCTCGTTGTCGAAGTGACCGATGTTGCAGACGATGGCCTCGTTCTTCATGGCGGCCATGTGCTCGTGGCGGATCACGTCCTTGTTGCCGGTGGTGGTGACGAAGATGTCGGCCTTGTCGGCGGCATATTCCATCGTGACCACACGGTAGCCTTCCATCGCGGCCTGCAGGGCGCAGATCGGGTCGATCTCCGTCACCCACACCTGGGCCGACAGTGCACGCAGTGCCTGGGCCGAGCCTTTGCCCACGTCGCCATAGCCGGCCACCACGGCGATCTTGCCGGCGATCATCACGTCGGTAGCACGCTTGATGCCATCGACCAGCGATTCACGGCAGCCGTACAGGTTGTCGAACTTCGACTTCGTGACCGAGTCGTTCACGTTGATGGCGCGCAGCTTCAGCTCGCCACGATCGGACATCTGCTGCAGGCGATGCACGCCGGTGGTGGTTTCTTCGGTGACACCGATGATGGCGTCGAGGTTGCGCTGATAGAACTCGGGGTCGGTCTTCAACCGTTCCTTGATGGCAGCGAACAGGCAACGCTCTTCCTCGCTGCCGGGGTTGTCCAGCAGTGAAGGATCCTTGGCGGCACGGGCGCCCAGGTGCAAGAGCAGCGTGGCATCGCCTCCGTCGTCGAGGATCATGTTCGAGGGCTTGCCATCGGCCCAGTCGAAGATGGCGTGCGTGTAGGCCCAGTAGTCTTCCAGCGACTCGCCCTTGACGGCAAAGGTCGGGATGCCGGCCTCCACCATCGCGGCCGCCGCATGATCCTGCGTCGAGAAGATGTTGCACGAGGCCCAGCGCAGCTCGGCCCCGAGCGCCACCAGCGTTTCCATCAGCACGGCCGTCTGGATCGTCATGTGCAGCGAGCCGGTGATGCGGGCGCCCTTCAGGGGCTGTGCGGCAGCGTATTCCTGGCGGATGGCCATCAGACCGGGCATTTCGGTCTCGGCGATGGCGATTTCCTTGCGGCCCCAGCCTGCCAGGCTCAGGTCGGCGATGCGGTAGTCCTTCGATTCGAGGACGGCGTTTTTGACAGGTGCGTTCATGAATGCTCCGGGAGGGTTTCGCCTGCACGCCGCAGCGGCAAGCCTGTTGGCAGGCGAAAAAAAACGCCTGCACCATTTTCTAGAGGATGCAAGCGTCGTTCTGCTTTCAATCAGACCGAGCCTGGCCAGGGGAACTGGTCGCAACGCTTCTCGGTGTGATCGGGATGGCGGTGATTATAGGCCGCCATCCCGTGGTTTGGGTATTGACCCTGACCGTTGATCCCGGCCAGGGCGCCATGTGGCGGTTGTGCAACGATTTGGCCGTTTGGCCGGCCCTGCAGGCCGACGGGCCGGATTTGGCACCCGTCGGACGGGCCCAAGCGGCCCTGACAACTGCACCGCCTGATCAGGGCGGTCAGCAGGGCAGAGCGGCCCCGGTGGATTTACAGACCGGCATCGGCACGCAGGATGGCGGCCTTGTCGGTGGCTTCCCACGAGAACTGCGGCTCTTCGCGACCGAAGTGACCATAGGCAGCCGATTTGCTGTAGATCGGGCGCAGCAGGTCGAGCATCTGCACGATGCCTTTCGGGCGCAGGTCGAAGTGCTTGCGCACGAGTTCGGCCAGCTTCTCGTCGGACACCACGCCGGTGCCTTCGGTGGTGACGAGCACCGAGGTGGGCTGCGCCACGCCGATGGCGTAGCTGACCTGCACCAGACACTTCTTGGCCAGACCGGCGGCCACGATGTTCTTGGCCACGTAGCGGGCGGCATAGGCGGCCGAGCGGTCGACCTTGGACGGATCCTTGCCTGAGAAGGCGCCACCTCCGTGTGGGGCTGCGCCACCATAGGTGTCGACGATGATCTTGCGGCCGGTCAGACCGCAGTCGCCCTGCGGGCCACCGATCACGAAGCGACCGGTCGGGTTGATCAGGTACTTGATGTCACCCTTCACCAGCTCGGCTGGCAGCACCGGCTTGATGATTTCCTCGATCACCGCCTCCTTCAGATCCTTCTGGCTGATCTCGGGGTGGTGCTGGGTGGACAGCACGATGGTTTCGATCGACTCGGGCTTGCCGTCCACATAGCGCAGCGTGACCTGCGATTTGGCATCCGGACGCAGCCAGGGCAGGCGGCCGTCACGGCGCAGCTGGGCCTGACGCTCGACGATCCGATGGGCATAATGGATGGCGGCCGGCATCAGCACCGGGGTTTCGTCGCAGGCGTAGCCGAACATCAGGCCCTGGTCGCCCGCGCCCTGGTCGAGGTTGTCGTCCTCGGCGTGATCCACGCCCTGGGCGATGTCGGGGCTTTGCTTGTCATAGGCCACCTGCACCGAGCAGCCTTTGTAGTCGATGCCGTAATCGGTGTTGTCGTAACCGATTTTCTTGATCGTGTCCCGGGCGATGCCGATGTAGTCGATGTTGGCCTGGGACGTGATCTCGCCAGCCAGCAGCACGAGGCCGGTGGTGCAGAGGGTTTCGGCCGCCACGCGGGAGGTGGGGTCTTGGGCCAGCAGGGCGTCGAGGATGGCGTCGGAAATCTGGTCGGCTACCTTGTCGGGGTGGCCTTCGGAAACGGATTCGGAGGTGAAGAGGTATTCGCTCATGGATTGAT
>JAUNKF010000017.1 GCA_030532895.1 Lautropia sp. | reverse complement strand
GCGGCACCGAGATCGTGACCGTGGCCATCCGCCGAACCAACATCGGCCAGCACGCGGGCGAGCCGAGCCTGCTCGACGCCGTGCCGCCCGAACGCTTCTGCATCCTGCCCAACACGGCCGGGTGCTACACCGCCGAAGATGCCGTGCGCACACTGCGGCTGGCCCGCGAACTGCTCGACGGCCACAACCTCTGCAAGCTGGAAGTGCTCGGCAACGAAAACAACCTGTTCCCGAACATGCCCGAAACACTGGCCGCCGCCCGCACGCTGGTGAAGGAAGGCTTCGAGGTGATGGTGTATTGCAGCGACGACCCCATCCAGGCGCAGATGCTCGAAGACATGGGCTGTGTGGCCATCATGCCGCTGGCCTCGCTGATCGGCTCCGGCATGGGCATCCTGAACCCATGGAACCTCAAGCTCATTCTGGAGCAGGCCAAAGTGCCCGTCATCGTCGATGCCGGCGTGGGCACGGCCTCTGATGCCACCATCGCGATGGAACTGGGTTGCTCGGCCGTGCTGATGAACACCGCCATCGCCAAGGCCCAGGATCCGATCATGATGGCCCGCGCCATGAAAGCCGGCGTCGAGGCCGGGCGGCTCGCCTATCTGGCCGGCCGCATGCCGCGCAAATACTACGCCGCCACCCCCTCGTCGCCCACCGAGGGGCTGTTGCCAAGCATGCGGGGCTGACGGCTCAGCCCGCCAACACGCCGGTTTGCCCCGCGTAGAATCTCCCCTCTTGTCGATCACTTTTTGCCGTTTGATGTCGAACCCTGCTGACAGCGCTCCCGCAGCCCCCTCTACCGCCGCCCTCAACACCGCCTCTCCCAAGGACGAACAGACAGCGAACGCCCCTGCCGGCAATGCCCCAACGCGGTCCCCGGTGGCTGATGGAACGCCCTCCGGGGGCGCTGCGCCTCACCACCGCGCCATCCGCAGCTACGTGCTGCGCCGCTCACACTTCTCCAACGCGCAGCGCGATGCCTATGAGCGGATGATGCCCGTCTTCGGCCTGCGTTTTCAGCCCACACCGGTGGACCATGCAGCGGCCTTCGGCCGGCAGGCCCCCGTCGTGCTGGAAATCGGCTTTGGCATGGGCGACACCACGGCCGAGATCGCGGCCAACGCGCCAGACATCAACTTCATCGCCATCGACGTGCATACACCCGGCGTGGGCGCGCTGTTGAAGCTCATTGAGCAGAAAGGGCTTCAGAACCTGCGCGTGATGGAGCATGACGCCACCGAAGTCTTGTCGCAGATGATCGCGCCAGACTCGCTCGACGGCATCCATGTCTTCTTTCCCGACCCCTGGCCCAAGGCCCGCCACCACAAGCGCCGCCTCATCCAGTCGCCCTTCGTGGCCCAACTCATCAGCCGGCTGAAGCCCGGCGGCTACCTGCACCTGGCTACCGACTGGCAGGACTACGCCGACCAGATGACCGAGGTGCTGAACGGCTTCGACACGCTGAGCGAGACCGCCCCCGGCCCCATGCCCTCGACCTCACTCCCCTGCCCGCGCCCCTCCACCCGCTTCGAGCGACGCGGTGAGCGGCTGGGGCATGAGATCACCGATCTGGTGCGGTATCGAATCCGTTGACCTCGGGTAATATCCGATGCCATACGCTCTGCATCAATCAGCTTGCTGACCACTGCCGCCATGACAGTTGCCCCCCTGCCTGATCTCTCCGCCCACCGTTTTGCCATCTCGGGTGCCTCCGGCTTTCTGGGGCGGCACATCATTCGCCTGCTGAAGCAGCAAGGCGCTCAGATCATCGCGCTGCGTCGCCCCGGCACCCAGCCGCTGGCAGACGACAGCATCCAGCAGCAGACCATCGACTTCAGCAGCGAAGAAGCCTGTGCCCACACGCTGCACCAGCTTCAACCCACGCAGCTGATCCACTTGGCCGGCTACGCCAACACCGACCGCTCCATCGCCTCCATCGCCAACGCGCTTCAGATCAACGTGGGCGCCAGCATCAACATCATCCTGGGCGCGATGGACAAGGTGCCCGAGTGCCGCGTGATTCTGCCCGGCTCCTTCGAGCACGCCTCCCCCTGGCGCGAACCGCTCAAGCTCGGTTCGCCCTATGGCATGAGCAAAGCGATGGTCGAGGTACTCTCCGGCAGCCTCAATCAGCTCTACGACGCCAACGTCATCAACATGCGCATCGGCATGGCCTATGGCGAGTATGACCCCAACGACCGGCGCATCGTGCCCTCCGTCATCCTCTCGTACCTGGCCGGCCAATCCCCCGCCATCAGCAGCGGCGGCCGGCTCTGCGACTGGATTCATGCCGAAGACGTGGCCGAGGCACTGATCCGCGGCTCACTGCTGCCCAAAGCCAGTCCCGCCAGCATCGATGTGGGCTGGGGCAAGCTCGACACCATCGCCACGGTGGTGGACATCATCCGAGACATCATCGGCACCGACATCCAGCCCACCATCTCGGCCCAGCTCGCCCGCAAGAACGAGCAAGCCCGTCACGCCGACCTGGAAACCGCCAGCGCCGCCCTGGGCGGCTGGCTGCCACGGATCGGGCTGCGGGAAGGGTTGGAGCGGACGGTGGCATGGTACAAAAGGCAGCGGCAGATGGGCTGAGGGTGTATGAAGCGTGTTATGGGCTTCGTCCCCGCGAACCACGTCCATAACAGGCGCCAAACTGCCGTTTATCGGCCGACTCGGCCAAATGGCTTAGACCCAAGCCCCCAATCGGCCATTTGGCCGATACCCAGACGGGACATCTGAGCCTACAGTGAAAAGCCTCATCGGTTTTGACACGAAAAGGCTGCCCATGAAGATCGTCCACGCCTCCCTGGCGCTGCTGCTGGCTGACTGCGCCTTCGCCGTTCCCTTGTCCAAACCTGCCCCGGTGGTCGGCCACAGCACAAGCCACCCCTTTCAAATCGAATACGCCGGCCCGGACAACACCCTGCCCACCCGGCTGAGTCGGCCCAGTATCGAGCCGGGCAAACATCATGAACTGCGCATCGACTATGCCCCGGTGGCAGGCAAGCAGCGGCCCGTGATGATCACCGAAAGCGGCTATAGTCATGGCAAGCACATTCGCCGACAAATCAAACTGATCCATGATGCCAAGGGCAAACTGAGTGGCATCGATGGCCCCCTACCCGGCACCGATGACGGGCTGAGCGTAAAAGCAAAACAGAAAAAACCCCAGACAGCCCAGCACTCAACAGACACGAAAAAACCCAAAACGTCCAACACCGAATCAACATCCGCCCTCATCATCCAAAACGCGATCGGCGCCAAACTCAACCCACAGCACATGCCCTGGCTGCAAACCGCACTGATCATCGGTGCCGAACACTGGCCAGCCAATCTTCAGCAACTTGCCACACCGGCCACGACCAGCCCCGCCAAGCCTAGCAACGCCGGATCCACCATCCTTCAGGACGACTTCGGACGCATCACCCTTCTCCAGAGCGCCGACATCGGCAAGAACGAGTATTTTCATGATCTGGCCGACCAGTTGATCGAGGCCAGGGACGGCAGTGGCGGACACATCCGCATCGATCTAGACCCCTACGGCCGCCCCCTGTCCAGACATCTCACCGATGCCGACGGTTTCAACGAAAGCACCCATTACCGGTATGAGGGCAAAAACCTGCGGCAGGTGAGCAGCCCTTCCTTCACCGAAAGCTATCAATACGACGAGAAGAACCGGCTGGTCGAACGGGTTGCCATCGTTCACCCGGCAGGCAGTCAACAATCCCAGCGCTTTCAGACCCGTTTTCGTTACCACCAGGACGTGCGAAAACCCATGAGCATCACCCTGCCCAATGGCGCAGAAATCGGCTTCTGGCGAAAGAAAGACAAGGTGGAGTTCATCGATGCGCTCAACTTCAAATTGGGCGAAAGACATCCCGGCAACCTCATCACCATAGAACTCGCCGGAAAAAACAGCCTGGGCGGCGAAGAGCTGCTCTTTCATCATGCCAATGGTCTCTATACCCAGGCATGGTTTGATGACAAACGGCAATTGCATGCGCAACAGGTGATGGCCTTTGCCGACATCATGAGTAGCCAGAACATTGTCTACCGCTTTCGCCTACGCTATGGCCCCGATGGGCGCGTCTCCGCCCATGAAACAGGCGCAGTACCGCTCACCTACCAGCATGACACCGCCGGCCGTCTCACCGATGCTGTCTGGGATTTTGAACAATTTGCAGCCGACGGCCCACTCTTCTCCTGGCATTATGGCTGGGATCAGCAAGGCAACCGCCTCAGTCAAAGCTTCAAAACTCGTCGAGACAAACCGGTACAGACCCAGCATAATGTCGTGACAGGCGCCCACCGCTACACGGGCGTGCCCTACGACACAAGCGGCCGTCCGCGCCAATGGCAGAACTGGCAAATCAGCTGGCATCCCGCCAACCTCATCCGCCAAATGACACATCCGGACGGCCGGCAGATACGCTATTACTACAACCACCGCGGTGAACGCATCGCACGTCAGCAGGGCACCGAATGGCGCTTCTACGACTATCAGGACGGCCTGCTTCAAGCCGAAGTGGGCACCCATCGGCCACTGATGCGCACCTGGTGGTATCGAGGCAAGATCCCACTACTGGTACTCGACCAACACGAGGACAACCCGGCTCAGACGCTGGGTGATGACGAAGCGAAAGACAGCCGGACTACCGCCACCACGACAAGCGCCGCCACCGATACGGACACAGCCAAGCTGGCCTGCACGATCGACAAGGGCGATTCAGACACCAAACCAAGCCCCCAAACAGCAACTGAAGACAGCACCACCGGTTCACGCCAACGGGAGTACAAGGTACGCTGGGTTCATGTCGACCAGCGCGGCCTGCCTTTGGCCACCACCACACCAGCCGCCTACGTCAACTGGGGCATGATCCACGCCCCATTCGGCGAAGCCTTCGGCAACCTCAACCTGCAAAGCGCCTGGCCAAGAATGGTCAAACACGAGAGCTTGGCCAAGCAGTACCAGGAAGATCCGCTGATCCGCTGATCCGCTTCCCCGGCCAATGGATAGACCACGAAACCGGCCTCTACACCAGCGTTCAGGGCGACTACGACCCAGCAACCGGCCGCTATCTGCAACCGCAGGTATCTGCCCTACCAAACGGGAACCCGTATCTGTTCATGAATGGTGATCCGTTGGGGACGGCGTGGCGGTGGTGAGGCAGTTTGAGTAAAGGGCCTGATGCCTTGTGAGGCATGGCACTGGGTGTTGATTGAGTAACAGCAGGGTCGTGGGTCAAGCATTCAACCTGACATGAAACCTCAGCGTTTCTTCAGCTGGATGACCGATGACGGAACGACTGAATCATTATCAGGCAACGCATCACCAAGCCGGTTTTTTCGTGCTGCCACACTCTCCAATCCAGCAAGCCTCTCACTTCCCTCCAGCGAGCACCTACTGTCATCGTAGTAATCAAACCAGGGCAGACCAGCCGAGGTGTATTTGCTGGCTGATGCAGGAGGATGCGGCATCGCTCGCCCCGTCACCTGCTGCCATTGCAGACTGTTCAGTACATGGATGAAAGTCTGAACAGCATTTTCCTCATCCCAGACATCCGGCTCAAAGTCACTCTTGTACAGATCCTGCACCATGCGTCCGCCAGGGGCGAAGCCGAACGACGGGCAAATACAAGGGACTGGAGCAGGAATGTCACCACCAAGCAAGGTATAAGCGGCACCAAAGCGCCCCTTTTCCTGCTCGATCAACGACTCATAAGCATCCCGCTTCATTGGCACCGCCCTGATCTGCAACCCGCCTTTTTTAGCCTCGCCCATCAGCTGCTCCTCGGCCGTGAAGCCCTCGCCGAAAGGCATTGCCACGAACTGCCGGATGAAGCCATTACCCACACAGAACCCGTCCAGCCACGGCTGCCCCGGCACCACCACATAATCCTGCGGCTGATGCACCAACCTCTGATCAGGCTTCCAAAGACTGCCACTGATGGCATTGACTCCCCCTGTGGCAACCTGGATTGCAAACGGCCACGGAATGACATGCACAGCATGCGCACTCGGATAGAACTGAATCCAGAGCGCCTCTGCCTGATACATCGGTAGCATGAACCCACCCTGCCGTTGCCATGCCTGTGGCACCGAGGCTGCATGTTCGTCTACCGACACCAGATCGAACTGACCGATCCCCGGCGGCAATGGATAAGCCTTGCCATCATCCGGTATGCGTAACGTGCGCACGAAACTCATCGAACAACGTGCGTTCTCATCAACCGACGGGCAATGGAAAACCAGACTCTCGCCTGCAAGCTTTGGCATGATGAATGTCCCCTTTGGAGCAGTTGGGAAGGAAGTTGTGGAGGGGACTATAGTGATGGGTTATTGAGGTGGGTAGGGAGTTGTTCCTTGACAAAGCAGAAAGTACATGGGCACGAACCCATACTAAAACTCCCCCCTTCGGATCTAGACTGCCTATGCGGCAGGTCACCCCCCTTCCCCCCACCAAAGTGCAAATGCGCTTTTCTGAGCTGCCTATGCGGCAGGTCACCCTGGGCATGCCTGACTGCTTCGGCCTCGGTGTTTCTGAGCTGCCTATGCGGCAGGTCACGCAGCCGACAATAGCTACCGGGTCAGATTTGTTTTCTGAGCTGCCTATGCGGCAGGTCACACCGCAATGGTGCCCTTCGTCGGGTTCACTGGTTTCTGAGCTGCCTATGCGGCAGGTCACGGGTAAGCAGGTACCCGAACCCGGCGGGGATATTTCTGAGCTGCCTATGCGGCAGGTCACGATCCTGTCCATGAGTGTTTCCGGGCCCGACATTTCTGAGCTGCCTATGCGGCAGGTCACTGGAACATGTCGGGGATATCGGCAAGGGTATGTTTCTGAGCTGCCTATGCGGCAGGTCACAGCACGATACGGATATCGCCCTCGATCTCGCTTTTCTGAGCTGCCTATGCGGCAGGTCACACGGCGTGCAGGTTGTTTGAGGCTGAGGTCATTTTCTGAGCTGCCTATGCGGCAGGTCACGGCCCACCCACCGTAAGCGCCCCGCTGATCGATTTCTGAGCTGCCTATGCGGCAGGTCACTTTCCTTGGTGTGTGTGGTTAATCGTCGGTCTTTTCTGAGCTGCCTATGCGGCAGGTCACCTCGACAATCACCCTATCAGCACTGTTCGTATTTTCTGAGCTGCCTATGCGGCAGGTCACTTGTACCCGATCCGATGTCGGGACTGACTACTTTTCTGAGCTGCCTATGCGGCAGGTCACGACAGAAAGGGACAGGGTCAACCCGTCTACGACTTTCTGAGCTGCCTATGCGGCAGGTCACACGTTGCGAATCCGATCGGCGTATGGGGTTGCTTTCTGAGCTGCCTATGCGGCAGGTCACATATCGAATGCAGCGGCCTCGTCGGAGCCGTATTTCTGAGCTGCCTATGCGGCAGGTCACCCGTCCCCGTCAATCAGATCGATTCTGTGAAATTTCTGAGCTGCCTATGCGGCAGGTCACTTCTATCTGCGTACAACCGGGCCGTATGTTTTTTTCTGAGCTGCCTATGCGGCAGGTCACACGTGGGCAGCTGGATTGTGGCAATCGTGGCTTTTCTGAGCTGCCTATGCGGCAGGTCACCGAGTCTGAATGTCGTACATCCGTCTATACTGTTTCTGAGCTGCCTATGCGGCAGGTCACCTACCCCATAGCTTTTGCCTATCAACTCGTATTTTCTGAGCTGCCTATGCGGCAGGTCACCCCTGCAAGTCTCCGACAGTGCCAGAGCCGCCTTTCTGAGCTGCCTATGCGGCAGGTCACCCACCCCGACACCTGCGAAGGTAACGGATGGTTTTCTGAGCTGCCTATGCGGCAGGTCACCTGGCTACCCACGACAGGGCTGCGTTACAGTATTTCTGAGCTGCCTATGCGGCAGGTCACTCGGACCAAACCCGCCGCTCATACCCACGGTATTTCTGAGCTGCCTATGCGGCAGGTCACGGTGATTCCGCTTCGTGGACGTTTTCGCAGAATTTCTGAGCTGCCTATGCGGCAGGTCACACTCACCCCCTGACTTGATTCGGGTATCGATATTTCTGAGCTGCCTATGCGGCAGGTCACATTCCGATCAACACGTCCCCGCTGATGATGTATTTCTGAGCTGCCTATGCGGCAGGTCACAGTTGACAGCTGCGGCCCCGCGGGTATCCGATTTTCTGAGCTGCCTATGCGGCAGGTCACCTAGCGGGGTCGTGGGTAACCAACCCAAGCAATTTCTGAGCTGCCTATGCGGCAGGTCACCACGCTGTCCGCGATGCGATGCAGGGCCCGGCTTTCTGAGCTGCCTATGCGGCAGGTCACAAGCAGCCGCCGGCTGCGTACGTGCGGGCCCGTTTCTGAGCTGCCTATGCGGCAGGTCACTGGCCCCCGTCAACAACCGTTTGTCGGGGTCATTTCTGAGCTGCCTATGCGGCAGGTCACCCCTGTTGGCCCCCGTCAACAACCGTTTGTCATTTCTGAGCTGCCTATGCGGCAGGTCACGACTCTCGCAACATTACAAGATCAGCCCGCCATTTCTGAGCTGCCTATGCGGCAGGTCACTGTTTCAGTGCTGTCATTGTAGGGGCCCTGTTTTTCTGAGCTGCCTATGCGGCAGGTCACAGTCGGTCTTCATACCAGACCCCGGTTCTTGATTTCTGAGCTGCCTATGCGGCAGGTCACAAGCAGCCGCCGGCTGCGTACGTGCGGGCCCGTTTCTGAGCTGCCTATGCGGCAGGTCACTGGCCCCCGTCAACAACCGTTTGTCGGGGTCATTTCTGAGCTGCCTATGCGGCAGGTCACCCCTGTTGGCCCCCGTCAACAACCGTTTGTCATTTCTGAGCTGCCTATGCGGCAGGTCACGACTCTCGCAACATTACAAGATCAGCCCGCCATTTCTGAGCTGCCTATGCGGCAGGTCACTGTTTCAGTGCTGTCATTGTAGGGGCCCTGTTTTTCTGAGCTGCCTATGCGGCAGGTCACCCTTCGGGCATGTACAGACGGGCGCCGTGCAGTTTCTGAGCTGCCTATGCGGCAGGTCACATCCCGTACCTGGAAGCATGGCGGCAATTCAATTTCTGAGCTGCCTATGCGGCAGGTCACCGCTGATGGACACGTAGAGCACGCACCTACATTTTCTGAGCTGCCTATGCGGCAGGTCACAATTTCGTCCGCCGGTAGCTTCAAAGCCCGGCTTTCTGAGCTGCCTATGCGGCAGGTCACTCAAAGCCCGGCGGTCTGGTTGATGCGGTTGTTTTCTGAGCTGCCTATGCGGCAGGTCACGCGAGTCTGTCGAGTGTGCCGGCATAGCCTAATTTCTGAGCTGCCTATGCGGCAGGTCACGTATGGGGTAAGTCGAGTCTGAAGGTTGTGTACTTTCTGAGCTGCCTATGCGGCAGGTCACAGGTTGAGTCCGAAGGTTGTGTACGGCTCGCTTTTCTGAGCTGCCTATGCGGCAGGTCACGGTTGGTCAATCGTCTGTCTGGAACATGCCTGTTTCTGAGCTGCCTATGCGGCAGGTCACGCGTCGCTGCTATTGACAGGGGTGGCGGAGTTTTTCTGAGCTGCCTATGCGGCAGGTCACACAATATCGATGCCCTGTCCGTCGACACTTCTTTTCTGAGCTGCCTATGCGGCAGGTCACACCCGAACCCGGTAGGGACAGGGACTGCTTCCGTTTCTGAGCTGCCTATGCGGCAGGTCACACGCCAAGGCCGACAGCGCCGGTTGCTGGATTTTTCTGAGCTGCCTATGCGGCAGGTCACCTGGACAATCCGCTATAAGCGGGGCGCCCCGTTTTCTGAGCTGCCTATGCGGCAGGTCACACAACCTTCGGACTCAACCTGCCCCATACCCTTTTCTGAGCTGCCTATGCGGCAGGTCACCGTAGGCGGGCACCCACGGGTTAACCAGACGTTTTCTGAGCTGCCTATGCGGCAGGTCACCCGGGCATGACAGGCGATGGCCACGTCGGTTGTTTCTGAGCTGCCTATGCGGCAGGTCACGGTTGGTTACTCGTCTGTTTGGAACATACCAGTTTCTGAGCTGCCTATGCGGCAGGTCACAACTACGGCTGGACAACCGAACAACTGTCTCTTTTCTGAGCTGCCTATGCGGCAGGTCACGGGTTGTGATCATCCACCCCGACACCTGTGAATTTCTGAGCTGCCTATGCGGCAGGTCACACGACGTGATAGCGGCAATCCGCAAACACAAATTTCTGAGCTGCCTATGCGGCAGGTCACACGCCCGGGCCGACAGCACCGGGTACTGGCTTTTTCTGAGCTGCCTATGCGGCAGGTCACACAGTATCGACTACAGTCCCGCTATCATCAGCTTTCTGAGCTGCCTATGCGGCAGGTCACTCCAGCGGGGACAGGGACTGCTTCGGGGGGCATTTCTGAGCTGCCTATGCGGCAGGTCACCCCCCAAGGGTGTGGGGCAGCTCGAGCTGGAATTTCTGAGCTGCCTATGCGGCAGGTCACCCGCCGTACCCCTGTACGAGTCATCCAGGGCGTTTCTGAGCTGCCTATGCGGCAGGTCACAAACCATCCCGATCAATCAGATCGATTCCATCTTTCTGAGCTGCCTATGCGGCAGGTCACTACCCGGTAGCTGCGGGATAATCTACGCTGACTTTCTGAGCTGCCTATGCGGCAGGTCACAACGTAGCTGCTTTCTGTCACAGCGTGACAGATTTCTGAGCTGCCTATGCGGCAGGTCACGCTCAGCGGTGTCGAACGTAGCAGAGCTGACATTTCTGAGCTGCCTATGCGGCAGGTCACGTTCCTTTGTGTGTGTGGGTGTATTGTAGGTTTTTCTGAGCTGCCTATGCGGCAGGTCACCACTTCGGCGTCTCCACAGGATCAATCATCATTTTCTGAGCTGCCTATGCGGCAGGTCACTGACGGTACGGCGGACGATTAGGTAAGACATGTTTCTGAGCTGCCTATGCGGCAGGTCACCGCCCGTACCCCTAGACGGGCCATCGGGGGCATTTCTGAGCTGCCTATGCGGCAGGTCACTATGTGTTTAGTTACGATGGGTTCATTGTAGGTTTCTGAGCTGCCTATGCGGCAGGTCACCAGAGGTCGTAGTCTGGCTTCCGGATTCGGATTTTCTGAGCTGCCTATGCGGCAGGTCACGCGTGGGCGGTCGGATTGTGGAAGACATGGCTTTTCTGAGCTGCCTATGCGGCAGGTCACATGTAGCATATTACAGTTCCCTGTTTCGTGTATTTCTGAGCTGCCTATGCGGCAGGTCACTAGATGATAAACGAAACAAGTCCTTGATTGTTAAAGAACTTTGTCGTTCTAACAACAGTGAAGGGAAACTTTTGCCTTCACGCTAAGTCATTGATTTTCCGGGGCCAATTCTAGCGCCCCGGAAAAAGGGTCAAAACCAGGGGATACTGGCCTCTGTGCTGAGGCCGTAAGCATTGAAACGGCCTTCAATCGGGGCAGGCAACGGCTCTTCCAGACTCAAGAACAAACTGAATGTCTGACCAGTACTTGAACTCCGAAGACGCACATAAGGTAGTTGAATGCGAGGGGGAGGCTCATCCGGCAACACCCTTAGAGCCTCTTCTGCCGTGACTTGATGCCGTTTGCAATAGCGCCGGCGCAGCCTCTCAGCACTCGTCTTGAACTGACACCGCTTTAATCGTCGATGAACAGCGTGAGCAGGTACCGTATCCATCTGACCGATGCCGACATGATCGCGCATGCCAAGTAGCCAATCCGAGGCCATCAACTTTTCCAGCGCCGACTGAGAACCTAACAAGCGCAGCCTGTCGCCCAGCCCTCGCGGACTATCTGAGTAACCGGGAAAGCTAACGGCAATATCGTCCGACTGCTGGCGAACAAGCTGACGATGCAGTTTGGCGTAAAGCGCTGCCAACAGTTGCGGCTGACTAAACTCCGGATCAGCCCGAACCTGAATGTCGATGAAGTGACTGAGCATGACCAAACCTGCCGTCATTTCTCACTATCGCCAAACACACCACCCCGGATAAGGGTAGCAATCACAAAATGCTGTTGCTCAACAGGCAGAACCTTACCTCTCAATACCCAGGCATCCAGCAGATTGTAAAAATCAATCTTCTGCTTGGGTTGACGATAAGCCTTACCCTGAGTGGTGACTGACCCATATGGCTCTACCGCAATAGGCCCAAGCTCGCCAGCACCTTCATACCAATCATCAATGGTACGCAACGCATTCCCAATTTTTTGAGAGTGAATAGCCGCAACATGTTGCTCCGCCCCCCCAATGGCATAGAGGGTTTTACTTTTATCACTAGCGCTTTTACCAAGAATTAGCTCCTGAGACGGGAAAACCTCCTGCCCTGCTCCCACCTTGGCAAAAGCCTCCACTTCCAGCAGCACATGCGCCTCACCGCTGAACCCCTGTGTCATGACCTTGGCCAAGGACTTGACCCGATCATCCAATGCATCAAAAGACCTCAAATCCAGATCAAGCGCCTGGAAGCGCCAAGCGCTTTCCTGCTCCTCCCCCGTCCTCTGACGAACCCTGACTTCAACGCGCTCGGCACCAATCCGATTACGCCAGAGGAAACGCGCATTGGCAATATTGGCAGCATAACGCTGCGCGAGGGCGCCATAGCCATGTGCCGACACATAAGAGCGTACAGCCTCCAACAGCTTGTTCTTGTACTCCACACTGTTGCAAGCAGATGGCTCACCCACACCGCTCAGAACTTTCAGCGTAAAACTGAGCTTCAGGGTATCCATCTGGTGCGGCAAGGAGGCAACATCCACCTTCTGAAGGTTAGGGCTTTCAATCTGCTTGTCTAGCTTTGCCGGGTCTTGATCTTTTGCCTTCAAGCGGTTCGAGATGGTTCCACGAACGGACTTTTCCCGTACTTGAACAGGAACCCAGGCATCGGCCTTGTCACGCTCATCCCAACGGCCTGCATGCATGACACCGTCCGAAGGATCCAGTTTTCGTTCAAAGGCCAGAACAGAAGCAGTTTTGAGTTCGTTTGACATGATAGGTTTATCTCTGATTTTTCAAGCAATGGTCTATAGATTGTTCATCCAGAAAATTCATGCCTCAGTCATAGCCATAAACCTCATCTTCCTCCTCAAGGAGATCATCTGAGCCGTTCTCATCAGACTCATCATCCAACTTTGGTTCGTAACCACTGCGACAGCGGTAAACTCCCTTCTCTTCATTCGTTTCTGCATGCCAAAACAGGTCTTCCAATCGACCCAAACGATGCGGACTGATCCACTCCCCCAACGAATGGATGGACTCGACAAACCGGAATGGCACAGAGGCATCCCTGGCATTTTTGACACTGCCAGGCTCATGACAAGGAGTCAATGCTGCATACCCAACCGGTATGGGCACGACCCAACCACTCCCTTTCTGCCTATGAGGGTCTCCCCATTCAACCTCACCCGCTTTGAGCTGTTTCAACAGTTCGGCATTCCCTATAGGGCGGTAGTTGAAGCGTGAGGCATGAAGCCAGGCATCCAACAAAGAGGTACGCTCATCGTGCTGCTTCAGTTCCTGCCACCTACTTTGCAACAGATCATCCCTGCCAACCAACACAGAACCCGGCAGCCACTGCCTACGCCAGCTTCGGAAACAACGTTCACGCTCAACCTCTTCGTCTGGCACGATCGCCAACCATGGTTTGAACGACCGAGTAGTTGCCAAAGCAGGCGGCATGAGGCTTCCCCCAGCCAGCCGCATGACATGCAGTACATGTTCTACCTGGGTCGTCCATGCATCAAGGCGCGCCTCATTGCCTTGCACCATCTGCGCGTAGGAACCATCTGCCACTCGCTCTGACACATCGAAGATCAGGGTCAAGTCCAAATGAATACGGCCCTGTTCAACCATGGCCGCACTACCACCATCTTTATTGACCGGATTTCTGGTCAAGTGAAACACCTTGGCGTATGCCCCGGAAGCATGCTCCTGATGGTGATGGCAAATGACCCCAACCTGATGAAGGTTCAGCGGCACACCGGCTGCATTCAGTCTGCGCTGAAATGCCCACATGAACCCTAGGAACGCCGTCATGGCAGGGAAACCATGCGTCATGGGGCTGGCGATAGCATTCGCATTCTGAACGTGCAGGTGTGGCAACACCAGAATGGCTGTTGGATGATGTGCTGTCATAACCATCCCCCCTCTTGCGGCAGCTGGTTGAGATCACCGGAATCACGCGAGTCATTGATCCGAGCGCCCAGCGCCCTGAGCTGCTGCCGAAAACCAGACGCCTCGGACATGAGAAGCCTCCCCCACTCCCTTGCTTCGACATCACCAACGGGCAGATCTCTTCTCAACTTCTGATTAAGCCAGAGGCCAAATCGTCTACCCACGTCATCAGGCCAGTCCAGCCTGAACCAAGCCGAGGCAAACGCCTCCTGCCCGGAAAGGCTGGCCCTCAATGGATCTAGCCACAACTTCTCCGAATCTGGCAAAGCGCCAAACCGTGTCTCATCACAACTCCAACCAGGAGGCAACGCCATCCGCATCTCTCCGGCCATAACCAACAACTCATCAATGATCGTGCTCAGATAGCGCTCCCGTATCCGTTCAGTGGCCATGTTTTCTGGTGGATTGGTCAGGAGAAACTCTCTCAAGCCCCGAACAGCACGCCTGACCGCTGAACGTCGTTGAAAAAACGGCCCAAATACTGTTTTCTGATAAGAAGGCAGAGGCAACTCTGTTCGCATACTGTGCGGAGGCGCACAGGAAAGCAAATAGTTGACACCGCCTCTTTCACTGTTGAGCTGGCTGATGTTTTGAGGCTTTGTTCCACCAAACTTCTGTTCAGCCAATCCAGGATAGACTTTTACTTCGCCATCGTGCCATCGTCGGTTTTTTCGTGCCTCTCTCGCCTCTTTGGCCGCCTCACCAAAACGATCATCACGGATAGCCCAATGAACAACATGGGCCAAAGAAGTTGCATAAAGCGGCGCCAACAATTCGTAGTCAAGATCGTTGGACGGATCCTCCCCGCTCAACCAATACAACTGCTTGGCAAGCGTATGGGAGGATGGCACGGCTGTTTCTGCCGCCAAAAGACCAAGAAAGGCAGAACGCAATGCCTGTGCCTCGACTGGATCAGTGTCCAAAGCCTCCACGCCCTCTTCAGCCCCTTCTTCCAAGATCGCAAGCAGAGACTTGCCGTTAACCTCCAGCTTCAGCAACTTGTAAACATCCAATGCCGCGGCATTACCCACCACGTCGGCAACCAACCCTGTGCGTAACACATGACTACCCACATCATTCAACACCGGCAAGTCGGATGGTTTGACGTACAGGTTGGTGCCTTGCGCATCAGGATGAATGGGCTTCAAGGAATGGGTTACAGCCCTTATTTGCTTCACGCGGCGTGCTGCATCTTTTAGCCAGACAGAGCGTTCGAATTTCGCACGTTCTTTTGTCACCGCTTCCTCGGCACCCTCTCCTTTGACTTTTTCCAATCTCTCCTTCAGTCTATCTCGTAAAAAACGATCGATTGCCTCCCGATAAGAAGAAGCTGGCGGTTCCTGTTCGTCGGCGGATTTCTGTTCCATCAACACACCTGTCTCATCAAGCAGCTCATCATTTCAAAAAGTCTACAATCTTCGTCGCTCGGGTTCCAAACCGTGCGAGTTTCTGTGCCCCAAACGCCTCAGTCCTCTCGTGAAAACCCCAACAGCGGATGATACAGCCAACGCTCATCCCGCTTGGGAAGTGACAACGTGGCAAAACGCTCAGCAGCACGTCGCAGGCTCATGTCGTTGTTCTCGGCATACACACGTAACACCTGAAGCAGCTCGACCTGCAACCAGGGGCGCACCACCTTCGAACTTTCCAGCCCCTGCAAACGCCGAAGTCGGCTGCTCTCTTCTTTGACATAAAGCTTCTGCCATGCCTTTGGCCCATCCGCGATACGGTGAAGCTCCAATTTCTCTTCATACTCATCCGGCAACATTGCCATGTCCACATGGCCTGATGGATCGTAGCGGAATCTTTGCAACTGCGGCAACAATCCGCTCCCCCACCCGGCCATACCCGCCGTCCAGCACAAGCTGGCTGCTCTCGAAGCCGGCGTAAGCAGGCGCTTATCAGCAGCTCTCGGCAGCATGGCATCATGCATCCGCGCATGTTCCAGATCCGTCAAACTTCTCTTCGGTTCCAAGCGCCCCCCTTGAACATGGATTCTCGGCACGGCGTCGATAACCCATGACTCCTTCTCTCCCCTTTCCCGTTTCAAAAGCTCTCGAACCCGATGCTCTTTGAGATGAAAGGGAAACGAAATCTTCTTACCATCTTCGCGCACCGTCGCCCCTTCATCATCCAACTCGAAGCCCGGTCTGCAATAGGCTGCCTTGGAAGAACCCACGCCCAACAATAATGAACGGAAGTTTCTATCAACAATGATGATGTTTGGCTCGTGTACCTCGCCCGCGCGGTGGCGCCGAACACGCCCCGCCAGCTGAATGATCGAACGCATGGAGGAGGGTTCGACCACGGCCCAATCATAATCATGATCCCGCCCAACCTCCGTAACCGGACTCCCAAGAACGATGAACAGGTGGTGTTGTTTATCACTACTCTTCAGCGCTTCACGAACCAGCGCTTGACGCAGAACCGGATCGGCTTGCTTAGGGTCAGCGCGGCGATTCAACACCATGTCAAGTTTTTGCTCCAAAGCTGACCTGGCCAGCAATGCAAACTGGGAATGGTAGACACAAAGGTGTATCTGCACATCTTCAATAAAGCATTCTTTCCGATACCAATAAGTCGCTACCTCAAACAGCGTCCGAATATTGGCCATCCGGATCAAACCAAAACTCAAACACTTCCCAGACTCAGGATCTATCAAATGATTCTGGGAAGCCTGATGCAGTTTCCAAGCCTGTTCCAACAGATGATCGGCATATCGCTGATACAAGACGGATCGTTCAAGTCCCTTCCAGTCATCTGGTATCCTCGATACGCTCGCAACCCGGCGAGACTCGGCCTTGGCCAGAGCCTTCACCCGTTTCTCAACAAAAGCCTCATGACGGTTTTTGAACGTCAGGTCTTTAGACTCCGTCAAGCTTGGCGCGCTCATACCGTTTTCAGTGCCTCCAGGCGCGTTCACTTGCATAGGTTCAACGCAATCATGAGCCTCCTGATGAAACTCATCTACCCATAGACAGCAGATACGAACCGGCTCTGACGGACGCTCTCCCCGATTACGCTGCCAAACAACACGACCTGCTTGGTATGCCAGGAATAGCCCTGTGACCAAAGCGGGCGGCAAGGTAGCCGACGACAGCAGCACACGACTTCCCAGTAACCCCGCCCAGTACACCAGGCGCGTCAAGGCCGGCAAGTCCGCCATGTCAAAGTCATCCGGCTCGTCCAGCACCAAATCGCTACCCATCAGTCTGAGCATCGGCACAATCTGGCGCCCGCCTTTCAGACTTTCCGTAGCAGGCATCAGATGATCCACGGTACACACCAGCAATGGCGCCACCAATAATGAACGGGTTTTGGCATCGGCCCCTAGACGAGTCAACAACGGGTGCTCGTCATTACCTTCAAACAGCACCTGCCCACCTTCATCCAACAAGGCCTGCGAGGATGAAGAACCTGATGCCTCTGCCTGTTGCTCCCAATAGTCGAACAGTGCCCGGCTTGCAGCGCCCCCCACCATGATGGCCAGCTCATCGTCACTCAAGCCCAGGTCATGTTGAAAACTTCGTCCAGTTTGTAAAGTTAGCGTGCGCAAACCGATGGCAAAGGCACAACGCATACCCAAGGCCGGGTCGGACAGCGCATTCATGATGCGCGCATTACCCAACGTCTTTCCACACCCGGTAGAAGCCATATTGACGATGAAGGCGCCTTGTGACAACGCCCGCTGCCGCACGCTGGCAGCCAGATCCGAGGCCTTGTCCTGCCATTGGAATCGAGATTGGGGCGTCCGTTTTTTCAGGCCTCGATGGTTTCTCAAAGCCGGCAAGCTACGCACGAGACTTGGCAGAGACTTCATGGCCAGTGTGGCCTGAGCCGTCACCCCCAGCAGATGCTCATCTAGTGACTGCTTGGGAACCTGTTTGTGATCACGCCTTGTTGTATTGGCCAACCAAGGAGAATCGTCTTGTAAAAAGGTCTTTCGTTCCAGAACGACCTCACCATGTCGATCCAGCCCTAGGCTGGAATAATGGTGGTCGGCCAACATCAAACCCAACCGAGACACATTCATGACGAAAGGATCTTCACACCACGCCACGCCACGATCAGGCGATGATGTCAATTGCCCCAACAACTTACGGGCGTAACGACTTGCCTGCTTTCGCCACGCCGGCTGACGTACCGGCAACCCATGCGGGAAGCGCCAATACATCTCCACCTCGGACAACGGCAAGCATTCTCGGGGTTCATTCCAGTCTGGCCCCAGGTTTGATAGAAAGGTATCCAGTACATCATACTTGATCGAGGTCGGTTTGGCGCCAAAATATTGCCAGCGGCGCCCCCCCGACTCTGAATCATCGTTTCGTCTTTCCGTCTGACTCTTTACCGGGAGACATGGGAGCCGATGGTGCGTAAGCACCAGCCATGCAACAGCACGGGCCAGCGGGGGCAGCGTCGTCATCAGCGGCCTTGGCATGCCTAAAGACTTATTCTGTTCATCCAGTTCATCCCGAAAAAGTCGACCACTGACA
This sequence comes from Lautropia sp., assembly GCA_030532895.1. Taxonomy (GTDB): domain Bacteria; phylum Pseudomonadota; class Gammaproteobacteria; order Burkholderiales; family Burkholderiaceae_E; genus Lautropia. Next base: position 47,365 of record JAUNKF010000017.1, on the reverse strand, counting down.
TGATCTAGCCAAACTGCCTCGAAGGTGACTGGATCAATACCCTGATGACCGGCCTCTGCCAAGCGCTTTAACCATCCTTCGTCATCATCCGTACCAACGAAGGCCTGAAATAACCTGACCGAAACCCATTCATGTCGATAATGGTTTTTAATTCGGCACGAGGGATCTTGAAGGCGCTGCTGGAAAGCCTGCGTAGCCTTTCCCAAGTCATGTATCAAGGCTGCCAGCGCCGTCAGCGCCGTCATCTCCTCAAGGTGGTGCCAAGAGTTTTCATCCTCCTTTCTCAGGATGTCACGCCGTGTCGTATCCGTGGGCACCACCCCTTCTATATTGAAAGCCGACCCATTCCCAACGATCCACAGCAACTCGCTATGATCTCGGCCACGAATCCAGTGGCAGGCAACCGCGGTATTTTTACGTGCGGTTTTACGTAGCAGTTTTCTCAGCGTATCAAGCCCTGCCTGGGTAATGGCAGTCTGCCAGACTCTATCGCCCTTACGCTCCGCAAACTGATCCAAGATGCGGCGCGTTTCCGTCAGCGCCCGTTTGCTGCATTGAGAAACCAGCAGGACGTTCATGAATCAGCCCCCTGCTTCTTGTCCGCGGAAATCTCCTTTGCCACAGTCAGCGCTATATCTTTCAGCGTATCTATCATGAAATCCAGCGACTCACGCCGAGCCATTGCTTCGATACAGTTTCGCCTGAACTGCTGCTCATCATCACCCCGCATGGCAGATAAAAAAGCCTGCGGCAGGATGCAGGCATCCTTGATCAGATCTGCGGCATCGAATACCAGCCCACCTCGCCGGGTTTTTCCGTGCAGAACGGCTAATCCATGCGGCAATCCCAGTACCCAGGTTGCCGTTGCCCCCAGCCCATAGGCCAAGTAATTACCATGATCCAAAAAACGGTTAGCAGGGTCAGTGCCAGACCCCCGTTTTGCACGAGTGAACTCCCCATACCCAACCGTATCCACCGCCAACTTGAATAAGGCTTTGGTCAGTCGCGCCTCTTCGGTCAACAAAGCAACTGTATCTTCGGCACGCGCAATCTGTTTCAGCGCATGGCCTACTAGCCCTTCCAAGGCCGAAACCTCAACCGAGAACCCTGCTTCCCTCAACGCACGCTGCTGCCACTCCTCCGCCAAGCGCTTCATACGAGCTGTTTGCAGTTGTTTGGCGGCCATCAGACGAAGCTCATCATCAAACCAGAACTTCACCCAAGCTTGCAAGTATTCAGTAGGGCGATATTCACTTTGAGGGCTAAACCAAGCTGCTTCGATATCTACCTCATTGGCGCTAAACAACGGCGTACCACCCCCACCGCAAAATCCCACCAATACACCAGCCTTCGCCAACTCTCTCATCGCCGCCTGGGTGATGGAGGTTCCAGTTCCAAGCAGCAGGCTAGTGGTGTTGGCGATGGGAATGTTCCAGTACAACGAACGTTTTCCGGCATCCGTCACGTACTCCACCCGCCCGCCATTGACCAGCACCCGACAGTGTTCCAGGTAGTAGATGTTGGCTCGTTTCGAATGCAGGATGGTTTTAAGATCAGATGGTGCAATGTCCTGCATGCGCGGTCTCCTCGGCATCTGTCAACCTTCTGATGAAGCTTCGAGTCAAATAAAGCAAAGCATCCTTGTGATGCTCTTCATATTGTCCAAACAGCAAGGCAGGGAAGGTACAACCACCCATCAGCCCAAAAGCGCCACTCATCGGCCCCACAGCACCATCCTTCTTTCTACCCAGCCCTCTCACGGCACCACGGCCACTACCAGCCTACAAGCGTGTTCTTGCCAAACAACAAACCAAGGAAGTAAGATTTCCTTACCAAGACCCCCGCTGATGAGGGTAGCCATGCTCGCCAAACTGACATCCAAGAACCAGATCACCTTGCCCAAGGCCGCGTTGAACAACGTGGACATGGCCGAGTATTTCGAGGTCAGCGTTGAGCAGGGGCGCATCGTCTTGACCCCTGTGCGCATCCAGCAGGCTCAAGCTGTCCGGGACAAACTGGAGGCCATGGGCATTACTGAACAGGATGTGGCCGATGCTGTGGCCTGGGCACGGCAATGAGCCTACGGGTTGTGCTGGACAACAACGTGGTGCTGTCGTCCCTGCTGTTCACGCAGGGGCGGCTCGCGTGGGTACGCCACCATTGGCAACACGGGGTGATCCGGCCTTTGGTCTGTCGTGAAACAACGGAAGAATTGCTACGGATTCTGGCCTACCCCAAGTTCCGGCTGACACCAGCCGAACAACAGGCTTTGCTGGGGAGCTTTCTGCCCTTTGTTGAAGCTGTCCAACTCCCTGCTACATGGCCTCCCCTTCCAGCATGCCGCGATCCGAAGGACCAGGTCTTTCTGGTTTTGGCACATGTAGCCCAAGCAGATGCGCTGATCACTGGCGATCAGGATCTTTTGGTCATGCAGGATGAGTTTGATGATCTGATCATGACGCCTGAAGTTTTCCGGGCGACACGCTTGCAATAGTTGCCTCAATTCCCGATAACGCCAGCCGGAGACACCTCATGACATCTCACCAGCCTGCTTCGTCATCCCCCACCACGCCCAATATTCCCCCGGCCACCACCCCCCCCGCCACGCCCAACGAGACATCGGCCCTAACTCAACACACCAGCCCCCCCTCCCCCCTCCGCACCTTCCTCCACCGCCAAGGCATCGAACCAAGCTGGCGCCGCTACGGCATCGATGCGCTGAATTTCATGGCGCTGGGCTTGTTCTCGACGCTGATCATCGGGTTGATCCTGAAAAATGCGGGCACCTGGTTGTCGGTGCCGTGGCTGGCGGATGTGGGGCAGCAGGCGCAAGGGATGACGGGAGCGGCCATCGGGCTAGGGGTGGCGTATGCACTGAAGGCGCCGCCTTTGGTGTTGCTGGCGAGCGTGATCGTGGGGCAAAGTGCGGCCACGCTGGGCAGTGTGGTGGGGGCGCTGGTGGCCTCATTGGTGGCGGCAGAATGCGGCAAGCTCGTGTCAAAGCTCACGCCGGTGGACATTCTGGTGACGCCGGCAGTCACGATCTGTGCCGGGGTGGCGATGGGTCAGTGGATTGGGCCTTGGATTGCGCAGACGATGACGGAGGTTGGTCACTTCATCATGTGGTCGGTGGCGCTTCAACCCTTTTTCATGAGCATCGTGGTGGCGGTGGCGATGGGGATGATTCTGACTTTGCCGATTTCGAGCGCGGCCATTGCGATTTCGCTGTCGCTCTCGGGCCTGGCGGCGGGGGCGGCCACGGTGGGGTGCTGTGCGCAGATGGTGGGTTTTGCGGTGATGAGTTACCGTGAAAACGGGGTGCAGGGGCTGCTCAGCCAAGGGCTGGGCACCAGCATGCTGCAGATGCCGAACATTGCGCGCAACCCCCGCATCTGGATTCCGCCCATCATCACGAGCGCGATTCTTGGCCCCATTGCCACGATGGTGTTCGGCATGCAAAACCTGCCGATGGGGGCCGGTATGGGTACGAGCGGGCTGGTGGGGCAGATCGGCACGATCAACGCGATGGGTAGTGAAGCGGGTACGTTGACAGCCATCGTGCTGTTGCACTTCGTGCTGCCCGCGGTGCTGACGTTGATCTCGGCAGCCTGGCTGCGCAAGATCGGGTGGATCAAGCCGGGGGATTTGAAGCTGGCGCTGTAAGCATACAGGCGGTGAAAGCAAGCCAACCTCCTCCCACCCATCATTTGCAAGAAAATAAAAATACCGACACACAGTCAGAAAAGAAACATTTTTGCCATACATAGACACATTGGCGAGCAAGAGAAACATGCCATACATCTTTGCAATCAATGGCATGCCTACCATCGTCCGGGGCTTGCAGGGTCGCCCTGGCGGGATTCCCCGCTCACTCTGACCCTTCTCATCTGCTGCCACCCTGAGCGTTTTACGGCCGGCAGGAAAGTTCCTGACCGTCGCGTGCAGCGTTGTGATCGGCGTCCGTGTCATTTTCATCTGTAGGTGTCATGCGCCAAACACGAATCACATTGACTGTGAGTTGGCCTCACGGATTCGGCGTGATTTTCATGGGCCTCGGCAGCTCTCTCTCTGGAGCATGAAACCGATGAAAACTTTTGATGTGAAACTTCGCATCAGCGCACTGGCGGCCATGATGCTGCTGGCGGGCTGCGGCGGTCAGGGATCCACGCCTTCCGGCAGCCTGAGCTCACAGGATGGTGCAGCCTCGGGAACGCCCATCACAAAAGCCCCTGCGGCATCCACGCCCGAAGCGGCCGGGACGATGGCCTCTCCGTATGATGAACAGTCGATTCGTGGCGACGTGCTGGCCACCGCCCTTACCCAGATGGTCGTGGCGCCAGTGGACGGTAAAGCGGTTCCCGTCAAGCTTCACGAGTACGATATCCATGAAGAGGCTCGCGTACCTGCTCTGGGCGCGTCCCCGGTTTTCATCGAGCAGCTGATCGGCCCTGACACGACGGGCAAACAGCTGGGCGCCTATGTGTCAGATCTTCGACTTTTTGATCAGAAAGATCCCATTTTTGAAGGGATACGCTTTCAAATGGGCCTCTCGCATGCGGGCGCACTACCAGCGGGCAACGCGCAGGACAATGCCACCGTGCTGACGGTAGGCAAGAACCTGCTGGTTAGCGTGGAGCCAAACACGCCGTCTGTCCCCCCCATTTCGGCAGGCCCCTACGCCCTGGAGGCCAAGACGGATTTGGCCATTACCCTCAACGGCGTTTACAAAAAGAGCGCGTACCGCATGATGGTGTGGGATGATCCAAACACTCGAAACGATCGCAATCCAACCAAGCGAACCGAGGTCATCCTGTCTCTCTCTGGGAGCGCTACACCAGCCAACACCTTTGAGCTCTGCCTGCAGGCATCGGGCTTTGGGGAAGGGTGCCCCGCCTGCAATCTGCCAAGGCTCAATCGGGAGGTGTGCACCAAGTGGCAAATTCCCGAGGGCTGGCAAGCCGGCCAGCCACTGGTGCCCCTGGATGTCTCTGCCAAGGATACGGACGAATACACCCGTCACGACAGCGATGGCCAGCCCTATGACATGCAAGCGCGGAGCAAGCATTGGCGCACGATGGGCGAGGCGCCCTTCGATGACACGACCAACATCATGACGATGCCACGCAGTGCGGGTAATCCGCTGAACCGAAACGGTGTCAGCGGCGCCCTGTTTGCCACGCTGCTCGACAGTGCCGCAGAGCGCTCGCCTGATGCCATCCCCAAAGAAATGTCCGTGCTGCACGCCGTTACCAAGATTGATGGAGAACGTCTGAACGACGCCCCGGCCCCACAGCAGCTGCACTTTTTCTGGAATGCTCGGGCCTATCAATTTGCTGATGGTCAGCTCGCGAATCATCCGGGCTATTCACCCGCTGCAACAGCGCTGGAGATCAGTCAGATCAGCATGCCGCCGGCAAGCAGCCCCGACACGGGCCATTTGCCGCGCACGCGCGTTCTATTTGATGCAGAGATCCAGCCACTGGCAGGACAGCCTGCAGTGCTCGTACCGGAACAACTGATTCTGCAGCTTCCGGCTGGCCCCGACGGCCGATCCAACGACAAGCGCCTGAAGGCTCGTGAAGATAAACGACTGGGCATTCCGCAAACGGCCCGTGTAGGCTTCAACACGGTTCGTAGCTGGACAGGCGAACTGGAGGACAAATCGACGGTTACGGTTGGGCTGGAATTGAAAGAGGTCGAAGGTCAACACGACCAGGTCGCGCTCTGCTGGCGCATCGAACAATCCGGCAATGCCCCTGACCGCCTGCATCGACTCTCATGCCTGCGCTGGCACGTACCAGGCAACTGGCAGTACGGCCAAGGTCTGAAAGCCACTGGCGCCTACGTGCTTGATCGTCAGCCCCAAACAGAGGATGGCACAGCAGAGCAGTATCGCTACTGGCAATCAGCCGCGGTAACACCGGCGCCTTAAAACGCCCCTGTTGTTCCACTGCCCAGGCTGTCTCAAACAAGTTGGTTCATGAGCAAGCCTGGGTAGCGCATTCGGCAGCCCGCTCGGCAAGTGCAAGCTTTGGAGCGACAACGCCGTGCTGCACGCTCAAAGGGGTATTCGCGGGGACGAACAAATGCATAACGCGCTCTAACGAAGCAGAACAAACACCTAACACACGCCAAGCAATTTGAAACGGTGCTCTGGTACGCAAAAGGCACGAAGCAGAGCCCCCATAGGTGCCTTGTGAAGATAGAGCAGCACAACAAGAAAATTTTTCGACAGAACTTACAAAATATACATATTTACTTATTAAGTTAAATATTGTTTATGATGCGTACTTAACCGACACGTTTCAGCACGTATCACCTCCCTATGATGGAAACAGGCTTGGCAGGCATGTGCCTGCCAAACCAGATCGTTCTTGGCGGTTGCCTCACGGCCCGTTGAAAGGCCAACGATGTTGGCAGGTGTGATGCCTCCACACCTCCCCATGCCCACTCAACCAAGCACTTTCAACGAAACGATCGGTGGTCTGTGTTTCTCACCGTATGACCAGATGGATAAACATGGGCCGCACTGCCCGCTACACGCAGTGGGCAGGCAGCGATTTCAGGCTGTGCTGGCTAGCCTTCACCGGAGCATGAAACCCATGAAACCTTCTGATCTGACATGCACTATCGGCACACTCGCTGTAGCCCTGCTGCTGGCCAGTTGTGGTGGCGAAGAAAACCCTACAGCCACGCCCACGATGCCCACCGGCACCGCCACCAAAGCGCCACCGGCTGAGGCCCCCGCGCCTCTCACGACGATGAGCACTCCCATCGAGAAGGGCGCCGTGCGTGGAGACGTGCTGGCCACAGCACTGGCGCAGATGGCTGTGCCCCCAAAGGATGGCAAGGTTGCCAGCATCCGCCTGTATTCCAAGGACGGTCAGGGCCAGCTGGGGACTTATCAAAGCCTCACACGGATGTTTCTGGAACACCAGATCGGGCCGGATAACACCGGCAAGGCGCTTGGCACCTACGTATCCGACTGGCGACTATTCGATGACCGGCCGTACGCTTTTGAGAGCATGCGAGTCCAGATGGGATTGTCTCATGCCGGCCCGCTGGCAAATGAGGTAGCCAATCAAGGCAATGTGCCCGTGTTGACGCTGGGTAAAAAGCTTCAAGTCGCTATCGAACCAAATGAAGGCAAAACACTCGACCCAGCCGGCCCTTTCATGCTGGAAGCCCCCGAGGCCCACACGATCATGAGCCGGGGGCGCTATGACAAACCCGACATCATGGAATGGACGGATCCGACCACCCACAGCACGGTGACGTTGTTTCGTGGTTTCCGTTTATTAAGCGATCCGCCCAATGCCTTCTCGATCTGCCTGTTCGTCAGGGGCTTTGGTGCAAGCTGCCCTACCTGCATGCTACCGAAATTCAGCCGGACGATGTGCAGCAACTGGCTAGTTCCCGAAAACTGGCAGGCCGGTCAACCATTGATGCCGCATCGTTTTGAAACCAAGGTCGACACGGAGCACACGCGCTATGATGATAATGGTGAACCTTACGATACGCGGATCAGCTCCGACGACAGGACAACGGCTGGCGTCGCTCCGTTCGACGATAGCGTCCACACCGACCGGCTCTCACAGCAAGCCAGCGCTGCGCTGAGCCTACGAGGCATCAGCGGCGCACTATTTGCAACACTGTTGGACAGTTATACAAGGCGCACCCCCGATGCAATGCCCAGAGAAGTCCCGACAAATCTCTTCCCCGCCGCGTTGCACAACGGTCTACGCCTGACAAATGCGCCCAACCCTCAACGGGTTGAGATGAGGCTCTCCAGCCGTGTTTCCCATTATGCCGATGGCCAGTCCGACAATGCGCCCGATTACTCCCCTGCCGCCAACTGGCTGGTGGTGTCACAAGAAAGCCAACGAGCCTGGGGCCAGGAAGGCGAAGGCGGTCATTTCCCGACGACAGGTCTCAAACTGATCGAAGAGATCCGACCGGTAGACGGCAAGGACGCGGTAGTGCTGTCGCTCGGGATGGAAGCCACGGTTCCCTCCCCCAGTACAGCCAAAGGCGCCAATCCCACCTCAAGCCACCCGCTGAAAACGCCTAACAGCAAGTTTCTGGCCATATCTCGTGACGCACTGGTTCGCTTTGGCACCGTGCGTACTTGGTCAAGCCGAACCTGGAGCGATGAGTACCGATTGACGGTACGGTTACAGGTTCTACCCGTACTTCGCCGCTCTCAGGTGGATTTGTGCTGGCATTTTCATCAAACGGCACCGACCGAAGTGGACAAACTGAGTCGTCTGTCCTGCACACGGTGGGATGTGCCAAAAAACTGGCAGTACGGCCAAGGACTGAAGGCCGTGGGCGCCTACATTCTGGATCGTCAGCCCAAAGGCAGCTCTGATCACCCCTACCGGCTTTGGCGCTCGAAAGCTTCAGCAAGCACCACTGGCTCGACCAGCCTGGATGCTGCCTCGCTGCCGACCAGCATCCCAGCCCATTGAAAACCGCAACATCGTTGGAGCCCCCAACCATGAACCTGAATGCCCTTGGCCACCAGTGGCGCCACATGACCACGATTGCATCGATCATGTTGCTGATTTCGGCCTGCAGCAGCGGCGGCAGTGATCAGCCCTCTGCGGCGGGCACTTCTACGCCCGCCCTGAGCACCAAAGCACCAGCCGAAACGACCGAACCACCCCGCAAGACGATGACGCAGCCCTTCGATGGGCGAGGCATTCGTGGGGACGTGCTGGCCACCGCCTTGGCACAGATGGCCGTGGCTCCCGTGAACGGGAAACCCGCGCGCGTGGCGTTGTCCGAAGATTATGACGGCCCAAGCACCAAGCTGCCTCACTCGTCGTTGTTCATCGAACACATGATCGGGCCTGACACCACCGGCCACGAGCTGGGCCGCTACGTTTCAGACATGTTTCATACCCATGACAATCCGAATGAGTTTCACGGTATTCGGACGCAGATGGGCATCTCGCATGCAGGGCCACTGCCAGCAGCCAGCGCTTCGAGCGCGCCCGATGACGTGGTTCTGACGCTCGGACGCAAACTGATCTTCACCTTTGAAGGCCGCACCCAATCCGGAACAGATAATACGCCCCCCTCCCATGAAAGCTTCACGCTAAGCGCGCCTGCCGATGCGGTCATTCGCCGGCATGATCGCTACGACAAGTCAGGTGCGGATGGCGCGATCGACTGGGAGTCGCCTGACGGTAACGTCAAAGCCACCGTCTACCTGTTACGGGATTTCACCTCGGAACCTGGTAGTACAGCGGAAAACGAATTTCGCCTCTGCATGGGCATGTACCGAAACCGTGAATGCACGACCTGTCCACCCCTGCTGAACGGAGGCCGTGATGTCTGCACAACCTGGCAAGTTCCGAACGGCTGGCAAGCCGGGCAACCGCTGGTACCCAAGAACATGTTCGTGACAGAACGTCGTGACCGGTACCCACACGGGGGAAGTTATACCGCTGCCTGGTATACGATAGGCCCTGCACCCTTCGATGACACGGTCAATACGGATGTGCTTCGCTGGAAAACCAGACGCCCCATCAGCTTTTGGGGCGTCAGTGGCGCCCTGTTCAGCACGATGCTCGACAGCACAACTGTTCGCGGCCAGGGCATGCCGGCCGAGGTTGAAAAGCCGCTGTATGCAGTGGCGCGACTGAACAGGCACAGACAGCTGGAAGGAAGCCCCTCTCAATTGGTGCTCTCAGTCCATACACGGGCGAATCCCCATGTCGACGGCACACTCGGGACAGTGACCGGTTATTCACCGGTCAACGAACCCATGAGGTGGTCAATGCGTAGCTATGGCCATAACGTCAGCCCACCCTCGCAGCCTGATTACCTGCTCACAGATCTTCAGCTGACGGCAGAAGTTCGTCCCGTGCGCGGGCGGGAAAGCCTGGTGCTTGACAGATATCTGACAGGCGAGCTTGGAAGGGGTACCTGGAGCGATCGGGTTCTGCCACCGTTGAAGTCCACCAATGGCAAAGCGCTCGCCATTGCGCGCGATGCCCTGGTACCTTTTGGCACGGTGCGAACCTGGCGCGCAGAAAATGCTGACAAGACGCCCCTGGTGACCAGTATGGAGCTACGCCGCGGCCCACGGCCCCGGCAAGCGGATCTTTGCTTGCGATCCAGGTTGCCGAAGAACGGCAACCTGGTCAATCGCCTGTCCTGCGTGCGATGGGCCGTGCCAGCGGGTTGGCGCCATGGTCAAGGCTTGAAAGCCATCAGCGCCTATGTCGTGGATCGCTCGCTGGTTTCTGATGAGAAGACCGGCACACAGCAAGCCGAGCCTGTCACCCGAATGTGGCAATCCTTCGCCAAACCGGCAGAACCGGCACCTGCACAGTAAGCGTGATGAACGCCGCCTCGGCAGGTTCTGTCTGCCTGGGCGGCAAGCCATCACCCTTTGGCGACATACACCGCCAGATCATCGCTGCCGCCGATATGTTTGCTGCTGATGAAAAGCGCCCAACTGCTCATTGATCGATCACACATCAGAAAATAATCTGAACACACCCGGCCCCAAACGCCCACGCGATGAATCCGGCTGGTTTGATCATCATCACTTCATCTGCACAAAAAACGTCCCTTCCGGCACAACCGGCAGATAATGCCGATAGAAGTCGAGGAAGGTCTTTTGTGGGTCGATATCCTTGAATTGCTCGGGATACAGTGCTTTGGCGATGAATTGGGTGCTGGCCAGATCCATCAACGAGCGCGAAGCACTGTGATAAAGGCCATAAACCCGCTTGTCCTTCACGGCCGGCAATGAAGCCCAGCCGGGGCGTGCCGCAAAGCCCGCCAGACGTTTTTCGGCATCAGCTTGTGTGATGCCGATGCCCATCGCCATGATGCTGGGGTTTGTCTCATGGCCGTTTTCGGTGCCCGAGATCATGATGACATCGGGGCGGGCGGCCAGTACCTGTTCGGGGTTGATCGGCCCCCAGTTCTCCACAAGGTTGGCCGCGATGTTGTCACCCCCAGCCGTCTCGGCGATCACGCCCCACATGTTCTTGCCAAAGGTATAGCTGTGGTTGGCCGGGCCTTTGTCGCCAAATTCGATGTAAATGCGGGGCTTGTCCGCTTTGGCTGCGACAATCCGCTTCTGGATGTCGGCAATGCCGGCAGCATATTCATCGGCCAGCTTGTTGGCGCGGGTTTCGGTGCCAGCCAGCTGGCCAAAGATTTTGGCGCTTTGCACATGGCGCTCGACCGACTGCGCGTTGAAATCGACGACGACGACCGGGATGCCGGCCTGTTCGAAGCGGGGGATTTCGGGCTGAAGCGTCTTGTATTGCCAATCGGCCAGTACGATCACGCTGGGGTTCAAAGCCAGTGTCTTTTCGGTGGAGAAATCACCGGTGTTGACGTTGCCCACATCGGGCATGTTGGCCAGCTCGGGCATCTTCTCGTTGAAGAGCTTCCAGCTGCCGGGATTGAATTTTTCCCAGAACTCACGCGAGATGCCGACAACGTGCTTGAAATTCTCGGCGCCGGTGGCAGCGATGTAATCGGGGTAGTAAAAGCCGAGCATGACCCGCTTGGCGGGCACGTCGACTTTAACCTCACGGCCAAGCACATCCTTGATGGTCTGGACTTCGGCTTGGGCAGACAGGGTGGCGAGCAGGGCGGCGCCTGCCAACAGGGATTTGCAAAGGGATCGGATCATGGGGTCAATCACAACAAGACGTTCGAAGCGAAATAGCACTGATTATCGCGCCTCTTGAAGACGATGCCCTATTCCCCTTGCCCATCCTGGGGGGATGCGCTGGCCCTACCTTCCACTTCCCGATTTGTCGGCGCAGCACACGAAAACGCCATCGGCACGCGCTTCAAGGCCTGGCGAAGGAACGGACGCGTTCCTGATTGCCTGGCCCGTGCGGCGTGCCGATGACGCGATGGCCATCATGGCGGTCAGAACCGATCAGCCTTTGGCGAAATATGCCGCCAGATCATCGCTACCGCCAATGTGCTTGCCGCCGATGAACACCTGCGGTACGGTGGCCCGACCCGTCACGGCACGCACGCCGACCATTGTCGCGTCTTTGCCGAGCACGATTTCTTCATAGGCCAGGCCCTTTTCCTTCAGCAGGGCTTTGGCCTTGATGCAGAACGGACAACCAGGTTTGGTGAAGATGGCCACCGAGGGCTGCTCTTCAAAATCCGGCTTGATATAGCGCAGCATGGTGTCGGCATCCGACACTTCAAACGGGTCGCCTTCTTTCTCCGGCTCGATGAACATCTTCATCACCGTGCCATCTTTCACCAGCATCGAGTAACGCCAGGAGCGCTTGCCAAAGCCAAGCGTATCCTTGCTGACGAGCATGCCCATGCCCTCGGTGAACTCGCCGTTACCATCGGGGATGACGTTGATGTTTTCGGCATCCTGGTCTGCCTTCCAGGCATTCATCACGAAGGTGTCGTTGACCGACACGCAGAGGATGTCATCCACGCCGTTGGCCTTGAACACGGCGGCCAGCTCGTTGTAGCGCGGCAGGTGAGTGGACGAGCAGGTGGGGGTGAAGGCACCCGGCAGTGAGAACACGATGACGGTCTTGCCCTTGAAGAGGTCATCGGTACTCACGTCCTGCCAGGCATCGCCCACACGGGTATGAAAAACGACCTGAGGGACTTTCTTGCCTTCGTGGTTGGGAAATGGCATCGCGTAAAACTCCTGAAATCGACAAAGCGGACTGGCCCGCCCCGCTGGAGCAGGGTTGGGGCCAGCAACGGCTTGGCGCGATGAACGCCCTGCACTGACAGCTGACAGGCAGGCGCGCGCCTGATTCACGAAGCCCTGATCGGTCGAGAGCAGGAACGCCAAGCATCCGTCATGGTACTCCGCTCACCTGATGCATGTGATGCCCCCGAGCGGGGCGAGCGGCAACGAGATACCGACGGGCGGGCACCTCCCACGGTCGGCATGCAGATCATCGCTTGAGATCTCTTGGCCTGGTGCAGGTGACAGGCCCCTGGCGGGCCTTTCTCGCAGACGAATCGGCGCATGACGCACGCCAATCACGTGGTTGGCAACACAAGAAGCGGCAAGGCGCTGAGCAGCGGCAAGGCGCCGAGCGGAAGTTGCAAGCCACCAAGCCGATGCACGGATGGCCACCACTCAGTGCCAGAGCTGATGGAAGTGGTGGACCGGGCCATGATGGTTGGGGATGTCCGGGCGGCCCACCGAGAGCTGATCCGATGCCTGAAGTGCTTTGAGCAGATAATCCTTGGCGGCACGCGCGGCAGTCGGCACGTCGGGCGATTGCGGGATCAGGGCGGCCAGAGCAGCAGCGAGCGTGCAACCGGTGCCGTGCAGGTTGCGGGTGTCGATTCGGACGGCCGGCATCTCGATCATCTGCTCACCATCGTAGAGCAGATCGACCGGATCGCTTGTCAGATGCCCCCCTTTCAGCAGCACCCAACGCTGCCCGTCACTGCCCAGCAGCTTGCGGACGTGCTCAGCCACCACCCGCATTTCATCGAGGTTTTCAGGGGCGCGGCGACCGACCAGAATGGCGGCCTCGGGCAGGTTCGGCGTGATGACGGTGGCCAACGGCAGGACGAAATCTACCAGTGCCTCGATGGCGTCCATCGGCAGCAGGATGTCCTTGCCCTTCGAGATCATCACCGGATCGAGCACGCAACCAGGCAATTGTCCCGAAGCCAGCAGCGGCGCCAGGGTATCGGCCACGGCCTTGGCGGCAGCCGCATTGCCCAACATGCCGATCTTGGCGTAATCGATGCGGACATCGCTGAAGAGCGTATCGAGCTGGAGCTTGATGAAGGAAGGCGGCACTTCGTGGATGCCACTCACATGCTGAGTGTTCTGGGCTGTCAGTGCGCAGACCACAGCACAGGCATAAGTCCCCAGTGCGGAAAAGGTCTTCACATCAGCCATGATGCCGGCGCCGCCGCTGGGGTCGATCCCCGCGATGGTGAGCAGGTTGGCCACCGGCTGTTGATCCCGAGGGGTGGAGGACGTTGAGTCTTGTGCTGTGGACGTGGTATTCATCATGTCATGCCGCCAATGAAAGTGAACGAACAACGGAAACGGGATGCTGTTGCGATCCTATCATCACAAACCTGAACACTCATGAACGAAGCACCTGCCCTCTCCCCTGCCCCCACCGCCGGCGAGCTTGTTCCGAATGTGCTGTCCATCGCCGGCACAGACCCGACGGGCGGCGCCGGCATTCAGACCGACCTGAAGGTGTTTGGCGCGCTGGGCTCCTATGGCATGGCCGTCATCACGGCGGTGATCGCACAGAACACCGAGCGGGTTCAACGGGTGCAGGCCGTGGATGCTGATCTGGTGGGCGAGCAGCTCGATTGCGTGTTCGAAGACGTGCGGGTGGATGCGGTCAAGATCGGCATGGTGGGAAATGCCGACATCGCAGCGGCCATCGCGTCTCGACTGTCGCACTACCGGCCGGCACGTGTTGTATTCGATCCGGTGATGATTGCAAGCACCAACCGTCGCTTGATGAATGAGGTCGACCTGCAACGCATTCGCGAAGCGCTGCTCCCGCATGTGGGTCTGCTCACACCCAACCTGACGGAAGCCGGGTTGTTGCTGGGCCGGCCACCTGCCCAGGATGAAGCCGGGATGCGGGCAATGCTGACCGACTTGCATGCGCTGGGTGTGGCCAATGTGCTGCTGAAAGGCGGCCATCTGTCGGGTGAGGAGGCCGTCGATCTGCTCAGCACCCCCTCGGGCGTGATGCGACTCACGCAACCCCGCCTGCATACCCGACACGGACATGGCACCGGCTGCACACTCTCCTCGGCCATTGCCGCATACTGGACTCGGCATTCACTGCCCGAGAGCGTCTCTCTTGCCAAACACTACCTGCACAGGGCACTGCAACAAGCTGAGCGGCTGTCCGTAGGTCATGGGAGCGGGCCGTTGCACCACTTCCATGCCATCTGGTGACACCTGGGCGCGCACCATGCACGTGTTCACCCCCTGCGTGTCCACAACCATGGGCTGAAGCCGGCGCCTCGCCGTTGGCGCCTGTCATGCATGTCCCAAGTCAGCTGGCGAGGGAACGAACAAATGCATGACACACGCCCGGCATCCCGAACACGCGCCAAGGTTCACGCCATCAGCCGGGCAGCGTACCATCGGGGCTGGCGGGCCTTTGTCCCGCGTTCTTCTTGCGGAGCATTGCGTGAACCTCGAAAAAGTCGTTTTTGCCTTCTTCACGATCCTGGCCTGTACGCTCAACTTCGGGTTCTTCCTCGGTGAAATCGACCGCCCCGAGTTTCACCACCCGACCGAGCTGTTCATTGCCGTCGTCATCAACCTGATCACACTGCTGATCAAGTTTGGCGACCGGACGCAGCTGGGCGCCACCCACCTGGCCACCAGCCTCGTGGCGTCGCTGCAACTGCTGGCCGCAGCCTGCTTCTGGATGTGGTTTGCCCAGTTCAAGCAGCAACCCATCGATGCCTACGCCATCAGCGTGATCGTGTCGCTGTCGGGCGGGGCGCTGCTCGCCAACCTGGTCTCGGTCTGCCTGCTGATCGGCGAGACCCTGCGCCAGACCCGCTGAGACGCACGCACGTGACCACGCCCGCCCGCCTTCCTGCCAGCGCCCTGCCAGAGGTTCTGCACGGCCCGGCAGCAACCCCGGTGGTGCCACGCAGGCCAGCCACCTCGCCGGTGTCCATGCCATGATCGATGTCCTCTACATGATCCTGCGGCGCCTGCGGGTGCCGCTGATCCTGCTGATCGCGGTCTATTCGATCTCGATCTTCGGGCTGGCGCTGGCGCCCGGCGTCGACCCGGACGGCAACCCGTGGCAGATGGGTTTCTTCCATGCCACCTATGTGGTGAGCTACACCGCGACCACGATCGGCTTTGGCGAGATTCCGTTCCCGTTTTCGGATCAGCAGCGCGCATGGCTCACCGTCTCGATCTACATGTCGGTGGCGGTCTGGACGTACGCGCTCGGTTCGGTCTTCGCCATGACGACCGACCAGAGCTTCCGACGCACGGTGGCCCGCAACATCTTCCGCTGGCAGACCAGCCGGCTCTCGGAACCCTTCTTCGTGATCTGCGGCGCTGGCCGGAGCAGTTTGGCACTCGCGCAAGCGCTCGACCAGATGGGGCACCGACTGGTGGTGATCGAAAGCGATGCCGACCGGGCCATTCGCTTCGGGCTGAACGAGTTCCTGATTCCCCCCCTCATTCTGGAGGCCGATGCCCGTCATCCGGGGGCACTGAAGGATGCGGGCCTGCACCGCGACAGCTGCCGGGGCGTGATCGCACTGACCGGCAACGAAAGCGCCAACCAGACGATCGCCATCGGCGCGAAGCTGCTGCGTGACGACATCACGGTCATCGCGCGCGTGACCGAAACGGTGGGCATCAACAACCTGAAAGCATTCGGCAACGTCCACACGATCAACCCCTTCGAGGTGCTGGCCACCAACATCTCGCTCGACATCGCCGCCCCCGAAGTGCTTCGGCTCGAAGACTGGGTGACAACCGCACCCGGCGACCCGCTGCCAAGCCGGATCAACCTGCCCAAAGGCCCGTGGGTGATGGTGGGCTATGGGCGTTTCGGGCAGGCCATTTCGGCCACGCTCGATGAAATGCGGGTGCCCTGGCGCGCGATCGACCCAGACCCGCATCTGGCGCGTGAGGCACGGCTGCTGCGGGCCGACAATTCAGAGGATTCGCTACGCGCAGCCGGCGTGGCGCGTGCCAGCGTGATGGTGGCCGGTACCGACAACGACAGCATCAACCTGTCGATCACGACCATCGCACGGCGCCTGAACCCGAACATCTTCGTCATCATCCGCCAGAACCAGTCAGCCGACCGCCTGTTGATCGATGCCGCGCGAGCCAACCTTCGTTTCGTTCAGTCGCAGTTGATCGTGCGCGAGATCCTGCAAACGCTCAAAAGCCCGATGCTGGGCGATTTCATCACCCTGATCCGTCAGCGTGGCAGCACCGACGCCAGCCGGGTGATCGAGAAGATTCTGGGCACGGTGGGCAACGCGGCACCTCGCAACTGGGCCTTTCACTGTGACCCGACCCAACCGGGCCTCTTCAACGCCTTTTTCCGCAATCGGGGCGGCAGCGCACTGACGATCCGGCAGATTCTGAGCGATCCACGCCACCGAGACACCCCACTGGAGGCCGTGGCCGTGATGCTTGCCCGCCGGGGCGAACGTACACTGC
The DNA here is from genome assembly GCA_030532895.1 of Lautropia sp. Classification (GTDB taxonomy): domain Bacteria; phylum Pseudomonadota; class Gammaproteobacteria; order Burkholderiales; family Burkholderiaceae_E; genus Lautropia. Next base: position 30,174 of record JAUNKF010000017.1, on the reverse strand, counting down.
TGCCAGACCCCGACACCGAGTTGCGCCCCGGTGACCGGCTGCTCTTTCTCGGTCGGGAATCCGCCCGGCTGCTGCAGCTGAACTTTCTGGAAGACCCGCTGGCTGTGGACTATGTACGCACTGGCATTCAGCACCCGCGCGGGTGGCTCTTTCGGCGCATTTCGGCCTGGCAGGCCAACCGGCAGGAGCGCAAGGCCAGCGAGGAGGCGTGATGGTCTGCCCAAAGCCCCGACTGATTGACGAGGCTCGGCAGAGGGAGTAAATTAATGACCGACAAGTCATTAACGATATGGCCGAGCATACCCCCTCTCCATCCTCGACCCGTTGCAAACGTCCCCGTGCGTGGGCGCGGCGCAAAGAACATCGCCCTGGCGAGCTGCTGGATGCTGCGCTGGAGGTTTTCGTGGCCAGGGGCTATGCAGCCGCCCGTCTTGATGATGTGGCGGCCAAGGCGGGCGTTTCCAAGGGCACCCTATACCTGTACTACGCCTGCAAGGAAGAGCTGTTCAAGGCCGTGGTCAGGGTGAACATTCTACCGGTGATCGAGCAGTTCCGTACCCGTGTCGAACAAGCCACCGGCAGCAGCGAGGAGCTGCTGGTCGATATCCTGCACTGCTGGTGGAGCTGCTTCAGCAAGCCGAAAACGGCCGGCATCCTGAAATTGGTGATGAGCGAGGCCAGCAATTTCCCCGAGGTCGCTCGGTTCTTCCATGAGGAAGTGGCCACCACCGGTCATGAAGTCGTCTGCCAGATCATCCGCCGTGGCATCGAGCGACAGGAGTTCCGCCCCACCCCGAACCTGAACGTGGCGACACACCTGGTGCTGTCGCCGCTGCTGTTGCGCCTGATCTGGATGCAGTCGGTGGGAGCCTGCGTACCTGAAGATGCCCAGTTGAAGATGCCGGATTTCATCCAGCACCATGCCGCGCTCGTGCTGATGACATTGCGGGATGGCTCGGCCCAACCGATTGCCAGCCAGCCAGTGCCGGCTTCAGCACCCCGCTGCGCCCATACCGATTGCGATTGCCCCTGAGCCGACACGCAACGCGTTGCAGTCCGACGCGCCCGGAAGGGCTTTTGCGGAAACGAACCCGTGCATCACACGCGCCAACCGGTTGCATCTACCGGCTGCACTGGTTAATCTTGGCCGGATAAACTGATCGAGCTTGGCATGCGTCATCGCCTTATCCCTGTGGCATTCCCTCACCGCTCTGGGCCTACATGACGCACCAGGCACGCCGAGGGGCGAGCCCTTTTTCCCGACAACACTGACCCGGCTGGTACCACCATGAATATCGAGCAGGCCCGTTTCAACATGATCGAGCAACAGATCCGCCCCTGGAATGTGCGTGATGCACGCGTGCTGCAACTCCTGGCGGAAGTGAAGCGGGAAGACTTCGTGCCATCAGCTTACCGGGGCATGGCCTTTGCCGATACCGAAGTGCCTCTGACCGTGGAAGGCCGCCCCTCCGGCGAGGTGATGCTGGCCCCCAAGGTCGAGGCGCACATGCTGCAAAGCCTCAGCATTCAGGGGCACGAATCGGTGCTGGAGATCGGCACGGGCTCGGGCTATGGCACGGCACTGGCTGCACACTGTAGCCGGCGGATCAGTTCGTGGGAGATCGACCCGATGCTCGCCAGTTTTGCGGCCAGCAATCTGGGCCGTGCCGGTATCGTAGGGCTGGATCTTCGGGTCGGCGATGGGCATCAGGCACTGGAGCAAGCCGACGCCCGTTGGGATGTGATCATCCTGTCGGGGGCGGTGGCACTGGAACCCACGCCTTTTCTGGACAGGCTCAAGGTCAACGGCCGGCTTTTCTGTTTCGTTGGCGAAGCGCCCGTGATGGAAGCTCGGCTCTACACTCGCACCGAATCGGGGCTGACGCACACGGACGTGTTCGAGACGATCGTGCCGGCCTTGAAGGGTTTTCCGGCCGCCAGCCACTTCCGCTTCTGAGCCGGAGCCGCCACGCAGAGCGCCCCCATGCAGCGTCTGACCCCTGACGAGCTGTCGGCCTGGCTGGCCGAGCCGACGGACTGTCACCCTATCCTGCTGGATGTTCGTGAAGAGTGGGAGTACGAGTTGGGCCACCTGCCCGGTTCCGTGCTGCTGCCTCTGGGCCAGCTGAGTGCCGACGAGCTGGAGACGCTCGATCTTCAGCCCGACCAACCCATCGTGGCAATCTGCCACCACGGTGTCCGCAGCCGGATGGCGATGCAGCTACTCGCCCATTATGGCTACACGAAGGTGTACGACCTGATCGGCGGTACCGACGCGTGGTCGGTCGAGATCGACCCGACGCTGCGGCGCTACTGACAAAACACGCTGACAGACGACGCCCCGCTGCGCATGTCGACGGCGAGGTCGTATGGCCAGGCCCCCTTCACGCCGCCTGTGACGATACACCCAGCCCCCGGCCAGAGGCTGTTATGCGTTGAACACCGAGCCGAATGACTGGCTGTCAGATACCAACGCTCAAGCCATTGAACACCGGCAGGGGAGTGGCCGGGCGGCCCAGCGTCCTGACGAGCAGCGGGGCCAGCGCTTCCATCGTACGTTCCTGGGCACCACGGTGTGCCTGGGCAAAGGCCACGCCCGCTTCCGACATCGCGCCCCGTCGGCCCGGATCGGCGGCCAGTCCCAGCGCTGCCGGAATGGCATCGCGCGGGTTCTGCACCTGGATCGAGGCAGAGAACAGGATCGAGGCTTCGGCCGCCTGCTGGAAGTTGTAGACCGAGGGCCCCAGTACCACCGGACAGCCGGCGGCATTGGCTTCGATCAGGTTCTGTGAACCAAAGGGCAACAGGGAGCCCCCCATCACGGTCACATCGGCACTGGCATACCAGGCTTGCATTTCACCCATCGAATCGCCGAGCAACACGCCAGCCCGCGAAAAATCGGTACGCTCATCCTCGAGCGACGCTCGAAACAGCGGTTCCTGACCGGTATAACGCTTGACGAGCCTGGCTACCGCATCGAAACGGTTCGGATGACGCGGCACGATCACGAGCAAGGGCGGCAGGCCATCGGGTGTCGGCTCACCATGCTCGTGGGCTCCGTTGAACAACCCCGGATGACGCTTGAGCGTCTGTTGCCAGCTCTCCAGAATCAGCGCCTCTTCCCCTTCACGCGTACTGGCTGCCAGCACCACCAAGCGCTCGCCGAAACGGTTGCGCCACCCACGGCCACGGGCCTGCATCACGAAGTCGGCTGGTTGGTCGAACTTCAAATTGCCCACCACGAATTCGGGCCGGCGGCCCAAGCGGGCAATCCGCTCGGCATCATCCTGGGTCTGCGCGATGATCAGCGAATACCCTTTCACGGCTGGCTCGATCAGCGAACGGAAGCGCTGCCCGCGCTGCAAGGATTTGGCCGACAAGCGCGCATTGACAGCCACCAGCGGAATACCGCGCTCGTTGGCCACCGCCACCAGGTTGGGCCACACCTCTGTCTCCACGATCAGGCCCAGTGCCGGCTTCCAGTGATCGAAGAAGCGTGCAATGGCCTCGGGCGTGTCGTAAGGCAAATAACTCTGCGCCAGACGCCCACCCAGATCCTGCAGGCGGAACGCCCCGGTGGCGCGTCCCGTGGGCGTGCCATGAGTCAGCAGGATCGGCACGTCCGGCCAGGCGCTGGCAAGTTGTCGCACCAAGGGCAGGATGGCGGCTGTCTCACCGACCGAAACCGCATGAATCCACAACGGACGAACCTGACCGTTGTGATAGCTGAGAATGTCCGGCGTCGTGCTCAGTGCAGGCCAATGACCGAAACGCTCCCCCCAATGCTGGCGATACTCGGGCTGTGCAATGCTGCGATAAAGCAGGTAGCCCAGAATGGCCGGCGTACCCAGACGCCACCCCCAGCTGTAGAGCTTTCGGGCAGTACTGGGCTTGGCAGGTTGCCTTGTGATCATGATCAGAATGGAATCTGAAGGTCGGGGCGGAGGGCGAGGATCGCTTGTTTGACATGTTGCTGGATACGGGCGAGCGCATCGGCCGTATCGGCCTCGAAGCGAAGCACCAACACCGGGGTGGTATTGGATGCCCTGACCAGACCGAAGCCATCGGGGTATTCAACCCGCAAACCATCGATCGTGATGATGTCCACTGCCCCCTCGAACTGCCCCGTTGTCTGAAGCGCCTCGATCAATTTGACATTCTCCCCTTCGGGCAGCTCGATGTGCAACTCAGGCGTGGTGGGTGCATCTGGCAGCGATTCGAGCAAGGCACTCGGATCCGGCTCACGCGACAGAATCTCCAGCAAGCGCGCGGCAGTATACAGGCCATCGTCAAAGCCGTACCACCGGTCATTGAAGAAGATGTGCCCACTCATCTCACCAGCAAACTTCGCACCGGTTTCCTTCATCTTCGCCTTGATCAGCGAATGCCCGGTACGCCACATCAGCGGCTGACCGCCCCGCTCACGAATCCAGGGCGCCAAATGCCGGGTACATTTGATGTCGTAGATGATGGTGGCGCCTGGATGCTCGGCAAGCACGGCACTGGCATAGAGCATCACCTGCCGATCGGGAAAGATGATCTGTCCTGAACGGGTGACCACACCCAATCGATCCCCATCCCCATCGAAGGCCAGACCGATGTCCGCCCCGCTTGCCTTGACCGTCTCGATCAGCGCCTGCAGGTTTTCAGGGTGAGCCGGGTCGGGGTGATGATTCGGAAAATGCCCGTCGACCTCACAGAACAGCTCGGTCAGCTCATGAATGCCGATGGCACGCAACAGGGCCGGCGCCACAGCCCCGGCCACGCCATTGCCGGCATCGACCACGACCTTCAACGGGCGCGCCAGACGAATGTCGCCCTGGATCCGCGCCACATAATCGGGCAGGACATCCCGAGGGATGCGCTTGCCGGGCACCTCGGCGAACAGCGCGCGGTAACGGGCCGGATCCTGCAGGGTACGGGCGATATCCTGAATGTCCTCACCGTAGAAGGTGCTGCCCCCCAGCATCATCTTCAGCCCGTTGTATTCGGGCGGGTTGTGGCTCCCCGTCACCGCCACCCCCGAGCCGCAGCCGGTCAGCACCGTGGCAAAGTACACCAGCGGCGTCGGCACCATGCCCACGTCGATGACATCGACCCCAGCAGCACAGATGCCCGCCGACAGCGCTGCCGCCAGTCTCGGCCCGGACAGACGCCCATCCCGCCCGACGACCATCGAGGCAATGCCCGCCTGCCGGGCACGCGCCCCCAGCACCAGCCCGATGGCGGAGACAGCCTCTTCACTCAGGGCCGTATCGACGATGCCACGGATATCATAAGCTTTGAAAATGCCTGGCGACACCTCGGGCGCCTGGAGCGGGGGTAAGGACTCTGCCGACATACTGGGGTCTCTGAACGGAAATGACAGCCTGATCACCATGGATGATAGTACCCGCATTGCCACGGTGCATGCCGTCCCGACTGCTGCGGCCGAACAACAGACGATCGTGCTGACCGGCGCTGCCGGCTTCATCGGCCTGCATCTGATTCGGCACCTGCTGGCAGCCGGCCACGCGGTAAGGGCCATCACCCGTCAGCCTGAAGCACTGGCCGCCGCTCAAGCAGCATGGACGATCACGCCGCCATCCGAGGCACTGGCTCTGCCAGCCGGTGCGATGGCCCAGCCAGCAGACGCAACCATGCAGGCAGCGACAGGACATCTTGCCAAATCGCCCGCCCATGCCGGGTCACCGGCACTGACGATCCATCGCCACCCCGGCTTTGGCCCCACGGCCGATTGGCACCCCATCCTCGCCGGTGCGGATGCCGTCATCCACAGCGCAGGCATCGCCCACATCCCGCTGGATGCAACGCGCACAAGCCAGCAGCGCCTGCGTGAGGTTAACGTGGCTGGCGTGCGCGAACTGGCCCGTGCCGCGGCACACTGCGGGTTGAAGCAACTGGTGTTTCTCAGCTCGGTCAAAGCCACCGGCGAATGGTCAACCCCCGGCATGCCCCTGCGCGAAGGTGATACACCACGGCCCGAAGACTGTTATGGCCTGGCCAAACTGGCAGCAGAGCATCATCTGGCCCGTCTGGCCCGGCAACATCCTTCGCTACGAATCACCTCGTTGCGCCCACCGCTGATCTATGGGCCAGGGGTGAAAGCCAATTTTGCAGCCCTGCTGACGCTTGCCCAAAGCGGGCTGCCACTACCACTGGCCCGTCTTGCCAACGAGCGCAGCTTTCTGTATGTGGGCAATCTGGCTGATGCGATCACGACCGTCCTCGCCTCGCCCGACCAGGCTGGCGGCCTTTTCCACCTGAGTGATGGCCCGCCCATCTCCACACCCGAGCTGATCCGGGCCATTGCAAGTGCAGCGGGCAAGCCGGCACGCCTCCTGCCAGTGCCTCCCCCCTGGCTGGCAAAGGCGGCGAGGCTTGCCGGCCGTGAAAGCATCTGGCAACGTCTGGCTGGCTCGCTCGCGGTCAGCAACGATGCCTTCTGCCAGCGATTTGACTGGCGACCGCCCTACACCATGCAACAAGGCTTGGCAGAGACACTGAAAGGCCAGACCCCCTGAAGGCAGCTGTCATCAAACGGGGAAACGCAGTCCGCACCAAGATGAGCGACAACACGGCAAAGAGGGAAACAACCCATAACCCGGCAGCCAGCCACCGGGCATGCCCGTCTCTGGCCGATCAGGCGTCGCGCAGCACGGTTTTGAGCAATTCGTCCCAGGCGGGCATCTTCAGCCCCCAGACCTGCTCGATACGCGAGAGGTTGAGCCTGGAATTGCTCGGCCGCTTGCTGGGCACCGGAAACTCGCTGGCCGGAATGGCTTCCATCGTCGGCATGCGCGGCACCTGCCACTCAGGACGCGGACGGGCGCCCGGGTTATCGCCGGCGGCCACCGTCATCTGGTGCAGCGTCTGAAGCCCTTCCTTCGCATAGCCATACCAGGTGGTTTCACCCGAGGGCGCAAGGTTCAGAATGCCCGACCAGTTGGCCAGCGTCGGATCGATGCTGCGACGACGGATCAACTGGGCCGTCACGTCAGCGATGAAGGACGCCGGCGTGGGTACCCCAACCTGATCACCGACCACTTTCAGGTGATCACGGCTGCTGGCCAGCCTCACCATCGTCTTCAGGAAGTTGCCACCATGCAGCGAATACACCCAGCAGGTGCGCAGAATCAGGTGCTGACAGCCCGAACGCTGGATCGCTTGCTCGCCAGCACGCTTCGTGGCGCCATAGTGATTCAACGGTTCGGTGGGATCATCCTCCTGCCACGGGCGGGTACCCTCCCCGTTGAACACGTAATCGGTCGAGTAATGCACGAGCAAGGCATCGTTCCGCTGGCACCACTCGGCCAGCACCCCTGGCACCTCGGCATTGAGCACACGGGCCAGCTCGCCTTCCTTCGGGTCGGACTCGGCCTTGTCCACCGCCGTGTGAGCGGCCGGGTTCACCACCACGTCCGGCCGTACGCGGTCGAGCAGCGCACGGGTGGCCTCGGCGTCGGTCAGATCCAGCTCATCGATCGAGACCGGCACGACCTCGCCCAGCGGCTGCAGGGCCCGGATCAGCTCCCAGCCAACCTGGCCGGTGGTTCCTGTCACCACGAATTTCATTGTTTTCCTCGTCAACGGCATAGCGCGTGTATGCACGTCCCAGGGCGGATCTCGCCGGGAAGCATCCGTGCATGACACGCGCTAAATAAAGCCCCCGGATGAGCGGGGGCCAGGAATCAGGCTGCCATGCCGGCCAGGGTAACACCGGCGCCAGCAGCATCAGGCATAGACATCGGCCTCGGCCAGCGGCTTGCCGATCTTGTCCTTGTCGGACACGATGATGGCCGAAGCCCCCCCCACCTGATCGAGCGGCCAGTCGATTTTCAGCACCGGGTCATGCCACAGCAACGAACGCTCATGCGCCGGTGCATAGAAGTCGCTCGCCTTGTAGGCCACGGTGGTGCCCTCTTCAAGCGACAGGAAACCGTGGGCAAAGCCCGGCGGAATCCAGGCCATCCGCTTGTTCTCGGCCGACAGGATGAAACCGGCTGACTGACCGAAGGTGGGCGAGCTTTTGCGCAGGTCGACCGCCACATCGAAAATGGCACCTTCAAGCACCCGGATCAGCTTGCCTTGAGCCTGCTGGATCTGATAGTGCAGCCCCCGCAGCACGCCCTTGGCCGAACGGGACTGGTTGTCCTGCACGAAGTTGACGTGCTCGCCCGCCATCTCGTCGAAGACGCGCTGGTTGAAACTCTCGAAGAAATAGCCGCGGCTGTCCCCGAACACCTTGGGTTCGATCAGGAAGACATCGGGCAGAGCGGTGTCGATACGTTGCATCAGAAAATCCGTTCGTTCAGAATCGTTTGCAGATACTGGCCATAGCCGCTCTTCTTCAACGGCTCTGCCAGGGCTGCCAGTTTCTCGGCCGTGATATAGCCCTTGCGGAAAGCCACCTCTTCAGGGCAGCAGATCTTGAGCCCCTGGCGCTTTTCGATGGTGCGCACGAACATCGAGGCTTCGATCAGCGACTCCTGTGTGCCCGTGTCGAGCCAGGCGTAGCCACGGCCCATCGTCTTGACCTTGAGCTGCCCCGCCTCCAGATAGCGCTGGTTCACGTCAGTGATCTCCAGCTCACCACGTGGCGAGGGCTTGAGGCCGCGGGCGATGTCCACCACCTGGTTGTCGTAGAAATAAAGCCCCGTGACGGCGTAATGGCTCTTGGGCTTGGCTGGCTTCTCTTCGAGACTGACAGCCTTGCCCTGTGCATCGAACTCGACCACCCCATAACGCTCGGGGTCATGCACCCGATAGGCAAAGACGGTGGCACCGCTTTCCTGACGGCCGGCCTCGGCCAGATCATCGCCCAACGCGTGGCCGTAAAAGATGTTGTCACCCAGCACCAGCGCACAGCTGTCATGCCCGATGAACGACTCACCAATGATGAAAGCCTGCGCCAATCCATCAGGCGATGGCTGCACCGCATAAGATAGCTCGATACCCCAGCGGCTGCCATCACCGAGCAACTGCTCGAAACGTGGAGTGTCCTGCGGGGTGGAGATGATCAGCACCTCCCGGATGCCTGCCAGCATCAGGCAGGAGAGCGGGTAATAGATCATCGGCTTGTCGTAGATCGGCAGCAACTGCTTGGACACTGCCTGCGTGACCGGATAAAGCCGGGTGCCGGAACCGCCGGCCAGAATGATCCCTTTCATGACTCAAGCCTTGGCCGCGCCGGCCGCACCGGTGCGATCCTGGTAGTTGTGTTCGATCCATTCGCGATAGGCGCCCGACTGCACGTTGGCCACCCAGTCCTGGTTGTCCAGATACCAGCGAACGGTCTTGCGAATGCCGGTCTCGAAGGTTTCAACCGGACGCCAGCCCAGCTCGCGCTCGATCTTGTCGGCATCGATGGCATAGCGGCGGTCGTGACCGGGGCGGTCTTTGACGAAGGTGATCAAGCGCTCGTAGGAGCCGGCTGCATCGGGCTTCATCTCATCGAGCAACTGGCAGATCTGGCGAACGATGTCGATGTTGGTCTTTTCATTATGACCACCGACGTTGTAGGTTTCCCCCGGTTTGCCCGCTTCGAGCACGCGGCGGATGGCGCTGCAATGATCCTTCACGTAGAGCCAGTCACGGATGTTCTTGCCATCGCCATAGATCGGCAGATTCTTGCCAGCAAGCGCATTGGTGATCACCAGCGGAATCAGCTTCTCAGGGAAGTGATACGGCCCGTAGTTGTTCGAGCAGTTGGTGGTGAGCACCGGCATGTGATAGGTGTGGAAGTAGGCTCGCACCAGATGATCGGAGCCTGCCTTGCTGGCCGAATAGGGGCTGTTCGGCTGGTAGGGCGTGGTCTCGGTGAAAGCCGGATCAGTCAGCTCCAGCGAGCCATAAACCTCATCGGTGGACACATGCAGGAAGCGAAAGCTCGCCCGCTCAGCCTCGGGCAGCGCGTTCCAGTATTGACGGGCAGCCTCCAGCAGCGTGAAGGTGCCCACCATGTTGGTCTGCACGAACGCGGCCGGCCCGTGAATGGAACGATCCACATGGCTCTCGGCCGCGAAGTGGACGATGGCGCGCGGTTTGTATTTGGCCAGGAGCGCATCGATGGCCTGACGGTCACAGATGTCGACCTGCTCGAAGTGGTGATGCGGGTTGTTGTCGAGCGATGCCAGGTTTTGCCGGTTGCCCGCGTAAGTCAGCTTGTCCACGTTGACCACGGGTTCGTCGCTGCCAGCCAGCCAGTCCAACACAAAATTCGAGCCGATGAAACCGGCGCCGCCTGTCACTAAAATCATCTTGGTTCAAATCCTTCCGAAGGAAACGCCCGCCCGACCATCCGGCCCCCGTGCAGGCACGGCTGCGGCGGATGAGGCGGCGGCCAGTCGTGTTCCCATTGCGGGGTACTGGCACACAATCGTTGAAGTATAAGGTCTCAAGGGATTCCCCCCATGAGCAATCACCCAACAAGGCAGAAGACTTAGGTGTACTCCCTCACGTTTTCATCGATTTTGTTGCTGGTACTGGGTAGCGCCTGGGCCTGCACGAACCTGATCATCCGTCAGGCCGTCCGCTGGGGGCTGCAGGACGTGCCCAACGAACGCTCCTCCCACGTGCGCCCCACCCCCCGCGGAGGCGGGGCGGCCATCGTGGTGGGTAGCCTGACAGGCTTCGGGCTGCTCGGTCTTGGCGTGATGCTGCTGCCCCACGTCATCGGACACATGTGGCCGGATCCGGACACGATACCGGCCTGGGTGCTGGATGCTGGTGGCCAGCCGCCCTACCGGGTGCTGGAGGAGCTGACACACGTTGTCCCCCTTGGCCTGATCCCGCTGGCTGGTGCACTGATCATGGCCGTCACCGGCCTGAAGGATGACCGGAAACCCATGGGCATCCGGGATCGGCTGCTGCTTCAGGCATTCGCCAGCACCCTGCTGGGGCTTTGCCTCTACAGTTTTTTGGGCGGCAAAGCCGTGTTCTGGCACCAGCTGGGTCTCTTCTGGCAAGCTATCGGGCTACCCGGTAGCCTGGACGGCAGCCTGGCTACCAACCAGAATCTGCTGCCGATACTGCTGGCCGGTGCCACAGCAGCCGCACTGCTCGTCGCCTGTGTCTGGTGGATCAACCTTTTCAACTTCATGGATGGCATCGACGGCATCGCCGCCTGTCAGGCCATCTTCATGCTGCTGGCCGCCACGTGGTTGCGTGGCGGCAACGTGCTGACCGAACCGCTCTCTCTCATCAGCCTGATCATGGCAGCGGCCACGGCCGGCTTTCTGGTGCTCAACTGGGCACCGGCCCGCATCTTCATGGGCGACGCGGGCAGTCTGTTTCTGGGCTATTCGATCCTGAGCGTGGCGGCCCTGGACAGCGCAATCAGTGCCATCGGACACCATCAGCGTTGGCAGCAAGGCGCACTGTCGGACGCGCCGGATCCGGGCGGGATGACCCTCTGGGTGTGGCTGATACTAGGCGCCCTTTTCATCACCGATGCTACAGTGACGCTCATGCGACGGGCGCTGAGTGGCCAAAATGTTGGCGGCGCCCATCGAAGTCATGCCTATCAGCGGCTCAGTCGGCATTACAACAGTCACGCGCGGGCCACACTTGTATACTGCCTGCTCAATGTTTTCTGGCTCCTGCCAATCGCCTGGATCGCCCATCGCTGGCCTGAATCTGCCGCATCAGCCACGGGTATCGCTTATACCCCGCTGATTTTGCTGGCTTGGCACTTGGGCGCAGGCCGCCAGGACCCTTCTCCCCGACCATGAGATTGTTCAACGTCAATCCGCGCACCTTCATTGCGATGGGCCACGACATCATCGTGGCTGCGCTGGTATGGAGCTTCACCTTCTCGCTGCGCTGGAACTTCGAACTGGACCGCGCCACGCAGATCATCCTGCTCCAGACCCTGCCCGCCGTACTGGCCGTGCAGGTGGGCTGCTTCGTCTATTTCGGCTTGTACCGTGGTATCTGGCGCTATGCCTCGATCCACGACATGCGGCTGATCGCGATGGCGGTCGGCACCTCGGCCCTGATCATCCCGATCCTCTTGCTGCTGTGGCGAAACGGCCTGGGCGTGCCGCGCTCGCTCTATTTCCTGAACCCGCTGCTGCTGATCCTCTTCATGTGCGCCGGACGGCTCCTCTATCGCTGGTGGAAGGAAAAGGCGATGGGCGAAAAGGGCGTCGAGCCACAGCCCGTCATCCTGCTGGGTGCAGGCACGGCAGCCCTGTCGCTCATCGACGAACTGAACCGTAACCCCTACTGGTATGTGGTCGGCGTGCTCGACGACAACCCGAACAAGGTAGGCCGTCAACTTGGCGGGGTACGCATTCTCGGCAACTGGGAACAGCTCGAAGAAGTGACCCGCGACAGCAATTGCAAGCACGCCGTGCTGGCCGTGGGCGCCACCGACCATGCCACCCGGCGGCGCGTCTTCGAGCTGTGCGAACGCGCCCACATCAAACTGCTCGTGATCCCCGATGTGCAGGAGCTGATGAGTGGCCAGGTCAAGGTCTCTCAGATCCGGTACGTGGACGTGGACGACCTCCTGGGCCGTGATCCGGTCAGTCTCGACACGGGCGGCCTGCGTCACATGCTGGAAGGCAAGTCGGTGCTGGTGACCGGCGGTGGTGGCTCGATCGGCTCGGAACTGTGCCGACAGATCGCACGTTTCAATCCGGGCCAGCTCGTGATCTTCGAGCTGAGCGAATTTGCCCTCTACCGTATCGTCGAAGACCTGAAGGTGAGCTTTCCCAACCAGAAGGTGATCCCCATGGTCGGCGACATCAAGGACGCCGTGCGACTGCAGGAAGTTTTCGAGCGTCACAAGCCGACGATCATCTACCACGCTGCCGCCTACAAGCACGTGCCGATTCTCGAAGAAGGCAATGCCTGGCAGGCCGTGGCCAACAACGCCTACGGCACACGCGTGCTGGCCGATGTGGCCTCGCGCTACGAGGTCGAACGCTTCGTCTACATCTCCAGCGACAAGGCCGTGAACCCCACGAACGTGATGGGCGCCACGAAGCGGCTGGCCGAGATGCTGCTCCAGTACCGGCACCGGATGGCCACGCTGCCCGTCGTGCTCGTGCGCTTCGGCAACGTCCTGGGATCGAGCGGCAGCGTGATTCCGAAATTTCGTGAGCAGATCGCCAACGGCGGCCCCGTCACGGTCACGCACCCGGACATCACCCGCTACTTCATGTCGATTCCCGAAGCCACGCAGCTCGTGCTGCAGGCCGGGCTGATGAGCCGTGGCGGCGAGACCTTCGTGCTCGACATGGGCCAACCGATCCGCATCGTCGACCTGGCCCGCACGATGATCAAGCTCTCCGGCTACACCGAGGCCGAAATACCGATCGCCTTCACCGGCCTGCGCCCTGGCGAGAAGCTCTATGAAGAGCTGCTGGCCGACAATGAAAAGACACTGCCCACCCCACATGCGAAACTGCGTGTCTCCCGGCCGATCGATCCGCCGGGCACCAACTGGGACATCTCGGTACAGCGCTGGCTGGAGTCCGCCGGCCCGGTGGGCGACCTGGAAGTGCGCCACATGCTGAGCCTGTGGGTGCCCGAATACCGGCCTGCCAGCCTGCCCGGTGGCGTCTCCTCGCTACCGCCAGGGCTGCAGCCCCCCATGGCGGCAGCCGAGCCAGTCCAGCCAGCCAATCCTGCAGCAGCATCAGCGGCCGGCATCGTGTCTGTCATGCCACCTGCTACCGTCACACCAACCGCCGTGCCTGCTGACCCGGCAGGAGCGCAGACCACGCCAGCCACACGTCCTGGTCATGACACCCAGGCAACGGCCAACCCCGCCACGGTGGCGGCCGCAACGCCCTCGCCGGAAGCCAGCACGGGCACGGATGCTGCAACACTTGCCTTGGCCACGGAGGCCGACAAGCCGGCCGCTGTGAACCATGAGGCGGCAGCCCCATCGCCCGCCTCGAATGCAGCACCGCCCACTGCAGCCCCCTGAAACGCTTGAACGCGCTGCTCATGCGCCCTGCCCCACCATGACCATTGCATTCGGAGACCTGCAAGGCTGCCAACGCCCTTTGCAACAATTGCTGGCACACATCGATGCCTCGCCGACAGAACCGCTTTGGTTCTGCGGCGACCTGGTCAACCGAGGCCCGGCCTCGCTCGGCACCCTGCGTCAGGTTCATCGGCTTGGCCCCCGCGCCAAAGTCGTGCTGGGCAACCACGACCTGCACCTTCTGGCCGCAGCCGCCGGCGTGCGCGAACCACGGCCGGGCGACACCCTGAGCGACATCCTGAAAGCCCCCGATCGCGACGAGCTGATCCATTGGCTTCGGACCCGGCCGCTTGCCATTCGCGAAGGGGACTTCCTCATGGTGCATGCCGGCCTGCATCCCGAATGGACGGCCGACGAGGTGCCCGAACTGGCACGCGAGGTGGAGACCGTGCTGGCCGGGCCGCACTGGCGGGATTTTCTGCACGTCATGTATGGGAACCAGCCCGACCGGTGGTCGGACTCACTCAGAGGCGATGACCGCCTGCGCTGCATCATCAATGTGCTGACCCGCACGCGTTACCTGTACACCGACGGCCGGATGGATTTCAAATGTACCGAGCCACCCGCCAAGGCACCGGCCGGGTTGATCCCCTGGTTCGAGATACCCGGTCGCCGCTCGGCCAACACCACCATCGTCTTCGGCCACTGGTCCTCACTGGGACTTCATCTGCGCCCCCATCTGCTGGCCCTCGATACCGGCTGTGTCTGGGGCGGATGCCTGACGGCCATCCGGCTGGAAAGCCGCCAGCGCTTTCAGCAGTGCTGCGATGACTAGCGCACTTGCCAACGCAGTGCTGCCAGACGCATGACCTGCACTGAGTGCACCCGGCGGCGCACGGTACTTCCAGAGTACCATCGGGAGCTGGTGTAGCACGTGCCATGCACGTCCTACCGATGATCGACTGGATTTCTGGAGACTACCCGCCGATGCCGTCCAAGCACACCCTTCTTTCGCTTTGTGTGGCCGCCCTCTTCAGCGCTTCCGCGCAGGCCGCCCCGCCGCTGGATACGAACACGGCCGAAACCAACGCCAGCGCACCGGCCCATCTGAACGCCTGGCTGGAAATCGACACCCAGGCTTTCGAGAGCAACATCGCCACGCTGCAGAAGCTGCTGGGCGGCAAATCGCAAATCTGCGCCGTGATGAAAGCCGACGCCTACGGCAACGGCATCGACCTCTTGATGCCCAGCGTCATCAGCATGAACGTGCCCTGCATCGGCATCGCCAGCAACGAAGAGGCACGCATCGCCCGCGCCCACGGCTATCAAGGCAAGATCGTGCGCGTGCGAGCCGCCACCCTGGATGAAATCCGCACAGCCCTGCCCTATCAGGTCGAAGAGTTGCTGGGCGATCTCAGTCAGGCCAAGGCCGTGAGCCTGCTCACGGCCAAGACCGGCAAGGCGCTGCGCTTTCATCTGGCACTGAACTCGGCCGGCATGAACCGCAACGGGATGGACATGACCACCGACAAGGGTCGCCAGGAGGCCGTCGAAATCACCCGGCTCCCCGCCCTGCAGCTGACAGGCATCATGACGCACTTCCCCGAAGAGGACGCCGATGCCGTGAAGAAGAACATCACCACCTTCAAGCAGGATGTGGACTGGCTTGTGAAAGCCGCTGACCTCAAGCGCGAGAAAATCACCGTGCATGCGGCCAACTCCTTCGCCACGCTGGCGGTTCCGGAATCCCATCTGGACATGGTGCGCCCCGGCGGCCTGCTCTATGGTGACAGCATTCCCGAACGCACCGAATACAAAAAGACGATGGCCTTCAAATCGAAAGTGGCCAGCATCAACCATTACCCGAAGGGCAGCACGGTGGGATATGACCGTACTTTCACGCTTGAGCGTGACTCGCTGCTCGCCAACCTGCCGCTCGGCTACTCCGACGGCTATCGGCGCGTGTTCACCAACAAGGGGCATGTGCTGATCCGGGGCCATCGCGTACCCGTGGTTGGCAAGGTCTCCATGAACACGACGATGGTGGACGTGACGGACTTCCCCGACATCCTCGAAGGCGATGAAGTCGTGCTCTTTGGCCAGCAGGACGGCGGCGAAATCACGCAAGCCGAAATCGAGGACATCAACGGTGCACTGCTGGCCGACCTCTACACCGTGTGGGGCAATTCCAACCCGAAGGTGAAGAAGCCCGGTTCTGCCAAAGAGCAGCCCTGAGCACCGCGACTCCCGGAGCGCCCCCTGAGCGCCGCTGGTAACGACAGGCATGAAGACCATGCCTGTCTGTCTGCACCGCCCATCATGGCCCCCCGAGGGACAGACGATCCGCCACGGGCGGAATGAATCCGACCCTTCTTCTCGGATCTGGCCCTTCCCCTTGGAAAAGCCGCCCCGGCACGGCGACTGGCCCGCAGAAGAACGCGCCCGTCCCCCCCAAAAAAAACCGGTGCCAGCCACATCGGTCTGGTCACCGGCCTACCGGGCAGGCTGCCCGGCAACTGGCTGCGTCACATCCCCTCGATTGACGAGGCGATGATCAGGCAAGATCAACGCGAGCGCAGCACGCCCTTCTCGTCGGCGATCACCACCTCGACGCGGCGGTTCATCGCGCGGCCTGCATCGGTGCTGTTCGTGGCCACAGGATAATCCTTGCCATAGCCCACGGCCGTGATCCGATCCGAGGCGATACCACGACGCACGAGCGCAAACTTCACGGCATCGGCACGACGCTCGGACAGCTTCTGATTGAAGCCGGCACTACCCACGCTGTCGGTGTAGCCCTCGACCCGCAGCTTGCGCTCGGGGTTGTCCATCAGGAACTGGGCCAGTTTGTCCAGACGCGCACTGGACGAAGGCAGCAGCTCTGCCTTGCCGAAAGCAAAGAGCACATCGCCAAAGGTCACGAGCAGACCCCGATTGGTCTTTTTGGCTTGCAGCTCGTCCATCTGGGCCTGCAGCTTGTCGGCACGGGCATTGGCGCTCGCCGCATCGGCGCGGGCTGCCTCAACCTCGGCCGTGCGGGCCTCCAGGCGCAGCTGGTTGGCCTGACCACGGGTTTCCTGCAGCTTGGCATCATTGGCACGGGCGTTGGCAATGGCCTGAGCCGTGTTGGCCTGCTGCGTGGCCAGATAGGCCAGGTGTTCGGTTTCAGCCTGATCCTTGTCGGCCGTCCATGCCTTGTCGGCACGGGCCAGCGTATCCTTCGCAGCCTTCATCTCCAGCGCGGCACGGCGAGCCACTTCAGGCTCGCTGGACACCTTGTCCACCTGGGTACGGGCCTCTTCCAGCACCGGGTTGGGTTGGGTCGAGGCACAAGCCCCCAACACCATCGCCGAGGCCAGCGACAGGGCCAACACGCCGCGGCGAGCGGCTGGCGTCGAAACATCATTCTTCAGGAAGGCGGTCATCGTAAAAAATCTCCTGGAAATCCATGCAGGGCGCTGGCACCGTTGCACCAGCCCCATCAAAAACAAGCAAACGGAAAGGTCATGGGCTGCACATGACTCGCATGACAAGGGTCTCAGCGCCGACTGTCATACCTCCAGCCCAGACACTTGGACAGCGGGACAACCGGCCTGACGACAGCCATGCCCACCACGCAAAGCCGACGGATCAACGACGGCCCAACTCCTTCTGCAGGGCATCGATCCCATCCTGCACTTCCTTCAGCGACTCGCTGCTGCGCGACTCGGCTGCACGGGCCTCGGCCAGACGCGCATCAGCACGAGCCTGCTCGGCCAGACGACGGGCCTCCACATTGTTGCCCTTGTCCAGCGCCTGGCGAGCACGCTGCAGCTTGTCCTTGGCGCTTTGCAGCTCCAGTGGCGCAGCCGACAGCACGCGCGGCGAACCACTGACACGGGTCACCGCCGAATCAGCCAGCGCCATTTCCTCGCGAGGAACCGGGGTGCTGGCACAGGCCGCCATCAGCACCACGGTGCCGAGCACGCCCCAGGGCGCCAGGGAAAGCCGCCGACCTGCGGCAACGGTATGCTTGTTCATGCGCTCACTCCTTTGTATTCGTCAGCGATCGATCAACGGGTTGAAACAGGCAGAACAGTCTGCCAAAACCCCGCAGCTTACAGGAACACCCGAAGAAACATGCTTTTAAACCTTACTATCTTTATGGAAATTGCTGTCAATTTCGCCTATCTTGCTGCGATCTTGATACCTGCGCAATAAAGGACGAACAATTGGGTACTTGGTGCTACACAACGCCGCCCACCAACATGCCCCGACGCAAACGACCTCTGGCGCCTTTGCGCCATTGCCTTGCCTCCCAACAACTGCCCCCCATGCAGAGATGCTCATGGATGAACACGCATCAACAGTCGCAGCAGGCGCGTGTAAAGGCATGCTCACAGGAGGCATCAGAAGGGCCTGCCACCAAGCTACAACGCTTGGTCAGCAGGCTCAGACACATCAGGGAAGCGCACCTCAAAAGCGGTAATTGAGGTTCAACCGCACATCTCGCCCGGGCTCAGGCAGACTGGACACACCGGAACGCTGGCTATGGCTCTTGTAGTACTTGTTGAAGACGTTGTTGATGGCCAGATTGATGTTCAGATCGTCCTGCCCGGAAGGCTTCCAGGTGGCATAGATATCGTTGACACCATAACCCGGACGCTTGACCAGCTCAGGCGTCGTGGACGAACCGCGTGAGCTGGGAATGTAGCCGGCATTCTCCACGAAGCGGCCGCGCCAGCCAATTTCAAGGTTCGGGTTTTCAAGCTGATAGGCCAGCCCCATCGTCCAGGTACGGCCGATGGGAATGGCGGTGGTGGCCGAATCCGCCACCTGTCCATCGAGTTTCGGCTTGCTGTACGCCACACCGATGCGGGAACTGAGCGCCCCCAGGTTATAGGCCGCATTCAGCTCATAGCCTTGATTCTTGAGCGTGCCACTGTTGAAAAGACGGTAGTAGCCTTCCGGCTGCCCTCGCACACAGGGCGCCCCCGTGGTGCCAACACACTGGTAATCTTGGTGATTCTTGGTGTTCTGCCGAAAGATGCTGGCCGTCAACTGGAGATTCTCCATCGGCGTGTAGGTGAGGCCCAGCTCCAGATTGCGGGCGCGCTCAGCCTTCAACCCATCGTCCGCGATGATCTGCCGGCCACCCGACAGATAGGTTTCATACAGACGTGGGCTGCGCGTGGCGTAATACAGGCCGGCATTGAAGGACAGCTGTTCATTCAGGTCGTAGATGACGGCCACGCTCGGGTTGACATCTCCATCAGAGACATTGCTCCGGCCCGAGGTACGCATCTTGTAGTGGTCATAACGCAAGCCCGTGGTCAGCGTGACAGGCTCCAGATGCCAGATCCCTTCGGCATAGACCCCCATGTCGGTCTTTTCCTCATCCACGGTATCGACGATCAGCCCCGGTGTACGAATGGCCTCGCGTGACGGCGGCCTGGATGCCTGACGACGCAGGTTCACCCCATATTTGAGGATGTGCTGATCGAACAGGTAGCTGTCGAGATTCAGGTTGGCACCCACGGTTTCGATCTCGCTCACCCCCTCCACGACACCGTCCGAATCCGCGCCCCCATCCAGCTTGGCCGTCATCCGGAAAAGATTCGCCCGCGCCTTGTCGATGGCGCCCATTCTTTCACCCATATAGGCCAGCACCGTCGTGTCCTGCGAATACAGGCGATAACGCGGGCTGTTGTTCTCGGTATCGCCCGCTTGCGAAAAGTCGAACTCCTCCCGCAGCGCCCGAGTCCCGTGTGTCCGCTCCTGGCGCTGACTCAGCGTGAGCTGGTGATTGGGCGCCAGCTCATAGCCAAATTTGGCCAGCAACCCTCGCTGCCCCAACGCGCTGTTCAACACTTCGGTGCCGCCATCAGCATTGCGATAGCCCTTGCCAGGTTCGTAATTCTCTTCACTCACCCAGTTGCCAGCCACGAGCGCATCGAGGCTGCCATAGCGGCCGTAGGCTGACAGGCCACCACTCTTGCCCTTGTTGCTGCTCACGCCGGCACTGAGCCGAAAGCCCGCGTTCTGCCCTTGGCGCAACAGATCCTTGGCCGACACCGTCGTGGCCACGATGGCGCCACTCGTGGCTCCAATACCGGCCGACGCAGAACCGGCACCTTTCTGGACATCGATCTCCTTCAACAAGGCCGGGTCGAGCAGAAAGCGGCCATTGTGATGAAAGATCTGCGAATCCGAATAGACATCATCCACCTTGATGTCGATCTGATCCTGCCCCATGCCCCGAATGGTGGCCCATTGCGACGTGCCATTACCACCACCGAAGTTGATCGACGGCTCGTTGAAGAGCACCTCCTTCATGTCGGTGGCCGTGTTCTCTTCCAGCGCCCGGAAGTTCACCTTCTTTGTCGTGGAAGCCGCCTTCTCGATGGCGTAGATCGTACCGAGTTGAGTCTCTGCTGTCTGAGCCAGCGCAGGTGCGCTGAGCACTGCCAACACGGCCAAAGACAATGCCCTCCGGGCAAAAGGGGCAGGCATACAGGCTTTCATGAGCGGCACTCCTTAAACAGGATAGAAATGGAAACAATAATTTGTCTGCCATTGTCCATCACAAGGATCATCACCCGATCTAAACCCCGAGCCTAACAGGGTTACAGGCGATAGAGCGTGTCATGCACTTGTTCATCCCCGCGCTCGCCCAAAACGGTGAGCAAGACAAGGCGTCGCGCGCAGCCAAGGCTCGATGCCGCCTTTGCAAGCGAGGCTACGCCGTCAGCGCGCGGTTTTGGGGCCAGCCCTTCGGGAAAGCCCCGCTGGGTGAGGTTTCAAGTTCGGGGCCAACCTGAAGGGGAAAGCCCCTGCCCGCTCAATGCGGCGTATCTGCTCGCCGCATCAGCACCCCGCCAATCCGCCCCCGCAACTCATCCGCCAATGCCTGCCGGCGCCAGCCGGCAGCAGAGATGGGGGGCAGCACATGCACGGAGGCGATCAGGCGGGGGGCGCCGACGACGGCCCAGAGGGATTGCATGAAGGTGGTGTCGCCCACGAACCAGGCGGCTTCGCCGGCAGAGCCATCGGGGTAGGTGTATTGCAGGCCGATGGGGATGATCTCTCCCCCTTCGCCGATGGCCGGTGTAAGCAGGTTGCCGTGAAAGGGCTTGAGGTCGGGTCCGGCGTGGGTGGTAGCTTCGGGGAAGAAAGCGACCGGATAGCCGGTGATCAAGCGCTCGTGCAATTGCTGGTTGATGGCGGTGATGGCTTGGCGACGGCCCCGTTCGATGAAGATGGTGCCAGCCATCGCCACCAGCCAGCCCACCACCGGCCACCGGCGAATTTCGGCCTTGGCGACGAAGGCCGAAGGTGCCAGCGCGTTGATGGCAAAAATGTCGAGCCACGACACATGATTGGCCACCAGCATCCGGCCGGGGGCGAGCGTGGCCAGTGATCCTGGCAGGCCGCCTTGATCCTGTTGTCGGGCGGCCATCGGCATGGCCAGCTCATTGCCCTGATCAATGGCACCATTCTGATCCGAGATGCTCAGGCGGCTGGACGGCTCCTCTGCATCAGTCTTTTGAGCCGCTACATCAGACGCCCGACAAAACACTGCCCCCTCCTCGGCCGCAGCCTCTCCTGAAGCATCACAGCCACAGCCCGGATGCAGCACCTCCACCACCCGCACGCCGCAGGCCATCATCAGCGCACGTGACCACCACCGGATGAGCGTGCGGCGCGCGCCCTGCCCCAACCACGGCTGGATCAGCAGCTGCACCAGCAGGCCGACACAGAGCAGCACCAGCAAGAAGAGCAGGCGGTAACTACGGCGAATCCATTTCATGAGTCGCCGGTCAATCCTCGAAGACCAGGCGCCCTTCAACCGCCGTCAACCGGACATGGCCCCGCAACTCGCGGCCCAGGTAGGGCGTGTCCTTGCCCAGGCTCCAGAGCGTGTCGTCCGACACGACCCAATGCGCGTTGGGATCGAAGAGGCACAAATCGGCCACGGCCCCCACGGCCAGGCCCGCCGGCCGATCCTCACGTGCAGGATCGATGCCGGCGATGGTGGCCGGCATCCGCGTCAGCTTGTCGAGCATCGGCAAGAGGCCCACACCCGATTCTTCCGCCCATTTCAAGGCAAGCGGCAGCAGCAGCTCCAGCGCCGTCACCCCCGGCTCGGCTTCACCAAAAGGCATCCGCTTCGCGTCCTCCACCACCGGGGTGTGATCCGAGCAGATCGCGTCGATCGTGCCATCCAGCAGGCCGGCTCTCAGCGCATCGCGATCACGCTGCGCACGGAACGGCGGCTCCACCCGGTGATAGGTATCGTCAAAGCTGACATCGTTGTCCGTCAGATGCAGATGATGCACGGCCACGTCGGCCGTGATCGGCAAGCCACTTGCCTTGGCCTGACGCACCAGCGCCACACCGGCAGCGGACGACAGCCGACACAGATGCACGCGTACACCGATGGCGGCCACCAGTTCGCAGATGGTGTGCAGCGCCACCGTTTCACTCATCACCGGGTTGCCGGGCAGGCCCAGGCGCGAGGCGATCGGGCCGGCATGCATGACGCCGCCCTTGCCGAGGAAAGGATCGACCGGATTCAGCCACACGGTGTAACCATAAGAATGCGCATACTGCATGGCGCGCAAGAGCGAGCGCGTGTCCTCGATGGGCCGGTTGGCCTGCGCAAAACCCACGCAGCCGGCCTCGGTCAGCTCCGACATCTCGGTGATCCGCTCCCCAGCGAGACCCAGCGTCAGCGCCCCCAACGGATAGAGGCCCGCCAGCCCCAGCCGGTAGGCGCGAGCCTTCAGCATCTCGACCAGACCCGGCTCATCGAGCGCCGGATCGGTATCCGGCGGGCACACGAGCGCCGTGACGCCCCCGGCCACGGCCGCCTGCATCTCGCTCGTCATCGAGGCCTTGTATTCAAAACCCGGCTCGCGCAGGCGCGCCGACAGATCGACGAAACCCGGTGACAGCACCAGGCCGGCTGCCTCGACCACACGATCAGGCACAAAACCATCAGGCAACGCCCCAATACCCACGATATGGCCATCCGCCACATGCAGATCGGCCTCCTGATCCATGCCCGACCACGGATCCACCAACCGCGCACCGACGACCGAAAAACGCGCCGGCTGCCCGGCGGTGTCACGCCCCGTTCTGATCACGCCCTTGTTCATCATCGCTCCTTAACCCGCTGCCAACATGCTCATCACGGCCATCCGCACCGCAATCCCGAACGTGACCTGTTGCAGGATGACGGACTGCGGCCCATCAGCCACCGCCGATTCGATCTCCACGCCCCGATTCATCGGGCCAGGGTGCATGACGATGGCATCGGGCTTGGCCAGTGCGAGCTTTTCTCGGGTGAGGCCATAGTTCTTGAAATACTCCTGCGGCGAAGGCAGCAACGCCCCACGCATCCGCTCATTCTGCAGTCGCAGCATGATCACCACGTCCACATCCTTCAAGCCCGCTTTCAGATCGGTATAACGCGTCACGCCCAGCTGATCCAGCCCGCCCGGCAGCAGCGTGAGCGGCCCCACCACGCGCACATCGGGCACGCCCAAGGTCGTCAGGGCATGAATGTTGGAGCGTGCCACCCTCGAATGCGTGATGTCCCCCACGATGGCCACGCTGAGCTTCGTGAAATCGCCCTTGAAATGCCGGATCGTGTACATGTCCAGCAAGCCCTGCGTGGGATGCGCATGGCGGCCATCGCCCGCATTGACCACGTGCACGCCATCGCCCACGTGCTGCGCGATCAGATGGGCCGCTCCGCTCTGGCCATGGCGCACCACGAACAGATCAGCCGCCATCGCTTGCAGATTGTCAATGGTGTCGAGCAGTGATTCGCCCTTTTTGGTGGACGACGTGTTGATGTTGAGGTTGACCACATCGGCCGACAGGCGCGTGGCCGCGATCTCGAAGGTGGTACGGGTTCGGGTCGAATCCTCGAAAAACAGGTTGAAGACCGAACGGCCCCGCAGCAGGGGCACTTTCTTGATCTCGCGATTCGACACGTTCAGAAAGGACGAAGCGTTGTCCAGAATCTTGTGGATCAGCTCGCGCGACATGCCTTCCAGCGTCAGCAGATGACGCAAACGGCCGTTTTCATCGACCTGCAAATGCTTCACGATATCCCTCTCCTTTTACACGTTGTCGATGCGCAGATCGAACAGGCCGCTCGTCTGCTGACTCAGCACCAGGCGCTCACCTGGCTGGAGCGGAATCTGCGCCCCGACATGATCGGGCTGAATCGGCAGCTCGCGCCCCTGGCGGTCGATCAGCACCGCGAGCGACACCCGCGATGGCCGACCGTAATCAAAAATCTCGTTCAGCGCCGCCCGGATCGTGCGGCCCGTGTGGAGGATGTCATCGATCAGCACGATCGACTGCCCCGTCACCTCGAAATCGATCTGCGTGGCCTGCAACCGGCCCGGCAGCCCACGCGCCTGCAAATCGTCCCGGTGAAAGGCAATGGACAAAAATCCCAGCGGAGACGACAGCCCCAGCTCATGATGCAGGCGAGCCGCCAGCCAGGCCCCCCCCGAATGGATGCCGATGAGCGCCGGCGGCACGCCGCCCGCGGCCTCGATGGAAGCTTTCAACGAATCGGACAGACGCCGGAAAATGGTCTCGGCATCCGCAGGCAACCGGTTGCTCATGATCGGTTCTCACTCAGATATTGTTCCAGGATGATGGCAGCGGCCATCGCATCGTCCGTGCCACCCGCCGCTGCCGGCTGGTTGCGTCGCCTCTTGCTGCCCCGTGCCGCACCCGCGCGTCGCCGCCCGCCCTCCAGCTGCCACTCGGCCTCAGACGCCCAATCAGCCTCTTCCGCCAACCGGGCCTGCGCCGCCACGCTGCTGTAGCGCTCGTCCACCAGCGCCACCGGCAAGCCGAAGCGCCCCTCCAGCCGGCGAGCGAACTTTTCGGCAAGCGCCGTCACCTGATGCGGCGTGCCATCCGGATGCATGGGCCGACCCACCACCAGACGAGCCGGCCGCCACTCGGCCAGCAACTTGCCGATCCGCGCAAAGCGCTCATCCACGCTCAGCTCAAAGAGCGTGGCCAAGGGTTCGGCCGCCCCCGTCAGCGTGTTGCCCACGGCCACGCCAATACGCTTCTCGCCAAAATCGAAAGCCATCAGGGTCTGGACAGGCGTGTTCATGGGACAGGGTGGAGATCCTCAACGTGTGGCTTGCTTGTACTGGCTTCTGACACTTCAGTGGCAGGAAAGCCACGATACCTGACAGTGCACCTGGCGGCGACTCAGCCAGACACATCCGCAAGGGCCGTGCTGGATTGTATCGCCGGCCAGCACTGGCCCGTCGTGCATGCTCACGCACGGGGGCCCCTGTACAAGCCCCCACAGCCCCACCATCCACAGCAGACAAGGCGCCTCTCGCCCGCCAGGGCGGACGGTCTCGTTGAGCGGCAACAAAACCGGCACACGGGCCCCATGGAGCCGGCACCTGCCGGAGCTACCGCTGCCCATCACCAAGACAACAGCTGGCACGCCCGCCATCCAGCGAGGCACTCCTCCCGTCGCCGCGAGCGTGCATGTCAGTCTTCGAGGACTTGTCACAGCACAGATACACACCGTCGCAAAAAAACCGATTGACGCAAGCACCTGGCCGACGGACGGCACACTCTTTGGTGAAAAAGCAACAAGTTCATTCGAGGCACAGGAATCAACCCTAGAATTTTTTCAACACAAACGAAACAGTTCGGAGGATCTGCACCATGAGCATTCAGCCCATTCGCATCCCGATGACCGCAGCCGCCTTGGCCCTGCTTTTGGCCGCCTGTGGCGGTAGCAGCAGCAGCGGTGGCAGTGACCGCGCCGTCTCCAGCAGCCCCACCGCACCAGGCGCCGGCAGCACCCTGAACGTGAACGTGGACGCCAACAGCACCGCCATCGCCAATGCCGGCAGCGGCGCAGACGCCACCGCCGGACAAAGCGGCACACCTGGCCAGAGCAGCGGCAACAGCGGCGAAGCCAGTGCCACCGGCTCGGGCTCAGGCAATGGCGCAGGCGGCCCCAGCAACAGCGACAGCAGCAGCAACGCGAGCAGCACCCCCACCACGCCACCAGCCGCCGGTGCCACGCCCACGCCGCCCACCGCTGGTGCCACACCGCCTGCTGCCGGCGCCGACGCTGGCGCAACACCACCAGCAGCAGCCCCTGGCGCCACCACGCCCCCCGCCGCACCGGGTGAAGTCGCCCCGGTCTCCGCACAAGGCGTGCGCGGTGATGTGTTCGTGGCCATGCTGGAGCAAAAGCCCTGCGGCCATGATGGCCTGAAACCCGCCAACGGCCCGGATGGTTCCAAAGGATCCGAGGGCATGATCAATTTCTTTGCCGAAACCGATCTGGGCAACTATCAACGTGACCCGAACTTCATGATCGTGGGCTTCATCCATGGCTTTGGTTGCAACGGCAAGATCTATGCGCCAGTGGCAGCCGGCGAGCACACCTATTCGATCGACAATTCGGTCTTTGCCAAAGCCTACACGCCGCCGCGCCCGTTCAACCTCTTCAGCATGAAAGTGCCCGTCACCCTCACGGCCGAAGATGTCACGGTGGGCGCCAACATGACGACCCGCTCGGTTGACATGTCCCGCCAGCCCTCGCAAGAACTCAACGCAGCGCTCACGGCCGACAGCCCCTACAAGGTCAAGCTGAACGAACTCGTCCCCTTCGGCACGCTCAAGCAGTGGTCAAATGGCGCCCAGCTTGAACAGCTGATGGTGCTGCAAGGCGGCAGCCCCCGTGAAGTCCGCATGTGCTGGAACGCCGACCTGGAGCGCGTCAAGCGCCTGCAGTGCATGATCTGGGGCGTGCCCGAAGACTGGAAAGCCGGCGGCAAGCTGAACCCGGTCAACGTCACGCTGGTCGAAGACCGCTCGGTGTACGAGGGTGAAACGGGCAAGGCTTATTGGGATTAACAGCCCATCTGCCCGGTAGGGGCAGCCTACCCGATAGGGAGAGCCGAGGGGCGAGGTACTGACCACAGCTTAGCGATCCAAGGATCGAATGGCGCTGCGGTCAATACCCCGCCCCTCGGCTTGTTGCAGCATCAAAGAACCGTTCAAGCCTGTCAGCCCAGTGCGCAACATTGATTCGAGTCCTGTCACCAAAATTCTGCGACACTGAAAAGGCAGTACCAGGCATCAAAAGAACACCCAGTTCCTCAAGACGCTCAATGAAATGGCTCAGATCATCCATGTCTGGATGATGAACCCACAAGAACATTCCCCCATCCGGCTCGATATCGAACCACCAGCCCTGACGCTTCAGGGCTTTCTGGGCACGCCGCTGCTGCATCATCAATTGACGCTGAATGTCATGAGCGTGACGATGATAGGTGCCATCCACCAGGATGGAACTGACGAAACGCTCGCAAAACCCGGGAACCGCCACCGAAGTCAACATCTTCAGCCTGATCAACGGCTCCATCAAACTGATTGAAGAAACGATATAGCCAATTCTCAACGACGCGGACAAGGTCTTTGAAAAACTGCCCACATAAATGACACGATCAAGACCGTCCAGCCCTGCAAATGTCTGCCTCACTCCCGGAAAAAAGTCGCCATAGACATCATCTTCCAGGATGAAAAAATCATGCACCAGAGCGCGTCTCAAGACCTCGAAAGCCACTTTTGAGGTCAGCCCGCTGCCCGTTGGATTGTGATAGGTGCTATTGCAAACAAAAACCTTGACCCGATGAGCACTCAGCACGCGATCGAGCACAGCGATATCAGGGCCATCCCTTCCCCTGGGCACCCCTACCGGCACAGCACCATGCACCCGGATCAATTTGACCAGATTCCCATTACACGGCTCATCCACCAGGACAACATCTCCCGGCTTGACGAGAAGCCTCAAAACCAGATCAAGCGCCTGAGTGGCACCCAGTGACGTCAGAATCTGGGTTGGAGAAACATCCAGCTGCGCACTTCTCCGAAGATGAACAGACAACTGCTTTCTCAACGGAAAGTAGCCTTGAATATCACCATATTCAACCAAGGCCCCTCTTCCCGAGCGGGCCGTCTTCCGGACGGCCTTGGCCAAGGCTTCCGTATCGCGCCATGACAAGGGCAACCAACCACAACCGAGTTTCAGTGCATTGGGGGGTGCTTGAAGCAACTTGTACAACGGATCCGTCATCTGGGCAGATTGAATCACTTCCGAACAGCCAGCGCGAGACATCAGGCTGGAAACAAAGAACCCCTTGCCTTGCTGCACCTCAAGGACACCTTCGCTGACCAGCGCCCCATAGGCACTGACAACCGTGTAACGGCTCACCCCCGCATCGACCGACATCCTGCGAATGGAAGGCAAACACTGCCCGGCAACCCACTCACCGCTGGCCAAACGGGCTTTCAGCGTCGTCAAAAAACCCATTGTCTCCTCACTGTTCGACGAAATCGTCCGAGAGCTTTCAGCGTAGCACACCATCCGCCCGGCACTCATTCAAACAGATTGAAACGCCCCCCTCCCCCCAATGCAGCAGTCTTCATGCAGCATAAAAGCTGTGGGGCAGGGTAGCCAATGCAGCGCCATTCGATCCTTGGATCGCTAAGCTGCGTTGGCTACCCCGCCCCCCGGCGTGCCGCATCGAAGCAACACGCCTTCGGCCCCAGAGAAACAGGCATCAAGAAGCCACAACACTCCCCGCCCGCTGCGCCGCAAAGCTCTTCACCTGCCGCAGCAACTCGTCCTCCGAGAACGGCTTGCCCAGGAACACATCCACGCCCAGCGACAGCGCATGATTGCGATGCTTGTCGGCCGTGCGTGAGGTGATCATGATGATCGGCACATGCCCGAACTCCGCACTCGCCCGGATGTTCTTCGTCAGATCGAAGCCGTCCATGCGCGGCATCTCGATATCCACCAGCATCAC
The DNA here is from genome assembly GCA_030532895.1 of Lautropia sp. GTDB lineage: Bacteria > Pseudomonadota > Gammaproteobacteria > Burkholderiales > Burkholderiaceae_E > Lautropia. Next base: position 1,359 of record JAUNKF010000017.1, on the reverse strand, counting down.
ATCCGGCACGCACTCCTGCATCTGGCGCAGCGCATCCACACCATCCTTGGCCAGCAGCACGTTGTAGCCCTCGCGCACCAGCAAGCGCTGCGTCACCTTCCGAACCGTCACCGAGTCATCCACCACCATCACGGTGGCAGCCGTCTGCAACTCGCTCGCACTGAAGGTGGCCGCATTTTCCTTCGCACTCTGGTTGGCCACCCGCGCCATCGCCAGCTGCACCGGGTTCAGGATCAGCACGATGTCGCCATTGCCCAGCACCGTGGCACCAGCCACCCCGGCCAAGCGGGCCAGCTGCGGGCCAATATGCTTGATCACCACCTCCTGATTAGGCGTCACACTATCCACATGCAGGGCAATCCGCGTGGCCCCGGCGCGCAGCAACACCACCGGCACCATCCGCTGGGCCGCCGGCCGTGAGCCGGCAATTTCCAGCAGGCTGCCGAGGAAATAGAACGGCACCTTCTCGCCACCGATGTCGATGCGCTGGGCCTGATAGGCTTCAGCCAGTGCCTCGGGGCGCACCTGCATGATCTGCTCGACCAGCGCGCTCTGCACTGCGAACTTGCCGCCTTCGATCTCCAGCAGCACCACCTGCGTCACCGCCAGCGACACCGGCAGGTGAACCGTCACGCAACTGCCCTTGCCCGGCGTGGAATCCAGGTCGATACGCCCCCCCAGACCCGCCACCTCGGCACGCACCACGTCCATGCCCACACCGCGGCCGGCCAGCGCGCTCACCTGCTTGGCCGTCGAGAAGCCCGGCGCAAAGATCATCTGCGCCAGCTCACGCTCGGTGGGCACATGGTCGGGTTCGATCAGCCCACGCTCACGCGCCTTGGCCTCGATTTTTGCGTAGTCCAGACCCTGGCCGTCATCGAGGAAGCGCATGATGACTTCGTTGCCATCCTGGCTCACCTCCACCGTCACCTCACCCACCTCGGATTTGCCGACCTGAGCGCGCTTGACGCGATCCTCGATGCCATGGGCCACCGAATTGCGCAGGATATGTTCGATCGGGCCTGCCATGCGGTCGAGCACGTTACGGTCGATCTCGGCCTGGCCGCCCTTGATTTCCAGTGTCACGCGCTTGTCGGTGTCCTTGCCGGCCTGGCGCACCACCCGATACAGGCGGTCATTGATGGTGGAAAACTGCACCATCCGCACCCGCATCAGGCTCTGTTGCAGGCTACGGCTCACCTGGCCCTGACGCGCCAGATCCTGCATGGCTGCATCCACGGCACGCAGTGCGTTCTGCTGCACGGTCGACACGTCGTTCACCGATTCGGCCAGCATCCGCGTCACTTCCTGGAAGCGCGTATAGCGGTCGAATTCCAGCGGGTCGAAATCGGTTTCGGT
>JAUNKF010000046.1 GCA_030532895.1 Lautropia sp. | reverse complement strand
GCGGTGGCGATGGCCACCGAAATCCCGTCCCACAACCTGAACGAGGTGGCCGAGGCCGCCATCGCGCTGATCCGGGAGCCGAAGCTTTCGCATGAAGCGTTGATGGGCATCCTGCCGGGGCCGGATTTTCCGGGCGGCGGGCAGATCATCAGCTCGCCCGAGGATCTGGCCGAGGCGTATCGCGTGGGCCGCGGCTCGATCCGCGTGCGTGCCCGTTATCACATCGAGGAGCTGGCCCGTCATCAGTGGCAGCTCGTCATCGACGAGCTGCCGCAAGGGGTCTCGGCGCAGCGGGTGCTCGAAGAGGTTGAGGAGCTGTCCAACCCGAAGGTGAAGGCGGGCAAGAAGACGCTCACACCCGAGCAGCTGCACACGAAGTCGCAGATTCTGGGCGTGATGGATGGCATCCGCGACGAGAGCGGGCGCGAGGCGGCCGTGCGGCTCGTGATCGAACCCAAAACCTCGAAGATCGATCAATCGCTGTTGATCAACAGTCTGCTCTCGGCCACGAGCCTGGAGACCACCGTCTCGATCAACCTCGTGATGCTGGGGCGCGATCAGCGACCGCGCCAGAAGTCGCTCATCGAGATCCTGCAGGAATGGATCGACTTCCGCCTGCTGACGGTGCGCCGTCGCAGCGCACACCGGCTGGCCAAAGTCGAGGATCGCATCCACATCCTCGAAGGCCGGCAGCTCGTGCTGCTGAACATCGATGAGGTGATCCGCATCATCCGCGAATCGGATGAGCCAAAGCCTGCGCTGATGGACGCTTTCGGGCTGACCGAGCGGCAGGCCGAGGACATCCTGGAAATCCGGCTGCGTCAGCTCGCCCGGCTTGAAGCCATCAAGATCGAGCAGGAGCTGAAGAGTCTCTTCGACGAGCAGAAAAAGCTGCAAACGCTCTTGGGCAGTGAGAGCGCGCTGAAAAAAGCCGTCATCAAGGAGATCGAGGCCGATGTCAAGACCTATGGTGATGCACGCCGCACGCTGATCGAGGCGGCCGAGCGGGCCGTGGTCGAGCAAAAGCAGATCGAGGAACCCGTCACCGTCATCATTTCGGCCAAGGGCTGGGTGCGGGCGCGGCAGGGCCACGGGCATGATGCGCGCCAGTTCAGCTTCAAGACCGGCGACAGCCTGCTGGGTGCGTTTGAAGTGATGACGAGCGATCAGGTCTATGCCGTGGCCACGAACGGGCGCGTGTATTCGGTGCCGGTGGCAAGCCTGCCTTCGGCCCGTGGCGATGGGGTGCCGATCACGAGTTTCATCGAGCTGGCACCGGGCGCCATGATCCTGCACGCCTTTGCCGCCAAGGCCGAGGCCGACGTGCTGATCGCCACCCGAGGCGGTTACGGCCTGCTCTGCAAGGCGGCTGACTGGCAGAGCCGGATGAAGGCCGGCAAGCACTTCCTCACGCTGGAAGAAGGCGACCAGCCGCTGCCACCCGTCCTCTTCGATGCCGCGCACCAGACCTCAGTGGTCTGCTTGACGGAGGGCGCCGGCGGTGGCGACAAGGGCCGCGTGCTTGCCTTCTGGGTGGAAGAAGTCAAACGCTTGAAAAACGGCGGCCGAGGCGTCACGCTGATGGGCCTCGACAAGGGCGACAGCCTGCGTCAGGCCATCGTCGCCGGGCCGGCCGGTCTGGTCGTGACCGGCATCGGGCGCGGTGCCAAGACGATGCAGCGCCCGATGTCCGCCCGCGAGATCGACGGCTTCCGCGCCGCCCGCGGCCGCAAGGGCAAGCAGCTCGACCCGCGGTGGAAGGAAGTGGTGTTGTGGCAGCCGGGGGATAAGGGGCTGGCGGAAGGGTGAGGTGGGCGTTGACTTGTTTGGAGTAGATTTGGCAGTGAACTTGCGTGGCCTCAAACAAAGCGGTTACGTCGTCTACGTGGATGAGAGTGGCGATCATAGCCTCTCATCCATTGATCCCGATTATCCCGTTTTTGTTCTGTCGTTCTGCATTTTTGAGATAAAGCACTATGTGACCTGTGCAACGCCTCTTATCCGTCAGCTGAAGTTTGATACTTTTGGGCACGATATGGTGGTGCTGCATGAGGCAGAGATTCGGCGCAAGAAGGGAGCTTTCTCAAAACTCTCAAAAGAACCCAGAGAGGCTTTTCTCAACAATCTGACCAATATTATCGCTGACGTTGATTTTCGTCTGGTCGCTGTCGTGATTGATAAACGAAAGCTCAAGGCACGCTATAGTAGTCCAGAGCACCCCTACCATCTTGCGCTGAAGTTTGGTCTTGAGCGCATTTACCTTTTCTTGAGGGAAGTTGGGCAGCACGAGCTGTTAACCCACATCGTGTGTGAAGCACGGGGGGCGAAGGAGGACGGAGAATTGGAGCTGGCGTTCCGCCGTATACGGGACGGCGATAATGTCTGCAATCAGCCTTTGCCCTTTGAACTGGTCGTTGCGGACAAGAAAACGAACTCGGAAGGGTTGCAGTTGGCGGATTTGACTGCCCGACCCATCGGCTTGAGTGTGTTACGGCCAGAGCAGGACAACAGGGCTATGGAGGTTTTGAAGAAGAAGTTTCATCATGACCGCCTCAGCAACCAGTGGGGGGGTAGGGTTGAAGGTATTTCCCTGAATGGCAGACCTCCAGAAAGCAGAAAGGCCCCTGTAGTACCAGGAGCCTAGCGCCGGCCGCGTAGTCGCAACCCATTTTGCAGCATGATAGCCGATGATCAGCGTATTGTCCAGGACTGGATATTGGGGGAATCACCCATTCTTGACCATGTTCATGCAAGTGCATGACCATGGTCGGTGTTCAATCTTTGTGTGGAGATAGTCTCCCATGCCTGTCTCGCCCCATGCCGAATCTACGCTGACGGATCGTTACCACACCACCGTACCGGAAACGGCTCATTCCTTTCTGGATCAGGACATGCGCACGCACCCCGAGCATCTGCAAGCACTGGATTCGGATATGGTTCGACGCCTTCAGGCGCTGGTTGCGGGTATCGAGGTCGATCTGGATGCCCGCTTGCAGGCGGATGATGAATGAAGGCAGGCAATCGGCGTCTGCTGGCAGAGGCGCAAGCCGAGTTCAAACGCTTGCGACGGTTTTTTGATGCAGAACCGTCCTGATACACGGGCGGATTGGCGGATGTCTTCCATGTTGAAGCTCACGATTCTCGGCACCTCATCCGGCGTGCCCACCCGACACCGTCACATGTCGGCGCTGGCCTTGCAGGCCCAGGCCACGGGGCGTGACTGGTGGCTCATCGATTGCGCCGAGGCCACGCAGCATCAGTTGCTGGGCCAGCCCTTGTCGGTGCATGATCTGGCGGGCATTTGCATCAGCCATGTGCATGGCGATCATTGCTATGGCTTGCCGGGTTTGCTCGCCACGATGGGCCTCAATGGCCGCCAGCATCCATTGCAACTGATCGCGCCGGCGCCGTTGTGGCAGTGGCTGCAAGCCACCTGGCAACTGACTGATCTGCACCTGCCTTTCGAGATCGTGTTCACGGATGTGGCGCAACTTCTGGATAAGCCGAAGCGTTTGAGCGCGGGGCGCGATGCCGAGTTGTGGCTCAGCACGCATGCCCAACGACACCGGGTGCCAAGCCATGCGTTTCGCTTCGAGCTGAGGCAGCGCATCGTCAAGCTCGATACCCAGACGCTTCAGACCGCAGGCTTGCCACCGGGGCCACTGTGGGGGCAGTTGCGTGACGGGCAGGATGTCGTCTGGCAAGGGCGCAGGCTCCAGAGCACGGATGTGGTCAGCATCCGTCAGCATCGGCTGGTGGCCGTCATGGGCGGGGACAACGAAGCGCCCGCGTTGCTGAGCGATGCCTGCCAGGACGCCCAATTGCTTGTGCACGAAGCCACGTATTCGCAGGCGGTTCAGGATCGGATCGGTGCGGGCAGGGGGCACAGCAGTGCGGCAGAAGTGGCGCGCTTTGCCGAGCAGATCGGTTTGCCCAACCTGATCCTCACGCATTTCAGCCCCCGGCACCACACGCCGGCAGAACAGGCCAACCTGCTGGCGGAAGTGCAGGCGCATTACAGCGGCCGTGCGTTCATGGCGGAGGATGGGGCCGTCTTCGTATTGGGGGCGGATGGCTCGGTTTCGCGCGAGCTGTGAACAGATGCGCTCATTCACTGGCCCGCGGCTTTGTCCAACAGCACCAGCCCGCGGGTTTGCTGCTGATGTCAACGGGCGTACCAACGCTGGAAAGGGGTTTCTGGCTCGGACTCGGCCCTCTTGAAACCAGTGGGGGTAGCGCCCACCTGCAAGGGATATCATTGCAAACATTGCCAGACAAGCTGTCTTTTCCATGACTGACACACAAAAAGAAACCCTGGGATTTCAGACCGAGATCAAGCAGCTGCTTGATCTGATGATTCACTCCCTCTACAGCAACCGCGACATCTTCCTGCGCGAGCTGATCTCCAACGCTTCGGACGCCTGCGACAAGCTGCGCTTCGAGGCCCTGGACAACGATGCCCTTTATGGCGGCGACAGCGAGCTGGGCATCTGGATCGAGGTGGACAAGGCGGCCCGCACCATCAGCATCCGCGACAACGGCATCGGCATGAACCGTGACGAGGCGATCAAGAACCTCGGCACCATCGCCCGCTCCGGCACGAAGGAGTTTTTCAGCCAGCTCACCGGTGACCGCGCCCGTGACTCGAACCTGATCGGCCAGTTCGGCGTCGGCTTCTATTCTTCCTTCATCGTGGCAGACCGCGTGACGGTCGAGAGCCGCCGTGCAGGCGATCCGGCCTCCGAAGGCATTCGCTGGGTATCCAGTGGTGATGGCGAATTCACGATCGAGACCATCGAGCGCGAGCAGCGCGGTACCACCGTCACGCTGCACATCCGCCCGAACGACACCGATACCGAAGACGGCCACGAATACGATTCGCTGCTCGAAGCGCACAAGCTGCGCTCGCTCGTGCGCAACTACTCCGACCACATCGCGCTGCCGGTGCGGATGAAGGCCACGAAGTGGGATGCCGACAAGCAGGAAATGGTCGAGACCGGCGAGTGGGAAGTGGTCAACCAGGCCAAGGCACTGTGGCTGCGCCCCAAGAGCGAGATCACCGAGAAGGAATACGACGAGTTCTACAAGCACATCTCGCATGATTTCGAGGGGCCGCTTGCGTACACGCACAACCGGGTCGAGGGTCGCACCGAATACACGCAGCTGCTCTACATTCCGAAGCACGCGCCTTTCGACCTGTGGGATCGGCAGCAACGTCATGGCATCCGCCTCTACGTGCGGCGCGTCTTCATCATGGATGATGCCGAGCAGCTGATGCCGGCCTACCTGCGCTTCGTGAAAGGTGTGGTCGATTCCAACGATCTGCCGCTGAACGTCTCGCGCGAGATCCTGCAGGAAAGCCGCGATGTGAAGTTGATCCGTGAGGGCAACATCCGCCGTGTGCTGTCGCTGCTGGAGGACATGGCCGATAACAAGCCGGCCGATTACGAAAGCTTCTGGGCACAGTTTGGTCAGGTGCTGAAGGAAGGCGTGGGCGAAGACAGCAAGAACCGCGAAAAGATCGCCGGCCTGCTGCGTTTTGCCACGACCGGTGGCCCGGTGGTGGCCAAGGCATCGGAAGCCGAGGTGCCACAGGCATCCGATGATGATGTGGTCGATGCTGTGATCGTGGGCGAAGAGGGCGGCAAGGGCGACACCGAAGCCACGGCCGCCGACACCGCGAAGGCGGCCGCCGACAACGACAAGACCCAAGTGTCTGGTGACGGCCTGATCTCGCTGGCCCAGTACAAGGCCCGGATGAAGGAAGGCCAGAAAGCCATCTATTACGTCACTTCGGATACCGAGGCCGGTGCACGCAACAGCCCGCAGCTCGAAATCTTCAAGAAGAAGGGCATTGAGGTATTGCTGCTGTCCGATCGCGTGGACGAGTGGATGCTGAGCTTCCTGCACGAGTTCGACGGCACCCCGCTGGTGTCCGTTGCCAAGGGCGGCCTCGACCTGGGCGAGTTGGCCGATGAGGCCGAGAAGCAAGCTGCCGAAGCCGTGGCGGCCGACCTGAAAGGGCTGACCGAGAAGCTGAAGAGCACGCTCGGCGATCGCGTGAAGGACGTGAAGGTGAGCAACCGTCTGACCGATTCCGCTGCCTGCCTCGTCTCGGACGAGGGGGACATGAGCGGCACGTTGGAGCGGCTGCTGAAGCAGGCCGGCCAGCCCGTGCCCTCGCGCCAGCCGATTCTGGAGATCAACGCCGAGCACCCGCTCGTGCAGCGCCTGAAGGCTGAAGACGCCCAGTTCGACGACTGGTCGAGCCTGCTTTTCGATCAGGCCCTGCTTGCCGATGGTGGCACGCTCGATGATCCGGCGGGCTTCGTGCGCCGGATGAACGCGCTGCTGCTGGCGACACGCTGATGGGTCGGTCGCGCCCGAAAAAGCCGCCCGAGCCGGTCATCAGCTTTTCGGAGCTGGATGGTGTTCGCTACCTGCACTTTGGTTCGCCCTGGGTGCAGGGGGCGATGAAGATCCGAAAACCCGATGAGCTGGTGCTGCACTATGTGCAGAACATGATGGCCTGGCTGCTCTTCATGGAGCCGCCGGCACAAATCCTGCAATTGGGCTTGGGCGCGGCCGCGCTCACCAAATTCTGCCACCGCCATTGTGAGCCGAGCGCCATCACGGTCGTCGAGATCAGCCCGCTGGTCATCGAGGTGACTGAGCAGTGGTTCGGCCTGTCGGCCGAAGACGAGCGCTTGAGCGTGGTCTGTGCCGATGCTGCCGACTACGTGGCACACCCGAAGCAGCGTGGCCGCTTCGGCCTCGTGCAGGTCGATCTCTATGATCAGGAGGCGGCAGGCCCCGTGCATGACAGCGAAGCCTTCTACCAGGCTTGCCATCGTGCCCTCGTCGAGCCGGGCATTCTGGTCGTCAATCTCTTTGGCCGCCACGCCTCCTTCGACCGCAGTCTGGCCCGCATCGAGGCCTTGTTCGGCCAGGTCTTCGTCTTCGATTCGCCCGAAGAGGGCAATCAGGTCGTCGTGGCGCTGAAAGGCCCGCCGCTGGCCGTCACCCGCGCGCAGCTTGATGCGCGTGCGAAGCAGCTGGAAAAACGCTACCGCCTGCCGGCAAAGCGCTGGGCGGCAGCGGTGGCCGAGCAGCGCTTCAGCGCATGTTCTTGATGCCGTTCAGGATCAGCGTGGTGGCCAGATCAGCATATTCCTCGCGGCTGATCGGGCCATTGGGCCTGAACCACATGTAGACCCAGTTCAGCATGCCGAAGAGCGACATCGTGACGGGTTTGAGTAGCGGTTTTCGGCTATTGATGTCGGGCGCCACCTGAAGGATGACGCTGGAGACAGCGTCGACGATGCGCCGCTCCAGAACGTGCATTTCCTGGGTTTGTTCTTCCGAGAGGGAGGAGCCGCGGTTCAATTGAACCTTGTGCTTGTCATCCGCATCCCGGTAGCACTCGAGAATCTGGTGAACCAGCTTGCGTAGACGGGTTTCCGGAGGGTCCTGCTGGCTTTCGGCCAGGCTGGCTTCCAGCGCATCACCCAGCTCCACCAGGTGAGAGCGGATGATGTCGAAAATTAGCGCGTTCTTGCTGGGGTAATAGTGGTAGAGCAGGGCTTTGGAGACCTTGCTGCGCTCGGCAATTTGCCCCATTGACGCTTTCTTGATACCCAGGTCTGCAAAGACTGCGGCTGCGTTGCTCAGGATGCTTTGCTGCTTTTCTTCAAAATCTGCCGCGCGTGTGCGTGCCATGCCTTGTGTCTGCCCGTGCTGTGCGTTGCCATTACTCCCGTCAGGCACAGAAAAATGGCCAAGCCCCGGCCGGGACGAGCGACCAGATCAGGTGGTCGAACCCGATCTGCCAATACGAGAGCAAAAGGCAAAGGGGCATCATCTTCGAGCCAACCAGTATACCTGAGAGCGTCTCATGTTCTGATGAATATCCCGTCTTGACAAGCGTGGTGGGGCCATCAGTGCTGGTTTATCGGGTGGGGCGGTTGTCCACCACGCGCTTGGCCTTGCCGACCGAGCGCATGACTTCACCCGGCATCGCCACGTTCACGGCAGCCGTCACCCCGATCACGCTCTTGATGTGATGCCCCAGTTCCTTCATCGAAGCATCCCGCGCCTTGGCCCCTGCGGCTTCAGGTGCAGCCTCGACGTGGACGACCATGCTGTCCATCCGGCCAGATCGGGTCAGCTCGATCTGGAAATGCGGTGACAGCCCCTTGCACTTCAGGATCTGCTCCTCGATCTGGGTCGGGAAGACATTGACGCCGCGCAGGATGATCATGTCATCGCTTCTGCCAGTGATTTTTTCGATGCGACGCATGCTGCGTGCCGTGCCTGGCAACAGGCGGGTCAGGTCGCGGGTGCGGTATCGCACCATTGGCAAGCCCTCTTTGGTCAGCGTCGTGAACACCAGCTCACCCACTGCGCCATCCGGCAACACCTCGCCCGTGGCGGGGTCGATGATCTCAGGGTAGAAATGGTCTTCCCAGACGTGAAGACCATCCTTGGTTTCTACACATTCCTGCGCGACGCCCGGCCCCATGACTTCCGACAGACCGTAGATATCGACCGCGTGCATGTTGAAGGCTTCCTCGATTTCGGCGCGCATTGCATTCGTCCAAGGCTCTGCACCGAAGATGCCGATTTCGATCGAACTTTCACGGGGGTCGATGCCTTGCCGGCGGAATTCATCCAGAATCGACAGCATGTACGAGGGAGTCACCGTGATGATCCGGGGCTTGAAGTCGGTGATGAGTGTGACCTGTCGTTCGGTCATGCCGCCAGAAATTGGCACCACCGTGCAGCCAAGACGCTCGGCACCGTAGTGTGCCCCCAGTCCTCCCGTGAACACGCCGTAACCATAGGCGTTGTGAAGCATGTCACCAGGGCGGCCACCCGCTGCACGAATCGAGCGGGCCACGAGATTCGACCAGTGTTCGATATCGGCCGCTGTATAGCCGACCACCGTCGGCTTGCCCGTCGTGCCGGATGAGCAGTGGATGCGCACCAGCTTCGATTGGGGAACGGCGAACATGCCGAATGGGTAAGTGTCGCGCAAATCCTGCTTGGTGGTGAATGGGAACCTGGCAATGTCCTGAAGGGTTTTCAGCTCTTCAGGATGGACATCATGCTCGATGAAGCGTTTGCGGTAGAAAGGGGAGTTCTCGTAGGCGTGCTTGAGGGAGCGCTTCATGCGGTGAAACTGCAGCGCTTCGATTTCGTCGCGTGAGGCGGTCTCAATCGGGTCGAGATCCTGTTGCCTGGTGTGTGGGGTGTCCATGATGTCTCCTGAAGGTGGATGCAGCGCTCAGACTGTTTGGTGCACGTCGGTCGTCGTGGGCAGGTGGGTGCCTTTGATGGTTCTTGAATGCCCGCGAAACGCCGCGATCAGTTCCGATTTCTGATTCGTGACGTGTACGTCGTAAAGGCCGCTGCGTGCCGTGCGATGCGTTTCGGTGGCACGTGCAATCAGCTCGTCGCCCTCGAAAGCGGGGGCGAGATAGGTGATCGAGCAATGCTGGGCAACGGTTCGCTGGTTGTAGGTGTTGCAGGCGAAGGCGAAAGCCGAATCAGCCAGTGAAAAGATGAAGCCGCCGTGGCAGGTGGCATGACCGTTCAACATCTGGCGGGTGATACGCATCGACACGGTTGCCTGTCCTGGCCGGATGTCACTCAGCCGCATGCCTAGTGCCTGGCTGGCCGGGTCGTCCCGCCACATGGCATCGGCGCAGGCGAGCGCCAGTTCTTCCGGTGAAAGTCTGCTTGTGCTCATCGCGTGCTCTCCGGGTGATCAGTGGCCCTTGAAGGCGGGTTGGCGTTTCTCGAGGAAGGCCGAAACGCCTTCTGCGTAATCGTTGGTCTGTCCTGCCTGTCGTTGGAGGTCGCGTTCCAGGTCGAGTTGTTCATCCAGCGTGTTCGTCGCGGCGGTCTGGATGGCCTGCTTGATCAGGCCCAGGCCGCGGGTCGGGCCGGATGCCAGCTGGTGCGCCAGTGCCAGGGCCTCTGACTGCAGCGCGTCATCGTCGACGGTGCGCCAGATCAGCCCCCAGGCGGCTGCCTGCTCGGCCCCCAGCGGCTCGGCTGTCAGTGCCAGCGCCTTGGCACGCGCTTCGCCGATCAGCTTGGGCAAGATCCATGTGCCGCCGGAGTCGGGGATCAGGCCAATCTTGGCGAAGGCTTGGATGAAGCGAGCCGAACGTGCTGCCAGCACGATGTCACAGGCCAGTGCGAGGTTCGCACCAGCGCCGGCTGCCACGCCGTTGACGGCACAGATGACCGGTTTTTCCAGCTGCCGAATCAGCCGGATCAGCGGGTTGTAGAAAGTCTCGATCGTCTTGCCCAGATCAGGTGTTTCGCCGCATCGGGGATTCCGGTCGCCCAGATCCTGTCCGGCGCAGAAGCCGCGGCCGGCACCGGTCAGCAGGATGGCACGGACGTCCTGCTGCCGTTCTGCTTCGGTCAGTGCCGAGCGCAGGGCCAGATGCATGTCCTCATTGAACGAGTTCAGTTTGTCAGGCCGGTTCAGCGTCAGCTGCATGACGCCCTGATCCACTTCAACAAGTACGGTGTCTGATCGATTGCTTTGCACAATGTCTCCTTGGTGTGCTGCACCGCTTGGTGGCCCATGCAGCTGCTAATCGGGGAAATTCCCGTATTCGGGTTGTTACTATTTCATAAACCGTCCGGTCGGTCAATAATAGGGGATGGTCATCGACATAGGAATAACCACTATGAGCCAGCTGTTCGAACGTCATCAGGTCACGCTGCGATCCGCCCTCGGCGCCATTCGCACGCGCGGGTACTGGTCGGCCTATCCGGAGGTGCCCAGCGGAAAGGTCTATGGCGAGACGGCCCGTCAGGAAGGTACCGATGCCTATCAAGCGCTGCTCGGCCGGGCATTCGGGCTGCCGGAGCACCCAGGCAGTGCTGAAGCTGGGGCGGAGGTTTCTCCTTTTGGTGGTGAACTTGGCATCCGTTACCCGGCAGCCGATGCGGACACCTTGGTGGCCGCCTCCAAGCAGGCAGCCAGCGCCTGGGCCAATGCGAGCATCGAGGCGCGTACCGGGGTTTGCCTTGAAATCCTGAGCCGTTTGAACCGTCGAAGTTTCGAGATGGCACATGCCGTCATGAACACGTCCGGGCAGGCTTTTCCGATGGCCTTCCAGGCAGGTGGACCGCATGCGCAGGATCGGGCGCTTGAGGCCGTTGCCTACGCCTGGGAGGAAATGAAGCGCGTACCGGTTCAGGCCAGTTGGGTGAAGCCATTGGGCAGGGGCCAGCAGATCGAGCTGGACAAGCACTGGAAGATCCTGCCGCGTGGTGTGTCGGTGGTGATCGGCTGTCAGACCTTTCCGACCTGGAACAGTTATCCGGGGATCTTCGCCAGCCTGATGACGGGCAATACGGTGATCGCGAAGCCGCATCCGGGCGCCATCCTGCCCATGGCGCTGACCGTTTCCGTCGCCAGGGCGGTGCTGCGCGAACAGGGTTTTCCCGCCGATGCCGTGCTGCTGGGGGCGGAGAACCCCGGGGGGACGCTGGCCAAGGATCTGGCATTGCATCAGGACGTGGCGTTGATCGATTTCACGGGTTCCGGCGCCTTCGGTCAGTGGCTGCGCACGAATGCAGCAACGCCCTGGGTGTTCACCGAAGAGGCCGGTGTCAACGGTGTGGTGATCGGTGGCACGCAGCATTTTGCCGAGATGTGTGACAACCTGGCCTTCTCGCTGGCGCTCTACAGCGGACAGATGTGCACGACGCCCCAGAATTTCTTCATTCCCCGCGACGGGATCGACACGGACGAAGGGCATCAATCATTTGATGAGGTTGCAAATGGTTTGGCGGATGCGGTGAACCGCTTGCTGGCTGATCCCGTCCGTGCCGGCACGGTGGCAGGCGCTATCGGTAACCCGGATACGCTGGTCCGGATCGAGAAAGCCCGTGAGAAGGGCCGGGTGATCCGTGAGTCTGCAGCATTGCCAGCGTCAGGAAAGGCGCGCACTGCCACGCCACTGCTGGTGGCGCTCGATGCCGACGACACTGCCGTCTACGGTGAAGAGTGCTTTGGGCCGATTGCCTATCTGGTAGCCGTGAAGGACGTGGATGAGGGGATCGAACGCGCTGCTTCATTGGCAGCAGACAAAGGTGCCATCACGGCTGCGCTGTATGACACGGATGAAGGGCGAATTGCACGCGCCATCGAGGTCTTCGGTTCGGCCGGGGTCAATCTGTCGATCAACCTGTTGGGCGGCATCTATGTCAACCAGAGTGCAGCATTCAGTGATTTTCACGTCACGGGCGCCAATCCGGCAGGTAATGCCTCGTTCACCGATTCGGCTTTCGTGGCCAACCGTTTCCGGGTGGTGATGTGGCGCCGTCTGGTTCAGGACTGAGCCATAGACAAGCATGACATGAAGACATGCCGTACCGGATCCTGCCTGGCGGGTCAGGGCAGTGCGGTGCGCTGGTGCGGCATAACAACGCCAAACCTGTTGGAGGTGAGGTGAATCCGGCCGTCGATGACGGCATTCACGTTCTGTACCCATCGAGAGTGGGTCGACAAGGAGACACGATGATGAAGCAGTTTCGTTCAGGTGTGATGAAGGCGGTGGCGGCTACGGTGCTGCTGATGGGGGCAGCTGGTGGGGCTCAGGCTGAAATCCGGATTGGTTCGACGGTGTCAGCCACCGGCTTTGCCGCCTATCTGGGCGAGCCGGAGGCCCGTACGTTGAACATGCTGGTGGACGACATCAACGCAGCGGGTGGTGTCAATGGCGAGAAGATCAAACTGATTTCCTACGATGACGGTGGCGATCCGAACAAGGCGCGCACCTTTGCCACGCGCCTGGTCGAGGATGATGAGGTCGTCGCCATCGTGGGGGGCACGACGACCGGGACGACGATGGCGATCATCCCTGTCATCGAAGAGGCGGAAGTGCCCTTTGTCTCGCTGGCTGGTGCCATCGAGATCATCCAGCCGGTGCGTCCCTACACCTTCAAGACACCGCATACCGACAGGATGGCCTGTGCCAAGATTTTCGAGGACATGAAGACGCGCGGCTTGACGAAGATCGGTCTGATCTCGGGTTCGGACAGCTTCGGTACCTCGATGCGCAAGCAATGTCTGGACATCATCGGTGATTATGGACTGACGGCAGTCGGTGATGAGGTCTTCGGCCCTAGCGACGCCGACATGACTCCGCAGCTGACAAACTTGAAGAACAAGAAGGACATTCAGGCCATCCTGAGTCTGGGTCTGGGTTCGGGGCCTGCCATCGTCACTCGTAATCATGCGCAGCTGGCCATCGGATTGCCGCTTTACCAATCCCACGGAGTGGCTTCGGACGCGTTCATCGAGTTGGCAGGCAAAAAGGCGGCAGAAGGTATCCGCCTGCCGGGCACGACGCTGCTCGTGGCGGATCAGCTGAAGGACGATGATCCGCAGCGTGAGGTGGTGCAGGCATACAAGAAACGCTATGAGTCAGCGACGAACAAGCCGGTGTCCACCTTTGGTGGTTACGCGCATGATGCACTTTACCTGGTGACGGAGGCCATCAGGAAGGCTGGCAGCGCCGAACCCGAGGCGATCCGTGATGCGCTGGAGAAAACCGATGGTTTCGTGGGCACCACCGGCAAGGTCAGGATGTCGGCCGAAGACCACCTGGGTCTGGATCTGACGGCATT
>JAUNKF010000045.1 GCA_030532895.1 Lautropia sp. | reverse complement strand
GGCGCAGTTTGATAAACTGCGCCACAACTGTCGTCACCAACCCGTCGATACGCCATGTCATCCGTCTCTCCGCTCCAGGCCAGCATCGAAGCCGCCCACGATGGTCTGACGCTCGCGGAGCTGTTGACGCGGCATCCAGAGATGGCGCGTCGAACGGCGCAGCGCCATCTCTCTGCGCTCGTGGAACACGGTCTGATTCAGGCATCAGGCGAAGGACGTTCCCGTCGGTATCATCGAGTGGACAACGTGCCAGAAAGCCACGCCCGGCCCCCTTCCCCGGCTGGCGCTTTTCCTGACAACTTGCCGCTGTCTGCCGATAGCCAGGACATCCTGGCCTACATTGATCAACCCCTGAGCCAGCGCACACCGGTAGGCTATCAACGGGATTTTCTGGAGGCTTATCAGCCCAACCGAAGCTGGTATCTGGCCGAGCCATTGCGCCGGCAACTTCACCAGATCGGCAAAACGGCGGACATTGATCAGGCCGCTGGCACCTATAGTCGGGCCATCCTGAATCGTCTGCTGATCGACCTCTCCTGGGCTTCCAGCCATCTGGAGGGCAATACCTACACCCGCCTTGATACCCGCGAGCTGATCACACACGGCAAAGCGGCCGTGGGCAAGGCCGCCATCGAAACCCAGATGATCCTCAACCACAAGGCAGCCATCGAGTTGCTGGTGGAGAACATCGAGCATGTGGGGTTCAACCGCTACACGGTGATGAACCTTCACAGCACGCTGGCGGAAAACCTGCTGCCCAATCCGGCCGACGAGGGGCGCATTCGTCAGCACCCGGTCGATATCGGGCAAAGCGTTTATCGCCCGCTTTCGGCTCCCCAGCAACTGGATGAAGCGCTCGATCTGATGTTGGCAAAAGCGGATCAGATTCTCGATCCCTTCGAGCAATCTTTTTTCCTGATGGTGCACCTGCCGTATTTGCAGCCTTTTTCCGACATCAACAAACGCACCTCCCGACTGGTCGCCAACCTGCCTCTTTTCCGGGCCAACCTGTGCCCGCTGACTTTTCTGGATGTGCCGGAATCTGCCTACAGCCTGGCCATGCTCGGCGTCTACGAAATGACGCGCGTCGAGTTGTTGCGTGATCTCTACATCTGGGCCTATCAGCGCTCTGCACAGGAATATCTGGCCATTCGGCAGGGGCTGGTCGAACCCGACCCCTTGCGCCTCGCCTGGCGAAACCTGATCAAGACAAGCATTCACGGCATCGTCACCCAAGGCTTGCACGATCCGCTGCCCTTCATCCGTGAAACGGTGCAAGTCCAAGTGCCGGAAGCAGAGCAGATGGCGGTGCAGGCACTGATCATTGAAGAACTGCGCCGACTGCATGAAGGCGTGCTAGCCCGATACGGGTTGCGGCCGGCGGAGTATGAGGCTTATCGGAAGGTACTCACTCGGACAGCGCAGGAGCAATCTACCGCGCAGCCTTCTCATGCAAGCTCATGTGATGCATCTGGAAGTATTGGATCGGGGTGTAGATCTTGAGCGTGGCGCGGGAGAAGTCGTCAGGGTTGCGGGTGATGATGGCATCGCACCGAGCGTGGCGGGCCGCTTCGTGCAGGACGGCGTCCTCGAAATCGGCAAAGCGGGCCATCAAGGCATCGGTGAGCACGGCGCGATTGACGGGGGCGACAGCAAACAGCTTGAGCAGTGAGCCGATGTGAACACGGGCCATGTCTGCGCCCAACACGCGCTGACCCAGATCAAACAGGGTGGTCAAGGTGGTGGCGCACAGGCTACCCTGCACCAGCCCCTGTTCCACCAAGGCCATGACCCGTGCGCTGTCATGAAAGAAAGGCTCCCGGCGCAACCAGACATCCAGAATGACGTTGGTATCCAGCAGCAGGTTCACAGGTATTTCTCCTGCAAGTATTGGCGGTAAACGGCTTCATCCGGCATGGCTGTCTGGTCAGTCTTGAGGATGCCCACCATCGAGGAGACGATCGGCGGCAGGGGCTGCGCGGCCGGTGGTGACACAAACTGGGCAAAGTAATCCGCCACAAATTCGGACAACGATTTCCCATTGCGCTTGGCCTGGGCCTTGGCGAGCGCGATCAGTTCGGCATCCATCCGCAGGGTGAGTTTGGTTTGCATGGTATTTGACGTATAGTTTTATCCAAATTGTACGTCTACGAGTAACTGACAACAACCATGCTGCCGGGGCAAAGCATCGTGTACAGAACGCTTGTTCTCGCGCATTGCCAGCACATATAAACGCCACTATAGTATCAATTAAGTCGATTTAATGGCTTTAAGCGCTATAAAAGTGAGCTTTATACTGTCAACCCATGCAGAGATCCTGAAGGCGCTGGGCGAGCGCCTTCGGCTGCTTCGCTTGATGCAATCCCTCACGCAGCAGGAGCTGGCCGAGATGGCTGGATTGTCGCCGGGCGCCTTGCGCAAGCTGGAGCACAATGGACAATCGTCACTGGAGACGGTGGTGCGCGTGGCGGTGGCCTTGGGGTTGACGGATGATCTGGATACGCTGTTTCTGCCGCCCCGGCAGACGATGCGGCAGGTGGAAGCAGCGGCCAAGGCGCGTCAGCGGCAGCGGGCGCCCAGGCGCAGTTCAAGCTGAGGCTTCATTCAGCCTGCTTGGCCCGCATGGATGAGATCAGATGAATCAAACCGTCACCTCAACCCGATTACCTTCGGGGTCGAGGATGACGCTTTCATAGTAACCGTCACCGGTTCGGCGTGGGCCATCCAGCACGGGGAAACCATCCGCCTGCAAACGCGCCGTGAGCGCGTCGACGGCGGCCTCCGAGCCGACTGACAATGCCAGGTGAGTAAGGCCGCGCACTTGGGCGCCTGGCTCGACCGGCACAAGCGACAGCGTGGCAGTGCTCATCACCTCCAATCGTGCCCCTTTCTCAAAGCTGAGAAAACGGGAGCGGAAACCCTTTACCGGGTTGTGATACAGCTCCCCAATGCGAGCGCCAAAGTATTTTTCATAGAAGCGGCAGGTCTGATCAAGATCTTCAGCCCAAATCGCCAAATGCTCGATGCATGCCATGACCGACGCCTCTCCCTTTCCATGCGCCTGTTAGCGCTTGCCCCAAAGATCGTTCCGATACTGACGATAGCTGCTCGCCAGGTCGCCTGGCCCCTTGTACCGACCGAACAGGTCTTTTCCAAGCTCGAAAGCGGACGCTGCCGGAAGAACTGGGGCCGCCTGTTGCAAGTAGGCGCTGAGCGCAGCCTGCACCACGTCATCGATTGAACGCCCTGCTTCAGCGCCATGCTGGTGCAAACGTGCTTCCAAACCGGAAGCAAGCTCAATCGTCAGCGCCATGATGAGATCACTGCTCCGCAAACGCCCGCTCGATGACGAAATCGCCCGGTGTGGAGGTGTTGCCCTCGATGAAGCCACGGGCCTCGAACATGGCTTTGAGGTCGCGCAGCATGTCGGGGCTGCCGCAGATCATGATGCGGTCTTCTTCACGGTTGAAGGCGGGCAGGCCTAGGTCGGCGTTGAGCTTGCCGTTGTCGATGAGCGTGGTGATGCGGCCCTGGTTGCGGAACGGCTCGCGGGTGACGGTGGGGTAATACAGCAGTTTGTCGCGCACGATCTCGCCCAGGTATTCGTGCTCGAACAGATCCTTGGTGAAGAGGTCATAGTAAGCAAGCTCTGCCACTTCGCGCACGCCGTGAACGACGATGACCTGCTCATAGCGTTCGTAGGTGTCGGGGTCGCGAGCAACGCTCAGGAAGGGGGCCAGGCCGGTGCCCGTGGCGAGCAACCACAGGCGCTTGCCGGGCAGCAGGTAGTCGGTGACGAGGGTGCCGGTGGGCTTGCGGCCCACGTAGATCTTGTCGCCGGGCTTGATGTGTTG
The DNA here is from genome assembly GCA_030532895.1 of Lautropia sp. Classification (GTDB taxonomy): domain Bacteria; phylum Pseudomonadota; class Gammaproteobacteria; order Burkholderiales; family Burkholderiaceae_E; genus Lautropia. Next base: position 10,225 of record JAUNKF010000045.1, on the reverse strand, counting down.
CAGCTTGGAGGTGAGCGGGCCATCAGGCACCTTGATGCTCAGAAACTCCAGGTGCTCTTCATAGTTGGCGCTGGCGATGCTGTAGGCGCGCATGATGGGGCGCCGCCCCTCCTCTTCGGGCGGCAGGCCGATCATCGTGAAGTGGCCGTTCTTGAAGCGCAGGGCCATGTCGCGCGTGGTGGTGAAACTGAAAAGACGATCCGTCCAGTGGTGAACGGTTAGGACTTCTGCTTCAAGAAATGCGCCCATGACTCAAACGCCTTGCTCCGGTTGTTCACAAACCTGTCATTATGACCGCTTGCCCGATAGACGTGCCAGTGGCAGGGGCAATCCCGGCTGACCCAGATCATGGGCACGCACGATACGTGTACGGCGGGCGGGCGCGCCGGCAGCCGGCAGCGCCTCATGCCCTGCGCCCTCAATCGAAGCTGATCGAACGCAGCACATCGACCGAGTTGTCACTGCCCGTCTGCCCACGCAACACGAAGCCGCGGCCCAGCGTGTACTGGATGCGCAGCAAGCTCCAGACGCCGCGCACGCCTTTTTCATAGGAGACGAAGAGGCGGTCGTTGATGCGCTTGCCAAGCGAGACGACGCCCGTTTCGGTGTTCTCGTCGTTGCCACTGCTGCTGCCCAGCAGCCCTTTGGGGGCAAGCGATTCCTGCAAGCCCTGGTCAGCACCGCTGTCCGAGGCATAGCCGTAATTGAAGACATCGAGGCCCAGACGATCGGCAATGGAGGGCGAGTGTGCACCGTCATCCCCCAGCAGCAAGGTGCCGGCCTGTTGCAGCGCCAGCATCTGCGCAGCACCGCCAGCCTGCTCGGGCGGCACACCCAGCACCAGCCACGAGAGTTTGGTCGTCTCGGGCATGGATGGCTTCGAGATCAGCGAGACCTGTGGTGCTGCCACCTGGCCGGTGACGGAAATGCCCACTTCAACCGGCAGGAAGGGACGCGTGGCTTCGATGTCGAGCGAGGGGTTTTCGATCGGGCCATTGAAGCGGACGAAACCCTTGGTGATGCGCAGGTTCTGGCCATAGGCTTCATAGCTGCCATCAAGCACCTGCACGGCCCCGGTGAGCTTCGGGTCGCTGGGCAGGAAGCCCACGAGCGTCAGGCGGCCCCCGAGGCGTGCATCCACCCCCAGACCGGTGACACGCAACTGCTTGCCCAGATCCACGCCGAGGTTGCTGGCAATCCGCAGCCGGTCAGCCACGTCATCCTCATCCGTCTCGGCATCGCCCGCCACCGTCGTATCGTTGATATGGACATCGTCCGGCAGGCTGGGGGCTGCCGATCCCTGAATTTCGATCAACCCCTCGTCCACCTTCAACCCACCGCCGAGGAACAAGCCCTTGGCCGAACTGGTCAGTTGGGTCTGACCAGAGACCGTCACCCGCTGGCCAGGGCCAACCGGTACCCGGAATCGGTCGAGCACGACATCGAACTGCCCGTCCATCGGCAGCACCGAGGGCTGAAGACGGGTGGCCGCGCCCTTACGCTTTCGTGCCGCCGCCTCCAGCGTGTCGATATCGGGCAGGGCTTCACCGGTTTTGAGGCCGGCACGCTCGACCAGCCTGGCTGCGCCGGAGACGTTGAGGCTGCCTTCACCCGAACTGAAACGCAAGGTTTTCAATCGCAAGCCATCGATGCCCAGATGCGCGTCCAGCTCACCGCCCGACAGACGCATGCCGGCCGAGCGCTGCAAGACCGTCAAGCCTTCACCGGTCAGGGCCAGATCGACCTTGGGCTGATCGAGGGTGCCCGTCACGCTGCCATCGGCCTTCAGCCGCCCATCCACCGACAGATCGGCACCCAGGAACATGTTGGCCAGCGAGATGCTGGGTAAGTCGAGGGAGAGGCGGCCATCGAGCGCACGCCCATTGAAGCGGATCACGGCGCCATTGCCCCGTCTCAACCCGAGCCGGCCCGTCCGGTTCAGCCCTGTGCCCTCTTCGCGGATGGCCAGTTTGACTTCACCGTGCAGGGCGTCGGCCCCCTGCCCCTTCAGCGCCCACAAGGCATCGGCACGCAAGCCTTTGAGCATCTCCAGATTGCGCGCCTCGTCGACCCCGAGCAGTTGACGCAACTGCACGGCCACCAGACCCGTGAGCGAGCCGGCGGTGTCGAAGCGCAGCGGGCCAGCCCAATCGAGCTTCAGATGCTCGGCCTTCAACTTGCCACCGAGCACGCTCAGGTCGATCGCCCCCATGTCGAGCCGCTCGGCATCGACCGTGAGAGGCGCAGCCTCATTCAGGCGAAGGCCGAGCTGGCCACTGATGTCGAGCAGGTCGAGCTTGCCTTGCCATTGCAGGCCACCACGGGGATGCTGGACACCACCGGTGGCGTTGAGCTGCAGACGCTCGCGATCATGATCAACGACGGCGCCCAGCGTATGCTCGCGCGGCTGACCACGCAGGTTGAGCGTGATGCCATCGATCTGCTCGCCGGCCAGTTGCAGCTTCTGAACCCCGAGGCGCAGGGCCATGGGATGCTCGGCCCGATGCGGTTTGAGCAGGTTCAACGGCGCATCGAGATTCAACGCCAGTGATTTGAAAGCCGTGATCTGGGGCGGCTCACCCTCCGCACCCGGCAGCTGGATGCTGACACCCTGGCCTTGCCCCTGCAACGTGGCCACGAGGTCATCGAGCTTGCCCTTCAACTCGCCATGGAGCGACACCTGTCCCTGCAAGCGGCGATCGAACACGCCCAAGCGATCGACGCGGGTCTGGATGGCAAGTGTGTCCTGCGGGCGGCCCAGCGCGCCCTGCGCCTGAATCTGGCTCGTCTGTCCGTGCGCCAGATTCAGGGACACCCCCTCGATCGAGACAAGCTGCCAATCCGGCTTCAAGACGGGCCTGAGCCGCAAGTTACCCGTGAGCGGCTGACCAGCCGCGATGCTGTCGAGCAGGTTCAGCTTCAGCTCGGCCTGGTGGCCATCGGCCGCCATCAGCTGGCCCGTCACAAGCCAGTCGGCGCCCAGCTGCCCCTCCCGCCAGGCCGGATCGATCGCCAGATCGGCCGGCACCCAGCGAGCCAGATCGATGTTTCGCAAGCCACCGCCGACGCGCAGCTGGTGAGGTGCCTTGACCGTGACCTGTCCGCCGCCGCTGAAGCGGCTCTCCCCCAGACGCGCCTTGATTTCACGAAGCCGCAGCAGCTCTTCATCGAGTGAGCCGGCCAGCTTGAGCTGCGCGTTGTCGGCCAGCCGATGGAGATGTTCCGGCAGCAAGGCTTTCATCTGGGCAGCCGTCTGCACCAGATCGACCAGAAAGCGCTCACCATCGAGCTGGATCAGTCCCTTCAGGGCGGTGCTTGGCAAGGCCGCAACCCAGGGGGCCAGATCCAGGTCATCGATACGCAGGTCGGCGTTGACGGTCGGCATCTGGATGCCAGGCAATTGCACCGGCTTGCCCCACCACGCTTCGATCTGCCCTGCCACGCGCGCATCGGCACGCGCCATCGTTTTGCCGGGTGTGTTCTCGCTGGCCGGCACCGGGCTGACCGGCAGGCCGATCGTCAGGTTCTTGAGCCGAAAGAAGGCGTCGGCCCATCGCTCGGTGGGCGGCACATTGAATTGCAGCTCGGTTCGTAGCTGGCGAAGCGGCAGGCGCTGATCGGCCAGCGCCCCCGGCAGGCGATTGCCGACACGGAGGCGGCCCTGCCATTGCCCGGCATGTGCGCTGTCGGGATCGATATCCAGATCAAGATCGAGACCCGTCTCTGGCAGGGCACCCGCCTCGACGAACCGACGCAGATCGACATCGGCGATCCGGGCATGCAGGCTGTGCAGCGGCATCCGGTTGAGTGGATTCAGCACGGCCCGAACGTCGGCCTGGCCTTCAGCAAGCTGCCCGTTGAGTGTCAGCGCCAGCGACTGCAGGCTGCCCGTGCCGATCAGATCGACCTCATAGGGCCATTGGCGATGGGTACCATCGGCATGGATCGCCGCTTTCAGCCGATGCGGGGGTGCGGCATCGAGCTGTGCCGTGGCGGATTCGACATGACCCCAGGGGCTGGACAGGCTCAACGATTCGATCTCGTACTGCCCGAGGGTGTAGTGGAGCCGAGCCTGGATGTCGTCCAGTGCCAGCAACGGGGTGGGTGGCTGCGTGTGGCTGTCCACATCGGCCGGCCACAGCTCTAAGCGTTTGACATCCAGCTCACGAATCCCGATCGACAGCGGCAAGCCGAAATCCCCGGGCATCGGGGCGTCCTCACGCGGCTTGGGCGTTTTGTCAGCAGGGGGCAGCTGCACCACCAGCACATCGGCGCCCAGGGTGCGCATCGCAACCCGTCCATCGAGCAGCGCCTTCAGCGACCACCGGAGGCGGAACTTCTCCCCTTTCACCATCATGTTGGCGCCACGCCATTCGAGACGCCCCAGCCGGATGCCACGCCACAAATTGCCTTCAAGCTGTTCGAAGGCCAACGCCTGCCCCTGACTCGCCAGCAGTTGCTGTGCCCGCGACAGGGCAACATTGAGGCCCGACTCGCTACCCAGCCAGACAAGACCAGCCATCAGCACCAGGACGAGCACGAGCACGACGCGGATCAACCACCGGAAGAGGCGTCGGCCCAGTGACGAGGGACGTGGCCCCCGTCCTGATTCCCCCTGGGACGAGGCCGGTGGGGGGGTCTCTGTGCGGGCTGCGTCGCCTGCAGACGACCCGGTGCCCGCCGGATCGATGGCCGAAGGGGGGGAAACGGCAGAAGAAGCCATGATCAATCAGAAGGTGTAACCGATGGAGAAATGCACCCGATAGCGGTGAACGGCCTGTCCATAGGCCAGGTCGAGCCGCACCGGCCCAACCGGCGTGCTGGCCTGCACGCCCAGGCCATAGCCGGAGACCGGCTTCATGTCCTTCCAGGAGTTGGCAACATTGCCATAGTCATAAAAGGCCGCTACCGAGAACATCTCGCTCAAACGGTGCAGGTATTCGAGGGAACCGACGGCCAGATAGCGCTGACCGACGACCTTGTTGTTCACGTCCAGCCCCAGCGAACGATAGGCGTAGCCTCGAATCGACGTGGCGCCTCCCGTGCGGAACAGGTTTTCACTGGGGATGTCATCCGAGCTGCCGGCGTTGACCACACCCAGCTCGGCCCTGGCATTCAGAATGCCCTGCCGAAAGACCGACTCGCGGGGCATGGGTTGCAAACGGGCCAGACTGGTGTAGAAGCGGGTAAAGGTGCGATCGCTGTACAGACGGCGGCTGGCGCCCGAAATCTCGAACTTGACCCCGTAGCCCTGGGTGGGATTCAACATCGAATCGAAACGTTGCAGCGTCCACGCCTTGCCCAGCACCAGCGCCTTCAAGCCATCACGCACACCGGTTTGCCGAAAATGATCCTGCTCCAGCTGAAGCTGCAGCGAGGTGAAGGACTCGATGTCGACCATCCGCTGGCCATAGCCAACGTAGAGGTTGCTGTTCAGGTTCGTGACCTGCTTTTCAGTCTCGCGCTCCAGCCGGTAACCAAAACCGTAATATCGGTTTCGGGCATCCAGCGGCGTACGGAAATTGGTGAACGCCCGCTGCCGGCGCCGCGACAGCATCACCGAAGCCTCCATTTGCAGCCCGTACAGGTTCCGATCCTGAAAACCGATCTGGCCACGCGGGCCATCTTCGGTGCTGTAGCCAAGACCATACACAACCCGATGGCGCTGCATCTCTTCAAGCACCAGCTGAATGGGCACGGCCGTGGCCTCGGGGTCTTCGGCCAGCGCCAACAGATCGGGTAGTGCACTGACGGAATTGAAGTACCCGGCGGCACGCAAGCGCGACTGGAAAAGCTGCAACGCCTCCTGGGTGAAGGCATCTCCCTCACGGAAGGTGCGCAAATCCTCGACGATGCGCAGCGGATAGCGTTCCAGACCTTGAATGTGCAACGGGCCGAACGCAATGCGTGGCCCCGTGTCGACCACGAGCGTGAGCGTGGCGCTGCCGTGGGCGGCATCGACCTGTACCCGGCTCTGCCGGATCTTGGCACGCAGATAGCCCTGGCGTTGCATCGCCTCCACCACCCCACGCTTGCCGCTCTGCCAGTCACCTGGCAGGAAAACATCCCCCTCGGCCAATCCAAGCTCCGAGCGGATGCCGCGCAGCTCGCGCTTGCCGGCCCCTGGGCCTTCGATCTTGACATCGAGTTTTCGGACGTGGGTGCGCACCCCGGCATCGACCTTCACGGCCACGGCCGATGGTGCCTCCGATGACACCTCGATGCCGGGATTGAAATAGCCCTGATCCCTGGCAATGGCCAGCACTTCATCGTGCAGCTTGCCGACCAGGCCCTCGAACTGGATGGGGTCGTAATCGGTACGACGCTGCCAGCGCCCGACCAGGGTCGAACGCTCGATCGGCTCCCGGAGCGCTCTGGGCGCCTGAATGGTGAAACGATAATTGCGCTGGTTGCCGAGCAACTTGGCCAAGGGGTCTCGCTTGGTGGCCGAGCCATCCCTGGCGGCGGCCTCATCGGCCCCGTTGCCAGTCTGCCCGCGCGTATCGGCGTCGGCAGCCGATTCACCTGCGCGGACGGATTCGCCTGCCTCAGGCGATACGCCCGCCTCGACACGCTCATCCTCGGCGCTGTCGCCCTGGGCTTGGGCTGCTGCATGCCCAGCCGCCTGATCCGACACCATGCCCTCGCCACGCACACCCACGCCTGCTTCATACACCGGCTCCTCGGCTGCGGTGGCCGCCTGCCCGACATGCCCCCCCGCCGGGTGAACCGCCCCCGAGCCACGGTCTGGCTCGCCCTGTTTGAGCGAGGCACAGCCCGCCAGCGCCAGACACGCCAGCATCAGACAGAAACGGTCAGGGGTCTTCGGAGCAGTCATAAACCAGAAAGCCGCAGCAAAACAGGGCAGGAACACCGGCCATGCATCCGATCAACGAGCAAGGCAGGCACAAGGCGGACAGACATCGGCACTGACCGTGCCAATCCTTGGCGACAAAGACCGCCAGAAGGGCCAGCGGAGGAAAAAGCAAGGAACTATACCCTGCTCCTCCCTGTCAAAGACAGCGTCAGCCGCTTGATTTGACACCCTATTTACAACACTTCCGATTGAAAAACCGGGCCGGGCTGGCAACTGGCCAGATCGCGTTACTGACCGGTCAAGCCGCGGTCGCGGTGCGCCGTGCGGTGCCGCGCTTGGCGGGGCCAGTCCGTGCATGAGGAGCCAAACGACGATGGCTTGCCCCGCGAACGCGGCAGCAAGCCATCCGGGCTGTGTGGTGATGTCAGACACCTTCGGTGCAGGTCATGTGCTCATACGAGCCACCCCGGCGGGCACACCCATCCACAAGCGAAGGACGCAACTGACATTCAGGCAGCTTTGCTCTGAACCGAGGCCGGCAGCACCGGCTCGATCCGTGCCAGGCCCGACAGAATGCTCTTCAGCGAGGCCGTCAGGATGTCGGCGTCGATGCCCACCCCAAAAAGTGAGTGCTCACCATCGACACGAAGCTCGATATAGGCCACAGCCTGCGCGTTGGCGCCCGAACCGATGGCGTGTTCGCGATAGTCCATGACACGCACCTGCGGGCCACCGGCCGCATTGATGCCGGCCACGAAGGCATCGATCGGGCCGGTGCCCTCGCCTTCGATCGCCAGCGTCTGCCCGGCGATGTCCACATCGGCTTTGAGCGAGACACGTGAGCGGCCCTCGGCGTCGGTCTCCGAGAGCACCCGCTGGCGCGGGGCCACGACCTCATCCAGCCGGTACTCCTGCCGGAAAAGCGCCCACAGGTCGCTGGCCTGCAACTCCTTGCCCGAGGCGTCCATCTCCTGCTGCACGACACGACTGAACTCGATCTGCAGGCGGCGCGGCAGATCCAGCCCATAGGCCGTTTGCAGGAGGTAAGCGACACCGCCCTTGCCGGACTGGCTGTTGACACGGATGACCGCCTCGTAGCTGCGCCCCAGATCCTTCGGATCGATCGGCAGATAGGGCATCTCCCAGATGTCGCCTTCCTGGCGGGCGGCAAATGCCTTCTTGATGGCATCCTGGTGAGAGCCGGAGAACGAGGTGTAGACCAAGTCGCCGACATAAGGATGACGCGGATGCACGCCCAACTGGTTGCAGTGCTCGTAGACGCGGCGGATCTCATCGATATCGGAAAAATCGAGACCGGGGTGCACACCCTGCGTGTAGAGGTTGAGCGCCACGTTGACCAGGTCACAGTTGCCGGTGCGCTCGCCATTGCCGAAGAGGCAGCCTTCCAGACGGTCAGCCCCGGCCATCAGCGCCAGCTCGGCCGCTGCCGTGCCGGTGCCCCGGTCGTTGTGCGGATGCACGGACATGATGATGGCCTCGCGCTTGGCCAGATTGCGGTGCATCCACTCGATCATGTCGGCGAAGATGTTGGGCGTGGAATGCTCGACCGTGGAAGGCAGGTTGATGATGATCTTGTTGTCGGCCGTGGCGCCCCAGGCATCGACCACGGCATCCACCACGCGCTTCGAGAAGGCCAGCTCGGTGCCGGAGAACATCTCGGGGGAATACTCGAACCCCCATTCGGTGTCGGGGTATTCGGCCGTGAGCTGCTTGACGAGCCTGGTCTGCGTCACGGCCAGATCGACGATACCATCCTCATCCAGCCCCAGCACCACCTTGCGCATCACCGGTGCACAGGCGTTGTAGACGTGGATGATGGCTTTCTTCACGCCCACGAGCGACTCGAAGGTGCGGCGGATCAGTGCCTCGCGCGCCTGCGTGAGCACCTGGATTCGCACGTCGTCGGGGATCAGGTTCTCCTCGATCAGGCGGCGGACGAAATCGAACTCGGTCTGCGAGGCGGACGGAAAGCCCACCTCGATTTCCTTGAACCCGATGTCCACCAGCATCTTGAACATCTGCACCTTGCGCTCGACATCCATCGGCTCGATCAGTGCCTGATTGCCATCACGCAGGTCGGTGCTCAGCCAGATCGGCGCCTTGGTCAGCACGGCGTCTGGCCAGGTGCGATCCTTCAAGCCTACCGGTGGAAAGGGACGATATTTGGAATCGGGCTGTTGCAACATGAGTTTTACCTGCGCGTCGGGAAATGAGGGTTGGACGGAACACCAGCCAGCGCGGATACGGATTGAAAACGGAAACGGCCCGCTGCTGGTGCATACGGGCCGTGACGTGTTACCGCGATGACAGACGCGACACTACCTTCGCCCGCAAGGAACGAACAGCGGTAGCAGTAGTGCGAATGCGATCCGGGTATCCATAGCGGTCGAATCTATCACATTTTGAGCATGGGCAACACCGCTGGCAGCAGGTACGCGAAGACCTGAAGCCACTGGTCGAATGAGATCATCAGCATGCCGTCTGGTGCCCCCTCTTCGGCCCCGGCATCGAGCAAAGCCCCTTCGCCCCGCCGCCCGTTCATGCAGCGGCCCGCCATTCCATGCAAGATGCATGCACACGCGCTCATCAGTGCCTGACAGGCGCCCGGTCGTGAGCATGCTGCACGTCCCGCTGACCCTCAAGTTGAAACAGGAGAAAGTTCATGATCCGAAAAACCGCTGCCACCGCCTTGATCAGCCTTGCCGCGCTGGGCGCCCACGGCGCTGCCGTGGCTCAGCACCTGCCCCAGGATGCCATCAACCTGTCCAACGCCAAACTGTCGCTGCCCGAGGCGGTGGCCGTAGCCGAACAGCATCACCCTGGCAGCAAGAGCACCCAGGCCGAGCTGGAGTTCAAGAAAGGTCAGCTCTACTACGAGGTGGAAGTCGTCACGCCGCAAAACGAGGTCTTCGACGTGAAGGTGGATGCCAAGGACGGCAAGGTGCTGCAAAGCAAGCCTGACAACAACGATTGATCTCCTCGGTGCTTGAACGGGATAGCACGGATGACGGGTTGTAGACACTAGAATCAACCCCCATGTCCCTGAAAGCACCGTGCCGCCGATGGGCGTCACAGTCGCTCGGTCGAGCGGCCACCCATGCCGCCCACGGCAAGATGCCTGACAGCACGTCAAGCACCCAGGCCCGGTTCAGGTAAATGACGGCGCAAAAGCGCCGCCCGCTTCACCCGGCAGGCCATGCCCTGCCAAGCACCCAAGAGGAAACCTCATGTCGTTGATCAATACCGAAATCAAGCCTTTCAAGGCACAGGCATACCAGAACGGCAAGTTCTTTGAAGTGACCGACGAGACCCTGAAGGGCAAATGGAACGTCATCGTGTTCTACCCGGCCGACTTCACCTTCGTGTGCCCGACCGAGCTGGAAGACC
>JAUNKF010000016.1 GCA_030532895.1 Lautropia sp. | reverse complement strand
ACGTTGCCGATGCACTCGAAGGTGTGATCCACGCCCCAGGTCGTCATCTCGATCAGCACCTGCTGGATCGGCTTGTCGAAATCCTTCGGGTTCAGGCAATCGGTAGCACCAAACTGGCGGGCCAGCTCGAACTTGGCCGGGTTCGTGTCGATGGCGAAGATGCGGCCGGCCTTGGCCTGCCGTGCGCCCTGAATGACGGCCAGACCGATACCGCCCAGCCCGAACACGGCCACGGAATCGCCGGCCTGCACCTTGGCCGTGTTGTGAACGGCGCCGATGCCGGTCGTCACCCCGCAGCCCAAGAGGCAGACGTGTTCCGGGTTGGCCGCCGGGTTGATCTTGGCGAGCGACACCTCGGCCACCACCGTGTATTCGCTGAAGGTTGAGCAGCCCATGTAGTGGTGGATCGGCTGGCCCTGATAGGAAAAGCGCGTCGTGCCGTCCGGCATCACGCCTTTGCCCTGCGTGGCGCGTACCGATACGCACAGGTTCGTCTTGTTGCTTTTGCAGAACAGGCACTCACCACATTCGGCCGTGTAGAGCGGGATCACATGATCGCCGGGCTTGACCGAGGTGACACCTTCGCCCACCTCCACCACGATACCTGCACCTTCATGGCCGAGCACGGCCGGGAACAGCCCTTCCGGATCATCGCCTGAGAGTGTGAAGGCGTCGGTATGGCAGACACCGGTATGCGTGATGCGCACCAGCACTTCACCCTTGCGGGGAGGCGCCACGTCGATTTCGACGATCTTCAGCGGTTCACCGGGGGCGAAGGCGACGGCAGCACGGGATTTCATCAGGGCAGCTCCACGGAAAAGGGGACAGGGGACGGGCATGGCTGGCGGGGGCACACGCCCGCGTTCATGCCACGCGCTAAAACGGCATCAAAGGTTCATTGTGACATGGATGCTCCGCTGCCCTGTCCAGAAACCGGAAACGGGCCAGCTGGCATCAAAAAAGGACGCCCATGCGTCCTTCGAGGTCTGATGGCCTGTTGGCTCAGTTGATCAGCCGCTGCAACACCCAGTAGACGATTGCCGACAGCAGTGCCGAGGCGGGCACCGTCACGACCCAGGCGGCGGCCACCGTCACGAAGTGCGAGCGGCGCACGAGCTTGCGGCGTGTGCGCTCTTCGGGGGCCACCACGGGCTTGCCCTTGCTGATGTTCAACAGACGTGCGCGGCGGGCTTCATGCCATTCACGGAAGAAGCCCACGCCGAAGACCGCGCCCACGGCAATATGGGTCGAGCTGACGGGCAACCCCAGCCATGAGGCCATGATGACGGTGACGGCGGCAGAAATCGCCACGCAGTAAGCCCGCATCGGATTCAGCTTGGTGATCTGGCTGCCGACGAGATGGATGAGCCGGGGGCCGAACAGCATCAGGCCCATGCTGATGCCGAGACCGCCGATCACCAGCACCCAGAACGGGATCGTGACCTTGGCGCTGCCGATGTCCCCCGATTCGATGGCATGGACGATGGCTGCGAGTGGCCCGATGGCGTTGGCCACGTCATTGGCCCCGTGGGCAAAGGAGAGCAGGGCGGCCGAGACGACGAGGGGCAGCGAGAAGAGCTTGCGGATGGATTTCTTGCGGTTCTCCAGCCCTTCGGACTGACGACGGATCAAGGGTACGGCGGCCAGCCAGGCGATGAGGCCCAGCACGCCGCCGATCAGTACCGAGCTGCCCAGCCCCAGCTTGACCACCTTCGAGAAGCCCTTCAATGCCAGATAGGCGCCGAAGGCGCCGGCCATGAAACCGATCAGGATCGGCACCCAGCGCCGGGCGGCCGTGATCTTGTCCTCCTGATACAGGATGCGGGCCTTGATGAAGGCGAGGAAGGCGGCGGCGATGATGCCGCCCATCACGGGCGAGATGACCCAACTGGCCGCGATCCGGCCCAGGCCTCCCCAGTTCACCACATGCGTGCCGGCGGCCATGATGCCTGCGCCGACCACGCCGCCCACGATGGCGTGGGTGGTGGAGACGGGCGCACCGATGTAGGTGGCGGTGTTCAGCCACAGGGCTGCGGCCAGCAAGGCGGCCAGCATCGTCAGCACGAAGGTTCGGCTGTCGGCCACCGCATCGGGCTGCACGATGCCCGAGGCGATCGTGTTGACCACGTCTCCCCCGGCCAGTAGCGCACCCGCTGTCTCGAAGATGGCGGCGATGATCAGCGCGCTGCCCAGCGTGAGCGCATTGGCACCGACTGCTGGCCCCATGTTGTTGGCCACGTCGTTGGCGCCGATGTTCAGCGCCATGTAGGCACCCACCACGGTGGCCACCACCACGACGAAGGTGCCGGGCTGTACGCCGGTGAGGCCCAGGGCAGCGGCGCCCACCAGCACGATGAAAGCCAGTGCGATGCCGGGGGCCACCAGAGGCCGGGCCACGAAGGTGGTGGCCTGCTCCAGAAAACCGATGCGCTTCAGATCCTTGTCCAGCGTCTTCCACTTGGTACGCTGCGGGTCTTGGGGGGCGTGGGTGGGGGAACTCATACCGGGGTAGGGGAGAGGGGTAAAGGGGGCTGCCAGGTGCTGAGATGAGGCTCTCGGGCAGCGGCCACATGGTCAGCTGGCAGCGACCTTGCGCAGCAGGGCTGCCAGTTCGGGTTGGTCGACCGCAGCGGCAGCCTCTTCAAGCTTCCACCAGCGGCGCTCTCGCTGCCCCGCTTCGGGGTAGTCGTCTGCCAACGTGGCGTCATCGATCCGGTAGACGCGAACCTCCACCTGCTGCACGAAATTCTCGGCCCGTCGCTGGGCGTGCAGATAGCGTCCGATCGATTCGGGGTGGATGGTGCCCTTCACGCCGGCCTCTTCCCAGGCTTCCTGTTCGGCCGATCCCATCAGATCCAGACCGGAGATGGGCCATCCCTTGGGCAGAATCCAGCGCTTCGTCTTGTGTCTTCGTCCGCGACTCGTCACCAGCAGCACTTCGCGTTCGGCTCCCTGGCCGCGAAGGCAGAGCGCGGCCGCCTGTAGGCGTCGTGGACGAAAACCGAGCAGATCACGAAAGATGCGAAAAATGGCCATGCCGGGTGATTCTTGGGTTGAAACGAGCGGGCGTGAGCGTGTGGACGGCGTGGCATGCAGCGGCCAAGCGGCGGCCCATGGCGTTGCCCCTCCACCGTGTGGATCGGCATCGTGCCAAATGGGTGCATGACACCTTTTGAAAGAATACCAGCATCCGGCCGGACATGCCCGGACAGTACGGTGGGGCAGGGCGGGAAGGGGCGGCGGCAAGGCGTGTGCTGTGGGCGCACTCGTGAGGGCCAGTTCTCAACCAGCGGGTACATGACACGCGCTGGCGCGTGTCATGTGCGGCTGATCGGGTGCGATGACGGCTGGCTGTGCTTGCCACGCCTCTGGCGCGCCGGAGTGCCTGATCAGTGCTGCATCAGCCCCGTTCGGCTGTCGAACGCCATGCGTCGTGTGGTGCGGGGCGGGCCGATAGCGGCGTTTTCACCCGTGCCCGCGCCCACACGCGTACCCGCGCGCTGGCGCGCCTTCACGGCTTCAAGCACCGCGTGACTGCATGATCCCTCGATGAAATCTGCCCGGTGCAGCATGCCTTTCTTGGCATCGATGAAGAGGCTCTCGGCATCGCCCGAATTCTGCGCACTGCTCGTGACGAGCCGGCTCCTGCCGGGCAGGCTGCGACGATCGATTTTCAGCACGTGCGTGCGGGGGCGAAGCCCGCAGAAGCTGTATCGACCTTGCGCATCGGTCAGCAGCCAGGTGCCGTTCTGCAGATACAGGCGTACACCGGGGATCCCCGCCTCGTCGACGTCTTTGATCGAGTTGCCATTGCAATCGACGAACACTTGCCCTGCCACGCAGCTTTCTTCACTGAAGATGCCGGCGCGCACCTGCACCTGCCAGCGGGATTCGTTCGAGCAGACCTCGGTTGCCTGGCTGTCGGGTGAGGGCAGGCACTCGACCACGGCGCGGTTGACGCCATGGCCTTGCAGGGCGCCGACGCCCACACGAACCCGATAGCTGATCATCACCTCGCCTTGACGGGGCGTTGAGGCATGTTGGTTCGGGCTGAATGGGCTTCGGGCGGATGAGACGTGTCGATCCGGTGCGGCGGTGTGCTCGGTAGCATGGGCGATCCGGTCGAGTTCGATCCGGAATGAGCGCGTGTCTGTGTGCGTGATCCGCTGTAGCCGAGCCCCTTCAACCTTGACGGAGCCGGCTTCGAGGCGGAAACCCGGTGGTAGGTGGTCGATCACCACCGGAGAGAGCGCGGGGCCATCGCCCTGGTTTCGGATGCGCAGGTGGTAGTGCAGGCCATCTCCCACCTCGGCTGAGCGCGTGGGGCTACGCTTTTCCAGCCTCAAGGTGGCGCGGTAGTGCGGCACAGGCGTGTCGATGCAGGCCGTGGCTTCGATGCGCGGGCCGGCATCGGCAGGCGTGCCGGCCGACGGGGTGTCCGTCTGGTGTACCGACAGGTGTGCCCGATGCAAGAGACCATGCCCAAGGCGTGCTGCCTGGCAGTGGTCGTTGGCCGGGTTGCTGCCGGGCGCAATCCGTACCCGAACCGTCAGCCGATAAGTGTCCAGCCCGTCGATGCCCAGCGGCTGGCGACTGGCGAGTTGCCAGCGTGGGCGTCCATCCGGCGAGGCGCGTGTCGTGATGCTGATGGGCAGATCATCACGTTTGGCCTGCACCGACAGGATCTGGGCGTCTTCGTCGAAGCCGGGTTCAGTGACCAGATCGTAGTAGCCGTCGGCGCCGTGCTCGTGCCCGATCCCGATCTGGTAATCGACCTCGAACTGATCGCGGGTGCCCGCGATGGCACGGACGCTGCCGCTGACAACATGCTGCAGACGCATCTCGGTGGGGATTCGCTTGAAGCTGATCCGGCAACCGATGTTTTCCGCCAGTCGCAAGCGGTTGTCCGGCAGGGGAAGCGGGCGGTTGTCGGCGCCGTGGCAGATCAATCGGGTGTGATAGCCGCGGCGTACTGGCACGAGCAGCTCGTACTCCTCGCCGGGGATCAGCCCGTCGCTGATGGCTTCGCCCGGCCGCAGCTGCATCCGCTGCCTGGGGTCGTTCACCGGGATCAATTGCAGCACCAGCGCTTTGGTGTCCAGGGCTGGGCGGCTCGTACCATCGGCTTCTTCCACCATGACCAGATCAAGCGCCAGACGCAGGGGGGCGTCGGTGTGAGTGATGTGGCAGGTGCTGACGTCACCATTGCCCAGATCCAGCTGTGGTTCGGGCATGGCGGGTACGTCGGTGCGGCCGTCGGCATGGCGAATCTTGCAGTGCCAGGGGCCCGGCTGAAAATGTGTGACAGGCAGGCTGCCGAGCTGATAGCGCCCGGCTGGCACGGCCACATCGGTCACGCCGGGCGTGCCGCTTGCGCCGGACAGCAGGGGGGCGGTCTGCCCCTGTCCACGTGCGGCAAGCACGAAATCTTCCGGACTGGCCTGGCGGCCGTGGCGTATCTCGATGGTGTTGACGAGGGTGAGGCGGGCGGGTTCGTCCTCGAAGGCAAGGGTGCAGATGGCCGTATCGCCATGTGTGAGCTGTAGCGCATCGCCATGCCTGTACTGGCCATTGAGCTGGCACTGCCAGGTGTTGGCTCGATAGCCGGGCAGTGGATCATGACTCAGCCGGTAACGTCCGGCCGGTATGGCGCGAGCCAGCAGGGTCTGCCCATCGCCTGCCCCGTCGAGGGTGGGGGGCTGATCGGGGAGGCCGATTGGTGTGAGGTGTAGCCGGACGTGAGCGGGGGAAAGCGTGCCCCCGTGACGGTTCGTGATCGTGGCGCGCAACGTCAACTTTGGCGACACCATGGCGTCGGTGAAGTGATAGCCATCGGCCTTGGTGCCGGCTGCCAGTGTGATGTCTTCGAGGCCGTGCGTGCTGGCCCGTCCACCTGCCGTACCAGGGTACACCTTGCCGGGCAGCCGGTGGGCACCGCTCGTGTCCGCGGGGCGACTCAGTGCGTAACTGCCCGCCAGCAGGCCGACAAAGTGGCGTAGCGGCGTGCCGGTGCAGCCATGGCCAACATGGATGCGATCCTGTGCGCCGGCCACGAAATCAAATTGACCTTGGGCATCCGTGAGGGTCGAGTACGAAACGGGGTGCCCGTTGCGGCTCTGCCCTGACAGATCGATGCATTGCTGGCTGATCGGGCTGTCTTCGGCGTCCACACGGTTGTCCTGCCCGAGATCGACGAAACTACGCCCCCTCAACGCACCGGGTTGAAAGCTGACCGCTACCGATTGTGTGCCTGTTGAGCGGACGAAGGGCAGGGGGCCACCGGGCTTGCTCGGGCCGGCGTGCACGTGGCCGGCAAAGCGGCTGCCCTCGGCCGCGAACCTCGGGTCGGTCTGCCATTGCAGCCGAATGTCATAGGGCTGATCCGGGGGCAACAGGGCAAGCGCCGGGCGGACGCGTATGGCGGTGGTATCGGCGACGGTGGCCGGGCAATCGGCCGAGCCGAGTTCGTGGGACAGGCACCAGCGTGTGCTGCCACCGGGCAGGCGGTTGCTGGCGTGTTGAGGGTCAGGGTGAATCTCACGCGGCGCATGCCGGGTATAGAAAACCTGAGCCGCCGCATCGGTGTCCGGCGGTTGCACGGCGCTCAGCCGCAGCGCCCCTGGCTCGAAGCGGGAGGCTGGCTGGCGGCCTTGGTAGCCGGTAGCCGGGTTGTCTGCACCATCGCCCACATAGGGCAGGATCTGGATCACCTCAGGCAGGTTCGGCGCATGCACGGCCGCCCCATTGGCTTGAAAACGGATCTGCGTCTCGAAGGTGTCCCCTGGCTCGACCTGGGGGCGGGGCGTCCGGTGTTCGAGCACGAAGCCCGATGGTGTGAGGGTGCGTACCGTCACCGCCGACGCCTTGGCGCAGCCATCCTCTGCCAGCGTGGCCGGGCTGGGCGTGCAGTCGGCCTCGGTGTCGTGCGGGCCTCCGCTGATGGTGGCAAGGCTGCGCAGCAGGCTGCCATTGCTGACGTTGCGTTCGACGGTCGACTCAAATTCGATCACGGGCAACAGCGCTTGGGGCTGCGTGTTGGCACCGAGAAAGGGCATGCGCGGCGGCAGTGTCCAGCGCAGGGTGGTCTGGGCGCTGTCAACGTGACCCGGGATGATCTGTGGCTCGGTTGGCTGGCCGGCCACCTGGGCCGAGCCGGCCACATAGGCCAGGCCGGCGGGCAGCATGGCATCGATCGTGACCGCGCCTGCCGTGGGCAACATGGTGCTGCTGTAGCGCCCCTGCAATCGATGGCGCAGGGTGGTGCCGGCAGGTACGGGGATCTGGTTGACGGCATCCTGGGGCGCCACCCAGCTGTGCGTGATGCGTGAGACCGTCTGTGTGTCGATCACGCGCAGATGGTCCTGGTTGGCGGCCAGCCGGCCGGTATCGGGCAGCGTCGTGGAGCCGATCTCGGCTCGTCCGCGGATGATCGTGTTGGGCGTGATCGGGGCGCCTTGCTGGCGGTTGCCCAGCCCGGCGGGCGTTTGCACCTGGATGTCGGCCGCCCAGGTGTCGCGCAGGATCAGTCCGCGGATCTGAAGTCCGAAGCGGTGATTGGGTTTCAAGAGCGGCAGCATGCCGCGCACGTACACCAGACCATTCGAGCCTTGGGCATGCTGTGCCTGACTGAACCAGCTGATGTCTGGATCATCGCAGCGTGCACGGCTGTAGGCGGATTGGCCCTCACTGCCGTGTTGCCCCGGCGTGTCGTACTCGTTGGTTGCGCTGTCGGTGGTGGTGAAATAGGGGGTGGCAGTGCTTCGCACCCCGTACTCAATGCGGCCACCCTGCGCTTGGCCCGTCAGTCTTGCGCTGAAGCGGGCGCCGATCTCGAAGGCCGTGCGATCGATGATTTCGCACAGATAGGCGTTATCCTGGCTGGCCGTGCCATGGTTGAAATAATCGAGATCCACGCCCACCGTCTGCCCCGGTCGCATCTGGTTGACGACGTTGGCGCCGGCGGTCGGGTCGGCCTGGGTGGCCCGAGGGGCCGGGAGCGAATGGTCGGGCACGAAAACACGTGAGGTCTGTGAGGCGGGGCGTTTGGCACGCACATAGCGAAGGCTGCCGTCATGCCGGGGGTCGGTTCGTAGCGGTTGTCCCGTGACGGAACGGCCGCTCACGTGGCTCACGCGAAGCAGGTGCTCGACGTCGATGTTGGGCGGGTAATCGCTTTGCGGCGTCCACAGCACGAGCGCCTTGTTGGCCACCCAATATTCGCCGGCAGGGATGGGGCCAGCGGGCGTGCTGCTTTTGAGCGTGGGGACATGGGCAAGCGAGGTGTCGATGCCGGTGATCGCCACCCGAACATGGTGGCGGTCGGCCGATAGCGTCTGGCAGTCGCCACCATTGGCCACCGAGGTGGCGTGTCTGCTGGCCTTGGGGCCGTGATCCTGCACATAGGGTTCGTGAACCGTATTGCCCACCCAGCGGCTGGGGGCGCCCTGGCCGGGGCTGCCGCAGCCGTCGGCGAAGGAGCCTTTGGGTAAATCGCTTGGCGGCTGGCCGGCGGTGTGGCGCCAGTCGTCGAGCCGAACCGAGGGCGGAAAACCGCTCGTATCCACTTCGATTTCCACCGGTTGTGTGGCGTCAAGTTGTTCGGTGCCGATCAATCCGCCATGATGTGGATTACGCACCAACAGGCCGATCATCACCCGGTGGTAGAGACCGTCTTCCCGGTTCGGCCCGCTGGTGGGCGCGGCGGCCGAGCCGTTGCGTGTGGGCAGATGCAGGCGTACGTCGTAGAAGGGGGCTGCGCTCACCGTGAGTGGCCGTGCCTGAATCTGCGTGGTGTGGCGGGTCTGGCCTGCCGACGATAGTTGTAGCGTGGGCGGCGCGATCTGGTCGCCATGTCGGGCGCCACGTGCCACGCGTGCTTCGAGATAATGGGTGATGGTCTGACCGGCTGCCAGCGTGCCCAGCTGGCAGTTGAGCGTGCGCTTGTCGGTCGAGAGGCTTGAAGCCTGAGCCGCCGTGGCGCCATGTGTGCAGAAAGGAGGGAGGTAGGCCCATTCCACGGGCGCCTGTCCTGCGGCAGCGCGCGGTAGTGTCAGCACGACCTGAACCGCCTGTTCATCCTGGTCGGGCTGCAGGCTCAACCGATATTGGAATCGGTCGAAGCTGCGCACGATGCCGTTATGCGCGCCAGCATCCAGCCCCGACCCATCCTGCGCATCGAAGGGGCTGGCCCCGTCGCTGTGGTTCGTGAGCACGGCCCGCATCTCGGCATGTACTTCGGTGCCGAGCAAGGCCATCAAGGCCAGCAGCCAGCCGGCCAGGCGAGGACGATGGCACCGGCCGGCTGGCTGGTGCTGGCGAGCCTGCTGGTGCTGTGTGGGCAGGCGGGGGGCGGGCCGGTTCATGGCGAATCAATGCCGGGTAGGGCCAATGCGTTGGTTGGCGCTGTCCGTGCCTTGCTGCCGGGGCCGGGCGGGAATGCCCTGCTTGCTCTCGAAGGAGAGCGCCGGCTGCTTCGCCTCGGTCTGCACGCTGGTGTTTTCCCCCTGGGCCTGACGGGCCTTCACCTGCTCGATGACCGTGTTGCTGCAGGAGCCTTCGATGAAGTCGGCCCGGTGCAGCATGCCTTTTTTCGCGTCGACGAACAGACTCTCGGCATCGCCCGAGTTCTGGGCGCTGCTGGTGACGAGCCGGCTCTTGCGGGGCAGGGTGCGGCGGTCGATCTTCAGCACATGGGTGCGTGGACGCAGGCCGCAGTGGCTGTACTTGCCATGCGCGTCCGTCACGAACCAGGTGCCGTTCTGCAGATAGAGGCGCACACCGGGGATGCCCAGCTCTTCGGCGTCTTTCACCGAATTGCCATTGCAGTCGACGAAGACCTGACCGGCCACGCAGGCTTCTTCAGTGAAGATGCCGGCGCGCACGCGCACCTGCCAGCGGGATTCGTTGGAGCACTTCGTGGTGGCTGCCCCGTTGGGGGTGAGGCATTCGACATGGGCGCGGTTGATGCCGTCGCCTTCCTGCGAGCCGACACCCAGGCGCACGCGGTAGCTGATCAGTACCTCGTTGTCATTGGCCGCTCCCCTGCTGGCTGCGGCAGACGCGGTGCTGCCCGTGGTGGCGCCACCTTGTGCGGTCGTCGTGGTGGCGATCTGATCCAGCTTGATGTGCAGCTCACGCGCGCCGCCTTGATGGATCTCGACCGCGCGTGCGCCCTGAACCCGCACTGAGCCTGGTGCCAGTCGGAAGCCGGCGGGCAGACGGTCGACGACCACCGGTGAGATGGCCGGCCCTTCGCCCACATTGCGGATGCGCAGACGATAGGTGATCAGGTCGCCGACTTCGGCCGTCTTCGTGGTGCTGCTTTTCTCGATCACGAGTCGGGCGGCCTGCACTGGCTCCGGCGTGTCCACACAGGCCACGGCCAGAATCGGCTCGCTACTGGTGTCGGCCCCCAGATTGCGCAAGCTGAGTCGGTTGAACAGACCCTTGCCTTCGCGTGAGCCGGTGGTGGTGCATCGGTTGTTCGCTGTGCTGCTGCCGTGGGGGATGCGCACGCGCAGGCTCATCAGATACACATCTTCGGCACCAATGGCCAGACGCTGCTGGTCGGCGAGCATCCAGCTGCCGTCATTGGCCGCTGTCAACGACAGGGGTTGGCCATTGCGCTCGATCTGGGTGCTGATGATGCGCACATCCTCGTCGAAGGCCGGCGTGTCAGTCAGTGCATAGAGGGCGGCTGCGCCTGCTTCGTGCTTGACCGTGAGGCGGTATTGCACCTGGTAGTCGGTGTGGCTGCCTGCCATCGGCCTGACGTCACCCACGACCGCTTTCGTGGCCTTGAGGGTGGCCGGGATGTCCTTCAGCTCGATGCGGCAGGTCACGTTCTGCTGGTCGTCGAGCGTGAGCAGATCGCCCACGAGCGTGCCGCCCGAACAGACCCACTTGCCCGTGACATAACCGGGCAGGGAGGGCAGGGCAAGACGGTAGACACCAGGGCTGACAGGGGCCACCGTCACGGCCTTGCTGCCGGAAATGCCACTGATCTGCTGGCCGTTGCCTTCGGCCGAGACCGAGGCGTCGTTGGCGGTGGCGGTGCCGCCATGTTCGTTGATCACGTCCAGCACGAGCGTGAGGCTCACGGGCTGATCGGTGTTGTTGATCGTGCAGGTGGCATGCTCGCCGTTGCTGAGCGTGAGCCGGTTGCCATCGAGCGTGCCGGCATCGCAATGCCAGGCACCCGCCACGTAATTTGGTAGCTCATCTTCTCGCAATTCGTACACGCCCGGTGCGACGACCACGGCCGTCACTTCCGGTGCACCCGTGACACCGCCCAGGGTGGTCGGGCCATCGGCATGCAACACGAAGTCTTCCGGCTTGGCGGTGCGGCCATTCGTGTTGGTGACGGTGCTGATCAGTGTGAGGCGTGCCGGTTCGTCGTCATAGTGGATCGTGCAGACCGCGTCGTCACCATGGCGCAAGGTCAGTGTCTGTGGATCGGTAGCGGCCGTGCCGGCATCCACTGGCTGCCCGTTCACCGTGCATTGCCATTGGCTCGCACGGTAGCCGGGCAGGGCAGGGGCATTCAGGTTGATCGAGCCAACGGGGACAGTGAAGCCCGTGACGGCAGGCGTGCCACTGGTGCCTTGTGCGCTGGGCTGGTTCTGGCCGGCTGGCGTGGCCGTCAGCAGGATGTCGGCAGCAGTCTTGGTGCCACCATGATCATTCGTAACCGTACTGATCAGCGTGAGTCGAGGCAGTTGCCGGCTTTCGGTGAAATGATAGTGGGTGGCTGTCACGCCGGAACCCAGCACGATCTGGCCGATTTCCCGTTGGTCTGCCGAGATTGTGCCGCCGGCGCTGCCCGCGTGGGTCTTGCCGGGCAACTGTGTGACATCAGTCGTGCGGGTGAGCGAATAGGTGCCATCCAGCAGGCCGCCGAAAGATGGCAGTGGGTTGCCGGTACAGTCATCCGAGGTATAGACCTTTTGCGCCAGCTTGGGCGTGAACGCATAATGGCCCTGCGCGTCAGTCAGGGTGGAGAGCAACACTTGCCGTCCTTTGGCATTGGTGCCGCTCACCCGAATGCACTGATTCGGCACGCCGGCGTCATCGGCACCGAACACGTTGTCCTGGGCCGTATCGACGAAGACACGTCCCGAGAGACCACCGGCGGGTTGAATGACCTTGACGTGCAAATCCGCTTGTGACTGCACGAAAAGCAGGCGACTGGTCGGATCGACCGGTCGGGTGCCGACGTGGTTGGCAAAAACGTCGCCATCGACCGACCTGAGCGGGTCGGATTGCAGTGTCACCTTCACATCATAGGGTACGTTCGCTTGCAGCAACCGGATGGAAGGGCTGACACGAATCGCCGTGCTCTCGCCGATGGCTGCCGGGCAGCCAGGCGTGCCGAATTGGGCAGGCAGACACCATGGTGTGCTGCCACCGTTCAATGCATTGCTGGCATCCCGCGGGTCGTTGTGGATTTCCTTCGGGTTGCGGTTCGTGAAGTAGATGCGTGCATTGGGGTCACGTTGTGCTGGCGTGACGGAAACCAGCTGATACGCCCCTGGATTGAACGTTGAAGCCGGGCTTCGGCCCTGGAATTTGAGGGCGTCTCGGGTTTCACCGTCGCCGACGAAGGGCAGGATGTCGATCATGTCCGGCAGATTCGGATCGCTGATCTCCTGACCCATCGAGACGAAGACCAGCATGTAATCGAAGGTGTCACCCGGTTCGATGCGTGCGCGCGATGTGGTCTTTTCCAGGCGGAAGCCGGCTTGGGTTTGAACGGTGGTGTCGGATTGGGCGCTTTTGACACAGAGCACTTCCTGGTTGTCGGATGCTCGCGTCATGACCATCGTCTTGCTGGCCGCATGATAACGACAGTCTTCCTCAAAATCGTTGGCACCGCCACTGATCGACACCAGATTGCGTACCACCGTGCCATTGGGCAGATGGTTGCTCAGACGGGTCTTGAACCGGATGGCAGGCATCCTGGCACCAGGATCACCATCGTTGCCGGTATGGGGCAGACGATCGGGGAAAGTCCAGGTCAGCGTCGTCATGCCCGCTTCAGGCGTGTCTTCCTGAACCACCGGCTCCATTTTCTGGTCGCCAACGGTGGCGGTGTCGTTCAGATAATAGGTGCCCTTGGGCAGAACGTCGGTGATCGTCACCGTGTCCTGGAACGGCGGAAACAGCGTGCTGTAGCGCGGCACGATTTCGTAGGTGAGCACACTGCCGGCCGGTACCGTCTGGGTATTGGCCTCGACCGGGTCGATGATGGTTTTTGAGATGCGGGAGAGTGTTCGGGTTGCCACCGCCATCACGTGATCACGTTGCTTCGTCACATCAGCCTTGATGTTGGCTGCGGTGATTTCGGCGCGGTTTCGGATGATCGTGCCGTCGGCGATGGCTTCACCCGCCTGGCGAATGCCAGGGGAGGGGGTTTGAACCGTCGTGGTGGCGGCCCAGGCAGGCAAGCGTGTCAACCCGCGGATATGAAAGAGCGCGGTACCCTGTGGGCGAATCCGATTGACTTCTGCCTTCACATACACCAGGCCACCGTTGTTCTCGGCTTCTTGCCAGGTATTGAACCAGCGAATGCCTGCATTCTCGCAACTGGCTTGGGAGTAGGTCGAGTTGCCGTGCTGGGAGTAGTGACCGACCAGCTCATAAGGCGTTGGCGCACTGTCCACCGAGTCAAAATAAGGCGACTCACCAGCAGGCGGTGCGCCATACTGGTACTGGATGACGGCGCCTGCATCTTTCAGGGCACTCCGTTCGATCTCGGCCGAAAAATGCGGTGCAAGCTTGAAGGCCGTTCTGTCGAGGATGTCGCACAAGCGTACCGTGGCGGCCGTCGTCGTGCCCGTGTTGGAAAAGCGCAGGACGGATCGAACCGACTGGTTCGGCGCGATGAAGTTCACGTCCTGGGCGAGCGGAAAGGCCGGATCCCGCGGCGCGGCGAACGGTGGGGTGGCGCGGTCGTCGACCGTATAGGTTTTTGAGGTTACCCCCTGACCTTTGGCCACCACCTCATAAACGAGTTCGTGGTAGGCAGGATGAGGATCCGGGGCAGGAATGGCCTGTGGCACCGTGCTGATCGAACTGCCACGAATGGCCACGAATCGCAGCGGGTGCATGATTTCCTGCTCGACCGGATAGTCGGCCAGATCCGTCCACAGCACCAGCGCCTTGTTGGCAACCCAGAATTCGTCGCGAGGTATGGCGGTACCCGAGCGGTTGGTTTGGGTGGGGGCACTTTTCAGCTCGGTGTCGATACCGCTCAGCGTGATCGTCACCCGATCGCGGGTGGTGCCAGGCTTGACCGCACAGCTGCCGCCATTGGCCACCGTATGCACGCTCGGTGCATGGCGTGGCCCGTGGTCGGTGATGCGGTCTGCGGTGTTCACACGGCCGCCACCCAGCACGCCAGGCGCTTGTTCGCCATAGGTGAAGGCACTGCCGCAACCTGTTCGGAAGTCACCGGTGGCACCGGTATCCCAGTCGAGCACACGCACGGAGGCCGGATACCCGCTGATGTCGAGTTCGATCTCGAGCGGCGTGTTGGGGTCAAGCTGCTCGACCCCTTTCTTGCCCCCGCCGTCCGGGTTTCGGGCATAAACGCCGATCAGGGGGCGGTGATAAAGACCGTCCTTCTTGTCGGGCAGGGGGCCGTTTTCCACCTGCACGCCATTGAAGGCAGGATTGCCCGGAAAGCTCTTGTCGATCCTGACATCGTAGAAGGGGGCTGCTGTGACCTTGATGTCGGGCGGCATGTGCAGGGGGGCGATGCCGGCCGGCACCTTGTCCGACTTCACCTCGATGGCAGGGGCTGGAAAGGGCGTGTCATTGCGGACATCGCCCCGCACGGTGGCGTTGAACACCAGCGTTTTGGTGGCGGAGCTGCTGAAATCCTCTGTTTTGCAACTGATGACCTGCTTGTCGGGCGACAGGCTGGAGCCCGGTTGGCACTGCGTGGGCATGGCCCATTCCGCGATCGGTTTACCGTTGACTTGTGGCAGGGTCAGCTTGATGACGGGGTTCGTCTCTGCCCCATTGGTACTGAGAGCGACAGCGTAGCCGACGGCATCATGCGTGCGCACGATCCCATTGTTCTTGTTGGCATCGAAGCCAGGGCCGCTTCGCTTCAGGTTGAAGTCATCAGTGCCATCGTACTGAATGGCGTAGGTGACCTGATTCAGCATGGCATGGGCCGGCAGGTTCCAGCAGGCAGCCACCAACAGCGGCAATAGGCGGCTGAGGGGACGCAAGGAGAGACGGCTCAGAGGCGAGGGCAGATGCAATGCTGGCATGGGAACAGGCTCTGTCATGATGAACGGTGCAGGGCAATACCCGTCTGATTGCAGTTGGCCAATGGGTTCCGGCCATCGAGCCGTTTGCAACCGCTTTGACGGGCTATGCGCTACCTTCAAGCATTTTTCTACCGGCCTGTATGACACGGCGTCATGATTGGATGGGCGGAAACCGGTGCGGGATCAGTGGCTGAGATCGCGTCGTTTGTGTGGCATCCTGCCTTGCATCCGGTACCACTCAAAAAACATCAGGCCGGGCACCCTCTGTCCTTCATGGGGCCCGGCCTGCAGGATCACGTCGGTTGTCAGTGCCTTGTGCGATTCATGGGTTGATTCGCACGGTCGGTACCTTGCTGACGTGGATGGGCATTGACGCCGGTCTTGCTTTTGAACATCAGCGCCGGCTGCTTCGCCTCGGTCTGCACGCTGGTGTTTTCCCCCTGGGCCTGACGGGCCTTCACCTGCTCGATGACCGTGTTGCTGCAGGAGCCTTCGATGAAGTCGGCCCGGTGCAGCATGCCTTTTTTCGCGTCGACGAACAGACTCTCGGCATCGCCCGAGTTCTGGGCGCTGCTGGTGACGAGCCGGCTCTTGCGGGGCAGGGTGCGGCGGTCGATCTTCAGCACATGGGTGCGTGGACGCAGGCCGCAGTGGCTGTACTTGCCATGCGCGTCCGTCACGAACCAGGTGCCGTTCTGCAGATAGAGGCGCACACCGGGGATGCCCAGCTCTTCGGCGTCTTTCACCGAATTGCCATTGCAGTCGACGAAGACCTGACCGGCCACGCAGGCTTCTTCAGTGAAGATGCCGGCGCGCACGCGCACCTGCCAGCGGGATTCGTTGGAGCACTTCGTGGTGGCTGCCCCGTTGGGGGTGAGGCATTCGACATGGGCGCGGTTGATGCCGTCGCCTTCCTGCGAGCCCACGCCCAGGCGCACGCGGTAGCTGATGACGACCTCGCCCGTCTGTGAGGCATCAGGGGCTTTGGTGCGGCGGGCCTGCCCGGTACGGCCATGGGCCTGGGCCGCGGGTGCGTCCACCCGATCGAGCTTGATGTGCAGCTCGCGCGCACCGAGCTGCTTGATCTCGACGGCTGCTGCCCCTTGCACGCGAACGGAACCCGGCGCCAGCCGGAAGCCGGCCGGCAGGCGGTCGATCACCACGGGGGAGATGGCCGGGCCGTTGCCCTGGTTGCGGATGCGCAGGCGGTAGCTGATCAGATCGCCGACCTCGGCCGAGCGGCTGGTGCTGGTCTTCTCGATCGAGAGTTGCGCCTTGCTGATCGGCACCGGCGTGTCGATGCACGCCTGGCCCGTGAGCGGGGCGGCATCCACCGCATCGGCCGACAGGTTGCGTAGCGAGAGGCTGTTGTACAGCCCCTTGCCGTGCGCAGCCGTGCCGCTGGTACAGGTGTTGTTGGCCGTGTTGCTGCCATAAGGCACACGGATGCGGACGTTCATCAGATACACGTCTTCAGCCCCGATCGCCAGACGGGCCTCATCGGCGAGCAGCCAGCTGCCGTCGTTGGCGGCGGTAAGGTTCATCGGCTGCGTGTTTTTCGTGATCTGCGTGCCGAGGATCTTCACATCCGGGTCGAAAGCGGGGGTGTCGGTGAGCGAATACAGCCCGGCGCCACCGGCCTGATGCTGCACGGTCAGGCGGTACTGCACCTGGTAGTCGCTCTCGGTGCCAGCCACCGGCTGCACCTGGCCCACGACCACCTTCGTCACCTTGAGTTCAGCCGGGATGTCCTTCAGCTCGATGCGGCAGGTCACGTTCTGGTGATTGCCGAGCGTGAGCGTGTTGCCATCCAGGGTGCCGGCCGAGCACACCCACTTGCCGGTGAGGTAGCCGGGCAAGCTCGGTTCGGCCAGCTGGTAGACACCAGGGCGCACCGGGGCCACCGTGACAGGTTTCGTGCCACTGATGCCGTGGATCGAATCCGGGCCGTTGGCCGAGACCGAGGTGTCGCGCTCGGTGGCGGTGCCACCGTGGGCGTTGACCACATCGAGCACGAGCGTGAGGCTGACGGGCTGATCGGTGTTGTTGATCGAGCAGGTGGCGTGTTCACCATTGGCGAGCGTCAAACGGTGGCCATCGAGCGAGCCGGCATCGCAGTGCCAGGCGCCCGCCACATAATTCGGCAGCTCATCTTCTCGCAGTTCGTAGACGCCAGGCAGCACCTCGACGCCCGTGACGGTGCCCGAGCCGCTCGGGCCCGAGATGCCTGTCGTGGGGCCATCGGCATGCAGCACGAAGTCCTCGGGCTTGGCGGTGCGGCCGTTCGAGTTGGTGACGGTGCTCACGAGCGTGAGCCGGGCTGGCTCGTCATCGTAATGGATCGTGCAGACGGCCTGATCGCCATAGCCGAGCGTGAGCGGGTAGGGCTGAGGCGCTGCGCCGACGGTATGGGCGGCTGCCGTGGCGCCGGCTGTGCTGCCTGTTGTACCTGCATTCGCAGCCTGCCCAGCAGTGGCCACGGGCTGACCGTTCACCACACACTGCCAGCGGTCGGCCCGATAACCGGGCAGGGCCGTGGCCGAGAGGTTGATCGGGCCGACCGGCACGCTGGCCCCGGTGACGGCAGGCGTACCGCTCGTGCCGTCGAGCAGTGGCTGCGGGCTGGTGGTGTTGCCGGCCTGCAGGTTGATCTGCGCGATCGAGGCCGTGCCACCGTGGTCGTTCGTGATCCTGCTGATCAGGGTGAGGGTGGGCAGTTTGGTGATTTCGGTGAAGTCATAACCTCTGCCCATATGGCCGGCAGGCAGGTTGATCTGTGTGATTTCGTTGATGCCGACCGTGCCCCCGGCGTCGCCGGCATGATCACGGCCATCTGCATAGCCGGTGGTACTGGTGGGCTTTCGGAGATTGTAGGTGCCACGGATCAGACCGTTGAAGTGAGGCAGCAGTGGGCCGGAGCAGTCGGTCGAGTTGTACACCTTGTTCTCGGCGAGAGGGGTGAAGTCATAAGTGCCCGTATCATCGGTTCGGGTCGAATAGACCAGTTTCTGGCCCCGGTAATTGGTGCCATCCACGCTCACGCACTGCCCGCCCAGGCCCGCATTGCCGGCGTCGGGGGTGCCATCCTGATCGGTGTCGGTGAACACGCGTCCGGCAAAGCCGCCCGAATGCACGCTGATGCGCACTTTCATGTTCGATTGAGACTGTACGTAGAGCAGTGAGTTGTTCGGGTCGAGCGTGCGGGCGCCCGCCAGGTTTGCAAAGATGTTGCCGGTGAAAGCGTGCACCGGGTGCGACATCAGCTCCATGCCCACCTTGTATTCGGTGCCGGCCGGCAGTTTCGCCAGGCCGGGGCGGAAGCGCACGGCTGTACTGTCGCCGATATGGGTCGGGCATCCGGCAGAACCGAATTCAGCCTCGGTACACCAGCGGGTTGTACCGCCCGGTATCGCATTGCTCGGATCGCGCGGGTCGTTATGAATGCTCTGCGGCGCGGCTCGGGTAAAGAACACGGTGGCATTCGGGTCGGATGCCGGTGTATGCACGGCGCTCAGGGCATAGGCGCCAGGGTCGAAGCTCGATGCCGGGTGCCGTCCCGAAAAGCTGAGCGCCGGGTTCGCCGTGCCATCCCCCACGAAGGGCAGGATGTCGATCACATCCGGGATGTTCGGCTGGCGCAACTCCAGCCCGATGGGCAGGAGCGTGAGCCAGTAATCGAACATTTCACCGGGTTCGATGACTTCCTTGTTGCTGGATTTTTCCAGCAGGAAGCCTGGCGGCGTCAACACGCGAATGTCGGCCTGCGCCATCTTGGCGCAACGTCCCAGGTTCTGGTTGACGGGATCGTAGATGCAATCAGGCACATCGTCGTGAGAGCCGCCGCTGATCGTGGCCAGGTTGCGGATCACCGTATGATCTTTCAACCGGGGATCCAGGCGGATCTTGAAACGAATGTTGGCCACTGCCGGAGCATCGCCGATGTCGCCGGCATGAGGCATTTTGTCCGGAAACACCCAGGTGAGAGAGGTCATGCCGGGGGCGGGCTTGTCATGCTCGATCTGTGGTTCGCTCGGCTGTCCGTCTACCAAAGCACTGTCTTTTTGATAGATGGCGCCTGCTGGCAGCATGTCGGTGACCGTCACGGTGCCCGGCATCGGGGTGTACAAGGTGCTGTACTTCGGGGTCAGCTCATACTCCACGGTGCTGTTGGCGGGTACGGGTGTGGCACCTGCCGTATGGGGGTAGGTGATCCGTTTGTCGATCTGGCTGGTGGTCAGCGTGGGCACCACCTTGATGTGATCCCGCAGGCCGGCGAACTTGGTTTCTGGCAGTGAGTCGGTCTTGACGAAGGCCCGATTCCGGATGATTTCGTCGGCTTCGATCGGTGCGCCCGCCACGCGTTCCCGGCGCACGGGCGTTTCGACCGTTGTCGTGGCGGCCCAGGTTCGACGAAGCTCCAGCCCCTGAAGGTGCAAGAAGATCATGCCGCTGCCTGGCAGCTCATTGCTCGTGGCCCGAACATAGACCACGCCGCCAGCCGCTTCGGCTTGTTCCGGGGTGTCGAACCAGCGGATGCTCGGGTCGTCACAGCGTGCCTGCATGTAGGCGGATCGGCCCACGGCGGAGCCGAAACCCTTGATTTCGTCCTCCAGCGGTGCGCTGTCCACGGACGAAAAATACATCGAGCTTCCATCCGGTGGTACGCCATACGCCACTTTGGCAGAAATGCCGGGCGCATTGATGACTTCTGTCCACCCATGAAAATAGGAGGCGAGCTTGAAGGCCGTTCGGTCGAGAATGTCGCAAATCAGCAGATTTCGATGCGTGGTGGTGCCCCGGTTGATGTAGCGCACCGTGCCGAGCACCTGCTGGCCTGGTGCCATGTAATTGACGATACGGTCACCGGGAATGTATTTCGGGTCTGCGGTGGCCTGCAGCGGCGCTTTCGAGAGGCGGTCGGGAGAGAAGAGCTTTCGGGCCGAACCATCATTTTCGGCCTTGAAAACGTAGCTGATCTGGTTGCCACTGCCTTGAATTGGCTGGCCGCTGATCGAGTGGCCAGTGATGCTCGTGAAGGCCAGGGTGTGGTTGATGTCTCGGCCAGGCGGGTAATCCCTGTCGTTCAGCTCTGTCCATAGCACCAGCGCCTTGTTGGCCACCCAGTGATCGGTAGGCGGAATTTTTCGACCGGTATTCGTCTGTGAAGGCGTATGGGTCAGCGTGGTGTCAACCCCGGTCAGTGAGAGCGTGATCTGTTCATGGTTGCTGCTTTCGACGGTGCAATCCCCGCCATGAGCCACCGTGTGGTTCTCGGTCGAGCGATGAGGCCCGGTATCCCGGATGCGATCGTGATTGTTGATGGCGCTGCCTGATGGCACGGCAGGGCGCCCGTTGAGGCTGTTGCCGCAGCCATCCCCAAAGCTGCCGGTGGCTGCTTCATTGCCGCTGAAACGTGGCCCGACATGCCAGTTGTCGACCCTGACCGTCGTCGGATACGCACGGGTGTTCAGGACGATCCTGATCGGTGCATTGGGGTCGAGTTGTTCGATGCCTTTCTTGCCGTGGCCGTTCGGATGTCGGGCGATCAGACCCACCAGCGGACGGTGATACATGCCGTCTTCACCGTTGGGGCCATTTTTCGGGTAGTAACCATAGGCTTTCGGGTTGCCCATGTAGCTGTTTTCGAGGAAAACATCGTAGAAGGGGGCGGCACTGACGGTGATCGTCTTGGCCGTGTTCGTGACATTGAGGTTTGGAACGGCTCTTGAACTGACGTGGATGGTGGCCGGTGGCAGTTTTGCACCGTGTGGTGAGGTGCCAAGAATTCGGGTAACGAATCGAACCGCCCTGGTGAAGGATTCCTGCACATCTGCGATACGGCAGTCGATGCTTTGTCCGTCTGCTGACAGGGTGGATGTGTTGGCGTTGCAGAGGTTGGGCAGGTAGCTGAAGGCTGCCAGCGGTTGATTGTTGGCGTCGCGCGCGAGCGTCAGTTGAATCCGCATGTCCTGGTCAGCGCCAGTACTGCTCAGTGAGACCCGATAGGCGAATTCGTCGTGTGTGCGGACAATGCCATTATTGGGGCCGCGATCGAAACCGGGGCCATCGGTGGGGTCGAAGCCGGCGGTGCCGTCATAGGACACCTCATATACCGCCTGATTCAGCTGGGCCTGTGCTGGCAGTGTCCAGCAGCCCATGGCGCCCAAGGCCGTCAGTAAAGCGGCCACGAGCGGGCGGTGAGTTGATACGTCACGGTCACGAATCTCGGTTGATTCGCGGCGGAGAGAGGAGAGCGCGCCGATCTTTTGCATGATCATTTCTCCTGGCACGCCTCATCGACGGGAACGGTCAGGCTGTTCAGGTCGACGACACGCGCTGAATCCTGTCGGGTAGTAGTGGCGGCGGGTGGCACGATGGCGCACCGGGTAGATACACCGCCTGTTGGGGGACATGGGCAGGCACGATCCTGTTGGGGCGTGCCTGCCGTGGGGTGAGTCAGCGATCGAGCGTCCGGTTCACGTCCGGGTCGTTGCCGCTGAAGAGTCGCTCATCGAACTTGAAGCGCAGCCGCAAGTAGGCGCCACGGGCCGTGTATTCGCTGCCGGTCAGGTCGCGATCACGGAAACCAGCCCAGTTGTAGCCGCCCGAGAGCCAAAGGTTGGCGCTCATCAGGTAGCCTACCTCGGTGCCGAACGCGTTCTGGCTGATGCCGCCCGGACTCCACATCCGGTGGAACATGCCGCTCAGATCCCAACGCTCGCTCAGTCCGTAGGTGAGGCGGCCACCGGCCAGATAGGCTGTGAAGCGGCTGTCCGTGTCACCGAAGAGATCGATCTGACGCTTGCCGGCCAAGCGGCCCGTGAGCCACCAGTTACGGTTCGGGTGCCAGTCGGTCACCAGGCTTGCGATGTGCTTTTTGTAACCATCGCTCAGTACGTCCTGGCCGGCCTGCGTCTGGAGCACCGGATCGCGGCGCGTCCAGTATTCATAGCGGAAGAGGGTGTTGACACGGTTGTAGTCGGTGTCGCGATACGCAAAACCGAGCTGGAAGCGGTTTTCATAACGCTGAGGCACCGAACTGTCGAAGGTGTTCAACAGGTAGTGGTTGCGGATCAGCGCCGTCCAGTCGCGGTTCAGCTTGCGTGACAGCGTGATCGTCGACAGCCAGCTGTCATAGCCGCTCAGATAGGGGTCAGCCTGTGCGGTGCTCATGTCGTTCACGACTTTCTGGCCTGAGGTATGCCGCCATTCCAGTCGCTTGCCCAGCACCCAGCGCTCGGTGGGGCGCCATTGCAGGCCCAAGGTGAGGGCCGTGCCGTTACGCTCGGTGCCGTCGAGCACTTTCAGATGTTCGGCACCGGTTTGAAGGCTGAGGGTGGAGGACACGCGCCAGGTATTGCGCAGGCCGTTGGCCCACTGTGCCTGACGGGCGCTGATGGCGTCATACATGCGGTATTCGCTGTACAGCGTGCCATCACGCATGTATTCGGTATCCAGACCGAAGACGAAGGCATCCGAGCGGTAGGGGCTGCGGATCTGCGTGCCGGTTTGCGGGTCGGTGATCGTGGCGCTGGTGGCCACGGTCGAGAGGCCCGTGTTCCATTCGTAGCGACCGAAGAGCCGTGTCTTCTCATGCACCTGCCAGCTGGCACCGGCAGCAGCCCGACGGTGCTCGGCATGGTCGATGTCCTGCTCGATCTCCGCTGCGAGGCGAATGTAGGCGAGCGGCAGCCACGACAGACCCAGTTGGACAGCCGTGTATTCGACGGGGACGCCGGCCAGGCCGTTGCCCACACCGCTGCCGTAACCGGTGCTCCAGCCCGAGCCGGTGTTGTAGAGGGTTTCTCCCCGCACCGGATCGAGTGCGCTCGGTGAACTGCCGTAGAGGCCACCGCCAAAACCTTGGGAGACCACGCCCACCCCATAGGGGGCGCTCAGGTTGCTGGCCGTGCTCAGGCCGCCTTGCTGGCTTGTGCCGGCATGCTCTGATACATGGTTGGCACCAATTTCGACACGAATGCTCGGGGTGGGATCGATCTGCAGGCCGGCCTGCACCTGGGTACGGTCGGCACCACTCTGGCGGTCTTCCACATAATGCCCGCGTCCGAAGACGGCCAGACCGACCTGGCTTGTCGAGCGGCCGCTGTCATCCCTCATGGCGGCAGCATCGGTGCCGTCCGTTCCGGCTGGTGCGTCATCACGGCGGACTTCGCGCAGCACATGGCGGGCTTCGACGCCCCCTTGGCGCTGCCCGCCAGCAAAGGAAGAGGCTGGGTTGTTGAAGCCTACATCGCTTTCGCCATACCAGGCACCTGCTGCGCTGCGCTCGCCGTCATAACCGGCCTCGGCGCGCCAGGCTTTGCCGCTGATCTCGCCCGTCCGAGTACCCGGATCAAGGCGATAGTGGTGCCCACTGGCCGAGTCGGCTGCCGACTGGGTGCGGGCCATTTCGGCGCGAACCCAGCCACGCTCACCCAGCACGACACCGGCGTTCGCGCTGGCGATTTCATAAGGCGCCATTGGATTTCGGTCTTTGACCCAGGCGCCACCGACATTGACGGAAGGTGCGGGCTGATACTGCCCGTTGACGCCATACACCCAGTATTTGTCGCCGCCCTGATCGACTTCGTAGGTGATGCGAACCGACATCGGGTTCAGGTTTTCATCCACCGAGGGCACGGGCCGGTTCATCAGGATGCGGCCGCTGAACGGTTCAAAGCTGTAATCGATGAAGCGGGTGAGTGGCCGGGTTTCCAGAATGCGGGCAGGAGCGTGGCGGTCACGTACCAGAATCACGACCTGTTCGGTGCCCACCACGGCATTGGCTGCATTGGTGACACTGTATGGCCCCGAAATACCTCGGCCCGGAAACTCCTCGACCACTTGTCGCAGGCTGTCGTGCGCGGCAAAGCTGTCGAAAAAGCCTTTTTTGCCTTCGATATGGCCCCGCACGCCGGTCAGCGCGCGCTCATACTGACCCAGGTCACGGCTTTGAATGCGGGCCACGCTGCCCTGGCCGGCCTTCTCACTGAAGCCGCTGCCCGTCACGATATCGCCGTACAGCAGGTAGTTCTTGTCCTTGTCCAGGCGCACGTACAGGCGGTTGTTGCTTTGTGCATCGAAGCCTGTGGTGGAGCTGTCACCATACACGGGATACCAGCGTTCCGGATCCAGATCACGGAAGAGCCGATTGTTGCCGGGGTGCTCGCTGTCGTAGGCCATCGTCAGCAGCATGTCGCCGCGGATCTTGCCTTTCAGGAAGAAGGCGCTCTGCAGGGCGGTGCTGTATTTGCCGTTGCCGCTCGTGCGTGCCCAGTGCTGAATCTGATCCTCGAAGCCGTCGTTGGGGCGGGTGTTTTCGATGGTGAGGCTGCCACCACGGCGCAACGAGATCACGCCTTCGATCAGGCCCGCCGCGATCATGTCTCGCAGCTCGGGCACGAAGTCGATCTGACCACTCAGTTGAACGTGATTGGCGTAGACGCGGATTTCCACGCTTTGCGGGGTGGCAGGGGCCAGCAGCCACACGTCGGCACGGCCGTTGTTCAGCTCGATCTGCACGCCGGGTTCCAGCGGATTCAGATCGGCAGGCATCAAGCCTTTTTCATCGCTGAGTGCGCCTGGCAACTGGAGGCGACCGGCCGAGGCTTCGATCGTCACCACCGATTTGCCGCGAACGGCCTGATTGTCGGCATCAAAGGCGCGGATACGAAGCTTGGCCGGCGTCTGTCCGTCGGCCGGCAGGTTGTTCTGCTCGACTTCGACCGTGATCCGGTGAATGGCGTCGTGGGCGCTGCCGTTCGGTGAGGCAGGTGCCATCACGCCTGTGGGTAATTGGGGCAACGATTGTTCGAGGGGCACCCGATCCGTATCCATCCCCGACGCAAAAGCGAGCACGGGCGCAAGGGCATAAATGCTGAGCAATGGCGCTGCCCAACGCGCGTGGCGTCTCGTCGAACCGTGGAATGTCTGGCGCTTGTTGCGCAGTCGATCACCGCTCATTCGGCCCCTCTATATCAGAAAATGCGAATCCTTCGAGCATTTTCATTGACTTCGAGGACGATGACACAGACTGCAACCGGATGAGTTGACAGGCGGCTACTGCCGCAGGATGAGGGGGAAATACGCGGTTTTCCGGGAACAGGTGCCGGTGTGGCTTTTGAGCGTCCGTCATCGAGTGGATGAACAGGTGCATGAGACAGGCCAAAAGCGCCGCTCGAAAAAAAGCCCGCTGAAACGATCGTGTTTCAGCGGGCCTTGGCGGCAGGGCATTACCCTGCCGCCGGGGGCGTCAGTGATCAGCCCTTGGCGGCTTGCAGGCGGCGGGCCACTTCATCCCAATTGACCACGTTGTAGAACGCGGCGATGTAGTCGGGACGACGATTCTGGTAGTTGAGGTAGTAGGCGTGCTCCCACACGTCCAGACCCAGGATCGGGGTGTTGCCGCTGGCACCGGCGGCCTGACCCATCAGCGGACTGTCCTGGTTTGGCGTGCTTTCGACGGCGAGCTTGCCCTCCTTCGAGACGGTGAGCCAGGCCCAGCCCGAGCCGAAGCGGGTGAGGGCTGCTTTGGTGAAGGCATCCTTGAAGGCGTCGAAGCCGCCCAGGTCACGATCGATGGCAGCGGCGAGCTCGGCGCTCGGCTGGCCACCACCGTTCGGGCTCATCATCGTCCAGAACAGGGTATGGTTGGCATGGCCGCCACCGTTGTTGCGCACGGCGCCACGGATGGCTTCCGGCAGGTTGTCGAGCTGGGTGATCAGCGTGTCGATGGGCGTGTCGGTGCTTTGACCGGCGCCTTCGAGGGCCGCGTTCAGGTTGTTGATGTAGGTTTGATGGTGCTTCGTGTGGTGAATTTCCATCGTCTGCGCGTCGATATGGGGGGCGAGCGCATCGTAGGCGTAATCGAGTTTGGGCAGCGTGTAGGCCATGAAAGTCTCCTTATACGGGTGGGCAATGATAGCCCGAACGGGTGAGGCGGCCAAAAAAAACCGCCTCGATGTCAAGGCGGTTGGTGTGGCGTTGGTGGGGGTCAGACCCGGCTGAAGATCAGCGTGGCGTTGGTGCCGCCGAAGCCGAAACTGTTCGACATGACGGCGTCGAGGCGGCCGGCCTTGTTCTCACGCAGGATCGGCAAGCCTTCGGCGCCCGGATCCAGGTTCTGGATGTTGGCGCTGCCACAGGCGAAGTCGTTCTGCATCATCAGGATCGAGTAGATCGCCTCGTTCGAGCCGGCAGCCCCCAGCGCATGACCCGAGAGTGATTTGGTCGAGCTGATCATCGGCACGTCCTGTCCGGCGAAGGCCGTGCGGATCGCTTCCAGTTCTTTCGTGTCGCCAACAGGGGTGGAGGTGCCGTGTGCGTTGATGTAGTCGATCTTGCCACCATGCTGACGCATGGCCATCTGCATGCAGCGCACGGCGCCTTCACCCGAGGGCTGTACCATGTCGTAGCCGTCGGAGGTGGCACCGTAGCCGGTCAGCTCACAGAGGATGTTGGCGCCACGTGCCTTGGCGTGTTCGTATTCTTCCATCACGAGCACGCTGCCGCCGCCCGAGATGACGAAGCCGTCACGGTCGGCATCATAGGCGCGGCTGGCCTGGGCCGGGGTGTCGTTGTACTTGGTCGAGAGCGCGCCCATCGCGTCGAAGAGCATGCTCATCTGCCAGGAGACTTCCTCCCCCCCGCCAGCAAAGACGATGTCCTGCTTGCCAAGCTGGATCAGCTCGGCCGCGTGACCGATACAGTGGGCGCTGGTGGAGCAGGCCGAGCTGATCGAGTAGTTGACACCCTTGATCTGAAAGGGTGTGGCCAGACAGGCGGCCGCTGTCGAGGCCATCGTTTTCGTCACGCCATAGGCACCGATGCGTTTGACGCCTTTTTCCCGGAGGATGTCGGCCGCTTCGACCTGCGAGGCGGGCGATGCGCCACCACTGCCGATGACCAGCCCGGTGCGTGGGTTCGAGACCTGTTCAGGGCTGAGGCCGGCGTTCTGGATGGCCTCCTGCATGGCCAGGTAGGCGAAGGCAGCGGCATCGCCCATGAAGCGGATCACCTTGCGGTCGATCAGCGCCTTCGTGTCGGCCGTGATGTTGCCGGCCACCTGGGAGCGCAGGCCCATGTCCTGATAGACCGGATCGAAGACGATGCCGGATTTCAGCGCCTGGAGTGAGGCCAGCACTTCCTGGCAGTTGTTGCCCAGGCTCGACACAATGCCGATGCCGGTTACGACGACTCGTTTCATGCCTCGTCTCCAAGGAGTGAAGTGCGGTGATGGGAATACACGGCGGAAGGGATACGGCTAAGAAGTCCGGGAGGGCAGCCCGTGGAGGCGGATCAGAAATCGTCCGTGCTGGTGAACAGGCCCACACGCAAGCTGTTGCCTTCGTAGATCTTCTTGCCATCGACGCTCATCTCGGCATCGGCGATGCCGAGCACCAGCTTGCTGTTCATCACCCGTTTGATGTGGACATGATAGGTGACTTTTTTGTGCTTCGGCAAAACCTGTCCGCTGAACTTGACTTCGCCGCAACCGAGTGCACGGCCACGGCCGGGGGCACCGCCCCAGCCGAGGAAGAAGCCGACGAGCTGCCACATGGCATCCAGCCCGAGGCAGCCCGGCATGACCGGATCGCCCTGAAAGTGGCAGTCGAAGAACCAGAGATCCGGGGTGATGTCCAGCTCGGCGATGACTTCACCCTTGCCATACTTGCCACCATCCTTGTTGATGCTGACGATGCGATCGAACATCAGCATGTTGGGCAGGGGAAGCTGCGCATTGCCAGGGCCGAACATGTTGCCTTTGCCGCACTCGATGAGTTCTTCTTTGGTGTAACTGCTCTGAGGCGCAAACTGGGCCATGTGAATCCTTTAAGGGTTGCGGGTCAGGATAATCCTACAGTATATCGCCGGCTGCTTCATCGGCAACCAGTGTCCGGACGCGACGCGCTGGCGCTTTGGGGGCGCGTCAAGCCCGTGTTTGCCTCTGTGAAAGGGCCTGGGGCGGACATGACACGCACGGGGCCGGTCGTGGCCGTCGGCCGGCCCGGTGGCGGGGGGCTGGCCGACAGGCCAGGGGGCTTGTGCAAACTCAGACGGCGGGCGGCGCCAGGGTCGCGCCGCTCACCTGATGACGTTGCATGGCTTCGGTCACTTCGCCATTGGCCTTCACTTGTTCGACGAAGGCCCGCAGCAGGGTCTGAGCAGCTTCACTGCGACCTTTGGGCAGCCCCATCGCCTGCTCGATGACCATGAAGCGGCCGGGCAACATCCGCAGGCCGTCGACACGATCGGCATCGCTTTCAAGCTGCTGCCGCACACCGGCGGCCACTTCATGGCCTTCGGCCAGGAAGGTATCCACCACGGCCTGGGAGGAGGCGGCCCGGATCAGGTTGGCGTGCTTGATCTCGCGGCTCAGGTACAGATCATAGGCGCTGCCCTTGCCAACCACGATATGGATGCCTTCGGCGTCGACCTCGGCGTTGTCTTTCAGTGGCGAGTCGTTCCTGACCAGGTAGGCGCCTTCGATCAGGACATAAGGGGCGGTGAAGGCGATGCCGGCGCCACGAACCGGATCGATGGCGAAGAAACCGATGTCCGCGCGTTCTTCGGTGACGGCCGCCACGGCTTGACTGGCCACATCCACCACCTCAAGGCTCAGCGCCACGCCCAGCAGGCGCGCGAAGGAACGAGCCAGATCCACCGAGATGCCGCTGGGTTCGGTGCTGTCGGGGGATCGTCTGGCCAGGAGGGCATTGCCCAGGTTGATGACGGCTCGCAGGCGGCCGGTGGGGGCGATGGCCTCGACGAGGGCGGGGTCGATATGAGGGGTATTCATGAATGAGATCTGTCTCCTGGGTCGGTTGAGGGGGCGCGGGGCGCGTTGGCCATGTCTCGCCGGATGCGAGGCAAGTTGCTCAAAGTACGTCATCGGCCCGATAATGCAGTCAGTGTCTGAACCGGTTGGCGCCAGGTTTTGGCCTTCGGGTTGCTGAGGGTGTTGATTGTGTGAAGCGTCAGGCAGGTCAGTCAAGGTTCTAGGATAGGAGGAAATTCGTGAGCGTGAAGGAGCCTGCCGAATGGGTGCAAGAGCCGGCCACGCAGGCTGAGCCGGTGGCGGCCGCTGAAGGCGAGGGCCAGGCCGAAACGGCGGCGAGCAAGTCGAAATCCCTGCTCAATCAGCAGTTTACGACGCTCAATTCACTGCGACGCGCAAGAACCTGGGTGGATGTTTACCTGATCACGGGTACCTGTCTGCACGGTCAGATCCGCTCCTTCGACGCCAACATGCTGCTGCTGCAAACCCGCACGGGTGATGTGGCTTTGTACCACCACGCGATCAGCAGCGTCATCCGCGCGCAGAAACGCTCCGCTTCGTCCAAGGCTTCGGTGAAGTCTGCCGGTTTCAACAAGACGCCCCGTAAGGGGGCGGGCCTCATGTCGGGCGGCATGGGTGAGCGCAACGGTGGCTTCACGGCCAGTCGTCCCCCCCGCACCGTCACCATCGACCGGCCGTTGCGGGAGGTTCGCACCGTGCGTGACGAGAAAGGGGGGGATGATGCGTCCGGCAATCGCCTTGGTCGTGGGCGTTTGTCGGCCGTGCCGCGTCGCCCGCCAGAGGCGCCTCCTGGCGTCGTGGTCGTGCGTCACAAGCGGGTGCGCACCATCGTCAAGCCCGACGACGCCTGATTGCCGGGAAACGACCACATCGGGTGATGGCTTGGAGCGTGTCATGCACTTATTCGTCAAGTGCATGACACGCTCCAAGCAGGTTGGGGGGCTGGTGTTGTCAGCCAAGCCACCGTTCGGCCAGGCCAGTCAGTGAACCGATGCCAAGCAGCACGAAGATCAGGGCTGCGGCGGCATGCACCCACCGGGTTGGCAGGCGGTTGGCCAGTTTGTCGCCCAGCAGCACGGCCGGTACGTTGGCCAGCATCATCCCCACGGTCGTGCCGAGCACCACCGCCAGCATGGCTTCATAACGCAGGGCCAGTGCCACGGTGGCCACCTGCGTCTTGTCCCCCATTTCGGCCAGGAAGAAAGCCAGCAAGGTGGCGCCGAAGACGCCAAGGCGGCTGTGCTTGTCGACCTCATCGGTGGGCGCGTCGTCGGGGATCATCATCCAGGCGGCCATGATCAGGAAGGAAAGCCCCAGTAACCACCGTAAAGTGCCGGGAGAGACCCAGGCATGGATCAGCGCCCCGAGCGCGCCGGCCAGTGCATGGTTGACGAGCGTGGCGATCAGGATGCCGGCGATGATCGGGATGGGCTGCCGGTAGCGGGCGGCCAGCAGCAACGCCAGCAACTGTGTCTTGTCGCCGATTTCGGCCAGCGTGACAACGCCCGTGGAGATGAGGAAGGCTTCCATCGACGAGGT
Source organism: Lautropia sp. (assembly GCA_030532895.1). Taxonomy (GTDB): domain Bacteria; phylum Pseudomonadota; class Gammaproteobacteria; order Burkholderiales; family Burkholderiaceae_E; genus Lautropia. The sequence goes on along the minus strand of JAUNKF010000016.1, from coordinate 37,969 downwards.
GGGGGGAGGACGGCAGCAATGTTAGCAATGTTTCTGCCCGATAGGCGGCTACCATAGCGTTGTGTTCATGGTTTTGATGCCGCTTTCATGTTCAGCTACCGCCACGCCTTTCATGCCGGCAACCATGCCGATGTGCTCAAGCACGCCATTCTGGTGGCCATCCTCAAGCATCTGGCTCAGAAGGACAAGGCGTTCTGGGTGTTCGATACCCATGCGGGGGCTGGCGAGTATCGGCTCGATGCGGCTCAGGCCAGAAAGAACGCCGAACATCGAGGCGGCATCGTGGCGCTGTGGTCAGAGAAAGCGTTGCCGCCCTTGCTGGCAGATTACCGCCTGGCCGTGGCCCGGTTCGGCATCGCGCATCACGAGCGGGCCGAGCGGGAACAGCTGCGCCGTGAAGGGAAAATATCCGCCGCTGAAGCACCTGTTGGTGACGTTGTCGGCGCAGGGGATGAAGGGGGGCGTGCTGCCGACGTGCCGCCGCTGCCCTCGGGGCCGAATGAGTCGTCTTGTGCAGTGGGTACATCCCTGTCGACCGAGACGCGTCTTCAGCAGCGTCTGGCCAGTGGACGGCTCTTCCAGTCACTGCCGGTGATGTATCCCGGTTCGCCGGCGCTGGCCTTGCAGTTCATGCGGCCGCAGGATCGGATGCGGTGCTTCGAGGCGCATCCGAACGAGATCAGGGTGTTACAGCGCAACCTCTCCTGGGCCGGGCGGCGCTTGCAGATCTTTGGGGAGGATGGTTTCGATGGGCTGAAGGCACTCCTGCCGCCGGTGTCGCGGCGCGGCATGGTGCTGATCGATCCGTCTTATGAAGACAAACGCGACTATGCACGGGCGCGGCGCACGCTGCTGGAGGCGCTGGAGCGCTTTGCCACGGGCACGATGGTGTTGTGGTATCCGCTCGTGCGGCGGCGTGAGGCGGCACTCCTGATGGAGCAGATTCACCGCCTGCCGGCTGGCGACTGGCTGGATGTGCGCTTGCAGGTGTGCCGGCCGCCTGAAGATGGCCACGGGCTGTATGGCAGTGGCATGTTCGTCATCAATCCACCCTACACACTGGCCGAGCAGTTGAAGCGCGCGATGCCGGTACTGCAGCGTTTGCTGGGCCAGGATGCGAGCGCGGGCTGGCTGATGACGACCTCGGCAGATGCGCCGCGCGGCGCGCCCGTGCAGGCTGAAAGCCGTGTGGGCCGTCGTCTCGACCGCTCACCGCTGGCGCGGGAGCGCATGCCTGCCACGGACGGCCGTCTGCGCTCGGGGCGTCGCGGGCCAGGGGCCGCCGACGGGCGTTCGGGGGCTCTTGGTCGGACAGGCGGATCAGGGGCTGAGCAGGGGGTCAGGGGGGCATCCCATGCACCGCAGCGCCTGCAGCGGCCCGGTCAGGCGCCGCGTACACGGGGCAGAAAAAAGCCCGCTAGCTGAGCGGGCTTGCCGGCATCCCGGTCACGCAGGCCAGTGGCCGGCAGGGCAGTTGAGATGCCGCCGGCCGCCGGGTTCATTTGATCTGCTGCAGCAAGGCGTCCGCGCGCTTGCCGTTCATCATCATCCGGCCCCGGTTGGCTTTGACGGCTTTTTCCACGGCTTCACGGTTCGTCGCTTCGCCGGCCTGGATCATGCCGATCATCGCCATCATCAGATGCGGCGGGCAGTCGTAGAAGTACACGCCTTCCTTTTCGACTTTCAGTGTGAACTTCTCGTCCAGCTCGCTGCGCCAGGGGGTGATGCCTTCGGGCACGGCCAGCGAGCGTACCTGGTGGCCGCTGTTGGTCGGCTCGAAGGTGACGGTGTCGCCCACGGCCACGTGCAGGAAGGCCGGCTCGAAGACCATGCCGCCGTCTTTGCCGTTGTTCAGCATCTTGACGACATGATCGGCGGCCAGTGCCGGTGAGGCGAGCCAGCACAGGGCTGTGGTGGACAAGAGGGTTGCGAGGGTTTTTTTCATGTTTCGTGTTCGGGTTGATAGCGAATGGTGCGAACGTGAGGATGGCCGAAGCGATCCAGTTGCACGTCGACGGAGACGTCGTAGAGCCGGTTGATCAGTTCGGCCGAGATGACGTCGGCGGGTGGCCCATAGGCTTGCAGCTTGCCGTCGGCCAGTACCACGAGCCGGTCGGCATACTGGGCGGCCAGGTTCAGGTCGTGCAGCACGACGACCGTGATCCAGTTCTGGGCACGGGTTTGCCGATGCAGGTGATCCATCAGCACGACCTGGTAGCGCATGTCGAGTGCACTGACCGGTTCGTCCAGCATCATCACCTCGGGTGTGCGCAACAGCACCTGGGCAAACAGCGCCATCTGCCGTTGTCCCCCACTCAAGGCGTAGATCGGTCGTTCGGCGATGTGCATCAGCCCCACCGAATCGAGCGCTTTCAGCGCGGCCATCACCGTCTCGTCGTCGACACGCATGCCGAGGCGGTCGAGGCGGCCCAGCATCACGACTTCGAGCGTGCTGAGATCCAGATCGAGCCGGGTGTCCTGCGGCATGTAGCCGAAGCGCTGGCGCCAGACGGGCAAGCGGCTGTCACGGATCTCGTCGCCGTTCAACCGGATATGACCGGCCGACGGGGTGAGCTCACCGAAGAGCGAGCGCATCAGGCTCGTCTTGCCGCAGCCGTTGGGGCCGATGATGGCGGTGACTTCACCCGGATGAAAATCCACCGAGTAACCGGCCGCCACCGGATGGGTGCCGGCGTAGAGGTGCAGGTTTTCCACCTTAAGCATGACCACGCCTCCATCCCAGAATCAGCCAGAAGAAGAAGGGCACGCCGATGATGGCGGTGACGACCCCGACCGGAAAGAGTGCGCCAGGAATCAGCGTCTTCGACAGCACCGAGGCGGCCGACAGCATGACCGCACCACAGAGCATGGACAGCGGAATGAAGAAGCGCTGATCTTCGCCCACCAGAATCCGCGCGATGTGCGGGGAGACCAGACCGATGAAGCCGATCACGCCGACGAAACTGATGGCGGTGGAGGTGAGCAGTGCCACGAGCACGAGCGTTTTCAGGCGCAGCTGGGCCACATCCACGCCCAGGCTGCGGGCACGGGCTTCGCCCAGCCGCAGCGCCGTCAGCTTCCAGGCATCCTGCATCAGGAAAAAGGTGCAGACGATGGTGACACTGGTCGTGATGGCCAGCGCGTTCCAGGTGCTGCGTGACAGGTTGCCGAAGAGCCAGAACAGGATCTGCTGGTTCAGTTCGGGTGAGGACATGAACTGCAGCAGCGACAGGAGCGACTGGAACAGGAAGAGCAGCGCGATGCCGGCCAGAATCAGCGTCTGGGCGTTCACCTGCCGGAACATGGCGATGCCGAACAGGATCGAGGCCGCCACCATGCACATGATGAAGGCGCCGAGCGGTACGGCGATCAGCGGGTCGAGCGGCAAGCCCAGCACATCGGCATGCAGGCCAAGCGCTGCTCCCAGGCCCGAGGCGGCTGCCAGGCCGAGCGTGTAGGGGCTGGCCAACGGGTTGTCGAGCAGCGTCTGCATCTCGGCCCCACCCAGGCCCAATGCCGCACCGACGACGATCGCCATCAGGGCGATGGGCAGGCGGATGTCCCAGATGATGGCGCGGGTGCCGGACGAGGCTTCTTCAGGCTTGAAGAGCGTGGCGACGACATCGGCGATCGGCATCAGGGAAGGCCCGGTCACGATGTCGAGCAGCAGCGTGACCACCAGCACCATCAAGAGGGCGATCAGCCAGCGCAAGCGGCGGGCTTCGCGCTTGCGCTGGGTGGCCAGTGCCTGCTGCCATTGGGCGGTGGCATCTGACGTGGGCGTGTTCATCACTTCCCTTCCAGGCTGGTGTAGAAGGTGCCGCTGGGCACGACCGGCAGGTAGCGCTTGTAGAAGCCGATGTAGTTGGCTTCAGGATCCAGATCCTTGAAGAGGTCTGGGTAGGTCACCTTGGCGATGTACTGGATCGACGGGTAGTCGGTGATGCTGCGCGACGCGCCCTGATACACGCCGTGGACGGCCTTGTTTTTCACGGCGGGCAGATCAGACCAGCCCGCGCGTTTCGTGAAGCCTTCCAGACGCTTGACCGATTCGGCACGATCCACGCCCTGGCCGATCAGCATCGCGTTCGGGTTCTTTTTCTTTTCAGTGCCGGAAATCAGCACGATGTCGGGTTTGGAGGTGAGCACCTGCTCGGGGTTCAGCGGCCCCCAGTATTCGACGAAGGGGGCGGCGATGTTGTCGCCACCCGCCGTCGTCACCATCGGCCCCCACATGTTCTTGCCATAACTGAAGCTGTATTCGCCTGGCCCCTTGTCGCCAAATTCGACATAAACCTTCGGCTTGGCACGGCCCGCTTTTTCAATGCGGCTGGTGACCGTGTCGATGGCCGATTTGTATTCGTCGGCAATCTGCCTGGCGCGTTCCTGCTGGCCGGTGATTTCACCGAGGATCAGCGTGCTGCTCAAGTGATTTTTGAGATCCTGGTCGTTGTAATCGATCACGACGACCGGTACGCCTGATTGTTCAAGGCGCTCCACATCCGGGCCAAGTGCCAGATATTGCCATTTGGCCAGCACGATCACGTCGGGTTTGAGCGCGAGGGCTTTTTCCACCGAAAAATTCTGCACTTCCACCTCTCCCACATCGGGAATGTCCTTCAGAGAGGGGCGGTGCTTGACGAAGAGTTCCCAATTGGCTGGGCGCCAGCCCTCCCAGGCTTCACGCGAGATGCCGACGACGTTGTCGAAAGCCTTTTCGGAACCGACGGCCATGTAGTCTTCAAAGTAGAAGGCCAGCAGCACGCGCTTGGCAGGTGATTCGATCTTGACGGTGCGTCCCTGCACGTCGGTGATTTCTTTCTGGGCGGCGTGGGCTGCCGACATCGACAGGGCGGCCAGGGTTGCGGCCAGCAGGGATTGCTGGATAGCGGGACGAATGCGCATCATGGTATGAACCGTGAGATAAGTGGGTTGAACAAAAGCGTTGAGACAAAGCCCGCTCGATGAAAGCGCGGGCAAAGGTTGAGAGGAAGCCTGCCGGACAGGGTAGGCAGGCGCTCGGAAAGCAGGTCAGGTTTTGGGTGATGATCCGCCCAGTTTTGTAGGGGGGACGATCATCTGTCGGCTTATCAGTCTGAGGCCGTGAGCCTCTCGTGCCCTGGCTGGTTGTGATGGCAACTTGACCGGGCGTGTAGAAAGACTGAGGCGCCGTGCTCAGGAATCAGATCGGCCGTGTTGCAGGCGGGTCTGATGACACGATTCGCTGTGCGTGCTGGGTGGAAGCACGCCGATAGCTGTTCGATGCGCCGCGGGATGCGAGCAAGGCTGACGGCGGCGCTGCGGTCATGGCCTTGGTTGGAATCCTGGAAAACTGCATGATTCAAGCCATCAAAAGACGAATCAGAGCGTCTCTTATCAAGTTATCCTGTCACAAAGCGCGTGTGATGGATCGGTGATCCTCTCGATGTTGTCAGGTGATTCTATGAGAAAAAAAATAAATATCATTAATTCCGCTGCTTTTGTAGGGGATACGCTGCCCAAATCGCTGGTGCGTGTTAGCGCGTGTGATGAACTTGTTTGTCCCCGCGCCGGCCCCAGAGCCGCGGGCTGACAAGGTGCGACGCGCCGCCAAGGCTCGATGCCTTTGCAAGCGTGGCAATGCTGCCAGCGTGCGGTGTTGGGGCCAGGCCTTCGGCCCAGTTCCCTGGGCGCTGATTCAGCCTGTGGCCTGAGAGAGTAGCGTCAACACGGCTGGTGCGGGCGGAAATCCGGGGAATTGGGGCGCCGTGCTTGTGTGGGGCGCTGGCATGGCTTGGGTGCCAGGGCGTTGCATGGCCAGTGGCCGATCCACGATGTGAAGCCCATGCGCCTGGAGCCAGGCGCCCAGGGCGGTGGCCTCGGTGGTGGCAGATGGCGGGGCGACGGGCGCTGGTTGCGCAGGTGGGGTGTTGAAGTCCGGTGCGTTGAGGGGGAGGATTTGGGGAGCGATTTGCCGAGCAGGTGCTTGCCAGCCCAGGTCGATGCGCACGAAGGTGCCGGTCAACGGCGCACACAAGCAGCTGAGCAGGGCGATTGCATCGGCCTCCGTGGGGGCAAGAAGTGGGCCGATCAGCCAGCCTCGGCCAAACCGACGCCTGACACCATAGGCTTGTGTGGTGCCTGCTGGCCCGCCTAGTACGGCACAGGCTTCGGTGCAAGCGTTGTCCGGCGGTGGCGTTGAGAAGCCTTCCTGTGGGGCGGACGGCTTGTCTGCCAGGTGCGGGAGGTGATGGACCTCATCAGGGAGGCCGCTCTGGACAGGGGCTGTATCGAGCGGGCGGGACAGCAGCTCACGTAGTAGCCAGGTACGGTCAAGGCCGCGTAGCCGTGTGTCCAGCGCGATGATGGCGTCTAGGTCGGACGGGGTGGCCAGACGTGGTGAGGCCAGCCCGGCAACATCGTCATCTTGACCTTGAAAAAGTCCTTGATATTGCGTGTTCCGTCCCAGTGCTTCGAAACCCAGCTGCTGATAGAGCGGCAGGCCGGCTTCGGTGGCCATCAGTGAGATGCTGCGTTGCGGGAGGGCGTCGAGCAGGTGAGTGAGCAGGCGGCGGCCCAGCCCTCGTTTCTGCCAGGCGGGATCGACGATCATCAGCCCCAGGTTGGCATGTGTTTGGCCCCAGTACCAGCACAGGGCCGTGCCGATCAGCTGCTGTTGATGAAAGAGGCCGCAGGCCATGCCGTGCTGATTGGCCCACGCGATCATCTGTGCCCAGTCTTCCTGACGATGGGGCCAGCGAAGTTGCTGGGTCAATTGCCAGGCAGCGGTAGCGTCAGTGTGGCCGAGGGCCTGGATGCGAAATTGATCTGCCATGAAAAAAAGGGCCATCATGTGGCCCTGTCGTGTGTGGTGCTGCTCGTGTGCCCGTGAGGGCTGAGCCGGCCTTGGCCAGTCATCCTAGGGGGGGCATCATACCCCCTGCGTGTTCTGATGGCACGCGAGCAGCGATGTCACGGGGTTGAGCGTTGGCGGATTATTCCTGATCTTCGGGTTTGCTGATGAATCCCACCTTGGCCAGGCCGGCTTTGGAGGCGTCGACGATGGTCTGTGCCACATAACGGTAGGGGGTGTTTTCATCGGCACGCAGGTGGACGGCTGGTTGCGGGTTTTCCTGTCCGGCCTGTTTGAAGCGTTCGGCTGCGTCCTCGCGACTGATCGGCTCCGACCCCCAGAACAGATTGCCATCGGCGTCGATCGAAAAATCGATTTTCGGTGGCATGTTGTCGGTTTCGGTGGTGGTGGCGCGGGGCAGCGAGAGCTTGACCGAGTGTGTCAGCAGAGGGGCCGTCACGATGAAGATCACCAGCAGCACCAGCATCACGTCGATGAGTGGCACCATGTTGATCTCACCCATCGGCGAGTTGCTGTTTTTGGAATCGAAACTGGCGAAAGCCATGATGCAATCCTCGTGAAGCGAAGGGGTCAGCGAACGTCGTTCGGTGTGTGGCCGTTGCGTGTCTGGCCGCGCAGCGTCTGGCCCGACGACAGGAAGGCGAACAGCTCGAAGGCGAAGGAGTCGAGCTTGGCGAAGAGGACGCGATTGGTGCGGGTGAGCCAGTTGTAACCCATCACGGCTGGCAGGGCCACGGCCAAACCCAGACCGGTCATGATCAGCGCCTCGCCCACGGGGCCGGCCACCTTGTCAAGTGAGCCGGAGCCGGACAGGCCGATCGCCACCAGCGCGTGATACACGCCCCAAACGGTGCCGAAGAGGCCCACGAAGGGGGCGGTGGAGCCGACGGTTGCGAGAATCGTCAGCCCGTCTTCCTGGCGAACGGTTTCTTCATCCAGCACTTTCTTGATCGTGCGGGTCAGGAAGTCGCGGTTGCTGCCGGCCTCGGCCAGCTTCGAGGTGCCATAGCGCGCATAGTGGGCCTGGCCTTGCATGGCGCTGGCCGTCAGGCGTGAGAACGGATCGCGGATGCCGGTTTTGGCAATTTCCTGTTGCACGGCTTCGAGCGACGGGGCTTCCCAGAACATTTTCAGGAAGCGCTCCGAGCGTGAACGGCGGATCAGCTGGGCAATGCCTTTGGAGATGATCAGCGTCCAGGAGACGACGGACATCAGCACCAGCACCACGAGCAGCGCCTTGCTGACCATATCGCTTTGCGCGATGAAATGGGCAAAGCCCAGGGGAGTGGGTTCGTTCACGTTCAATTACTCCAGTTCAAAGACGACAGGGACGGTGGCGTAGGCTTTTTTGGGTACGCCATTTTCGATGTGGGGGCTGAACAGTGCCTTGCGGGTGGCGGCCACGGCGGCATCATCCAGACGGGGATAGCCGGATGATTCCTTGATGTCGATGCTGATTGGCTCACCTTTTTCATTGATCAGCACGGTCAGTGTGACTCTGCCGGTTTCACCCGCGCGTTTGGAAAAGGCCGGATAGACCAGCTTGGGCGGCCGCAGGTAATTCACGGACTTGGAGCCAAGGTTGACCGGGGCATCCGATGGCCCAGGCCGACCCGAGCCCTGCTGTGGCACGGCATCGGCAGGTGCGTTCGGCTCACCTTCCACCGGTGGGGCCGGCGGAGCAGGTGGTGCCTCAGGCGGCGGCTCGGGGGCCGGTGGTGGTGGCTCTGGTGGTTTCGGCCTCGGTTTGGGCTTTGGCTTCGGTTTGGGTTTGGGCTTTTTCACCTCGTATACCGGCGGCTCGGGCGGCGGCGCCGGCGGTGGTTCGGCCACGACCGGCTCCGGCTCGGGGTCAGGCTCCGGCTCGGGCGGCGGTGGCGGGGGAGGCTCGACAGGTTGCGGGATGACCGGGGGTTTTGGTGCCTCGGTGATCAGCTCGACGTAAACGGGCATGTCATCACCGCCCGAGACAGTGACGCTCTCGGCTTGACCCAGTCCCATGATCGCCACGGCATGAATGAGCGATACGCCGGTGACGACCGGTAACAGCTGCCAGTTGTTGCCGGTACGGCGGTCATTGGCCAGTGCAGCCATCAGCGAGGGCGAGCTGGCTTGGCCGGCGCAAGCGGATGGCGATGGCTCGGTGCCTGGCGGTATGGGGGGCGGTGGATGAGTGGATGGTGGTTTCACTCGGAGAAGTCACGAAATAAAGTGTCTGCGTGGACGGGGGACGTATCGGCCAAGACCCGTATCGGCGACTGACGTGACCCGGATGGGTATCGTTCAGTGGACGATGAGGGCGTCAAGGGCCGGTGGGTAAGCGGGTGGGTCAGGCGTTTGCGTGTGCCAAGGCGCCTGGGCATGCTGGGGGCGTTGCGTCTCCTCGCATAACAGGCTGTGGTGGCAATCAGGCTTAATTGGCGCGGTAATACTAACGATTCGTATTGGAATAAGCAAATAAAGCCCTGCCGCTGAAATGGCTGTCAGGACCGGGCTGACTGTCTGCGTGTGGTCAGCTTCACGATCTCGCTGGCAGTCCTGGTACGTGTCATGCATTCATTCGTCCCTATCAGCCCGCGGTTTTGGGGCCAGCGCGGGGACGAATAAGTTCATAACACGCTCTAAAGCCCCTCTTGCTGTTTTGCACAAAGGGCTGATGGCGCAGTCAGGGCTGCCAGCCTACAATGCGGCCCATGCATGTTCAGCTTCCTCCTCCGACCGAATGGCGGGTTCAACGGGCCTCTTTGTGTGTCGACCGTGCACTGACCGAGCTGCGCCGTGGCCGCTGTCTATTGATCCAGACGGCTGGCTCGACAGCCTGGCTTTTTGTCGCGGTCGAGACGCTGACGCCATCGGCCTGGCAGTGGTTTCAGCAGATATCGGGTGATTGGCGCCTGTTCCTGTCGGCGCAGCGAGCCATGTCCCTGCAGGCAGCGGCACCGTTTGCCGGGCTGCCATCCGCTTGTTGGGAGCAACCGGGCGTCGAGCAGCCCTTCGTGTGGCGGCTTGAAGCGGCCGTGTCGCTTAATGTCTTGTGTCACTGGGCCGGGCTGGCCGTGGCGGAACCAGGCGTTTCCCTGGATGCGGCCCAGTTGAGCGCCGTGATGCCTGAGCAGGATGCGTATGAACCGGCCGCTGCCGCATTGGCCTTGGCACGCCAGGGCCGGCTGGCGCCTGCCGTGTTGGGACTGCCAATGCCCGCCGAGGTCCTGGATGAGCCGGCGGCTGTCGAATGGCGTCAGAGTCTTCTGGCGGTGGATGCGGGGCTGGTGCTCGAACACGCCCGTCTCCGGCCCGTGCGGCTCACGCCGGTCAGTGAGGCGCCAGTGCCTCTGGCAGAGGCGGCAGACAGCCGTTTCGTGCTCTTTCGCGAGCTGGACAGCGAGTTCGAGCATGTGGCGGTCATCGTCGGCAATCCCGATCTCTCCGGTGAGGCCCCGGTACGGGTGCGTCTGCATTCCTCCTGTCTGACGGGTGATCTGTTCGGCAGCTTGCGCTGTGACTGCGGCGATCAGCTGCGTGGCACGGTGGCCCGGCTGGCCGAGCAGGGCGGCGGGATCGTGTTGTATCTGTCGCAGGAAGGCCGGGGTATCGGTCTGGCCAACAAATTGCGGGCTTATGTGCGGCAGGATCAGGGACTGGATACACTGGATGCCAATCAAGCCTTGGGGTTCCGGATGGATGAGCGTCACTTCGAGGTGGCCGGGGCGATGCTGAAGGCGCTGGGTTGCCACCGCATCAATCTGCTGACCAACAACCCGGCCAAGATCGCGGCCTTGAGGGCTGCCGGCATCGAGGTGATCGACCGCGAGGCGGTCAAGGGCGGCGTCAACGCGCACAACCAGCGTTATCTGGTGACCAAGCTGCGACGTGGTGGACACCTCTTCGAGGAGGAAGACCTGGTGTCGCCCCGCAATCTTACGGAGGACTGAGCCATCATGACATCGACCAACATCCCGGCAGGGCACGTCCAGCCTGCGGCGGAAGCGTCCACCGAGGGGCGGCCCATGTCGGTGGTGATCCGCGAGCGTATCCAGGCGGCCGGGCACCGTTTTCATGCCAATGACAATATTGCCGCCTTCATCGCCTCGGATGATGAACGGGCGGCCTTGCAGGCCGAGGTGGCTGAACGCGTCGAGGCGTTGTTGCAGTCGCTCGTCATCGATACCTCGTCCGACCACAACACGCAGGACACGGCCCGTCGCGTGGCCAAGATGTATCTGAACGAGGTGTTTGCCGGCCGCTACCGTGCCGCACCGCCGATGACCGAGTTCCCGAACGTGGAGAAACTCAACGAGTTGTTGGTGGTTGGCCCGATCACCGTGCGTTCTGCCTGCTCACACCACCTGTGTCCGATCATGGGCAAGCTGTGGGTGGGCGTGCTGCCCAATGCCGACTCGAACCTGATCGGGCTGTCGAAATATGCCCGCCTGACGGACTGGATCATGAGCCGCCCGCAGATTCAGGAGGAGGCGGTGAAGACGCTGGCCGATGAGCTGGAGCGCTGTCTCAAGCCCGATGGCCTGGCGGTGGTCATGAAGGCCGACCATTTCTGCATGCATTGGCGTGGCGTTCGGGACGAGAGCCAGATGACTTCCTCGGTCATGCGGGGATCCTTCCTCAGGAACGCCAGCCTGCGTCGTGAGTTTCTGGGGCTGATCTGAGCCTGAGCCGACATGACGATCATCCCGACGCTGGCGCTGTCGTGCCGGTTCGGGCAAGCATGCGGGTTGCCGTGTTCGCACTGCTTGGGGTGGCACGGTTCGTCCCCTGATCCGCACGCACGGCAGAGGGCTTTGCCCGTTGCGACCAACACCCTTGTGGGAAAATCCCCACCATGACCAAGAACAATACCTTACTCGTGACCGGTGGTGCCGGTTATATTGGCTCCCACACCGTGGTCGAGCTGCTTCAAAGTGGGCAGAACGTCGTCATTCTTGACGATTTCAGCAACAGTACACCGAAGGTGATCGACCGCATCACCGAGCTGGCCGGGCGGCCGCCTGTGGTGGTGGAAGGTGATGCCGGTGACCGTGCATTGCTCACCGAGTTGCTGTCGAAACACCCGATCGATGCCACCATCCATTTTGCCGGTTTCAAGGCCGTGGGTGAGTCGGTGGCCAAGCCCTTGGCCTACTACCAGAACAATGTGAGTGGCACGGTGGCGCTCCTGGAGTGTCTGGAGGCGGCGGGTGTGCGCCGTTTCGTCTTCAGCTCCTCGGCCACCGTCTATGGTGACCCTGCCTCGGTGCCCATTCGAGAAGATTTTCCGACCGGGCCGACGAATCCTTATGGTCGTACCAAGTGGCACATCGAGCATATCCTGAATGATCTGGCCGCGGCCAACCCAGCCTGGGCCATTGGCATCCTGCGCTATTTCAATCCGGTGGGCGCGCATCCTTCCGGGCGCATTGGCGAAGACCCGAAGGGCATTCCGAACAACCTGATGCCTTTCGTCACGCAGGTGGCCGTGGGCAAGCGACCGATGCTGTCGGTGTTCGGGGGCGACTACCCGACGCCTGATGGCACGGGTGTGCGTGATTACATCCATGTGGTCGATCTGGCCCTGGGGCATCTGGCGGCCGTCGAGCGCGTGATGCGGGAGCCGGGGGCCTGGACGGTGAACCTGGGTACCGGCACCGGGTATTCGGTGCTCGACATCGTGAAGGCGTTCGAGAAGGCCAGCGGCAAGACGATTCCGTATCAGATCGTCGCGCGCCGTCCTGGTGACGTGGCCCAGTGTTATGCCGACCCGGCACTGGCTGCTGAAAAACTTGGCTGGCGGGCCGAGCGTGATCTGGCCCGGATGTGTGAAGACAGCTGGCGCTGGCAGTCGCAAAACCCCGACGGTTACTGAGCCTGGCCTTGGTGTGGCCCAATAGGTCCGTACCCCGTGCCGTTGGCGATGGTTGTCAGGTGCGGGGGGCGGATCAGTGTTCCGTCTGGATCTCACAGATCTGGTCGGTGCCGCTGTTTTTCAGCGCGGCCAGCAGGCTGCTGGCCTTTCCCCGCCCTGGGATGTCGATCTCGGGATCGATTTCGACCAGCGGCATCAGCACAAAGAGCCTGCCGTGCATGCGGGGGTGGGGCAGCGTGAGGTAGGGGCTGTCATGTCGTTCGGCGCCCGGCTGTGTTGGCCCCCCATACAACAGCACATCCAGATCGAGGGTTCGAGGGGCATTGCGATAGGGGCGCTCGCGGCCGAACGCCGCTTCGATGGTTTGTAACCTGTGCAGCAGGGCTTCGGCGCTCAGGCGTGTGCGAAGCCGGATGACCTGGTTGCAATAAGTTGGCCCGTCCGAATCGACAGGGCTGCTCCGGTACCGGGATGAGGCGGCTGACAACGTGATGTCGGCTGGGGCCGTGATGGCCTTCACCGCCTGTGCGAGTGTGTGGGCCGGGTCGCCAGCCTGACTGGGCAGGTTGGCACCCAAGCCCACCCAGGCGAACGGCCAGCACGACGGGTCAGCGGTGTTCAGGAAATCAGCAGACATGACATTGGGGCTGGGGCACGGCGATGGGACATGCGTGCTGCATGAGGGCCGGTGCGTGTTCACTGCCCCGGTGGTTGGGCCACCTCGCCAGGGTTGAGGTTGGCCAGCAGGGCAGCCTGTTTTTTCGGGCCACGACGGCGGCGGCGTTTGCTCTTCTGGCCGAGGTTGCCGAGACTTTGAACGAGGCGATCGCGGTGCGCGTTGTCAGCCCCGATGAAGTCCGCCCACCACTGACCCACCACAGGATCGACCTCGCCTGAGGCACAGCGTAGCAGCAGGAAGTCGAAGCCGGCCCTGAAACGCATGTGGGACAGCAGTCCGTAGGCGCCCCGTCCTCGCTTGTCCAGGCGCGGCTGCATGACCCAGATTTCCCGCATGTCGGCCTGATAGCGACGTTGTAGCGAGAGTTTGGTGCCTTGTTCGTCGAGCACGCTGTCGATGGCGGTGTGCAGGGCCGGGAACAGGTGCTCGCCTTCGGCATGGCGTTTCTGCCAGCGTACTCGAACCTGTGGCCACAACAGGGCGGCGAACAGGAAACTTGGGGAAATCGATTTGCCGTGGCGCACGCGCTCGTCGGTGCGGGTCATCGCCTCGGTGATGAAGGCTTCATCCGTCTCGAACAGTTGATCGAGGAGCGGCAGTACGCCGTGGTGCAGTCCCTCCTGGCGCAGCCGGCGGATGCAGGCCAAGCCTTGACCGCTTTCGAGGAGCTTCAGGATCTCGTCGAACAAGCGCGCTGGCGGAACGTTTTCCAGTAACGGGGCCAACTGGCGGATAGGGGCCAGTGTGGGGGGATCGACGAAAAAATCCAGCTTGGCAGCGAAGCGAACGGTACGCAGCATCCGCACCGGGTCTTCGCGGTAGCGGGTTTCCGGGTCGCCGATCATGCGCAGCGTGCGCTCGCGCAGGTCTTCGACACCGCCGAGCGGGTCGACGATGATCTGGGCCACGGGGTCGTAATAGAGGGCGTTGACGGTGAAGTCGCGCCGGCTGGCATCTTCATCACGGGTGCCGAAGACGTTGTCGTTCAGCATCCGGCCATGTTCATCGGTCTGGGCGTTGGCTTGTGCCGCGCGGAAGGTGGTGACCTCGATCGTTTCGCGTCCGAACATCACGTGAACGATGCGAAAGCGACGCCCGATCAGGCGGGCACGACGAAAGATCGCCTGCACCTTTTCGGGTGAGGCGTCGGTGGCCACATCGAAGTCTTTCGGTCTGAGGCCCAGCAGCAGGTCTCGCACGCCACCGCCCACCACATAAGCCTTGTAACCCGCTTTTTGCAGGGCTTCACAGGTGCGCATGGCCGCGCTGGAGATCTCGCGGTTGGAAATGCCGAGCGAGGCGGCAGGGTGGGTGCGCACGTCGAGCGCCACGGCGTGGTTGGGCCGGTGGCCGGCGTGGGCAGATTTGCGGCGTGAGCGGCCAAACATCCAGTTAATCAATCGGGCAAGCACGTATTTATGTCAGGTGGAACAGGTCGATAATGGGCCAGGCGCGTTCGTGGGCGATCTGGCGCAGCGTGGTATCGGGATTTACTGCCACCGGGTGGGTGGCGCGCGTTAGCATCGGCAGGTCGTTGCGTGAATCGGAATAGGCCCAGATCTCGTCGAAGTGGTCCAGATCAAGCCCCTGTTCGGCCAGCCATTCCTGGATGCGCACCAGCTTGCCGCCCTGGAAGGTGATGGTCACACCGGGCTTCGGGTTGCCGGTGTAAACGCCTTCGTGCTGCTCGCCTTCGGCTCCCAGCAGATGCTCGACGCCGAAAAGGGTGGCAATCGGTGCGGTGACGAAACTGTTGGTGGCCGTCACGATGGCGCACAGATCACCGGCCGCCAGGTGCTTTTGCACCAGCGCTTGCGCATCCGGGTGGAGCACGGGGCGGATGACCGTGTCGATGTATTCCTGCCGCCATGCCTCGATCTCGGCTGCTGGCCGGTTGGCAAAGGCGCTGAGCACGAAACGCAGGTGTTCGACCGGATCGAGCTGCCCGGCCTTGTATTGCTCGAAGAAGGCATCGACCTGGGCGCTGAACGCAGCCGGGTCGGCAATACGGCCTGTGCGGGACAGAAAGCGACCCCATTCGTTGTCGGAGTCGATGGGCAGCAGGGTATGGTCAAGATCGAACAGCGCTATTCGTTTCATAGGCCGATTCTAAAGCGTGTTTTGTCCGCCATGAACCTTTGAAGCACTTGACGTGGTGTTCCTGTTGTGGATTGCCTCGCGCTACCGTTTGCTGTCGAACCAGAGCCGTGGGCTGGCAGTGGGTTGGCCCACGTTCGTCTGACCCTCGTGCTTTTGCTGACGTTTGATGACATCGTTCAACACGGCCCGGCTGCAGGTGCCTTCGATGAAATCGGCTCGGTGCAGCATGCCTTTCCTGGCGTCGATGAAGAGGCTCTGGGCATCGCCCGTGTTCTGCGCGCTGCTCGTCACCAGCCGGCTTCCGGACGGCAGGGTGCGGGGGTCGACTTTCAGCAGATGGGTGCGCGGCCGCAGGCCGCAGTGGCTGTATTTGCCGGCACCGTCACTGCGCAGCCAGGTGCCGTTTTGCAGATAGAAGCGCACGTCGGGGATGCCTGGCTCCTCGGGATCCTTGATGGCATTGCCGTTGCAATCGACAAAAATCTGGCCGACGAGGCAGGCTTCTTCGGTGAAGACACCGCTGGTTAGCTTCACGGCCCAGCGTGCTTCATTGGAGCAGGGGTACCGACCCAGACCATCGGGCGTGAGGCAGCTCACCTGGGCGCGGTTGATGCCATCGCCTTCCTGCGAGCCGACGCCTGCGCGCAGCCGATAACGGATGATCACCTCGCCAGGGGCGTGCCCGGCGGTGCTGTGCGTGGGGGCCCCGGTCACAGGGGATGTCGCGCGGTGACCGACATGGGCATCGGGGGCAGCGCTCACCTGATCGAGGTGGATGTGCAGCGCCCGCTGGCCATCCAGCCGCAGGCCGCGTAGCCGCGCACCTGCCACGCGCAACGAGCCGGGATCATAGCGAAAGCCTGCGGGCAGCGTGTCGATGACGACCGGTGAGACGGCAGGGCCGCTGCCGTGGTTGCGGATGCGCAGCTGATAACGGATCAGCTCACCGACCTCGGCCGTGCGGGTGGTGCTGGTCTTGTCGATGGAAAGCCGCGCTTTGGCACTTGGGATGGGCGTGTCGAGGCAGGCGTGAGCCGTGCGCCGGGCGTCACGATCCGTGTCTGCCATGTGGTTGGTGAGCCTTGCCTGGTTGAACAGCCCCTGTCGCTGGCCGGCATCCATGCCGTGCTGTTCATGAGGGCCGTCCTGTCCAAGGGGGGCGCAGCGGTTGTTGCCGGTGTGGCTGCCGTAGGGCACGCGGATGCGAAGGTGCATCAGGTAGACATCTTCGGCGCCTGTCGCGATGTCCTGCCGTCGGGCCAGCCAGAAGCCTTCGCTGGCGTCGTCGAGCGGGATCGGTCGGCCATTTCGGCTGAGCCGGGTCTCGATGATCTGCACATCCGGGTCGAAAGCGGGTTGGTCGAGCAGATCATAGCGTCCGGGGGCGCCCGCTTCGTGCCTGACGGTGAGGCGGTATTGCAGCGCATAGTCGCTATCGGTGCCTGCGATGGGTGTGGCCTCGCCGACCACGGTCTTCTTCACGCTCAGCGTGGCCGGTACGTCTTTCAGTTCGATGCGACAGGTGACGTTCTGTTGGTTGCTGAGGGTGAGGGTGTTGCCGTTCAGCACGCCGCCCGAGCAGGCCCATTGGCCGCTGAGATAGCCAGGCAGGCTCGGTTGTCCCAGTTCATACACGCCAGGGCGCACGGGGGCCACCGTCACTGGGCGGGTGCCGCTGATGCCCCGGATGGCATCCGGCCCGTCGGCGCGCAGTTCATGGTCGGCAGGGGTGGCCGTGCCGCCATATTGGTTCCGTATCGCCAATGTCAGCGTGAGGCTCACGGGCTGATCCGTGTTGTTGATCGTGCAAACGGCTGCTTCACCGTTGGTCAGGCTCAGCCTGTCTTCATCCAGCGTGCCAGCCGTGCACTGCCAGGCGCCTGGCACGTAATTGGGCAGATTGCTTTCATGGAGCCGGTAGTGGCCTGCCACCACCTCGCGCGCGGTGACGGCCGCAGCGCCGCTGTAGCCCGACAAGGGGGTCGGCCCGTCGGCATGCAGCTTGAAATCCTCGGGCTGAGCCTGCTGCCCGTGCGAATTGGTCACGGTCTTCCTGAGGGTCAGTCGGGCTGGCAGGTCATCAAGATGAACCGTGCACTCGGCCTGATCGCCGGCTTTCAGGTTCAGCCGGGATCCTTGTGCCGGTGCCTGTTGGCCGTGCAGGGTGCATTGCCAGCCACGCACGGCATAGCCGGCAACGGCATGGGTGCTGAGCGTGTATGGCCCGGCCGGTAGCTGCCGCCGGGTGACGGCCGCGCTGCCATCAGCCCCTTGATAGCGGGTATCGGTTGTTTCCTGTGTAGCCATCAGCTCGAAGGCCGCCGCCGTGGCGGTGCCACCATGATCATTCGTCACGGTGCTGCGCAGCGTCAGCTCGGCTGGTGCCGGCTGTTCGGTCAGGCGGTAGTCGGTGCCGATCGCGCCTGCCGGGAGCGTAATGTCATGAATGTGGCGGGGCTCGGCGGTGCCACCGAGGTTGCCGGCCAGGCTGGCGCCCGCCAGATGGCGTTCGGTGGTCGTGCGCTGGATGAGTGTGTATTTGCCGGCAGGCAGGCCCGGAAAATGTGGGAGCGGGCTGCCGCTGCAATCGGCCGAGTAGTGGATGCGCTGCGTCTGGCCGGGCGTGAAGGCGAAGTGGCCGCTGGGGTCGGTCAGCGTCGACAGGCTGAAGCGGTGCCCATGCCGTTCGCTTTGGCCGTCGAGCTGGATACATTGCCGGGGCAGCCCCTGGTCGTCGGCATCGAAGGTCAGGTTCTGGTCGAGGTCGACGAAGAGCCGGCCCGATAGGCCGCCCCCTGGTCGTCCGATAACCTGCACTTGCACATCGCTCATCGAGGTGTTCAGGAGCAGCGGGCTGTTCGGGTCGGCCGGACGAAGCGCCACCCGGTTGGCAAAGATGTCGCCTGGCCGGCTCAGCACCGGGTCGGACAGCAGGTTCAGCCTCACTTCGTACAAGGTGTTCGGGTGAAGCAGACGTAGGGCGGGGCTGATGCGAACGGCGGTGCTGTCGCCAATGTGCGCGGGGCAGCCCTCGGTGCCCAGCTCGCTGGCCAGACACCAGCGTGTGCTGCCACCGGGCATGCGATTGCTGGCGTGTTGCGGATCGTTGTGAATCCGGGTGGGCGCTTGTCGGGTGTAATAGATGCGCGCCTGGGGGTCGATGGGGGCCGGGATGACACTTTGCAGCCGGTAGGCACCACTCATCAGGCGGGATGCCGGTTGGCGGGCTGAAAACTGCAGGGCCGGCTGCTCGATGCCGTCGCCCTCGAAGGGCAGGATGTCGATCATGTCGGGGATGTCTTGGGCCTGGGTTTCCTGCCCCATCGAGACAAAGCTCAGGCGGTAGCCAAAGGGGTCGCCGGGCTCGATCCGTTCTCGCAACACCGATTTGCCCTGCATGAAGCCAGGGGGCGTCTGGATCGTGATGCGGGTGCTGGCGGCCTTCACGCAATGCGCGTAACGTTGGGCTGCCGGGTCGAAGATGCAATCCGGTTGATGATCGTTCTCGCCGCCGCTGACACTGGCGTGGTTCATCAGCACCGTGTCATTGAGCAGCGTGGCATGCAGTCGTGCCTGGAAAGTGATCGGAGGCACCGAGGTATCGAGTGAGGTGTTCGTCAGCACGACCGGTGCTCGGGGCGCATATTGCCATGTGAGCGTCGTCATGCCGACGGCCGGTGTGTCGGGCAAGATGTCCGGCTCGACCGGCTGACCCCCCAGTCTGGCAGAGCCTTTCTGGTAGCGAAGCCCGGCGGGCAGCACGTTGGTGACGCGCAGTGTACCGGGCCGCGCCGGAAAATAGGTGCTGTAGCTGGGGGTCAGCTCGAAGCTCAATAGCGAGTTGGCAGCGGCAATGGCCTGAGCGCCCTGATTGCCCGTCAGCACGCGTTGTTTCAGTTGGCTGTGGGTACGGATCGGCACCACCGCCAGATGATCACGCAAGCGGTAGCTCGGCTGAATCGGGTGGTTGTCCACATGCACGATGGTCTGGTTGCGAATGATGCTGCCTGCCGCGATCGGTTCGCCTTTGCGGCGCAGATGAGGTACGGGGGTTTGCACCGAGATGTCGTCGGCCCAGGTGTCCCGGAGTTGCATGCCGTAGACATGGGCAAAAATGTTGCCCCCGCCCGGCACACGGGCTGCATGGATCCGCACATACACCACACCGCCGGCCGCTTCGGCATCCTGCCAGCGTGTGAACCACTGGATGTCGGGGGTGTCGCAGCGTGCCTGGCTGTAGGCCGAGTCGCCAGGGGATGAACGGGTCTCGGCGGTGTATCCCTCATAAGCCGAAGGGGCGCTGTCGGTCGATGGGAAAAACCGGGAACCATTGGCTGGCACGCCATATTGCACGACAGCGTGACCGGGAGCGGATACCACCACCTGGAAGCGTTGGCTGGGATCGAAAGCCGTTCGGTCGATCTTCTGGCACAACATCACATTGTGGTGTGCCACGGTGCCCGAGTTGGAATAACGCATGAAGGCGCGCACCACCTGCCCAGGCACCATCTGGTTCACATGGTCGTCACTGCTGATCACCGGGTCACGCTGGGTGGCCCAGGGGATGGCGAGCGAGTTGTCGGAGCCATAATTCGACATGAATTCCGAGCTGCTCTCGCGGGTGACGGCGTAGCTGGCCGCGTTGTTGTCGTGCCTGTCGCCTTGCAGTGCCTGCCCGGAAATCGAGCGTCCCTGAACCGATCGCAGCCGGATCAGGTTGTCGGTGGGCACTTTGTCTGCATAGTCGTTCAGGCTCGTCCACAGTACCAGTGCCTTGTTGGCCACCCAGTGATCGGTGGGCGGGATCGTCAGGTGGCCGCCACCGTAAACGGAAGGCGTGTGATCGAGGCGGCTGTCGATCCCGCTGATGGCGATCCGAACCGAGTGGCGATTGCTGCCAGGCAGCACCCGGCAATCCCCACCATTGGCGACCGACTGGGGCGATGTGCTCGGGTTCGGGCCGCTGTCGTGGACGCGTTCGTAGGCGTTGATCCGGTCGCCGCTGCTCAGGTTGCTGGGCCGACCGTCGTTGGGGCTGCCGCAGCCGTCGGCAAAGCTGCCACTGGGACGGTGGGCTGTCGGTTCGGTGCCATGCCAGTCATCGACCCGGACCGAGGGACGGTAGCCGCTCAAATCCAGATCCAGCACGACCGGGGTGTTGGGGTCGAGTTGTTCGACGCCTTTCTTGCCATGCCCATTCGGGTGTCGGGCGATCAGCCCGATCAGGGGGCGGTGGTAGAAGCCGTCTTCGCCTGCCGGGCCACTGCCTTCGGCATAACCGTGCGCTTTGGGCAGCCCCTGAAAGCTGTTGTCGATCTGCACGTCATAGAAGGGGGCTGCGCTGATCGTGACGGTGGGGGGCCTCGGGGTGGATGGCTGGATGAGCGGGGTTTTTCGGGAGCTGACCCGCAGGTCGGGCGCGTTCAGGCGGGTGCCGTTGGGTGTGCTGCCGAGAATGTGGGCCACGAAAAAGAGGGTGCGTGAACCGGTGGCCTCGAAATCGCTCAGTTGACAGATGAGCTGCTGGCCGTCGGCCGAGAGGCTGGAACCATTGGCTTCACAGCCCACTGGCAGAAACGACCAGGCTGCCGCTGGTGTGCCGTGGCTGCCGGCAGGCAATCGCAGTTCGATGCGGGGGGCCTGATCGGCGCCGCGGGTGTTCAGTCCGACGTGATAGGCCAGCGTGTCGTGCGTGCGCACGCGCTGGTTGTTCGGGCCGCTGTCATGGCCAGGGGCGTCGCTTGCATCGAAAGCTTCGCTGCCATCCCGGTGCAGGGTGTAGGAGACTTCATGCAGCTGGGCCTTGGCGGACAGCCCCCAGCCTACACAGGCGAACATCAGCGCTGCGTGCAGGATGTGATGGCGTCCGCGCCGCCGGGCAGGGGTGGTTTCAGCCGAGCCTGTATGCGCGCCTGTCTTTGGGGCTATGAGCCGTGTCGATGCCTTCCGTACTGTCATGACCATCCGAAAAACCGGCCCGGCCTGGTCTGCCTGGCCCTTGCCTGGTGTGTGTCGGCCAGATCGGCCCCGCACGACAAGCGTGCCGGGCGTGCCGTCGTCGGGTGTGCCTTGCTGTTGGGCGACACCGTGGCCAATCTATGCCAACCGGGCATCAAACCCCGCATTGTTGTGCCGAAGGCTGGCGATGGGTCAATCGGAGGGACGGTCGGAATCGGTGGCAGGATGGAAGGCCGGTTGCCGTGTGGCCCAGGGTTGTTGCTGTTCCAGCTCGGCTGCCAGTTGCAAAAGGAGGTCTTCCCGCCCGTGGGCGGCGGCAAACTGTGTCCCCACTGGCAAGCCCTCGTGCCAGTACAGCGGCACGCTCATGGCCGGGTTGCCGCTGAAATTGAAGGGGGCGGTATAACCCACGTATTGCAGTGCCTGCCGGCTGGCTTTCTCGATGGCCGGGTTATGGCGGCCGAACAGCCAGCCCAGCCTCAGGACGCCGAAGAGCTGGCGTACCAGCCGTTGTTCGAGCAGCGAGGGGCGAAGCTCGCCCACGCGGGGTGTGGTTTGGGGGCAAACCGGTGTCATCAGCACGTCGTACTGGCTGAAGAACTGTGACGTGGCCATGCCCTGACGCAAGAGCAGATCCCGTGCCCAGCTCATCTGGCCGGCGCTGATCTGGTCGCCTTGAACCATCAGCGCCCATGTTGCTGCCTCCACCTGCGAGTGGTGCAGCTTGTGGCCGCTCAGGTGGCGATAGAGGTGCCGGATCTTGGCAATTTCGGCCGAGACGATCACGCGCATCGCGCGCGAGAGCGTCTCGGCTTCGGTGAAGGCGGGGGAGGCTTCTTCCAGATGGTGGCCGGCTTTCTCCAGCAACCGCAGGCTGTGCTGAAAAGCCCGTTCGGTGCCTTCGTCGTTGTGGCCGCCCAGCCAGGGGCTGCGGTGGACGGCGATCGTCAGGCGACGCAGCGGTTGGCGGATGGCCTCGGTGAAGCAGGGGGCGGGCGGGCAGGTATAGATCGAATGTGCCTGGGTACGGGCCGCGATGTCGAGCAGGCACGCACTGTCACGCACGGAGCGGGTCAGTGCGTGCTCGGCGACCATGCCGAACCAGGCATCCTGACTGGCCGGGAGGAAGCTCGTGCGGCCGCGGCTGGGCTTCAGGCCGAACACGCCGCAGTTGTGGGCCGGCAGGCGAATGGAGCCGCCGCCATCGCCCCCGTGTGCCGCCGGCACGATGCCGGCCGCCACGGCAGCCGCCGAGCCGCCACTGCTGCCGCCAGGGGTGTAGTCGAGGTGCCAGGGGTTGCGGGTGGTGCCGTGCAGGTCGGAGGCCGTGCAGGGGTAAATGCCGAACTCGGGTGTGGTGGTCTTGCCGAAGATGTGCAGCCCCGCATCCAGATAGGCTTGGGTCAGCTCACTGTGTCGTCGGGCTTGCTTGCCTCTCATCAGGTGGGAGCCGGCCATCGTCGGCGTGCCGGCCAGATCGGCCAGCAGATCCTTCAGCAGGAAGGGCACCCCGGCCAGCGGCGCGTCGAGGCTGCTCGTGTCCGATTGGAACACCCGATCCCGCAGATCCTGGGCGAGCAGGTTGAGTTGCGGGTTCACCGCATCGAGTCGTGCCAGGGCAGCTTGCATCACCTCGTTGGCCGAGACCTCACGTCGGCGGATCAGCTCGGCCAGACCGGTGGCATCGTATTGGCGGTAGTCCTCGAATTTCATGGGCGTTGATGGGCAGGAAAAAAGCGCGTGTCGTGTGGTGCCCGCCGGGGCGTGTGGGCTGTCTGTGGTGTGACGATGGGGGCGCCAGCCCTTTGGTGATCGGGCTGCCCGGCATCGGCCGCTTGGGCTGTTTGAGCGTCCGGGTGCCTGAGCATGGGCCGCCGGGTTGAGTGATTGGCGCGTGTCAGGCGGGTATTGTCGGCTGGATTGCTGGCAGGATAAAGCGGTGCGGGCAGTTGCCGCTGCCATCGAGCCTTGAGACGAAGGGCACAGGAGGTTGTCTGTGCGTGGCATGGCAGGCGTCCGTGTCTGCATCAGCCCGGTGAGCGCGGGAAATCGTCCGTTCGCCAAGCCGCTCCGCCCAGCTTTGGGCGGCTGAAAAACGGCCTTTGTTAAAATAGGAATGCTCCTTTTCCTGACATAACAAGAGGCCGTGATGAGCGAAATCGCACTCACCATCACACTGCTGTCCCTCGTGGCCGTGCTGGGGCTTGGCATCGGACACGTCAAGATTCGCGGTGTGGGGCTGGGCATTGGTGGGGTGTTGTTCGGTGGGATTCTGGTGTCCCATTTCATGAACAAGTTTGGCGTCACGCTCGATGCCCACACCTTGCACTTCATTCAGGAATTTGGGCTGATCCTTTTCGTCTACACGATCGGCATCCAGGTTGGCCCCGGCTTTTTTGCCTCGCTCAGGCATTCGGGGCTGAAACTCAATGCTTTTGCGGCGTTGATCGTGGCCTTGAGCGGCGTGCTGGTCGTGCTGATCCACAAGCTCTTCGATGTGCCGCTACCGGTCATCCTGGGCATTTTTTCGGGGGCTGTCACCAATACGCCCTCGCTCGGCGCCGGGCAGCAGGTGCTGCGCGAGCTGGGCGGGCCGGAGGTGACGGAAGTGATGGGCATGGGCTATGCCATCGCCTATCCCTTCGGCATCATCGGCATCCTGCTCGCCATGTGGCTGATTCGCATCCTCTTCAAGATTGATGTCGATCAGGAGGCCGACGCCTTCGAGAGTGAAACGAAGCGTCGAAAGACCGGGCTGGACAGCATGAACGTCAAGCTCACCAACCACAATCTGGATGGGCTTCAGATCAAGGAGATTCTGGAATTCGAGCGCAACGATGTCATCTATTCGCGTTTGAAGCGTGGTGACGAGCTGATCGTGCCGAAGGTGGAGACGGTGCTGAAGCTGGGCGATGTGCTGCATCTGGTCGGTAAGCCCCCCGTGTTGCGAAAAATGCAACTGATCCTGGGTGAAGAGGTGGAGGTGTCGGTGTCCACGAAGGGTACCGTCTTCCGCTCGGTGCGGGCCGTCGTCACCAACGAGAAGGTGTTTGGCAGGAAAATCCGCCATCTGCGGCTGCAGGCCAAGCACGATGTCGTCATCTCGCGGCTCAACCGGGCGGGTGTGGAGCTGGTGCCCAATGGCGAGATGAGCCTGCAATTTGGGGACGTGGTGAACCTCGTTGGCCGACAGGAAGACATCGATGTCGTGATGGCGCTGATCGGCAATGCGCAACAGAAGCTTCAGCAGGTGCAGATGCTGCCGATCTTCATCGGTATTGGCCTGGGCGTGATGCTGGGTTCCATCCCGATCTATCTGCCGGGCTTTCCGGTGGCGCTCAAGCTCGGCCTGGCCGGTGGCCCGCTGGTGGTGGCACTGGTGCTGGCGCGTATCGGCGGGCTGGGGCGTTTGTACTGGTTCATGCCGCCCAGTGCGAACCTGGCGCTACGCGAAATCGGCATCGTCATGTTCCTGGCCGTGGTCGGCATCAAGGCCGGTGGACACTTTTTCGAGACGCTCTTGAGCAGCGAGGGGCTGTCCTGGATCTTCTATGGTGCGCTGATCACGCTGATTCCGCTGCTCGTGGCCGGCATCGCCGCCCGCGTCCACGGCAAGATCAATTACCTGACGCTCTGCGGCTTGCTCTCCGGCTCGATGACCGACCCGCCGGCGCTTGCCTTTGCCAATGCCATCAAGGAAAACAACGGGGCCGCGGCACTGTCTTATGCCACGGTGTACCCGATGGTGATGTTCTTGCGGATCATCCTGCCGCAGTTGCTCGCCATCCTGTTGTGGTCCGCGGGGTAGGCTCCGCACAAACCATGGTAGGCAGGGTGGGGCGGGAAGGGCATCATCACCGTGCTTGCCATCGCCGCTGCGTGTGTCATGCGTTGATTCGTCCCTGTGAATGCAGTTCCGGGTAGGCATGACACGCGCCAGGGGGCGCGGCCAGAACGATGACCGGATGACACGCAGGGGAGACAGGGCTGGATGCAGATGGAGCACAAGGTGGAGGCGACGGCTGCACATCATAAGGTGATGGGGCTGGCAGGGGGCTCAGCGCAGCCAGATCAGGTAGGCCCGGCGGAAGGGGCGGAAGGCTGGCGCGCCCGCCTGCAGCTGAGCTTTGCCCATCGGGGCGGCAGAACGGTGCTGGCCGAGAAGCGCCATGAGGGGCCGATGCTCGTGCAGCGGCCTTTTTACCCCGAGGGTGGGGTGTGTCACATCTATGTGCTGCACCCGCCCGGTGGCGTCGTGGGGGGCGATCATCTGTTCGTGAGTGCCGAGCTGGGGTCGGATGCCCATGCGCTGATCACGATGCCCGGCGCCACGAAGTTCTATCGCAGTCAGGGCGCGCGTGCCCTCGTGCGGCAACGGCTGAAGGTGGCGCCCGGTGCCACGCTCGAATGGTTGCCGCAGGACAACATCTTCTTTCCCGGCGTTCAAGTGCGGCTCGATACCTGCTTTGAGCTGGACGAAGGTGCCCGGCTGATCGCCTGGGAGGTGCAATGTCTGGGCCGACCGGCGATGGACGAGGCGTTTTCCAGCGGGCAGTTGCGTGCCTGCTTCAGCCTGATGCGGACAGGTCGGCCGCTACTGCATGAAAATCTTCAGATCGCCGACGGCAATCTGTTCAAGCTGGGCGGACATCCGCTGGCGGCCACCCTCGTGGCCACGCCGGCCGATGAGGGCGTGTTGCACGAGGTGCGTGAGTGCCTCAAGGACAGCGAGCTGCTGGTGGGCGCCACGTTGATCGATGATCTGCTGGTGCTCCGCCTGCTGGCCCATGACAACTGGGCCTTGTCCATGACGATGCAGCAGGTCTGGCAGCACATTCGCCCCTTGGTGCTGTGTCGCTCGCCCAGTACGCCGCGAATCTGGCTTACTTAGACAATCGGCCACACCGGCCCATTTGCCTTGGTTTCCTGCCTCTTGCCTTCGGCTGTCGAGCTGCGAGTGATGCGCTTTGTTCGCTTCCCCGAAAGATGCGACCAGACATCTTCCGGGGGTATGTGCCGGGATACGTGCTTGACCTCGGGAATACGATAGGGCCGATATACGCCCAAACAATCGATCGGGTCGGTTAATCGTTGTATGCTTTTCTTGACTGCATTCATGAATGAGGGGATGAATGCAGGCGTGAAGCTTTGGCGTGTGCGTCATGAGGTGTTCGCGGGGGTGAGTGCTTCATGTGTGTCACGCATGCCAGGTTCCTGAACGCTGGCTGCATCACAAGAACAGGAAGGATGGAGACGCCCAGATGGAATTGGCCCCTCGGGAAAAAGACAAGCTGTTGCTGTTCACCGCGGCGCTCGTGGCCGAGCGCCGGCTGGCGCGTGGTCTGAAGCTCAATTACCCCGAATCGGTGGCCTTGATCAGCGCCAGCATTCTGGAAGGCGCGCGAGACGGGCGCAGTGTGGCCGAGCTGATGGAGGCCGGGCGCCATGTGCTGACGCGTGATCAGGTGATGGAAGGCGTGCCGGAGATGATCGCTGACGTGCAGGTGGAGGCCACCTTTCCCGACGGCACGAAGCTCGTGACCGTGCATGGTCCCATTGCCTGAGCGCTTGGTGCCCTGATGCCCAAGGGATACGCCGAACCAGTCCATAAGCATGCTGCA
The DNA here is from genome assembly GCA_030532895.1 of Lautropia sp. Taxonomy (GTDB): domain Bacteria; phylum Pseudomonadota; class Gammaproteobacteria; order Burkholderiales; family Burkholderiaceae_E; genus Lautropia. The sequence continues at coordinate 10,901 of JAUNKF010000016.1, read as the reverse complement.
GCCCAGCAGCGGGCGCATGCCGGTGGTGCCCGCTCGCGTCAAGCATGATCTCGGCCCCATCAACGGGGTGCCCAAACGGGTTGAGAGATGGGGGGCTGGGGGATGCCTGCATGACAGACACCAACCGGCCTGTGAGCGACTCGAGGTCGAGGAGACAGATTGAGATGATTCCAGGTGAAATCCAGACGTTGCCCGGCGAGATCGAGCTGAATGCCGGGCGTGACACGATCGAGGTGAAGGTCGTGAACACGGGCGACCGGCCTGTGCAGGTTGGCTCGCATTATCACTTTGCCGAGGTCAATCCGGCCTTGCAGCTCGATCGTGAGCAGGCGCGAGGGTATCGGCTCGACATTCCGGCGGGCACGGCAGTGCGCTTCGAGCCAGGGCAGCAGCGTGTCGTCACCCTCGTGGCGGTGGCGGGCAAGCGCCGTGTTTATGGGTTTCGGGGCGAGGTGATGGGAGCCCTGGATGCTGATGCGGCTACTGTGCTGGATACGGCTTCGGGTGTGGCGTGATGTGTAATGGTCATGAATGGGTTTGCCAGCAAATCCGTTGGCTCGGCCGTGAGGGGCCGCTTTTGGCTGTGTCACGCCTGGTCATCGCACCCGCCAGAGCCTCGCGGGCAGGGCTGTTGCCGCTGCGTTGTGCCCTTTGGCCCTGGATTGGAAGAGGAGCAGCATCATGAGCAGGATTTCCCGGCAGGCGTATGCCGACATGTTCGGGCCGACCACCGGCGACCGGGTTCGGCTGGCCGATACCGATCTGTGGGTGTCGGTGGAGGAGGATTTCACCGTTTATGGTGAAGAAGTGAAATTCGGCGGCGGCAAGGTCATCCGCGATGGCATGGGCCAGGGCCAGATGCTCGCGGCCGATACGGTCGATCTGGTGCTGACCAATGCGCTGATCATCGATCATTGGGGCATCGTGAAGGCCGATATTGGCGTGAAGGACGGCAGAATCGTCGGCATCGGCAAGGCGGGCAACCCCGACATTCAGCCGGGCATCACCATTCCGGTGGGGCCGGCCACCGAAGTGGTGGCGGCTGAGGGGCGCATCGTGACGGCTGGCGGCATCGACACGCACATCCATTTCATCTGCCCGCAACAGGCCGAAGAGGCGCTGTCGTCGGGCGTGACCACGATGATTGGCGGCGGCACGGGGCCAGCCGCTGGCACCAGCGCCACCACCTGCACGCCAGGGCCGTGGAACATCTCGCGCATGTTGCAGGCAGCCGATGCGCTGCCGATCAATATCGGCCTGCTGGGCAAGGGCAACGTCTCCTTGCCCGAGGCGCTCAGAGAGCAGGTTCGGGCCGGTGCCATCGGCATGAAACTGCATGAGGATTGGGGGTCGACGCCAGCGGCCATCGATTGCTGCATGGGCGTGGCCGATGAGCTGGACGTGCAGGTGGCCATCCACACCGACACGCTGAATGAAGGCGGTGTTCTGGAAGACACGCTGAAAGCCATTGGCGGTCGTGTCATCCACACCTTTCATACCGAAGGGGCGGGCGGTGGCCATGCGCCGGACATCATCGCAGCCTGCGGGCATCCGAACATTTTGCCGGCTTCCACCAACCCGACCTTGCCTTTTACCGTCAACACGGTGGATGAGCATCTCGACATGTTGATGGTTTGCCATCACCTTGACCCCGGTATCTGTGAGGATGTGGCCTTTGCCGAAAGCCGCATCCGTCGCGAAACGATCGCGGCCGAAGACATCCTGCACGACATGGGCGCCTTCAGCATGACCTCTTCCGACTCGCAGGCGATGGGGCGGGTGGGCGAAGTGATCCTGCGCACCTGGCAGGTGGCGCACAAGATGAAGTTGCAGCGCGGGCCGCTGCCCGGTGATACCGAAAGCAGCGACAACCAGCGCGTGAAGCGCTATGTGGCGAAGTACACGATCAATCCGGCCATTGCGCACGGTCTTTCTCACGAAATCGGCTCGGTCGAAGTGGGCAAACTCGCGGATCTGGTGCTGTGGGCGCCAGCCTTTTTCGGGGTGAAACCAGCGGCCGTCATCAAGGGGGGGATGATCGTGATGGCGCCGATGGGGGACATCAATGGCTCGATTCCCACGCCCCAACCCGTGCATTACCGGCCGATGTTCGCGTCGCTGGGTGCCACGCGCCATGCCACGCGGATGAGCTTTGTGTCGCAGGCTGCGCTCGATGACGGTGTACCGAGTCGGCTCGGGTTGAAGAGCCTGATCGGCGTGGCAAGAAATTGCCGACACATCAGCAAGGCCGACATGATCCACAACGACCTGGTGCCCGACATCCAGGTGGATGCTCAAACCTATGAGGTTCGGGCCAACGGAGAGCTGTTGACTTGCACGGCTGTGGACGTACTGCCGATGGCGCAGCGGTATTTTCTGTTTTGATTAGGTAGTAAATCATGCTGATGTTGACGCAGCGACTGACATTCGACGAAGATGCGCCGGTGACAGCCACCGCCACGCTGCCGCTCGATACACGGCTGAAGAGCCGTGTCCGCATCCAGCTCGATGATGGCACCGAGGTGGGCGTTCTGCTCGCGCGCGGACAGTTGATTCGCGGTGGCGAAGTACTCGCCGATGCCACGGGCGAGGTCAGGGTGCGCATCATCGCGGCCGACGAGCCGGTCTCGACACTGCGCTGCGGTGATCCGCTGGCACTGGCGCGCGCCTGCTATCACCTGGGCAACCGGCATGTGCCCTTGCAGATTGGCGAGGGCTTTGCCCGCTATCAGCATGATCATGTGCTGGACGACATGCTGAAGCAGATGGGTTTGCCAGTCGTTGTCGAGCACGCGCCTTTTGAGCCAGAGGCCGGGGCTTATCACAGCAGTGGGCATTCGCACGGGCACCATCATCATGGCCATGAAGAAGGAAGCGGCCCCACGGATCATCATGAACCCAGCCATGGCTCTGGATAGTGACATGTTCACCATCACCTGAAAGCATGAACAAATAAATAGTCAATAAGGAGACTAATTGAATGAAATGCCTCAACATGAATGGACTCAATCGCCTGCGCGGGCTGTCTTTGGTCCTTTTGACGGCTGCAACCCCCGTGCTTGCCCACGTGGGTGAGCATGTGCATGAACATGATGAAACCGGGGCCGTGGTCGAGTCGACTTTCAGCGCATTTCAATCCGGCGTGTTGCATCCGGTGACAGGGCTTGATCATCTGCTGATGCTGCTTGGCACCGGGCTGCTGGCAGCCGTTGCACTGCGCACGCTGAAGCTGCCGATGGCAGCCTTGGGCGCCATGTTCCTGGGGGCGGTGGGTGGACGCTATCTGGGCGAATTTTCGGCGATGGAAATGGTGATCGTGGCCTCGCTGGTGCTGGCGGGCATGGCCTTGCTTCTGCCAAAGCCTTATCGGCGCCTCACCTGGTTGATGCCCGTGATGGCGCTGGCACACGGTTGGGCGCATGGTGTGGAGGCATCGCCAACGGCTTTTTGGCCCTTCACGCTGGGCTTCGTCTTGTCCAGTGCCGTGCTGCTGATGGCGGGTTACCGCATGGGCATCGTGCTGCGAGCCCATGAGCGCGTGCGGCAGGTGGCTGGTGGTGGCCTCATCGCCTTTGCCGCCAGCTTGCTGGCGGCTTGATGGCTGAGCGTCGCTGCGACAAGCGCCGCTGCCATGATGCTGGCCGGACGTTTGCCTTGTACATCATTGGCCACCATGACAGCCGCGCTCGATGTGCAGCACCTCGTTGCCAACCGCGCTGACGTGTCTGAACTGGATGGGATGCTCCTCCGATGACACAGCTTTCGCCTTCCCCCTTGCAGCAGTTGCAGATGTTGCAACTGGGCAGCGCCACGCTGCCGGTGGGGGGCTTCACCTATTCGCAAGGGCTGGAATGGGCCGTAGAAGCCGGCTGGGTGAAGGGCGAGGCCGACTTTCGGCAGTGGCAAACCGAGCAGATTCACGGCACGCTCATACAGCTCGATTGGCCCGTGTTGCGGCGGCTCTATCAGGCGTGTGAAGCGGTCGATGCCACCGCCTTTGAGCGCTGGACGGCGATGCTGCTGGCCAACCGGGAAACCACCGAACTGCGGGCCGAAGAGGGGCAGCGGGGGGCGGCTTTTGCCCGCTTGCTGGCCGGTTGGGGCTTGTGTCAGGACGAGACTTGGCAGCCGCTCGTGCGTCGCTCGCAGCTGGGCGGCATGGCCTGGCTGGCCGTGCATTGGCGGCTGCCCTTTGAGCAGATCGCACTGGCCTACGGCTTTGGCTGGCTGGAAGCGGCCGTGATGGCTGGGGTCAAGCTCGTGCCCTTTGGACAGCAGGCTGCGCAGACGCTGATTGCCGATCTCTCCGCCCTGATGGCCGAGCAACTGCCCGTGGCGCAACAGTTGCCCGACGACGACCTGGGGGCAGGCTTTCCGCTGATGGCGGTGGCCTCGGCCTGTCACGAAACCCAATACTCACGTTTATTCCGATCATGACAGACAACGACAAGCAACCGCTGCGCGTGGGCGTGGGCGGCCCCGTCGGTTCCGGGAAGACAGCCCTGTTGGAGGCACTTTGCAAGGCGATGCGTGACACCTACGAGATTGCAGTGGTCACGAACGACATCTACACGAAGGAAGATCAGCGCATCCTCACCGAGGCCGGCGCCTTGCCGCCCGAACGCATCGTGGGTGTCGAAACCGGGGGCTGCCCGCACACCGCCATCCGCGAAGATGCCTCGATGAACCTGACCGCGGTCGAAGAGCTGGCCCGGCGCTTCGGCAACCTCGATGTGGTGTTCGTCGAGAGCGGGGGCGACAACCTCAGCGCCACCTTCAGCCCCGAGCTGGCGGATCTGACGATCTACGTGATCGACGTGGCCGAAGGCGAAAAGATCCCCCGCAAGGGCGGCCCCGGCATCACCCGCTCGGATTTTCTGGTCATCAACAAGACCGATCTGGCTCCCCATGTGGGTGCCAGCCTGGCCGTGATGGAAGCCGACACGAACCGGATGCGCCCTGAGCGCCCGTGGTGCTTCACCAACCTGAAGACCGGCGAGGGCTTGCAGCAGGTGATCGACTTCGTGGTGCAGCGGGGGATGCTGGCCGCTGCTTGATCTGCATCATCTGGCTGAAGCAGGTTGAACGCACTACGTCTATCGGCCAATAAGGCTGGTCAATGTCAGGGACAGAGCAGATGTTGGGGCCATGTTCCCGCACCTGATGCGAGAAACTGTCAGCACGACGGGCGAGCAGAAATCAGCGGGCAAGCCATGAACGTGCTGGGTGGCTCTGCTAGTAGCTCAACTGCTTTGAGGCCGTTCAGCTTGCGCTTGTAGGTAGCTGCGCAACAGGGGCAGCGTCAATGGGCGCTTGCGTTCGAGGGTCAGCCGATCCAGCCCGTCGAGGATCGCTTTCAGGCTGGCCATGTCACGTCGGGTGTGGCGCAGCAGATAGGTGCTGAGGTCGGTGCCAAAGATCAGGCCGCGCTCCTTGGCCGTCTGGGCCAGCGCATCGGCCAGCGCCTCGTCATCCAGCGGTGATAGCCCGAAGACCATGCCCCAGCTGAGCCGGCTCACGAGTTCGGGCAGCATCTTCTTCAGGTGTGCCGGCGGCTGGTCGCCAAAGACCACCAGCGCATGATCCGGCTTGTCCACCAGTTCGTTGAAGCGGTGAAAGAGGGTGCGTTGCCGCTCCTTGCTGTAACGGTTCACGTCGTCCACCACCATCAGCCGTGGGCACCGGAGGTTCTCCAGCGCTTGAGCCAGGTGGCTCTTGCCTGAGCCGGCTGGCCCCCAGACGTAGATGACCCGCTGCTCGGGCTGCTCGCCTTTCATCAGGCTGTCGGCCAGGTTGCGCAGTGCCGTCAGACACTCCAGGTTGTTGCCGGCCGCGAAGTTGTCGAGGCTGGGCGGCGGCGGTGGGCCAAAGTCCAGCGTCAGCTGGCTGGTGGGCTGGGACGACATGGTGGCAGATGGGCTAGGGGCAGGGGCGGGTGATGGCATGGCGGGATTTTACCCGGCCGTCTTGGGGGCGGTGGGGTGATGAAGAGGGGCATCCGTTTGACGGGAGGCGCTTGCCGACTGTGCTGTTGGCAGTTTGGGTGAAGATCAGTTGCTAACCATAGTAGAAGTTGCCTCCATTGGGGAAAACACGCTCTAGAATCTCGGCATCAACCCAGGCGGGGTGCCTGGTAGCCGGGGATCGGGGGCGCTTACGCTTTCCCGCCGGCCTGAATGAGCGCGTGAGGACGCAATGGCAGATACGACGGGTAACGGAACGGGTCAGGGACTTTCTTATCGGGATGCCGGGGTCGACATCGATGCTGGCGATGCACTGGTCGAGCGGATCAAGCCGCTGGCGGCACGCACGCGCCGGCCGGGCATGCTGTCGGGCATCGGTGGCTTTGGCGGGTTGTTCCAGGTGCCGGCCGGCTACAAGGAGCCGGTGCTGGTGTCGGGCACCGATGGGGTCGGCACCAAGTTGAAGCTCGCCTTCTTGCTGAACCATCATGGCACGATCGGCATCGATCTGGTGGCGATGAGCGTCAACGACATCCTGGTGCAGGGCGCGGAGCCACTCTTTTTCCTCGATTACTTCGCCTGCGGCCGGCTGGACGTGGACACGGCAGCCTCGGTGGTGGGCGGCATTGCGGCCGGTTGCGAGCAGTCGGGCTGCGCGCTCCTGGGCGGTGAGACGGCCGAGATGCCGGGCATGTACCCCGACGGTGAGTATGATCTGGCCGGCTTTGCCGTGGGCGTGGTCGAGCGCGCGCAGATCATCGATGGCAACCGCATCCAGGCGGGCGACAAGCTGCTGGGGCTGGCTTCTTCCGGCCCGCACTCCAATGGTTATTCGCTGATCCGCAAGGTGATCGAGAAGGCGTTGGGCGAGGTGTCGGCGGAGGCATTGCAACAACTGCTCAACGGCAAGCCTTTGGCCGAGCACGTGATGGCGCCCACGCGCATCTATGTGCGCTCGCTGCTGCCGCTGTTGCGTGACGAGGCGCAACCGATTCACGGGCTGGCCCACATCACGGGCGGGGGGCTGCTGGAGAACGTGCCGCGCATGCTGCCGCCGAAGCTGATGGCGCATATCGAGGCTGGCTCCTGGTCTCGGCCCGCCATCTTCGACTGGTTGCAGGAGAAGGGTGGCATCGACGAGCACGAGATGAACCGTGTTTTCAACTGCGGCATCGGCATGGTGCTGGCGGTGGCGCCGGCGCAAGTTGCGGCCGTCACGAAGGCGCTGACCGAGGCCGGTGAGCAGGTGTTCGAGCTGGGTGACATCCGCCCGCGTGCCGAAGGGCAGGCTGCCACGGTCGTCGCCTGAAGGTCTCATGGCTTTCCCCACACCCTGGCCGCCCGGCTGACCAAATGGGCCGATACCGGCTCGTTTGCAGTGTTTGACGCCTGGATTGTGGTATAGATGTAGATGATTCCGCCCGCGTTGCGGAGGCCCCTTGGTGGGCCTTGGCGGCGCGGGTTTCGTTATCCCTTAACCTGAAAAAGGTATTGCCTTATGGAGCAGATCTCCCGCCGGCAGTTTTTCAAGGTGACGGGCACGGCGCTGGCCTCTTCCAGCATGGCGGTGATGGGCTTTTCGCCCACGGCCGTCATGGCGGAAGTGCGTCAGTTCAAGCTGGCCGCCACCTCGGTCGCCCGACAGACCTGTACCTATTGTTCGGTCGGTTGCGGCATTCTGATGTATGCGCTGGGCAATGGCAGCATGAATGCCAAGCGCTCGGTCATCCACGTCGAGGGTGATCCGGATCACCCGGTCAACCGCGGCACGCTCTGTCCGAAAGGGGCGGGCCTGCTCGACTTCATCAACAGCCCCAACCGCCTACTGTATCCCGAATACCGTGCGCCCGGCTCGGACAAGTGGCAGCGCATCTCGTGGCATGAGGCGCTCGATCGCATCGCCCGCCTGATGAAGGACGATCGCGACGCCAACTTCCTGCAGAAGACGGCCGACGGCAAAACCGTCAATCGCTGGACATCCACCGGCATGCTGTGTGCTTCGGCCGCCAGCAACGAAGCCGGTTATATCACCCACAAGGTTGCCCGTAGCTGGGGGCTGCTCGCGCTCGACAACCAGGCTCGTGTCTGACACGGCCCGACGGTGGCAGGTCTTGCCCCGACGTTTGGCCGTGGTGCGATGACGAACCATTGGGTCGACATCAAGAATGCTGATGTCGTCCTGATCATGGGCGGCAATGCCGCAGAAGCGCATCCCTGTGGATTCAAGTGGGTGACCGAAGCGAAGGCGCATAACAACGCGCACTTCATGGTGGTCGATCCGCGATTCAACCGTTCTGCCTCGGTTGCCGATTTCTATGCCCCCATCCGGTCGGGCAGTGACATCGTGTTCCTGGGCGGCATCATCAATTACCTGTTGACGCACGACAAGATTCACCACGAATACGTGCTCAACTACACCGATTTCTCTTTCATCGTTCGGGAAGACTTCAAGTTCACCGAAGGCATCTTCTCGGGCTATGACGAAGAGACGCGCACCTACGACAAGACGAGCTGGGATTACGAGCTGGGCGAGGACGGTTACGTTCGCACCGACCCCACGCTGAAACACCCGCGTTGTGTCTACCAGCTGATGAAGCAGCACTACGCCACCTACACGCCTGAGGCGGTGGAGCGGGTGTGCGGCACGCCACAGGACAAGTTCCTGCACGTGGCCGAGCAGTTCGCCTCCACGGCGGTGGCAGGCCGTGCGGCCACCATCATGTATGCGCTGGGCTGGACGCAGCACTCGATCGGGGCGCAGATCCTGCGTTGTGCGGCGATGGTGCAGCTGCTGTGCGGCAACATCGGTGTGGCCGGTGGCGGCATGAACGCGCTGCGGGGCCACTCCAACATCCAGGGGCTGACCGACCTGGGCCTGTTGTCGGCCAGCCTGCCCGGCTACCTGAGCCTGCCGCGTGAGAAGGAGCAGAGCTACGCCGAGTACATGGCCAAGCGCACGCAAAAGCCGCTGCGCCCCGGTCAGATGAGCTACTGGCAGCACTATCCGAAGTTCCATGTCAGCCTGATGAAGTCGTGGTATGGCGACAAGGCAACGGCCGAGAACAACTGGCTGTACGACTATCTGCCGAAGCTCGACCGTGACTACGACATGCTCCAGATCTTCGAGCTGATGAATCAGGGCAAGGTCAACGGCTATCTGGCACAGGGCTTCAATCCGATTGCGGCGCTGTCCAACAGTGGCCGTGTGCGCGATGGCCTCTCGAAGTTGAAGTTCCTCGTCGTGATGGATCCGCTGGCGACCGAAACCTCCGAGTTCTGGCGCAACTTTGGTGAGTTCAACGACGTGGACACGGCTTCGATCCAGACCGAGGTCTTCCGTCTGCCCACCACCTGCTTTGCCGAAGAAGATGGTGCCGTCGTCAGCTCCTCGCGCGTGTTGCAGTGGCACTGGAAGGCGGCCGAACCGCCAGGTGAGGCGCATACCGACATCTTCATCATGTCGAACCTGCACCTGCGGCTGAAGGCACTCTACGAGAAGGAAGGTGGCACCTTCCCCGGCCCGATCGTCGATCTGGACTGGGGTGACTATGCCGACCCGACGCATCCGACTTCGGAAGAGATCGCCAAGGAGTACAACGGTCGCGCGCTGAAGGATGTCTATGATCCGAAGGATCCGACCAAGCTGATCCGCAAGGCGGGTGAGCAGGTGGCGGGCTTTGCCGAGCTGCGCGATGATGGCTCGACGGCGAGCGGCTGCTGGATCTGGGCCGGTTCGTGGACGGAGGCTGGCAACCAGATGGGCCGGCGCGACAACTCGGATCCGACCGGTATCGGCAACACGCTGAATTGGGCCTGGGCCTGGCCGGCCAACCGCCGCGTGCTGTACAACCGGGCCTCGGCCGACTTGCAGGGCAAGCCCTTCAACCCGCTGCGAACGCTGGTCGAGTGGAATGGCAGCAAGTGGGTGGGGGCTGACGTGCCCGACTATGGCGCCACCATTGCGCCGGCGGCGGGTGTGTCGCCCTTCATCATGAACCCGGAAGGCGTGGCGCGTTTCTTTGCCCGCGGCCGGATGAATGAAGGGCCATTCCCCACGCACTATGAGCCGTTCGACACGCCGTTGGGTTACAACCCGATGTACCGAGACAATCCGAAGGCGACCTCGTCGCCGGCGGCCCGCGTCTTCCCGGACATCTGGCAAACCTTCGGCAAGCCCGACGAGTTCCCGCACGTGGGCACCACTTACCGGTTGACGGAGCACTTCCACTACTGGACGAAGCATGCGCTGGTGAACGCCATCACGCAGCCCGAGCAGTTCGTGGAGATCGGTGAGTCGCTGGCCAACGAGATGGGCATCAAGGCCGGAGACCGGGTCAAGGTTTCGTCCAAGCGGGGCTACATCAAGGCGGTGGCCGTCGTCACCAAGCGCATCCGTGCGATGAAGATCGACGGCAAGACGATCCATCACGTGGGTATTCCGATCCACTGGGGCTTCAAGGGTGTGACCAAGCCAGGCTTCCTGGCGAACACGCTGACGCCTTTCGTGGGTGACGGCAATACCAATACCCCCGAGTTCAAGACTTTCCTCGTGAAAGTCGAGAAGATCTGAGGAGCACACGATGGCATTGCAATCTCTTGATATCAAACGCCTGTCGGCGACGACGACGCCACCGCCCCAGGTGCGCGAGCCGCGCTCGGGCGAGATCGCCAAGCTGATCGATGTGTCGAAGTGCATCGGTTGCAAGGCGTGTCAGTCGGCCTGCATGGAGTGGAACGACCTGCGTGAGGAAGTGGAGATGACCGCTTCCGGCCCGCAGGTGGTGGGTAGCTGCCACGGCACCTACGACAACCCCACCGACATGACGGCCAACGCCTGGACGGTGATGCGCTTCACCGAGTACGACAACGAGGAAACCGGCAACCTGGAGTGGCTGATCCGCAAGGATGGCTGCATGCACTGTGAGGATCCGGGCTGCC
>JAUNKF010000015.1 GCA_030532895.1 Lautropia sp. | reverse complement strand
CGCAGATTCATGCGTGGAAGAAGGGGATCAAGACGATCTATTACGTGCGGTTGCGGCAGGCGGTGCTGGAGGGTACTGAGGTGCAAGGGTGTGTTTCTTGTTCGCTTTGATGGGGGGCTGAAGGGGTTTGTTCGGAGCTTCGGGGGAGAGCGCCCTGCTACCGGGTGCCCCCGTTCGGCTCATGCGTTCCGCTTCGCTTCACGAAATCGCCTCTGAGGGCACCCGGTATCAGGGCTTTGGTTTTGGGTGTGGGGCTGAAGCTTCGAGAGGTGCTTTGGCGGCGGTGGTTTGTGTGGGGCGTTGGGAGCTGGGTTCGGTGCTTCGGGTGGCAGCGCCCTGCTACCGGGTGCCCCCGTTCGGCTCATGCGTTCCGCTTCGCTGCACGAAATCGCCTCTGAGGGCACCCGGTATCAGGGCTTTGGTTTGAGGTGTAGGGGCTGAAGCGTCGAGGAGGGGGAGGCTGGTGGGGTGTTGAGATGGTTTTTTAGGCTAGCTGATGACGCTTCCTGCCACAGGGTGGGGTGTCCCCTGTGCAGATTTCGTGCAGCGAAGCGGAACGTATGAGGGGAGGGGGGATACCCCGCCCTGGGGCTGGGCAGGACATTGCAGGCTGAATAGGTGAAGGCTGGTTGTTGATTGAGCGTGGTTTGTGAGTGATTCAAGTGAGAGAGGGATTTATCGTGGACGTTGCATCAGAGAACAAGCAGGATGCAAAGAAGCTTCGGCCGGTGCCTTTGGCCATCAACTGGAATCGTCTTCAGGATGACAAGGATCTGGAGGTGTGGAACCGGTTGACGGCCAATTTCTGGTTGCCGGAGAAGGTGCCGCTGTCCAATGATGTGCAGAGTTGGGCGACGCTCAAACCGGAGGAGAAGACGCTGACGATTCGGGTCTTTACCGGTTTGACCCTGCTCGACACGATCCAGAACTCGGTGGGGGCCCCTTCGTTGCTGGCGGATGTGCAAACGCCACATGAGGAGGCTGTGTTGACGAACATCGCGTTCATGGAAGCGGTGCATGCGCGCAGTTATTCGTCGATTTTCTCGACGCTCTGCTCGACGAAGGAAGTGGATGAGGCGTTTCGGTGGTCGGAGGAGAATCCGCAGCTTCAGGCCAAGGCGCGGCTGATCCTGGAGGAGTATGACGCGGCCACCGACCCGCTCAAGCGCAAGATTGCGAGCGTGTTTCTGGAGAGTTTTCTCTTCTATTCGGGCTTTTATCTGCCGATGTACTGGTCGAGCCGGGGCAAGCTCACGAACACGGCTGACCTGATCCGGCTGATCATTCGGGATGAGGCGGTTCATGGTTACTACATCGGCTACAAGTATCAGCGGGCGCTGGCGACACTGTCGGATGAAAAGAAGGGCGCCTTGAAGGATTTTGCGTTCTCGTTGATGTTCGAGCTGTATGACATCGAAACCCGCTATACCGAAGAACTGTATGACCGGATCGGGTTGACGGAGGATGTGAAGACCTTCCTGCATTACAACGCCAACAAGGCGTTGCAGAATCTGGGGTATGAGGCCCTGTTTCCGGCAGCCGTCTGTGAGGTGAATCCGGCCATTCTGGCTGCCCTGTCGCCAGACAGCGAGAACCACGACTTTTTCTCGGGCAGCGGTTCCTCTTATGTGATCGGCAAGGCCGTGGCCACCGAAGACGAAGACTGGGATTTCTGATTCAGACAGCTCGAACCTTCATCGTCGAGCTGTCTTGCAAACACAAAACTTTAGCTTCTGAACCAACCGTTCGTCGGCGACGAACGCACGATCGGGCAGGTTGCGACGCCTGCCGTGCTCGTTGAACGGCCCGAATCCGCCGTTCATGACTCTCAAGACACGTCTGCCAGGGAAGACTGTCAATATTGTCGATAACGCTTAATCCGTGGCCTGGTACATGTCCTCAACCGAAGGCTTCGATGCAGCGCGACTCAACGTTGGCTGACCCACTCTGAAAGGTGTCCCGGCGCATTTTTTATCTTGAGAGACCTGGTTTATGAGCACTCAAAAACATCACGCCCTCAACCCCCAGAACGCCCCGGTGGCGGCGGCACGCCCGGTGGAGGTCAAGGCAGCGAAGTTGGCTGCCAAGAAAGTTGATCTCGACAAGCTGGCCAAGGCCGACATCGAGGAAATCGTGCTGGCAGACGCGCCAGCCGAGGCGCCGGTTGAGGTGGCCATGGCCGAAGGCATGGCGTCGCCGGAGGCCAGCAACATTGGCGCGATGGAGGGGGCTGCAGCGGCTGAAGGTGCTGCGCCTGTCAACCCGGCGCTGATCGGCGCGGGTGCCGTGGCCGGTGTCGTTGCCATTGCTGCCCTGGCAGGTGGTGGCGGTTCGTCGAGTGGTTCAAGCAACGACAATTTGCAGCAAAAGCCGCCGGTTGATGACGCCAAAAACACGACCGACGATGTTCAGGCTGAGGGTGACAAGCCTGCTGGTGGTACAGACCCTGCACCGGGTACCGGTGGCAATACCACGCCTGGTACTGGAAATCAGACTCCACCGGCCGGTGAGGTAAAGTATGGTCAGGCTGTTGCTGAGGGGCAGCCGGAAGCACCGAAGGTTTCTCCGGATGGTGAAACCAAGCTGACGAAGTCGAAGGGGGCTTTCCTCGACAAGCTGAAGGAAGCTGGTGTCGATGTCAACGACACCACCAAGCAATTCATCCGTATCGACCGCATCGAAGCATCCGAAAACGGCGTCGATCATGGGGCGCGCGCCGTACGCTATCCCGAGGACAATCGGCAAGGGGTTCAGCTGAAGGCCCCTGGTGATCCGACCACGCCGACAGCTTATGAAGTCGTTACCGTCAAGGAAGGCATCACGCTGGCCGAGGCCAAAGCAGCTGCCGAAAAACTGGGCGGCAAGCTGATGGTGGTGGACAATGCTTCTGAGGCCGAGTGGCTGAAGGCAAACTTCAAGAACATGCTGGACTCGGCGGAAGTTGGCACTGGCGCCTGGATTGGTGGCAGCAAGCTCGACGGTGCAGCTGAATTCAACGCGGCTGTTCGCAATGACGGTGCCACCGACATCAACTACAGCAAGGCCGCGGGCGAGAAGCTCACGGCCTATGTGGTCGAATTCGAGAACTACAAGCATCCGCTGATGCTCGACGGCAAGCCGGTGGCCGAAGGTCAGGTCATCAATGCGGCCGATTTCGACAAGCTCGTCTGGCAGGGGGACAGCAACAAGGGCGGCAAGATCTCGTTCTCGGTCGTCGACAACGATCAAGCCACGGCGCCGGGCAAGGTCACGGGCGCATTGAGCATCACCGAGTCCGCTGCGGTGGAGCGCCCGATTCTTTCGGGCAAACCTGATGTTGGTACCGAGCCGCCTGTTGAGGGCACGGGTGACAATGGCCAGCCTGGCGGCACGAACGCCAATGACGGTAATGGCAGCACCGGTGGTAGCAGTCATACAGGTGGCTCTGGCTCGCAGCCGGGCAACAACAATCCTGGCAACACCAATGGTTCTACCCCTGTTGAGAAGCCGCTGCCGACCTATCCGGCGAATAACGCGAGCACGGTCAATGTCACCGAAAACAAGGCAGACGCCACGCTGGACAAGGCGCTGTTCATCGGTACAGAAGAGGCCAAGGCTCCTGAGTTCATCAAGATCCTGACGGTGGAGCTGCCCGGCAAGGCTGATGACATTGGTGACAAGACCGCGCTCTTCATCACGCATAGCGACAAAGTTGAAGGCATTGCCAACGACACGCCTAACTTCGTCCTGCACCAATCGCTGTTCGACAAGATCTCGTGGAATGCGTCGCTCGCCAACGGTGGCTCCTTCACCTTTGTGCCTGTGGCTGACGAAAACGGCACGGCTATTCCTGGCGCCAAGACCCAGACCGTCACCATCAACGAAACCCCGGCCACGCCTGCCCTTCCGAATGAGGACCAGCAGCCGCAGAAACCTGCTGCACCGGAGTATGAGCAGTCCGAGCTGACGGTTCAGGTCGCACACAACGGTTCGCACACCTTCAGCGCCGACTTCTTCGATGGCAAGGCCAACAGCGTCACGCACGTCAAGGTGTCTGCGGCCAAGGATGGTACGGAGAACACCCCGGCTGCTGCCGAAGGCACGCTGAAGTTCGATGGTGCAAACGTGCCAGCCGAAGGCAAGGTCATCGCCGTGGCTGATGCCGGCAAACTGGTGTGGGACGCTTCGTTGGCTCAAGGTGGCTCGTTCATGTTCACCCCGGTGGCTGATGCTACTGGTGCCGCGCTGGAAGGCGCCACGGAACAGACCGTGACCATCAGCGAGGCTGCTGCCCCGACTGTGCCGCCTGCTGCCGAGGTGCCGACCTATGGCACCGATCCGCTGGAAAGCCGCGTTGAATCGCATGACAAGGCTGACCACAACTTCAGTGGCATGAAGGAAGCCTTTGAAGGCACGGGCCAAACCAAGGCTACCCATATCAAGATCAGCGAGATCAAAAATGGCGCCACGGGTACGCCTGCCGCCGAGGAAGGCACGCTGAAGTACGAAGGCAAGAATGTTGATGATACGACCGTGATCGACCTGGCCAAGCTGGATCAGCTGGTCTGGAACGCCGGCATGGCCGAAGGTGGTTCGTTCAAGTTCACGGCGGTTCAAGCCAATGGTGAAGCAATCGCCAACGGCCCGGCTGCACAGACCGTGACGATCAATGAGCCTGCTGCAGCCCCTGCTCCCGCTGCGCCTCAAGTGCCGGCCTATGACAACACCGCGCTGGAAAGTGCCGTCGCAGAGCACAACAAGGCTGACCACGACTTCAGCAGCATGAAGGCTGCTTTTGAAGGCACGGGTGAAACCAAGGCTACCCATATCAAGATCACCGAGATCAAGAATGGCACCGCAGGTACGCCTGACGCAGCACCGGAAACGCTGAAGTACGAAGGTAACAACGTGACGGCCGATACGGTGATCGACCTGACCAAACTGAATGCGCTGGTTTGGGATGCCTCGAAAGCTGTCGGTGGTTCCTTCAAGTTCACGGCTGTTGCTGACGACAAAGGTGCTGCGATCGAGAAGGGCCCTGCCGCGCAGACCGTGACGATCAAGGAGCCTCTGCATACGCCGGTTGCTGAAACACTGGAGGCAGTCAAGGATGGCAGCACGACCGTTGGGAAGGAGCTGCTGGATTCCAGCGTGGAAGGCAGCACGAACCCGCAGTTGGTCAAGATCACTGGCATCACGCCGACGGCTGATGAAAGTGCAGCCAAGCATGTCATCAGTGATGTCACCAAGAGCGCCTATCAGGTGGTGAAGGTCGATGCCGGCATCACGCTGGAAGACGCCAAAAAAGCGGCGGAAGCGATGGGTGGCAAGCTGCTCGAGATCAACGGCGATGCTGAACTCAACTGGATCAAGGGCAACGCGGATCTGATGAGCAAGCTGAACCAGTTTGCAGCCGATAGTGATGCTGGCGACATCAAGAAAGGTGCCTGGTTCCTGAACCCGGATGATGGCAAGGCAGCTGGCACGACCGACAAGGAAGGGATCTTCTCAGACGGGACTGCTGAAACCAATCTGCAATTCGCCGACGTGGATGCCGCCTCTGGCAAGCTGAACGGCTACGTGGTCGAGTTCAACAACTACGAGACCCAGAAAGCTGGCCTGCTGGTGGGTGATGCCGGTTCGCAGACAGCGGTTGCTGCTGGCAAAGTGCTGAACACCGAAGAGATGGGCAAACTGACCTGGGATTCGGTCTTCAACAATGGTGGTGAGGTGAAGTTCATCGAGGTCACCAGCGAAACCGGCGAGACCAACGCACCTGGTGCCGTGGAGAACAAGATCACCATCACCGAAGCGGCCAGTGTGGTCAACGACCTTCTGAAGGATCACGTCATCATCTGAGCGTCTCTGCGTTGACTCCACCCAGCCCAGCCAAATTGGCTGGGCGCCTCTGGCACAGCAGGCTGCTCATGGTTGGCTGTGCCGCTGGCAAACAGGTGGTTCGATCATTCCGGAATGCCTTGCATGACCGAATGACTTCAAAGGCCGCTCCTCTCAAGGGGCGGCCTTTTGGCGTGTATGCGCCGACCATCGGTTCACATGCGTCTCCTTGCATGCTGCTGCCTGGGCAAGTTGCAGGCCGCGCTGGCGAAGCACGAGGTGAGTCGGGGGAAGGCGGTAAAAGGTTCGGCAACAGGCTGACCCTCATCAGGGTATCTCCCCATAGCCTTGCCCCGCATGCCCGTGCAACAGTGAGGCGCGCGGGCGCGGGGTGTTGGGCGGCAGGTCATCATCAGACAGCGCGCGCTGATCGGACTGTCTGGCTGGCTGCCCTTGAGGCCGTCAGACGCCTTCGAGACCCCCACCATGAGGCGACAATTCAAGACGGCCGACGTGGCCGTCCGGCATGAGCTGGATTATTGGCAAGAGGCGGTGTGCAGCACCTATTTTCCGCTGTCGATCGAATCGGAAAGTGACGGGCCGATCAAGGGAGCGCTGGATGCCTGGGAGTTTGAGGGGCGGCAGATGTCGATCTCCAGCCTGGCCTCGGCGCCTGCCTGTTACTCGCGCAGCCAGCAGCATATCGGTAGCGACGAAGCGCCTTGCTATCTGATCACCGTGCCCTGCTTGAGCGGCATTCATTTCGAGCAGGACGGCAAGCGCATCCGTTGTGAACCGGGCACCTTCATCGTCGAGCGCAGCGACCTGCCTTATCGCTTTGGCTATACCGACTTCAACCAGGTGATGGTGTTGAAGGTGCCGGAGGTTGTGCTGCATGAGCGGGTGGGGCGGCGCTTCCGGCCGGCCGGTCTGGCCTTTGACAGCCAGCAGGGCTTGGGGCGCGTCTTTCTGGCGCAGTTGCGGGCCGTGTACAACGAGTTGCCGCAGCTGAACGAGGCGGCGCAAACCATGTTGCTGGATCAGCTCATCGATCATCTCGGGCTGATCATCCAGCATGATGATCGGGTGTTGCACAGCGAAGCGCCTGGGATGGCGGCTTTTCATCTGGCCAACATCGAGCGCTTCATTCTGACCCACCTGAGTGACGGCAACCTGACACCGGAGCGGATCGCCACAGGCTGTGGTATGTCGGTGCGCTATTTGTATAAGCTCCTGGGCGCGCAAGATACTTCTCCCAACCGGCTTGTGTACGAGAAACGCCTCTTGGCCGTTTACCGCCAGCTGGCCGATCCTCGTGTGCGCCAGCCCATTGCCGAGCTGGCCTATGCGCATGGTTTCAATGATCCGGCGCATTTTTCGCGGGCCTTTCGCGCGCGTTTTGGCGCGTCGCCGAGCGAAGTCCGCCGGCGCGGCCATTGACCTTGTCGCATGCATCCTCCCAGCGTGCTGGATCAAATATCAGACATGGTGAACTGCGCTGGCCTTCAACCGATGCCTTGGGAAGAATCCGGGCAGCGAGCATGTACGCCGTTTGGGGGGCAGAGGCTGTCAGCCTGATAAGAGATGGGGGCCGTAGGCAAGCGGATTGCGATGCTGGCTGTGATGTCCTGGTTCTGGTGAATACCAACAAACTTTTGTAGACGACCAAGCGAAGTGTCGAAACCATTGAGGGGTTTGGGCTGATGCCACGCGGTTAGTGATTACCCTGCCCGTGCACCCTCGGTCAAGCATTGGTGCAGGCTGGTGCAAGGGTGATCGATCGGCTGCCGGCAGAATGTATCGGCATGAACAGAACTCACATGGGGAGACACCATGAATGCCGATCAGCCGATCGATCCGATCACCTTGGCCGTCGTGCGGGGGGCGCTGGAAACCACGCAGCGCGAGATGACGCTCACGCTGGAAAAGACCGCGCGCTCCAGCGTGTTCAATGTGGCGCATGACTACAGTAATGCGCTCTTCAACCAGAAGGGTGAAATGATCCTGCAAGGCCAGGATATCCCGATTCACCTGGGCGGCCTGATGCAGGCCATGAAGGCGGTGATCGAGTATTTTGATGGTGACATCTCGGAAGGTGATGTCATCTACCACAATGACCCGGCCATCATGGGCAGCCACATGCTGGACTGCTGCTTGTACAAGCCCGTCTTTTACAAGGGCGAACTGGTGTTCTGGAGCGTCTGCAAGGGCCACGTGACCGATATCGGCGGCCCGGTGCCCGCCGGCTACAACCCGGATGCGAAGGAAATCTATGCCGAGGGCTTGCGGATTCCGCCCGTCAAGCTCTGGGAAAAGGGCAAGCGTCGCACCGATGTCATCAACCTGCTGCTGGCCAACGTGCGTTCGCACCGCGATTGGGAAGGCGATTTGCGCGCGCAGTACGGCGCCGTTTCGATTGGTGAGCGAAACCTGATCAACCTGCTCGACAAGTACGGGGTGGATGAGGTTCGTCGCAGCATCGATGAGCTGATGGACATGGCCGACCGCTCGATGCGCGCGCTGATCGCGAGCGTGAAGGACGGCAAATATGTGGGCGAGGCGGTGCTGGAAGACGCGGGCCACGGCCTGGGTGAAATCACGCTGCGCGCCACCGTCACCATCGAGGGCGACAACTGCCATATCGCGCTGGAAAGCCCGCCGCAGATTCCGTACTTCATCAATTCCTACGCGGGCAACACCTATGCCGGCGTGTATCTGGGCCTGATGATGTTTGCAAAGGTGGCGCCGCCCTACAACGAGGGCTTGTACCGCTGCATTTCGGTTGATTTGGGGCCAAAGGGTACGTTGCTCAATGCCGAAATTCCGGCGCCGCACGCCAACTGCTCCACCACGCCGATGGAGACGCTGGCCGATGCCGTGCGTCTGGCGCTGGAGCAATCGGCGCCCGAGCGGGCCGTGGGTACCTGGGGCCATGCCAGCGGCATCAACATTGCCGGCTTCGACAAGCGCACCAATGAGGAATACGTGACGATGGTGCTGGCCTCGCTGATCAGCGGCGCCGGTGCCAACGAAAACATGGACGGCTGGCACTCGGTCGGGCCCCAGTGCTGCTTTGGCGCACTCAGCTCGGGCGATATCGAAATTCTCGAATATTCGTACCCGATCCAGATCCACCGCTACGGCCTGGTGGAAGACAGCGGCGGCGCCGGCTACAACCGGGGCGGTTGCGCCACGGCCTGGGAGGTGGAGCCGATCGATCACGACATGACAGCCGTGAGCTTTGGCGAGGGCCGCATCTACCCCTCGATTGGGGCCAATGGCGCGGCCAGCACCGAGCCACAGCGCACGCTGGGCCGGGTGGAGCTGAAAGAGGGCGACGAGGTCGTGGAAGTGCGTCGCAAGAACACGATCATGACGATCAAGCCAGGTGAGCGCGTCTGCACGATCAATCCGGGTGGCGGCGGTTGGGGCAAGCCCTTCGAGCGGGAGATCGAGCGCGTGGTCAACGACGTGCGCAATGGGTATGTGTCGCTGGAGGCAGCACGTATCGAATACGGTGTGGACGTGAATCCAAACGACTGGACAGGTAAAGCCTGCGGCCCAAGAGCTGCCGCCTGACAGCAATGAACACGGGTAGTTGGACGCCTGGGCATGACCTGGATGGGGTGCCCAAGGCGCCCGTGTGGCATGGGCAAGCCCCGATGCTGCCTGCCTTCAACAAGTATTCATGGCGGATGAGCTGTTCAGTGTGCTGTCCGCTCAAAAACAGGGAAGACGAGACATCATGACTTATCGATTGGGTGTGGATGCCGGCGGTACGTTTACCGATTTCATCCTGGCCGATGATCAGGGCAATGTGCATCTGTTCAAAGCCACCTCGACGCCGGAAGATGGCACGAAGGCCATTGCCGATGGTTTTGCGCAAATCGAGCAAAAGCTGGGCAAGTCGATGAAGGAGATTCTGGCCGAGACCGAGCTGTGCGTGAACGGCACGACGGTGGCGCTGAATGCGCTGATCCAGCACAAGGGCGTGAAAACCGGCCTGATCTGCACGGCCGGCCATGAGGATTCGCTGGAAATTCGGCTGGGCCACAAGGAGGAGGGCTATCGCTACGATGCCGAATATCCGGCCGCGAAGATTCTGGTGGAGCGCCACCTGCGCCGTCCGGTGCGTGAGCGGGTGCTGGCTGATGGCACCATTCGCACGCCGCTCAATGAAGACGATGTGCGCGAGGCGTGCGAGCTGTTCCGACGGGAAGGGGTGGAGGCCGTGGCGGTTTCCTTCCTGTGGTCGGTGGCCAATGATGCGCACGAGCGTCGGGCCGTCGAGATCGTGCGTGAAATGCTGCCTGATGCCTATGTGTCGGCCGGGCTGGAAATCTTCCCGCAGATGCGGGAATACACGCGCACGTCCACAACCGTGGTCAATGCCTACCTGGGGCCGGTGCTGAAAGCCTATGTGGATCGCATCGACCAGTTCTACCAGGATCAGGGCACGCAGGTGCCGGTGCGTTACTTCCAGTCCAACGGCGGCATGGCCTCGCGGGATGCGATGGTGTCGCGCGCGGTGAACGCCATCAACTCGGGGCCGGCCTCGGCGCCGATGGCGGGCTCTTACATCTGCAAGCCACTGGGCATCGACAACTACATCACGGTCGACATGGGAGGCACGTCCTTCGACATCACGCTCACCTATCAGGGCAAGACCAACATCAACAAGGATCTGGATTTTCTGCGGTATCGGATCGGTACGCCGATGATTCAGGTGGAAACCTTGGGGGCAGGCGGTGGCTCCATCGCCTGGATCGACCAGATGGGCATTCTGAACGTCGGCCCGCAATCGGCGGGTGCCAACCCCGGCCCGGTCTGCTACCAGCGTGGCGGCACGCTGCCCACGGTGAGCGATGCGAACATGACGCTCGGCTACCTGAACCCGGTGTCCCTCCTGGGCGGCCGCCTGAAGGTGGATGCCGAGGGCGCACGTCAGGCCATCAAGCAGCACATTGCCGATCCGCTCAAGATCAGTGCTGATAAGGCAGCTTACGGTATTTACAGCATCGTCAACAACAACATGGCCAACGGCATCCGGCGCGTGTCGATCGAGCGGGGCTATGACCCGCGCGATTTTGCGCTGATCGGTGCGGGCGGGGCCACAGGACTGCACCTGACGGCGCTGGCGCAAGACATCGGTTGCCGCACGGTGCTGGTGCCGAAGCTTGCCTCGGGCCTGTGCGCCTTTGGTCAGGTGATTTCCGACATCCGCTACAACTACATGGCGGCCACGCCGATGCGTCTGGATGACGAGGCCGATCTGGCCAGCATCGAGAAGCGCTTCGAAGCGTTGCAGGATCAAGCCAAGGAGACGCTGAAGGCCGAGGGCACGCCCACCGACCGGATCGAGTTTCGCCGCAGCATCGACATGCGCTACGTGGGGCAGGTGCATGAATGCACGGTGGATATCGGCAAGCTCACGGTGAATGAGGCCAATCTGCCCGAAATCAAGCAGAAGTTCCATGATCTGCACAAGCAGCTCTTCACCTACAACGAGCCGGACAGCCTGATCGAGATCATCAACATCGAGTGCATTGCCATCGGCAAGACGGCCACCTTGCAGCCCACGCAGTTGCCCAAGGGGGCCAAGGCTGAAGATGCCATCAAGGATCGTCGTGAGATGGTGTTCGGCGCCGATGCCGAGCGGGTGCTTACGCCCATCTACGAAGGCGACAAGCTCGGTGTGGACAATGTGATCGACGGCCCGGCGGTGGTGGAAGAAGACACTACCACCATCGTCGTGCATCCGGGCTGGCAGCTGCGCCTGGATGTGAGCGGTACTTACGTGATCACGCGCAAGGATTGATCACAGACTGAAGTGTCTCAGGCTGGCTGATCCCCCTTCCAGAAAGCCAGTCTGAGTCCGGTTGCGCCGAGAGGTGGACGATCTCTCGGCGCTTTTTAATATCCGTCCGTGACGCTTGGCTCCATCAGCAGTTTTTTCAAGCGTGGCTTGTCCGTGGCGGGGCGATTCAATGCGGCTTGAAAAACCGTCCACTGTTCGTGATCCAGCACGAAGTGATGGCGGTCTGCCAGCTGGTTACGGCTTGCCAGCAGCTTCTGCTGCTTTGGGTGATTCGTTTCCGGTATTTTCGGTGTTGGGCGCCGCGGCATCAGCCGTCGTGTCCGCAGTCGTTTGACGTTCATCGTCCCTGTCTCCAGCGGGTGCATCGGCGCCTTGCTCTTCTTCCGAGCCAGGGGGCGATGCTGTCGCGTCCAATGCTGTTTCCACGGCATTTTGCCTCGCATCCCCCATCGGCCGGGTGGCCGCATCCAGCTCGGCGCCGAGGCTGATGTTCAGGCGCTTGGCGCCGCTGCCGAGGGCGGCCATCGAGAGGGCGTTCGGGTAGAGGCGGATCAGGATGCGTTCCATCGCGAGCGTCAGCTCGGTCTGGATGTCCTTGGCAAGCGCATCCGGGCCGTAGCTCTGGCGCTTGCGCCAGAACTGGTTGAAAGGTTCGGCCTGCTGGGCCAGCACGTCGGCGACGGTTTTTTCCCAATAGGCCGGGTGTTCGGACTCGGCCCAGTCGCCACGGCCGCGTCCGTAGTGGGCAATGGCCAGATAGGTGAGCAGGGCCGACTGCACGAGCCGGTTCATGACGGCATCCGTCCAGGTCACGGTGACGGCATCGATGCCGCGCACCATGTTGTAGCCGCGGGCCAGCCCCGCGCCACCCAGTGCGCCCAGCACGCCGCCGGCGATCATGCCGCCGCCCAGTGTCAGGCCGCCGGCCAGCACGTCGGCCTTCAAGCCGGCCAGCGCGCCGGTGACAAGGCCGCCCACCATCGCGGCGTGGCCTTCGTTCAGGTTTTCGCTCACGTCGTAGTGCTCGGCGAGCCGGCTCAGCACTTCCTGGCTGGCGTGACCTTCCAGCCCGTTCAGGTGGATGACTTCGTCGGTTGATTCGCGGATGGCGCTGTTCAGCCGCTCGGCCAGCAGGCTCATGGCGCGCTGTTTCGCGTCGTCCTGGCGATCGCGCGCGATGCCGAGCACCTTGCCTACTTCACGCAGCTGGTCTTTCAGGCTGCTGTTGGGGATCTGTTCACGGTCGAGTGCGGTGGCGGCAAGTCGCTTGGCGAGCACCTGCATCGAGGCATCGAAGGTCTGGCGGCGCTGGTGCTGCCACAGCAGGTTGAGCCGTTCGAAAGCGGCTTGCTTGGCGGGCAGCAGCAGCGGCGCCACGGCTTGCAAGAGCGCGCCTTCCTGCACCCAGCAGCGGGCAAAGGCATCCAGCGCCAGCACCTGGCGCACATCGCCAAAGCGCGCCAGATAACTGCGCCAGCGCTCGATCTCTTCGGCTTCGGCCTTGGGGCCGGCGGGCGGCCCCATCTGGTTCAGCAGCACCACGATGGGTTTGCCGATCCAGGCGAGGATCTTCATCTCCGGTTCGACGTAACTGGCGTCTTCGGGGTTTTCGGCGGCGTTCACGAGGTAGAGCACCACGTCGGCTTCTTCGCGCACGTTGCGCACGGCCTGCTGGCTTGACCACAGTGGCCGATCGGCGAAGCGATCCCACACCTGCGAGACGAACCAGCCGATGGGCTTGTCGGATTGCAGCAACCGGCGGGCGAGGCGGGCGCTGTCCCCGAAGCCGGGCGTGTCCCACAGCAGCAGCTGGTCGCCTTCGGGCGTCTGGGCCAGCTCGAAGCGGTCGGCCGTGTCGGTGACGTGCGGTTCGTCGCGGATCTCGCCCACGTTCTGTGAGAGCAGGGTGCGGGCGAGCGTGGTCTTGCCCACGTTGGTGTGAGAGACCAGGCTGAGGGAGATGGTGGAGGCGGTGTCGTTGGGCACGGGCACGAGCTAAGGATCAGACGCTGACCCATGATAGGGCATTTTCCTGATTGTGCATCAGCTTCGGTGCGCCGTTGATGACGGCGCACCATCCGTTGCAATGCCGACAGGTGTTCAGCCAAATGAAAAGGGCAGGCGCTGGAGCAGCGCCTGCGGGCACCGATCAGTGCAGGCTGTGGGCCTCGTGCCGGCCGCCCGCGAGCAGCCCTTCCAGTGTCTGAAGGGCGTCCTGCTGGACGGTGGCGTCAGTGGCGGCGCCCAAATCGACGAATACCGGCGGCAGGTCGCTGTGGGTGGCGAGGATGCGACGCCAGGTGCTGCGGCGGCTGTCGAGCCGGTGGGTGTCGGCTCCGAAGCGGGCACGGAAACTGCTTTCATCCACCAGCGCCACGAGCGGCATGCCGGGCGGCAGCAAGGCGCTGAGCCGTGAGAGGAAGGTGGCATGGTTCTCGGCCTCGGGCGTGGCCGAGAGCGAGAAGAGGGCCACTGCGAGCGTGCTGCCGGCCAGCTCGGGCAGTGGCGCTTGCAGCTCGTCTTCTTCGCCGAGGGCAAGCGGCATTTGCAGCCGCAGCTGCGTCTGCCCCCCCTGAAGCTGGCTCAACAGGCCCAGCAGGCCGGCGCGTTGGGCCTCGGGCACCGTGTAGCTGTAGGGCAGCACCCAGGCCACGGCCGACTCGCCCCGCTGTTGCCGCAGCAGATCCTTGAAGTAGCGCTCATCGAGCGGCAGGGGAAAGTGCCGGCTCAGGCGCCGGGCACGTAGCTGGTGCCACAGCGCCAGCCCCAGCCGGGGCAGCACGACGACGAGCAGCACGGTGAGGGTTTGCAGGTGAATCCACGGTGCGGCATTGGCCCCGGCATGGTCGGGGAAGCGCATGGCTTCAAGCTGCGTCGCGTCGGGCAGCGGGATGCCGGTAACAGAACTGGCCGCGCCCCAGAGCCAGTGCAGGAGCGCCGACACCTGTTCGGCGTTCAGAAAGGTGCTTTCCCAGCCGGCACGGTACTCGAAGGCCAGACCGCGCAGGTACAGGCCGCCCAAGGCGCCCAGTGCGAACAGCATGGCGGCCGCGTGCAGCAGGCTGATGGCTTTCTGCCCGTAGAGCGGGGCCGCCAGCTTGAACCAGCTCGTGCGGAAGGTGCTGAGTGCCTGCTGGACGACGCTGGCCCGTTGCTGCGCCGTGTCGGCCTGATGGGTTGCCGGGCCGTGCCGCTCACCGTGGGGGGCCTCGTGTCCTGCCATCCCTGGGCCGATGGGGGCTGAGGCGGTGCGGTCACGGGGGCGCGGTGCCCCCTCGATGGAGGCGGCATGCACGGGGGCTTGCCAGGCACCCGAACGGGCGCGCCAGCCCTGTCCCGTGGCCACACGGGCCAGCAGGCGGGCCAGACCCGTGCTCTGGATCTGTGCCTTGCCTGGCCAGATGGCATTGAAGGCCAGCACCAGGTAGGTGAGCAGGTTCCAGGCAAGGATCAGCAGCAGCGGCGGGTTCAGGATGTTGATGCGGTTGCCCGCGCCGGCGGCATCGAGCGCCAGACCGCTCAGCAGTGCGGCCAGCATCACGACCGGGCCGATCCACGGCCGCCAGGCCAGCTGCTGCACGGCCTCGGCGAGGCCGGGCTCGCGCTTGTCCAGCCGGCTGAGCGCCACGGCGGCACGGGTGGCCACGAAGCGCTCGGCGCTGGCATCAGGGCCGGCTTGTCGTCGGGCCTCCTGCGAGGCGTGGCGGCGGTCGTCTTCCGTCCAGAGGTCGGAAGGCGGCTGTTGGTCGAAGGCGCGCACGAGCAGCGCCTCGCGGGCTTGATGTTCAGTCACTGATCAGCGGGGGTACCGAGGTGATGTAGTGCTGGCGCCAGGTCTCGAAGTCGCCGGTGTCGGCAGCCTCGATGGCCTGTTGCTTCACGAAGGATTCTGCCGCCATGCTGACGAAATCGGCTTGGATGGCCTCAGGCAGCGGCTGGGCGAGCAGGCGCTGCCGATGTTCGGCCGAGCAGGCCAGCACGAGTTGGGTCAGTGAGGCGTCGGGGTGAGCGGCCAGCGCGGCCATCAGCCGGGCCGACGGGGTCTTGTCGAAGTCTTCGACGCGCTCGCGGGCGATGACAAAGGCCCGATGGTAGGCGCCATCCCCTTCGGGGTGGGCTTCATCCAGCCGGCGGGCCACCTGCTCGCAATCGGCCAGCATCTCATGTGCCCAGTCGAGCAGTGGCACCTCGGTGCCATCGTCCCTCTCCAGCATCAGGCCCGGTTCGCGGCCCCGCTGCGCCACCTTGTGGCGATTACGCGCCTGACGGGCGCTGATGTCGGGGCTGTCCTTCGGACTGTTGCGCAGCAGACAATAGAGCAGGAAGGTGTCGAGGAAGCGGATCGTGTCGGCCGTGATGCCGATCGGGCTGAAGGGGTCGAGATCCATCAGCCGCACTTCCACATAGGCCACGCCACGCGAAGCCAGCGCCACGAGTGGGCGCTCCTGTGGGCGGATCGTCTGTTTGGGCCGGATCGTGCCGTAGAACTCGTTTTCGATCTGCAAGAGCGCTGTCGAGAGCTGGCGGTAGTGGCCGTCCACGCAGATGCCGATCTGCTCATAGGGGGGGTAAGGATCGGTTAGTGCATCATGCAGCGAGTGGGCATAGCTTTTGAGGCAGTTGTAGCTCGCGCCGATGTGCGATTGCGCATCGCTCTGGTAGCCAAGCGGCCCCATGCGCAGTGAGGTGGCATAGGGCAGACCGAGCGCGTCGCGCCCGAAGGGTTGCAGGGGCTGGGGGGCGTCTTCACCAAAGCCGCGAGCCACGACGGGTGAGGCACCGAAGAGCAGCATCAACAGCCAGGCATCACGGCGGAAGTTGCGGATCAGGCCGAAATAACCTTGATTGCGTGCGCGCAGCGGGCGCAGGTCATCCAGACCCAGGCCCGGAATGGCCTTGATCCGCTCCCATAGGGCCTCCGGCACCGAAAAGTTGTAGTGCAGACCCGAGATCGTCTGCATCCGGCTGCCATAGCGGTGCTTCAACCCTTCGCGGTAGATCGTCTTGGCGCGCCCGATGAAGGAGCTGCCGTACTGACCGAGCGGAATCTGGTCGTCCGGTGGCAGCTCGCAGGGCATGCTGGTGCACCACATCAGCTCGTGGCCGATATGCGCCAGCGTGAACTGGTGGGTTTCGGTCAGCTCGTGCAGGCAGGCTTCCACGCTGCCATGCACACCGGTGATCAGCTCCAGTTGAGACTCGCTGAAGTCGGTGGTGATCTTGGGGTGGGTGAGTGCCGCACCCAGCGCCTTCGGGTGCGGGGTCATGGCCAGTTGGCCATCGGCCGTGGCCCGCAGGCTTTCTTTTTCCAGGCCACGCATGAAGCCGCGCAGCAGCGCGGGGTCTAGGCGTGAGAGCCGGGTTTGCAGGGGTTCGGACATGGGTGTTTATTCTCCGTTACCGAAGATCTGGGCCGGCAGCCAGGTGGCCAGCTCGGGGAAGGCGATGACGGCGGCCAGCCCGATCAGCTGCAGCAACACGAAGGGCGCTGCACCACGGTAAATGGTGCCGGTGCTGACGCTGGCTGGTGCGACGCCGCGCAGGTAGATCAGTGAAAAGCCGAAGGGTGGGGTCATGAAGCTGGTTTGCAAGTTCATGCCGACCAGCACGCCGAGCCAGACGGGATTGATGTCGAGCGCCAGCAGCACCGGCGCCGTGATCGGGATGATGATGAAGATGACCTCGAACGTGTCGAGGATGAAGCCCAGCAGGAACATCACGAACATGACGATGATCAGCGCGCCCATCGCGCCGCCGGGCAGATCGGAGAGCAGCTCGTGCACCAGCTCTTCTCCGCCCAGCATCCGGAAGACGATCGAGAACACGGCGGCGCCGAGGAGCAGCGTGAACACCATCGAGGTGATGACGGCCGTGCTCTGGCAGGCGTCGCGCAGCATCTTCACCGACAGCTTGCGTTTGGCGATGATCAGCAGCAGCGCGCCCACCGAGCCGACCGAGGCCGCTTCCGTCGGTGTGGCCACGCCGCCCAGAATGGAACCGAGCACGGCGATGATCAGCAAAAGCGGTGGCAGCAGCGCGGTGAACACATCACGTGCGAGGCTGCGGCCCTGGTGCTCTTCGGGGGAGATGGCCGGGCAGGACTTCGGATCGAAGAGGGCTTTGCCCGCCATGTACAGCATGTAGAGCAGGATCAGCACGACGCTCGGAAACAGCGCGCCGGCAAAGAGGTCGCCCACCGAGACCGGGGTGGGGGCGAAATTGCCCTTCGACATCTGAACCTGGGCGTGCGTGCCGGCCAGCATGTCGCCCATGAAGATCAGGATGGTGGAAGGGGGAATGATCTGCCCGAGCGTGCCCGAGGCAGCGATGACGCCGGTGCCCAGTTTCGGGTCATAGCCGGCGCGCAGCATGGCGGGCAGGCTGATCAGGCCCATCGTGACGACGGTCGCGCCCACCACGCCGGTGGAGGCTGCGAGCAGCGCGCCCACGATGATGACGGCGAAGCCCAGCCCCCCGCGCACACGCCCGAAGAGTCGGCCCATCGTGCCGAGCAGGGCTTCGGCAATGCCCGAGCGCTCCAGCAGCACGCCCATGAAAATGAAGAGCGGCACGGCCACCAGCACCTCGTTGGACATGAAGCCGATGTAGCGGGAGGCCAGTGCGCCGAAGTTGGAGAAGTCGAACACCTCGAAGTACCAGCCGATCGAAGCCACGAGCAGCGAGGCGCCTGCGAGCGAGTAGGCCACCGGAAAACCCAGCATCAGGATGCCGATGACACCGAAAAAGAGCGAGCCGGCGAGGATTTCGCCGATCAGGACAGGATCCATCGTTCAGTGGGCTTCCGGTTGTGAGTAGCGGAGGTGTTCGGGCAGGCGTTCTTCCTGATTGGCCAGCACGAGCAGGCTGCGGCCGAGCATGGCCAGCCCCTGCAGGGCCGTGAGCACCACAAAGACGAGGATGAAGGTCTTGAGCACGAAGAAGCCGGGCATGCCGCCATTGTTGGGCGAGCCTTCCCACAGTCGCCAGGCGCGTTGCACATAGGGCAGTGCATAGCTCCAGACCAGCACGCAGAAGGGCAACAGGCAGAGGAGCACGCCGAAAAGATCGCGCCAGGCTTTCTGCCGGCGCGATACCTTGCGGTAGAAGATGTCGACCCGAACATGGTCATCCCGCATCAGCGCAAAGGCGCTGACCGCCATGAACATGGCACCGCTCAGCCAGACGTACAGATCCTGCATCCAGATGTAGGAGATGCCGAACTGGTAGCGCAGCATCACCACCGTGAAGCAGACCAGCACGATGAAGAGCGCCAGCCATGAGAAGGTGCGGCCGATCAACCCGTTGAGGGCACTGATCAGCTTGACGTAGTTTGCAATCGCTTGCATCGAGAGTATCCGGGTCTTGGGGTGAGTGTGTACTTACTTGCCGAAGCTGAAGTACTTGACCCGCGCTTCGATGTAAGGCAGGTCGGACTCATCGGTCTTCGTGCGAAGCAGGTTGAAGGACTCGATGTAGTGCTGGGCCACCTTCTTCGTGAGGGAATCCTTGCTGTTGCGCAGCTCCTCGATCAGCTCCTTCGAGTATTTGGCGCCCTGCTCGAAGATGTCGTCGGGGAACTTGCGAACCTTCACGCCGTGCTTGTTCACGAGGGTCTGGAGCGCGCGCGGGTCGTTGGCCATGTAGGTGGCGAACATGCTTTCGTACTCGGCCTGGCAGGCCGTGCGAACGACTTCCTGCAGCTCCTTGGGCAGTGCCTGGAACTTCTCCTTGTTGACGACCAGCTCGGTACACAGACCCGGTTCGGTGAAGCTGGGCATGTAGTAGTTTTTGGCGATCTGATAGAGGCCCAGCGCCAGATCGTTGTAGGGGCCGACGAACTCGGCCGCATCCAGCGTGCCGGTTTGCAGGGCCTGGAAGATGTCGCCGGCAGCCAGATTCATCGTCGAGACGCCCATCTTCTGCCAGACCTGACCGCCGATGCCGGGGGCACGCATGCGCAAGCCTTTCAGATCGGCCACCGATTTCAGCTCCTTGCGGAACCAACCGCCTGCCTGGATGCTGGTGTTGCCCGACAGAAAACCCTGCACGCCGAACTGGTCATAGACCTCGTCCCACAGCGCCTGGCCACCCATCGCATTGATCCAGGCCGACATCTCGCTGGCCGTCATGCCATAGGGCACGCCGGTGAAGAAGGCAAGCGCCGGACTTTTGTTCATCCAGTAGTAGGCGGCGCTGTGGGCCATTTCGGCCGTGCCTTCGATCACCGCATCCAGTGCCTGCAGGCCGGGCACCATCTCGCCGGCAGCATAGACCTTCACGCTCAGCTTGCCGCCGGACATGGTCGTGATGCGTTTGGCGAGGTTTTCGGTGCTGACCCCCAGACCGGGGAAGTTCTTCGGCCAGCTCGTGACCATGCGCCACTGACGGCGGGATTGGGAAATGGCAGGGGCAGCCAGTGTGCTGGCGCCGGCTGCCACGCTGGCGGCCACGCCGCCTTTCAGGGCAGAACGTCGATCCATGAGGGTGTTGTCCTTGAGTCGGTGGGGGATGGTGGGTATCAAACATCCACGCGGCATGATCCGCCCCCGGTGTGGGTCATCCCGCTTGTGTGTCATGAGGCATGCCTTGTTGCCAATGGCGCCGGCGGCCTCGGGCCTGCGGGCGCTTCATGACGCCCTCTATGATAATAGCGGAGCGCTGCCGGCCATTGGGCGCTGATCTCGTCGTTCGGGCGGCGCGCGTCAGGCGCCATCCTGTTCGTCGTGGTGAGCCGACGATGCGCGCCCGTCCCAGGCGTGGGGGCGGGATGGCCTCGTGGTGGTGGTGCGGGTCAGGACAGGGCCTGCGTCATGAGGTGCGGGGCGGTTGCCACTGCCGGGCCAGCTCACGCCAGCCGTCTTCGCCCAAGGCTTCGAGGCGGGCGATGTTGTTCTCGAAAATCTGGACGGTATCCCCTTTCCAGGCGGCAACCGCCCGGTCGATGCTGCTTTCGCGCAGCAGGTGTAGCGTGGGGTAGGGCGACCGGTTGGTGGCGTTGCCGATGTCCTCGGGCGCGGTGCCGGCAAACTGGTACTGCGGGTGAAAGCTCGCAATCTGAAACGTGCCGTTCAGCCCCAGTTGGGTGAGCAGCGCGTCGGCGCGATCCAGAAAATCGTTGAAGTCCAGGAAGTCGGACAAGAGCCGCGGGCAGATCAGGAGCGTCGTCTCCAGCGTGTCTTCGGGGGTGTCCTGCAGATCCTGCAACGCCTCGCGCAGCTCTGCCAGCAGCGCGGACGGGTCTTTGGCCTGACTCACCACCATCCGTAGCCGGTTCTTGCGCACCGTGGCATTGGCAAAGGGACAAAGGTTCAGCCCGATCACGGCCTGTTCCAGCCAGGTGCGGGTGGCGCGTAGCACCTCGGCCTCTTCGGCACCCGCTCGCTCCGTCTGTCCGTTTCGTGTGTCTTGCCCGGTCTCGTCTGCTTGCCTGCGTTGTGCGGTGTCAGCAGGCTGACGGGCTGTGTGCAGGGGGCAACCCGTGGGGGCTGAATCAGCCGATCTGTTCATAAGAATTTTACAAATGCTATGAGATGCGGGTGAATTGAAACACCCGAAAGCGGGTTGGCAGGGCAGAATGAAAGCCATGCCTTGAGGCGCTTGGGCAGCGATGCAGACGCAGGTGTGTGTGGCGAGCTTATCTCATGTGGCCAGGGCATGGACATCGACATCGTCTTCCAGACGTGAATCACCAGGGGCGAAATCGTCCTGGTGTTTCGGGCAGCCGGCGATGCCGGATGGTGGCGAGGCATGTGATGTTGGCCGACCACGTAGCCGGCTGATGAAAACGCCGCTGGCCGGCCCTGTGATGCCGTTCAACCGGACAGACATGGGTCTGTGCCCGTATGGGACTACGATGAGTGGAGATAAGCAAGTGCTGAAAGTTCGTCTGAACAGCCGTGCCGTCACCCGGCCATTCGACAAGGGGCGATATCCGGGTTGAACGGAAACCTCGACCAACCGGGGCTGCGCTTCCCGCCAGCGGGAATCGCGGCGCCGGTTGTCGTGCTTGTCTGATCAGACCATAGGTCATGCCGGGTTGATGACCGACAGTACTGTCCAATAAGGAGAAACGCGCATGAGCATCCAACGTCTGCTTACCAACATCAGCAGCGAGTGTTTGGCCGAAAGCAAGGATTTCTATCAGGATCTGCTGGGCCTCGTGGTGGCGCGAGAGACAGACTGGTTCGTGCATCTGGTCTCGCCCACCGACCCGGAGCTGGCGTTGGGGATCATTCAGCGGGATCACCCGTTGATGCCCAGTGAATGGCGGGCCAACCCGGCTGGCATGTACCTGAGCTTCATGGTCGATAACGTCGACGAGTTCCATGCGCGCGCCGTGGTGCGGGGCTTGCCGATCGTGCAGCCGCCACGTGACGAGTTCCATGGTTATCGGCGTTTCTTGATGCGTGACCCGGATGGCAGTCTGATCGAGTTCTGCTCGCCCAGTCGCTCGGCCTTTTTGCCGCCCGAGCCGCCGGCCGCCCAGATCGTGCCGGGGCTGCAGCGAGGCCGTCAGCGGCCTGCGCAAACGCTGCGCCCGGCCGCTGCCATGCACCGTCGTACCATCGACGAGGTGTTGCGCGAGGCCAAAGCCAAACTGCGCGCCCCGGTGGCGTTGCCGCAGCCGGTGGCCGGTTGAGGCCCGTGCTGCTGTGCGGCATGTCTTGGCTCTGGCGAAGGCGGCGCGATAGCGGCTGAAAAAACTGATGAGGCGCCGTTGGTCGGCGCGCAAGTGGCGGTCATCTCCTTTCTCGGAATGACCGCCTTTTTTCGCCCGATGCTTTGCTGGGCTGTTCTGCGAAAATGTTTTCAACGCTTCATAATGTGAGACAACGCAGCCTCACGAGGGCTGCTGTCTTAACCCCTGGAGACAAACATGTCGGAAATTGATCGTAGCAGTCTGGAAAGACACTTGCCCAAGGAGGCAATGGCGTTGGTGCTGGCAGGGGGGCGCGGCAGTCGCTTGAAGCAGCTGACGGATGTTCGGGCCAAGCCCGCCGTGTATTTTGGCGGGCACTTCCGGATCATCGATTTCGTGTTGTCGAACTGCCTGAACTCGGGGCTGCGGCGCATTGCCGTGCTCACGCAGTACAAGTCGCACAGTCTGCTTCGGCACCTGCAGCGTGGCTGGAATTTCATGAAATCCGGCATGAACGAATTCATCGACCTGATCCCGGCGCAGCAGCGTGTCGATGAAACCACCTGGTATCGGGGCACGGCCGACGCCGTTTATCAGAGTCTCGACATCATCAAGGCCGTGGCGCCCAAGTACATCGTCGTGTTGGCCGGCGATCATATCTATAAACAGGACTATGCCCGGATGTTGGCCGATCATGCGCTCTCGGGCGCAGGGGTCACGGTGGGCTGCATCGAGGTCGATCGGCATGAAGCCACTGCTTTCGGCGTGATGGCCATCGACGAGCACAAGCGTGTCACCTCCTTCGTCGAGAAACCGGCCGACCCGCCCGCCATGCCGGGCAACCCGGATCGGTCGCTCGCGTCGATGGGCATCTACATCTTCACGGCCGATTACCTCTATCGACTGCTCGAAGAGGACATGCACACGGAAGGCTCCGAACATGATTTCGGCAAGGACATTCTGCCGAAGGCGGTGCGTGAAGGCCAGGCCGTGGCTCACAATTTCGTCGACAGCTGTGTCTACAACAGCGACAGGGCGCCTGCTTACTGGCGTGATGTTGGTACCATCGACGCCTACTGGGCGGCCAACATCGACCTGACGGCCACTGAACCGGAGCTCAACCTCTACGACAGCCGCTGGCCGATCTGGACGTATCAGGAGCAGTTGCCACCGGCCAAGTTCGTCCACAACGAAGAGGGGCGTCGGGGGGTGGCCATCGAGTCGAGCGTGTCGGCTGGTTGCATCATCTCCGGCCATGTCGAGAAGTCGCTGCTGTTCTCCAACTGCCGCGTGCATTCCTTCTCGCGCGTCTACGGCAGTGTGCTGCTGCCCGAGGTCGTCATTGGTCGTCATGCCCGGTTGAGCCGCGTCGTGGTCGACCGGGGTTGCGTCATTCCTGATGGGCTGGTCGTCGGTGAGAGTCCCGAGGAAGATGCTCGCCGCTTTCATCGTAGTGAAGGCGGCGTCACGCTCATCACTCGTACGATGTTGGATGCCTTATGAGTAAGAAAAAGCCGAGTCAGACCAAGACCGCACCCTTGCACCCACGGGTGCTGCATGTGGCAGCGGAGGTGTTCCCGCTGCTCAAGACCGGCGGGCTGGCCGATGTGGCCGCGGCCCTGCCCGCCGCCTTGCGGGGCAGGGGCGTGGATGCGAGGCTGGTGGTGCCCGGCTTTCCGGCCATTCTGGCCGGGGTGCCCGCACCGGAGATGGTGGCGGAGCTTGGCTCGGCTTTTGGGGCGGCGCGAGTGCGCCTCCTGAAGAGCGTGATTCCTGACAGCGGCGTGCCGGTTTACATCGTGGATGCGCCCTGGCTTTATCGACGCCCCGGCAATCCTTATCTTGGCCCTGACAAGCAGGACTGGCCGGACAACACCGAGCGTTTTGCGCTGTTCGGCTGGGTGGCTGCGCAGTTGGCGGCCGGTTGCATCGATGAGCACTGGCAGGCCGACATCCTGCATGCGCATGACTGGCATGCGGCGTTGGCGCCTGCCTATCTGCGCGCCCGGCCCTACAACACCGTGCGGACCATCTACACGATCCACAACCTGGCCTATCAGGGCCTGTTCCCGCTGGCCAAGGTCGCTTCACTTGGCTTGCCCGAGTGGATGACGCGCCGCAACGGCATCGAGTTCTATGGTCAGGCCAGCTTCATGAAAGCCGGTCTGGTCTATGCCGACCGGCTGACGACGGTCAGCCCGCGCTATGCCTATGAGATCACGACCAAAGAGTTCGGCGTGGGGCTCGAAGGCGTGCTCTTCGAGCGGCGCGATGCGCTCTCGGGCATTCTCAATGGTATCGATGAGCAGGTCTGGAACCCTGAACACGACCATTGGCTCAATACCCATTACACGGCCTACGACCTGGCTGGCAAGGCCAAGTTGAAAGCGGCCTTGCAGGCGGACATGGGCCTCAACGTGGATCCGGCCGTGCCGTTGGCCGTCATGGTGAGCCGGCTCACCGACCAGAAAGGTGCCGATCTCCTGCTTGCCGCACTGCCTGCCATGCGCAATCTCGGCATGCAGCTGGCGTTGATCGGCAGCGGAAATCCCCATTTTGAAGAAGCTTTCCGGCAGGCGGCCGAGCTGGATCCGGGACGTGTGGCCGTGCATATCGGCTACGATGAGCCGATGTCGCACCGCCTGATCGCCGGTGGCGACATCATCCTCGTGCCATCCCGCTTCGAACCCTGCGGCCTTACCCAGATGTATGGCTTGCGTTATGGCACGTTGCCCGTGGTGCGCAATGTGGGCGGCTTGTCCGACACGGTCGTCGAATTCGGGCGGGCGGAGCACTCGGCCGGTAACGGTTTCGTGTTCAACCGGGCCGAACTGGATGATTTCGTCGCTGCCCTCAGCCGTGCGGCATCCCTCTGGCAGGACGGCTCGGCCTGGCATGCGCGCATGCTGACGGCGATGGGATGCGATAATGGATGGTCGCGTTCAGCCGAAGCCTATGTGGGCTTGTACCGCGCCCTGCTTGGCTGACGCACCGTAAAGCGGAGGGCACCGCCGCTTGTGCGTGAATGGCTCCCGGCGTTCTGGTGCCCGAGGCGTCCGGGCAACCAGACGCATCCAGAGGCGTCATTAGGGGGAGATGGTGGATTTTCTGCACTTCGACCTGAACCTGCTGCGGGTTTTCGATGAAGTCATGGCCGAGCGAAACATCTCGCGGGCCGCACGCAACCTGTCGATGACGCAACCGGCCGCAAGCAACGCCTTGCGGCGCTTGCGTGAATCCTTGGGGGATGAACTGCTCGTGAGGGCCGGTCGAGGGGTCGAGCCGACGCCCTTTGCCATGTCGATCTGGCCGGATGTGCGCACCGCACTCAATGCCTTGCGTGGTGTCATCGCCCCCAAATCCTTCGACCCGCAGCGCACGCGTGAAACCTTCGTCATCGCGATGGCAGACGCCACGGCTGCGCTGCTCGTCACGCCGATGATGGAGCGGCTTCAGCAGGAGGCGCCCAGCGCCACGCTCAGGCTTAGGCCGCTCACCACCCGAGACCCGCTGCCCCTGCTTGAAAATGATGAATTGCATCTGGCCGTCGGGCATTTTCCGGGGGCGGTGGCCGACATCGTGCTGCGCGAAATGCAGGAAGATCGGGCCGACACCTTCGGCTATCAGCAAATCTATGAAGGCCAGTATGTGTGCGTGATGCGTGAAGGGCATCCGCTCGGTGACGGCCCGATCAGCCTCGATGACTACTGCCACGCCAAGCACCTGCTCGTCAGCTACTCGGGGCGTCCTTTTGGCTTCGTCGATGAGGCGCTGGCCTCTCGCCAGCGCACGCGCCGTATCGTGCTGACGCTCAATCAGTTTTTCACGGCCGCCCAGGTGGCGGCCCAGTCCGATCTGCTCACGGTGCTGCCACTGGACTTCATCCCCACCACCGGCATTGCCGATCGGCTCGTCTGGCAGCCCCTGCCGTTGGCCGTGCCGGCCATGCGGGTGGACATGGTCTGGCACCGGCGTCAGGAGCAGCAGCCCTCTCATCGTTGGTTGCGCAAGCAGCTCGATGAGGTGGCCATGCGCCGGGGATGGCGCGCCCGCCTCAACGTGCCGCCCAGCCGCTTCAATGGTCAGCCGGTGGCGTCGATTCTGCCCATGCAGGCGCGTCGCGGCCATGAACCTGCGTGATCGTCCGTAACCGGCGGCTCTGCCAGTCGTGCAGCTGGTGCCAGTCGAAGCGCCAGCCCCAGCACCCTTCCGCATCGCCCGGCCGGTTCATCCGCGCGCTGCTGTCCAGCCCCAGGATGTCCTGCATCGGGTAGATGGCCCAGGTGGCCACCGACTGTGAGCCGGTGTGGATCAGCTCCCAGTTCATTTCGCGGCCATCGGTTTTGAGGTAGATCTGCGCGCGTGCCCGTTCGCGCTCGTTCAGCTGCGCAAACCAGCCCAGCGTCGTGTCGTTGTCGTGCGTGCCGGTGTAGACAACCTGATGACGTTTCAGGTTGTGCGGCAGGAAGACATTGCTGGCATCGCTGTCGAAGGCAAATTGCAGGATGGCCATGCCGGGCAGTCCCGTCTCGTACAGCAGCCGGATCACGCCCTCGTCCACCACGCCCAGGTCTTCGGCGATCAGCGGCAGGGTGCCCAAGGCGTTGGTCAGTGCCATGAAAAGCTTGGCACCCGGCCCTTTACGCCATTCACCGATGCGGGCGTTCGGCATGCCGGCGGGCACCGCCCAGTTGGCGGAGAAACCCCGGAAGTGATCGATGCGCACCGTGTCGGCCATCACCAGGGCGCGCTTCATGCGCGTCACCCACCACGCATAGTTTTCCTTGGCGTGGGCCGCCCAGTGGTAGAGCGGGTTGCCCCAGAGCTGCCCATCTTCGCTGAAGTAATCCGGCGGTACACCTGCCACGGCCGTGGGCCAGTTCTGCTTGTCGAGGTCGAAGAGCTTCGGGTTGGCCCAGGTATCGGCACTGTTGAGCGCCACAAAAATGGGCAGATCACCCACGATGCGGATGCCGCGCGCCTTGGCGTAGTCGCGCACCTTCTCCCACTGACGTTCGGCTTGCCACTGCACGAAGCACCAGAAATCGTGTCGCGTCTTGTGGGCCTTGCGGATCTTGTTGAGTGCCGTACTTTTGCGATTGGCCAGATCGGGTGCCCAGTTCTGCCAGGTTTCACCGTGGTGCAGCTCGTTGAGCACCATGAAGAGGGCATAGTCGTCGAGCCAGTGTTTCTGTGCCTTGCAGTAAGCCGCAAAATCCGGCTGCTGCGGGTCATCCGGGGTGGCGAGGAAGCGCTCGGCTGCGGCGGCCAGCGCGCTCAGCCGGAACTGATCGGTGCGGTTGAAATCGATACGGGCCTGAGCGGGGTCGGCCAGTGCAAACGCCTCATCACTTTCGCTGAAATCCTGCGCCAGCCAGCCCGCGTCGACCAGCGCCTGCAGATCGACCAGCATCGGGTTGAAGGCCAGACTTGAAGGACTCATGTAGGGCGAATGCCCCGGCCCGGCGGGCACCAGTGGCAACACCTGCCACAGGTGCTGCTCGCTGTGTTCCAGCCAGTCGATGAAGTGCAGCGTGCTGGCGCCGAAATCACCGGAGCCGGGGTGTGAGACGGAAAGCCGGTGGCCGGCCGCCACGGGGCCGGCCGGATCGGGCAAGGAGGTGATGTGCAGCAGGATGCCGCTGGCACGGGAGAAGTCAGAGGTTTTCATGGATTGTTATGGGGGCTGGCGATAAACAGATACAGGCCATGCGGCTGCAGCATGAAGGTGGGCCGGGCCGCTGGCATGGTGGCCTGCTTCATGACGGTTGCCGCAGCGGACAGTGTAGCTGCAGGCGCTGCCAGTTGCCGGCAGACAGGAACCGGTTGAGGGGCTAAGCGTTGCGGGCGCCCATCAGCCTGGGTGGCGTCCAGCACGAGCTGCCACTCGCCTGCCGGCAGGCGGAAGGCATGCTCGACGCGATCCGGGTTGAAGAGGATCAACAGATCCACTTCGTGCGCGTCGTGCGCCCCGAGCAGCTGGCCGAACACCCCGTCGTGGCCCGAGGCCGACCAGTCTTCGGCCTGCATCTGCTCGCCCTGCGCATTGAGCCAGCGCACATCGAGGGCGCCCAAGGCCGTGGGGGTGCCCAGTAGCCAGACGGGCAGCCGAAGTTGGGGGTATTGCCGGCGCAGGCTGATCAGATGGGCCGTGAAGGCGAACATCGCCTCATCCTGGGCCTGCCAGTTCAACCAGCTGATCGGATTGTCCTGGTTGTAGGCATTGTTGTTGCCTTGCTGCGTGCGGCTGATCTCGTCACCGGCCGTGATCATCGGCGTGCCCTGCGCAAGCAGCAAAGAGGCCATCATCGCGCGCTTGAGCCGTGCTCGCAGCGACTGGATGGCGGGGTCGTCGCTCGGGCCTTCCACGCCAGCATTCCAGCTCAGGTTTTCGTTGTGCCCATCGCGGTTGTCCTCACCGTTGGCCTCGTTGTGTTTCTCGTTGTAGCAGACGAGGTCGTTCAGCGTGAAGCCGTCGTGCGAGGTGATGAAGTTGATGCTGGCCTGTGGGCTGCGGCCATCGTGGTGAAACTGTTCGCTTGCCCCTGACAGCTGGCTGGCGAAGGCGCCCCGGTTCTTGCCCGGTTGCAACCAGAAGCGGCGCACCGTGTCGCGGAAACGGTCATTCCATTCGCTCCAGCCCGGCAGATAGGCGCCCAACTGATAGCCGCCGCCGGCCGCATCCCAGGGCTCCGCAATCCACTTGGCGCGGGCGAGGATGGGGTCTTGGGCCACCGCATGAAAGAAGGGTGCATAACGGCTGAACCCGCCTGCGTGCTCATCGCCCGGATAGGCCACCCGGCCCAGTACCGAGGCCAGGTCGAATCGGAAACCGTCCACATGCATCTCGGCCACCCAGAAACGCAGCGAATCCATCACCATCTTCAGGCAATGCGGATGGCTGAGGTTCAGGCTGTTGCCCGTGCCCGTGTAGTTGTTGTAGTAGGCCGGATCCTGGCGGCTCAGGTGGTAATACGCCTGATTGTCGAAGCCACGCCACGAGAGCGTCGGCCCGCGCTGATCACCCTCTGGCGTGTGGTTGTAGACCACATCCAGAATCACCTCGATGCCGGCCTGGTGCAGTGCCTTCACCATCGTCTTGAATTCGCGTACCGGGTTGTCACGGGCAAAGCGGCGGTCGGGGGCGAAGAAGGCCAGCGTGTTGTAGCCCCAGTAATTGGATAACCCCATCTCGGCCAGCGTCCCCTCGCTGACCGATTCCTGAATGGGCAGCAGCTCCACGGCCGTGATGCCGAGCCGTTTCAGGTACTGGATGCTGGCCGGGCTGGCCAGCCCTTCATAGGTGCCTCGCAGTTCGGCGGGCACCGCCGGATTCTGCTGGCTGAAGCCCTTCACATGCACCTCGTAGATGATGCTGTCGGCCATCGGCGTGTTGGGGGGCGAGTCGCCCGCCCAATCGAAGGCATCATCCGCACAGACGACCGCTTTCGGCATGAAGGCCGCATTGTCGAGGTGGTAGGTATCGGGCCTGTCGAGGTGAGACTGGTGCCACTGGAAGGCACCGTGCAGCTGCCGGGCGTAGGGGTCGAGCAGCAGTCGGTGCGGGTTGTAACGCAAGCCGCGGGCCGGGTCATAGGGGCCATCCACCCGGTAACCATAGATCAGGCCCGGCTTGGCGTCTGGTAAAAACCCATGCCACACCCCGTTGACGGGACCATGCATGCGGTAATGATGACTGGCCTGCCCGTTTTCATCGAACAGACAGAGCGTGACACGCCGGGCACCACCGCTGAACACGGCAAAGTTGACGCCACCTTCCCGGCAGGTGGCGCCCAGGGGAAAGGTTTGCCCCGGACGCATGTTTTCTTCTTTCATGGATCGACGGCTGGATGCCTGCGCCCCGAGGGATCGTGAATCGATACCCGCAGCATGCGGGCAGATGGCTCGGGGCGCATCGCCCGTGCGACGCACGGGCGATGGGGGGAGAAGGACTCAGATCTTCAGCGGCTTGGCCTGCCAGATCTTCTCGGCGTACTCGCGGATCGTCCGGTCGCTGGAGAACACGCCCATGCCGGCCACGTTGAGGGCCGCACGGCGGTTCCAGTCTTTCTGATCGCGGAACAGCGTGTCCACTTTCTCCTGCGTGGCCACGTAGTCGGCAAAGTCCGCCAGCAGCAGATACTCGTCATGACGCAAGAGCGACTCGGTGATCGGGCGGAAGCGGCCCTGGTCATCCGGTGACCAGAAACCGCCGGCGATCTGGTCGATCACCTGACGCAGGGCCGGATTCTCTTCATAGTAGCGGGCCGGGTCATAGCCGGCAGCCTTCAGGCTGGCCACCTCGGGGGTGCGCAGGCCGAAGATGAAGATGTTGTCCTCGCCCACGTTGTCGTAGATCTCGACGTTGGCGCCATCCATCGTGCCGATCGTGAGCGCGCCATTGAGCGCGAGCTTCATGTTGCCGGTGCCGGAAGCCTCCGTGCCGGCCGTCGAAATCTGCTCCGACAGGTTGGCCGCCGGCATGATCATCTCGGCTGCCGACACGCTGTAGTTGGGCACGAACACGACCTTCATCCGGTCACGCAACACCGGATCGTTGTTCACCTTCCTGGCCACATCGTTGATCAGCTTGATGATCAGCTTGGCCTGACGATAGGCCGAGGCCGCCTTGCCCGAGAAGAGGAAGGTGCGCGGCACCCAGTCGGCATCGGGGTTGGCCACCATCGCGTTGTAGCGGTGGATGATGTGCAGCACGTTGAGCAGCTGACGCTTGTACTCATGAAAGCGCTTGACCTGCACGTCCAGCATCGCGGCCGGATCGAAGCTCACGCCACCGTGGGCCTTCACCCAGTTGGCCAGCCGTTCCTTGTTCGTGAGTTTGGCGGCCGCAAAGGCTTTGATGAACGGCGCCTTGTCGACGTGCTGGCGCAGCTCGACGAGCTTGTCGAGGTCGCCCCGCCAGTCGGTGCCGATCGTCTTGTCGATGAGGGCTGAGAGCGGCCGGTTGGCGTTGGCCAGCCACCGGCGCGGCGTGATGCCGTTGGTGACGTTGATGAAGCGGCCGGGGAAGAGCTTGGCAAAGTCTGAAAAGATCGTGTCCACCAGCAGCTGACTGTGCAGCTGCGACACGCCATTGACCTTGTGGCTGGCCAGCACGCACATGTAAGCCATGCGCACGCGGCGCTCGCCCGTTTCGTCGATCAGCGAGACGCGACGGATCAGGTCGGGGTCATCCCCGTGGTGCGAGCGCACCCAGTCGAGGAAGCGCTTGTTGATCTCGAAGATGATTTCCAGATGACGTGGCAGCACGCTGCGCATCATCGCCACCGGCCAAGTCTCCAGCGCCTCGGGCATCAGCGTGTGGTTGGTGTACGAGAACACCTGGCAGCACTGTGCCCAGGCCGTGTTCCAGGGCAGCTTGTGCTCGTCCACCAGAAGGCGCATCAGCTCGGGCACCGCAATGGCCGGGTGCGTGTCGTTCAGGTGGATGGCCACCTTCTCCGAGAGCTTCGTGAAATCGTCATTGTTGTGCAGGAAGCGGCGAAGGATGTCCTGCAGCGAGGCGCTCACGAAGAAATACTCCTGACGCAGGCGCAGCTCCCGGCCCTGGTAGCTGGAGTCATCCGGGTACAGCACGCGCGTGACGTTTTCCGACTGGTTCTTCTGCGACACGGCCTGCATGTAGTCGCCCTGGTTGAAGAGCGTCAGATCGAGGCTTTCGGCCGCCCGCGCATGCCACAGGCGCAGCGTGTTGATGGTTTTGGTCTGATAGCCGGGCACGATCATGTCGTGCGCCATCGCCTGCACGTCTTCGGTGTCGCGCCAGACGGCACCGCCCTCGGGCGTGTGTTCCACCCAGCCACCGAAGTGGATCGGGAAGGTCACTT
Source organism: Lautropia sp. (assembly GCA_030532895.1). GTDB lineage: Bacteria > Pseudomonadota > Gammaproteobacteria > Burkholderiales > Burkholderiaceae_E > Lautropia. The sequence continues at coordinate 39,731 of JAUNKF010000015.1, read as the reverse complement.
GCGGGCGCGGGAATTCCCACGGGTTGCCGAGCCTCAGCCAGTCGTCCGGCTGCTCCACCTGGTAGCCATCATGTATCGACTGGGCAAACATGCCATAGTCGTAGCGGATGCCGTAGCCGAAGCTGGGCACGCCGACGGTCGCCATCGAGTCAAGGAAGCAGGCCGCCAGACGGCCCAGACCACCATTGCCCAGGCCCGGATCGGGTTCTTCCTCGCGGGCAGCCTCGAAATCCAGCCCGCCCTGCACCATCGCTTCGGCCAGCTGATCGTAGATGTCGATGGACATCAGGCTGTTGGTGAGCGCACGGCCGATCAAAAACTCCATCGAGAGGTAGTAGACGCGCTTCACGTTCTGGTCATACTGCGCGCGCGTGGTTTCCATCCAGCGTTCGACGAGCTTGTCGCGGGCCAGGCGGGCCAGCGCCACATACCAGTCGGCCTTGGTGGCCGTGCGGGGATCCTTGCCCACGAAGTAGAGCAGGCGGTTGGCCACATAGGCGCGCAACGCCTCGGGGTCATTCTGATCCAGCGGCTGAGGCTCGAAAGCATCGGTCAGCGGCTTGGCGTTTTTCTGAGGCACGGAGGACTTCTTTGACATGAGGGGACACTGCATTGACGAACAACAACCCTTCATTTTGCAGCCATCTGGGGCAGGGCGCCACCGCTAAATCGTGTCCGCTTTGTGTCAGACGTGAACCGCCGGCGTCTCTGCCCCGACAAACGGCGGTCGGCTACGTCGAATCATGACGGCGACGGATGACGATGTTTTGCCGGCTGAATGATGGCAGCCCACAATCCGTGGTGCCATTGGCCAAAAAGCGGGGGCGAGAAGCTCAAAGCTGGCGCATTGGGCATGAACGGCTTGTTGTTTGACAATCGATCAAAGCCGCGACATAATGCAGCCTTCCCTGGAGAGGTGCCCGAGTGGCTAAAGGGGGCAGACTGTAAATCTGTTGGCTTACGCCTACGTTGGTTCGAATCCAACCCTCTCCACCATCTTCTTCTGGTCGATGTGGCAGGGGAAGCTGCCCCAAAGGCAGCCGGGTCATCCCGCATGACCCAATCGAGCACGGTTCTGTTGCAGCCCGCTTCAAAGCATCTGCTATCTGCTGCATGTCATGCAGCTGCCGTCTCAAACGCCACCGATCATCCCCGTCCCAGTCTTGTCGTTCGGCAACAAGCCGATCTGCCAGCTGCGGACGCGCCTACCCAGGCGGGTGTAGCTCAATGGTAGAGCAGAAGCCTTCCAAGCTTACGACGAGGGTTCGATTCCCTTCACCCGCTCCACTTCTTTGAATCTCCTGTCATCTCTGTTGGTCTATCCGCTTGGCTGCTGGCATGGTGTGCATGCAGCAGGATGGCGAGCATGAGCGTGCGGCCTTGTCCGTTTGGCGAGTATGGTTTGCCCCGATTCGCTTGGCCGGGTGCGTGTATAAACTGTTGATTGGCTGCCGGCGGATGCTGTCCAAACCAGGTCGAAGGCGGGGCTGAGTGATCGTGGGCTTGCCTTCGGGAGGCATGGATGAGGAAGGTACCGTACTTTTTTCTTTTGCTTGCTTCCATGTTGATTGTCGGGCTGTGTACATGGGCTCCTTGTGTATAAATGGTCAGGTACTCGCAGTATCTGGAGGAAGGCCGTTTCAGACCAATAACGAAGTTAGGGGCGATGAATAAGGAGGAGCTGTTGTCTCTGGCCAGGGAGGCAGTCCATCGGTTCTGGCAAGACAATCCGGATCTTTTCGCGAAGGCAGATGAAGCGGCGCAGCCGGTGTCGTTGGAGCATGGCACCTGGGGGGAATCAGGCTACTACCAGATGGAAATTGAGGCCATGTATGATGACCCGAACAAGCGGGCTGTTCGGGTTGTTGCCTTCATCGAGGATGCCTGTGGGTTGAAAGGACACTACGCCATCATCGTCGATGGGCAGGGAGGGGTTGTGTCCGAAGGTGGTGGCGTCAAAAAGAAATCTTGGCTGTTTTGAACCTGGCGCTAGCTGGTTCGGGCTGGAGGTGTTGCTGGAGACATGAATGAACCTGTTCATCGAGCTTCTGGAGATTTTCCTGCCCGAGCTGATGTCCGCGATGTCAGGCGCGTCGTCCATTCCGCTGGCCAACCGTTTCAAGCGCGTGGCCTATGGTCTGTTTGCGCTGGCGCTGCTCTATGCTGTGCTGCGTTTGGCCTGGTGGTTTTGGGTTGGGCATGAGCCTGGCGACAGGATGGAAGATCTGCTGGCCCGAGAGTTGCCGGTCATGTTTCTGTTGGTCGTGATGGGTTTTGTGGCTTTGAGCCTGTCCAGACGGGCGTTGCTACAAGGGGCAGGTAAAGCGCAGGTACACGGCGCCGCATCACGTGGAGAGGCTGTGTCGTCCAAAGACATGGCGGCATTGGACGAATGGGTATCAGCGGTGGCGGCTGGCTATGAGCTGCGCTTGTCGCGGCCATTCTCGCCTTCATCGCCCAGCCATTATCGCCGGCAGTCGCGTGTATCTTGGCTCAGGATGGCAAGCGCCTTGAAGGGGCAGGTGCCATTGGAAACCTGGCGGCTTGAGGTGGAGGGCATCCCGCTTGAGTTTTCCTTTTATGCTGGTGCTGAATGCTTTCGGCTGAGGGAGCAGGGGGGAGAAGATGAGGTTCGCGGCACGATCATTCCAGGCGAGCGGGCTGCGATGCGGGTGATGCTGGTGGATCAGGCGGGCAGTGTGCGTGAGCTGGATCTGATGCCGCAGCCTTCGTTACGCTATCAGTTGCTGGTGTTCGTGGATGCGGTGCCGATCACCTTTCGGCGGTGAAAGCTGGCGTGTTCTCGAACGATACGGTGTGAAGGGGATATATAAAAGGAGAAGGAGGCGAAAAGGAAGAAGGATAAGGGGGAGTAAGCCAGAAGCATGTCGGTTGCCTGTTGGCAAACCGTGATCAATCACAAGGAGAAGAAAAAATGCGTCATCAAAAGCTGTGGCGTCTGATTCAAAAGTCCCTGGTGCTGGGCGTGTTGTGCGGCTGGGGCATGCAGGCGGGGGCTTATCAATCAGGTTCCGGGGATGTTGAGGAGAAGGCCGGCGCAGCGCTGTCTGCGTTGAAGACATCGACGTTGAAGGCAGCGCACCCCGGCCCTGTGAGCTTTACGCCTTGCACGCTGAAGGGGCAGGAGATGCCCGGCATGCCAACCGCCGAGTTGTCGGCGCTGTGCAGCAGCTTGAACGTGCCAGAGAACCCCGAGCAACCCAAGGGGCGGCAGATCAATTTGAAGATTTCCTGGGTGCCAGCCGCCGCCCAGCCGGCCGAGGCTGACCCGGTGGTGGTGCTGGCCGGTGGGCCGGGGCAAGCGGCCCGTGAGGCATGGCCGATGATGTCGGCCATGCTGGGGAAGGCGATGGGCAACCGCCCGGTGCTGCTGGTTGATCAGCGTGGCACGGGGGAGTCGAACCGGCTGGATTGCGTATCTCCGGACGGCAAAGCGCTGATCGATCTGAACATGGCACAGATGCAGACGCTGATCACGAGCTGCCCGCGTCAGTTGAAAGACACGGCCGATGTGCGTCATTACGGCACGCCCGATGTCGTGCGGGATCTGGAGCAGGTGCGCGAGGCGATGAAGCTGGAGAAGCTCAATCTGTTGGGCTTTTCCTATGGCACGCGCACGGCGCAGCACTATGCCCGCGCCTATCCGCAGCGGGTGCGTTCGATGGCGCTGGATTCGCCACTGCCCAACAACCGCTCGCTCACCGAAGGGGCGCCGCGCGTTTATGAGGTGCTGGATCAGGTCTTTGCCGCGTGCCAGCAGCATCCGGCCTGTGCCGAGCAGGCGGGGGACAGCCGCGCACAATTGATGGCAGCGCTGGCCGCGCTTCGCAAACAGCCGGTGTCGGTTCAGGTGCCAGACCCGGCCACCGAGCGCATCATCACCCGGCAGCTCACGGAAGAGGTGCTGGCCACCACCGTCAGGATGATGGCCTACACGCCCGAGATGGCCGGCATGCTGCCCGAGATGATTGCGATGATGGGCCAGCAGCAATATGACATGGCCGCCGTCCTGAGTCTGGTCATCGATCGGATGATGAGCCAGATGATTCCGATGGGCAGCTACTACGCCGCCACCTGCACCGAAGACATCGGTCATCGCCCGCTGCCCGGCGGGATGATGAAAGATTGGCTCCGCATCAACGCGCTGGTGCGTGTGATGGAGGCTGGCTGCAAAAGTTGGCCTGCTCGTTCGTTGCCGAAGGAGTTTCATGAGCCGCTGACGGCCAAGGTGCCAACCCTGATCGTATCGGGTGGGGTCGATCCGATCATTCCGCCGGCTTTTGGTGACGAGATCGCTGCCAAACTCCCGACGGCTCGTCATCTGATCCTGCCGCAGCAAGGGCACAACCCGATCGTGGGCGGTTGCATGCCTACCGTGTTGGGCCAGTTTTTGAAGCGCCCTGATCCGAAGGCGCTGGATGTGAGTTGTTTGGCTCAAAAATAGGTGGGTGTCTTCCTTGAGCGCGCATGACACCCCTATTCGTTCCCGAAAAGATCCCGCTGGGGGCGCTGATCATGACGCCTGATGTCGCCAGGGCTTGGCCGATTCAGTTGATCGATCAAGATCTGGCTGAAAACAGCCCAGCCTTGTCACCTGAGCGGCTGGCGTCGTTGAGGCAAGTGCTGGCCGCAGGCGATGCGCTTGGCGAGCAGGACGCACGGGATCTGGCCAATGATGTCGTGGGCATCCGTATCGGTGAACACGATGGCCATGAGTTTGAGGCGTTGATCGATTGGTTGATGGCATTTGCTTACCCCCGCTGAGTCTCCTGGCTTAAGTCATGTGGCCGCTCGCCTCAATGCCCCTCGATCCGCACCCCGTCCCTGATCCGGTCATCCGGCTGGATCACGAGGCGGTCGCCAGCCGATAGGCCGTCGAGAATCTGCACGGCGGTGCTCGATCTCAAGCCGGTTTTTACCGGCGTGCGGCGGGCGTGGTTCGTGTCGTCCAGCCGGTAGACGGCCCAGCCTGCCACGGCTTTGCCTTCGGCATTGCGTTCTTCGATTCTGAAAAGTGCGCTCGCAGGCGCTTGTAGCAGTGCCGCTTCATGGTGCAGGATGAAGCGCAGCTCCACGCGGAAGGCATCGCCCAGCGCGGCCCAGGCGGTGCGAGGGCTTTGCAGCTCAACGATCACCCTGGTGCGCTGTTCTTCCACCCCCAGCGCCGACACCTTCGTGAAGCCGCCCGGCTCTATTCGGCTCACGCGCGCGGCCAGTATCTGATCACTGTCGTCGGCCGCCATGCCGCCCCAGCGCGAAACCTCCACCGGCATGCCGGGCCGCAGCCGCACGGCTTGGGTGGACAAGACCTCGGCCTCGATCTCCAGCTCGGCCGTGTTGCCGATTTCCATCAGCAGTTGTCCGGCCGTGACGGGGCCGGCGCTTTCCTTGGGCCGCTTCAGCACGACACCATCCACCGGCGCGATGAGCGAGAGGGGCACGCTCAGCTCAACCGCCTGGCCTTCCTGCGCCAGCACGGCCTTGGCCGAGCGCACCTGCTGGATGGCTGCCTGTTCATCGGCACGGGCGGCGGCCAGCTCGGCCAGCGTCGTGGTGGCGCGCGTGGCGGCCTGATCCAGCGCCTCACGCGAGAGGGTGCGTGCCTCATGCAATGCCTTCGCACGCTTCAGGCTGGTGGTGGCCAGCTGGTGCGAGGCGCGGGCGGCCGTGAGCCGTTCGTGCGCGGCACGCTGGCGGCTTTGGCCTGCTTTCAGATCGGCCTCGGCTTGCTGTCGGGCGCGGGCATCGAGCAGCCCGCTGGTGGTGGGGTCGAGCGTGGCCACGGTCTGGCCGGCCGTCACGTGGTCGCCGGGTTGCAGTGTGATGCGGCGCAGGTTGCCGGCCACCGGCGCGCTGATCTCATAGCGCGCTTTCAGCCGCGTCTTGCCTTCTTCCGACAGGCTCACGGTGAGCGGGCCTTCGCCGATGGTGGCCACACGCGCGAGTTGGGCGGGTTCCCGAAAGGCGAGCCAACCCAGCCAGAGGATCAGGAAGAGCGCGAGGATGACGGTGAACAGGCGCTTGGCAGAGGGCAGTTTCATGGCAGCTTCCGGGCGTCATTCATGGGATTTGAGGGCTTCGATCATGTCGAGGCGGCGAACCTGTCGCAGCACGGCCACGAGCGACACGGTGGTCGAGAGCAGCGTGATCAGCGCGGCAAAGGCGTAGTTGGCCACCGGGATGTGGTTGGGCATCCGGTATAGCTCGCTTTGCAAGCCTTGAAGCAGCAGCCAGCTCAGCCCCCAGCCAAAGGCGAAGGACAGTGGCACCGAGATCAGCACAAGGAGGCCGATCTCGCCCAGCAGGATGCGCGAGATGTCTTCGGTGGAAAAGCCCAGCACGCGCAGGCTTGCCAGCTCGCGGGCGCGTTCGGCCAGCGTGATGCGGGCCGAGTTGTAGACCACGCCGAAGTTGACGATGGCACCCATCAGCGTGCCGATCAGCGTGAAGGGGCCGCTGATGCGCGCGAGCATGTCGAAAAAGGCGTTCACGGCCGTGAGCCGTGTTTCGGCCGAGATCACCGTCGGGCGGCGGTCGAGCTGGTGCAGCGTGGCCAGCTCGTAGCCGGGTTGCACGTTGAGCAAGGCACCGCTCACCAGATCTCCTTCACCCAGCGCGCTGTTCAGCGCGTCGATGTCCATGAAGGCGCGCACGCTCACGAAATCATCGAGGGTGGCCATCACCGGCAATTGAAGCTGGGCGCGCCGGCCTTGCAGCACCTGCACCTGAAGCGTGTCACCCGCTTCGACGCCGAGCTGCCGGGCCAGATAGGCGGAGATCACCAGGCCATCCGGCGGCAGCGTGATGCGATGCAGGCGGTCGTTGATCGGCTGCCGAAGCTGGCCGAGGGCTGCCAAGCCTTCGATGGCCAGCGTCTTGCTGTGGCTGTCGTGAGCGAGCTTCACCGGCACGGTGCGCAGCCCTTCCACCTGCTCAACCCCGGGCAGCGCTTGCAGCTCATGGAGTGCGCTGCGGGGCGCGGCTTCGATGAAGTTCACCGCCACATCATGGCCTTCCGAGAGCCGAAACTGCGCATCCACCAGATAGGTGAGGGTGGGCACCTGAAAGCGGGCCATCACGAGCAGTGCGCCCGCCATCGCCAGCCCGATGATGCTGAGCACGGCGCGCCACGGCCGGCGTTCCAATTGGCGCAGTACCATCCGCGCCGGTTGTGAAAGCCAGCGCGTCAGGCCCAGCCGCTCGATCAGCGTGCGCCGATAACGCTCGGGCATCACGGGGCGCATGGCCTGGGCTACCGGCTCGCGTGCCGCTTTCAGCACGGCATGGCCGGTGCCGGCCGTTGCGGCCAGCAAGGACACCATCAGGCCGATCAGCGCCACCTGCGCATCCAGCCGAAAGACCAGATATGGAAAATGAAAATTCTGCTGATACAGCCCGGCCAGCAGCGTGCCGAGCTGGATGCCGGCAAGCAGGCCCAGCGCACTGCCCACCAGACAGATCAGCATCGCCATGAGGCTGTAGTGCCAGACGACCTGGGCCGTGCCGTAGCCAAAGGCTTTGAGAATGGCGATTTGCGGGCGCTGCGTGCTGATCAGCCGGCTGAACACCACGTTGAGCAGAAAGGCGGCCACGCCAAGAAAGATCGTCGGAAAGACCCGCGTCATCGTGCCGAGCTGCTTCAGCTCTTCAAAGAGCATGCGAAAGGCGGGCTGCTCCATCCGGCCATTGGCGCCCAGCCCGCCCCAGCGGGTAAGCAGCCTATCCACCTCGGCGATCACGGCCTGTTCGTCTTCGGGGGTCTGGTGGTCGGGGGCGAGCCGGATCGAGAGCTGGTTGAAGGCGCCCGCCATGTCGAGCGCAGCGGCCAGCGTGGATCGGGGCGCCCAGACGATGGCATAGCGGGCGTAGTCGGGAAACATCCCGTCCGGCTTGCCCTGGTTCAGGTGTTCGGGCGAGACCGCAATGCCCACCAGCCTCAGCCACTGGCTGCGCCCATGGACGGTGGCCCGAATCCGGTCGCCCGGCTGAAGCTGATGCACGTTGGCAAAGGCGTCGCTGATGACGATCTCGTCGCTGGCGTGGGGCAGCGGCAAGCGGCCGGCCCGCAGGTGCAGGCGGTTGTGGCGGGGTTGCATGCCGTCATCGGGTAGCGACTGCATCAGCGCCTCGATCGGCTCCTCAAACTGAGGCAGTTTCAGTTTGGCGCCGGCATGCACCACGGTATCCACGCTCGCCACGCCGGGTAGCTCGGCCATTTGCGACGCCACCTGTTCGGGCGCCCGTTTCAGGCTGGCCCAGATGTGGGCATAGGCGTAGTCCTGATACATCCGGTCGCGCGTGCTGCGCAGCGATTCGAGCGTGGCTTGCGACATCACGAGCATCGCAATGCCCGAGGCCACGACGAGTGCAATCGCCAGCGCCTGCCCGCGCATCCGCCACAGGTCGCGCAGCGCCTTCAGCAGCAGGGGAGGAATCTCAGGGCGCATCATGGCATGCTCACCATCTCACCATCTCAGCGCCTCGGCCGGCAGGCGGGTGGCGTTGTGCTGCACCTGCTGGATGCGGCCGTCGCCCATCGTCAGCACCCGGTCGGCCATGCGGGCGATGTCGGCATTGTGGGTGATGATCACGGTGGTGGTGCCCAGTGTGGTGTTGACCTGTGCCAAAGCCTGCAACACGCGCACGCCGGTGGCCGAATCGAGCGCGCCCGTTGGTTCATCGCAGAGCAACACCACCGGGCGCTTGGCGATGGCGCGGGCGATGGCCACCCGCTGCTGCTCGCCGCCCGACATCTGCGCCGGAAAATGATCGAGCCGCTCGCTCAGCCCGACGAGGGCCAGTGCTTCTTCTGGGGCCATCGGGTTGGGCGCAATCTCGGTCACGATGGCCACGTTCTCGCGCGCCGTGAGGCTTGGGATCAGGTTGTAGAACTGAAAGACAAAACCGATGTGATCGCGCCGAAAGCGCGTGAGCTGCGCATCATCGGCATGGGTCAGATCCTGCCCGTCGTACCAAACCTGCCCACCACTGGGCACGTCCAGTCCGCCCAGAATGTTGAGCAGCGTGGATTTGCCGCAGCCCGAGGGACCGAGAATGACGATGAACTCACCTCGATACAGATCCAGATCCACCCCGCGTAGTGCGTGGACGGCTGCCTCGCCGTCGCCGTACACCTTGGTGACACCGCTGGCCTGAAAGAGTGGGCTGGATGAGGGGGTCAGGGCAGGTGTGCCGTGGGTGGGCGCGGCGTGGCGATTGGGAATGGTGATCATGGGTCGTGTTTGGATGAGCGCCTGATGTCCACAGATCTCGTTTCATTATGCGCCCGTTGCACAGGTGCTTACCCCATGTCCACGTGGCCGAGTCCATCATCGGGGGGCCAGCGTGGGGACGAACAAGGTCATGACAGGCGCCAACCCGGCAGGCAGGTGGAACGCTTGGCGGTCGGCGGGTATTTGCCTTGACCGGGGGGCTTCGGGTATGCTGCCCGCGCCGCCCTGTTTGGCGCATGACACGCACCACGGGCGCGCCGTCGAGGCAGGAGGTCATCCCGCGTCGCTGCCGCTGTGCCAACACCATCGGACAGCGCACGCTCGGGTGCCTCGGTGTGAAGTCGATACCGCGTTTTCAAAGGAGACACGAACATGAAGCAATGGTGCAAGCCCCGGTTTGAAGAGCTGCGTTTCGGTTTTGAAGTCACCATGTACATTGCGGCACGGTGATGCTGTGCCCTGTGCCGTCAAGGCAGCCGGCCCTGGCGGCGCGCGCTGCCTTGTCTGCCAGCGGCACCGGTGCTGAACCGATCCGTGCATGGCCCGCTTCAGGCGGGCCTTTCTGATGTCATGAGAACACCATGAAGATTCTGGTGCTGGGTTCCGGGGCAGGTGGGGGATTTCCGCAATGGAACTGCCGCTGCCGCTTGTGCGTGGGCCAGCGCACAGGGGCGATTCGTGCGCTGCCGCGCACCCAAAGCTCGATTGCCGTGTCGGCTGACGGTGAGCGCTGGATTTTGCTCAATGCCTCGCCTGATCTGGGTGCGCAGTTGCGTGCTGCGCCCGCACTCTGGCCGTGTCATGGCCTGCGTCATTCGCCCATCGAGGCCGTGGTGCTGATGGATTCACAGATCGACCACGTCACGGGCCTGCTGAGCCTGCGCGAGTCGGCCACTCCGTTGCAACTCTACTGTTCGGCCGAGACGCATCAGGATCTGGTCGAACACCTGCCGCTTTTGAAAACCCTGGGCAACTATGCCGGTGTCGACTGGCACCCGATGTCTGCTGCCCCGTGTGCAGGGGCAGCGAGGGCAGAAGGGGCGGTACAGCAGATCGCGGGCTTGAAGCTTCGTGCCCTGGCCGTGCCGGGCAAGGCTCCCCCTTATTCGCCACGCCGCCAGATGCAGGTCGAGGGCTTCAATCTGGCGGTTCGCATCGATGATCCGGCCACGGGAGCACGGCTCCTATATGCGCCAGGTGTGGCGCAGGTGGGTGAGGCTGAGCGGCGCTTGTTCGATGCCTGTGACTGTGTGCTGGTCGATGGCACGTTCTGGACGGAAGACGAAATGCCGGCCCAGGGGCTGGGCCACAAGCGCGCGGCCGACATGGGCCATCTGCCACTGTGCGATGGCCCACGTGGCCCTGGGATGATTCGTGCGCTGGCCGCTTCGCAAGCGAGGCGCAAGGTGCTGATCCATATCAACAACAGCAACCCCATTCTCGATGAGGATGGCCCGGAGCGGGCCGAGCTGACGAAGCACGGCATCGAGGTTGCTTTCGACGGCATGGAGCTGGAGATTTGAACGATACCACCCGGATCGCGTCCGACGCCTGGCCTGCGGATGTCTTTGAAGCACGGCTGCGCGCGATGGAGGCGCATTACCACAGCCACCATCCTTTCAACCGTCGCCTGAACGCCGGGCAGCTGCAGCCCTTCCAGGTAAGGGGCTGGGTGGCCAATCGCTACTATTATCAGTGCCGCATTCCGGTCAAGGATGCGGCCATCCTCTCCAATTGTGATGATCGAGACACGCGTCGCCGCTGGCTCGTGCGTCTGCTCGATCATGATGGGCAGGGCGATTATCAGGGGGCCAATGCTGGCGGCATCGAGATCTGGGCACGGCTGGGTGAGGCGGTGGGGCTGGATCGGGCGCTGCTCGATTCGCATGCACTCGTCTTGCCCGGTGTGCGTTTTGCGGTGGATGCCTATGTGAATTTTGCCCGTCAGGCGCCGTGGCAGGAGGCGGTGATCTCGTCACTGACCGAGCTGTTCGCCCCCAGGATCCACCAGGATCGGCTGGCCGGCTGGCCCTCGCATTACCCGTGGATCGATCCGGCCGGTCTGGCCTATTTCCGTCAGCGCATTCCGTTGGCCGAGCGTGATGTGGCACACGGGCTGGAAGTGGCCAAAGCCTGGTGCACCACGGCCGAGCGCCAGATGCGTGCGTTGGCGATCCTCAAATTCAAACTCGACATCCTGTGGTCGATGCTCGACGCCATCGAGCGCGCCTACCCCGATGATTTGCCACCGGAGCAACGACCATGAGTCACTGGACGAATGATGCCCGCCCCGTGCTGTCACCGATGTACCGGCTTCAGTGGGAGCCTGTGCAAGACAGCCATGTTCTGCTCTTTCCCGAGGGGATGGTCAAACTCAATCAGCCGGCTGCCGAAATCCTCAGGCGTTGTGATGGTCGCATGACGGTGGCCGAACTGGTGGCAGACCTGGAGCAAAGCTTTGATGAGCAGGGGCTGCGCGACGATGTGATCGAGTTTCTGGATCAGGCGCATGAGCGGCAGTGGATCCGATAAGCCGGCCATCTCGCCGCCGCTGTGGCTGCTGGCCGAGCTGACCTACCGCTGCCCACTGCACTGCGCCTTCTGTTCCAACCCGGTCGATTACACGCGCTATCGCGATGAGCTGGGCACCGATCACTGGATTCGGGTCTTTGAAGAGGCCCGTGCTCTGGGGGCCGTGCAGCTCGGCTTTTCCGGGGGCGAGCCGCTGTTGCGCGATGACCTGGAAACGCTGGTGCGGGCCGCTCATGAGCTGGGCTTCTACACGAACCTGATCACCTCGGGGGTGGGGTTGACCCCCAAGCGGGCCGAGGCATTGCGACGGGTGGGCCTCGACCATGTGCAGCTGTCCTTTCAGGATTCCAGCCGGGCGCTGAACGATTTTCTCAGCTCCACCCGCACCTTCGACCTGAAGCAGCGCGTGGCCAAAACGATCAAGTCGCTGGGCTACCCGATGGTGCTGAACTGTGTCATGCACCGCTACAACCTGCCACACGTGGGTCGCATCATCGAGATGGCCGAGGCGATGGCGGCAGACTTCCTGGAACTGGCCAATGTGCAGTATTACGGCTGGGCCTGGCGAAACCGCGAATGGTTGATGCCTTCGCGTGAAGCGTTGCTGGCAGCCGAGTCCGTCGTGAACGAGCACCGCGCACGGCTTGCCTCGCGCATGCGCATCCTGTGGGTGGTGCCCGATTACGCCGAGAACAAACCCAAACCCTGCATGGCGGGTTGGGGCAGCATCTTTCTGGTGGTGGCGCCCGACGGGGTGGCCCTGCCCTGTCACAGTGCACGCATGCTGCCGGGGCTGTCCTTTCCCGATGTGCGGGCGCAGTCGATCCAGGACATCTGGTATCACAGCGCTGCCTTCAATGCCTATCGGGGCACGGCCTGGATGCACGATACCTGCCGCCAGTGCGACAAGCGCGACGAGGATCATGGGGGCTGCCGATGCCAGGCGTTCCTCATGACGGGCGATGCCAGCGCCACCGACCCCGTGTGTCCGAGCAGTCCGCACCATGCCGAGGTTGAGGCGATCGTGGCCAGTGCCGGCACACCTTCGTCCGCGCCGGCGGTGCCGATCCATTTCGTGCCCGGCGCCCGCCAGGCCGGCCAGCTCGTCTTTCGCAGCGACGCCAACGCCCTTCTCGCCGAGCCGCCTGTGGCGGAGTGATGGGTGCTCGAAGCCGGCAGACGCATCCGTCTGCTGATGGCAGGCGTTGCGATGGGGGCGTTTTTTTGCCGCCAGGGTGAGCGGGCAGGTGCAATACCTGCATCCAGTGGCTAATGTGTGCGGCGTCCGGCTACCGGCCGGTGGGCTGCTGGCTTCACCATGTCCGCAACGACGCCGGACGACAGCGGTTCAGATGATCCACCCGTCCGGACAGGATGCCGGGCCTGAGGCCCGTGCGTCGATCATCAGCAGAATGGACGGAGACACGCATGAAGGGTCTGAATGGCAAGGTTGCCATCGTGACCGGTGGCGCCACGTTGATCGGTGCGGGCGTCATCGAACGGCTGCGCGAGGCGGGCGTTCGGGTCGCGATTTTCGATGTGGATGACGTGGGGGGCGCGCGCGTGGCGGGAGATGATCCGGCCAGCTGTCGCTTCTGGTCGGTGGACATCACCAACGATGAAGCGATTACCGAGGCAATTGATTTGGTGGCGTCTCACTTTGGACGCATCGATTGTCTGGTGAATCTGGCCGCCACCTATCTGGATGACGGCGCCGCCTCGGGACGCCAGGACTGGTTGACGGCTCTGGATGTCAATCTGGTCAGTGCCGTGATGATGGCCCGTGCCGTGCGGCCGTATCTGGTTCGCCAGGGGGGTGGCGCCATCGTCAATGTCACCAGCATCTCGGCCAAGGTCGCGCAAACGGCCCGGTGGTTGTATCCGGTCTCGAAGGCTGGGCTGATGCAACTCACCCGGAACATGGCGATGGATTTTGCGCCCGACCACATCCGGGTCAATTCGGTGTCGCCTGGCTGGACATGGTCGCGCGTGATGGACGAGATCACGGGGGGCAACCGGCAAAAAACCGATCAGGTGGCGGCCGATTATCACCTGATCCGTCGGGTGGGCAACCCCGCCGAGGTGGGCGCGGTGGTGGCTTTTCTGCTCTCGGATGAGGCGAGTTTCGTGACGGGGGCCGATTATGCCGTCGATGGCGGCTATTCGGCGATGGGGCCGGAGCAGGCGGTGCCGGCCATTCCACGTCTGGCTGATTGACCAAGACGCAAGCATGGTTTTCCCCTGCCAACGCGCTGCTGAGCGTATGGCACACACGCCAGATGTCGCAAGTCGCTTCGTGGGGACGAAGCCATGCCGGATACGCATTGCATGAAGGATGCGCGTGGCACGACGTGCAGGCCACGCACCAAGGAGGAGAACCATGCGAAAAATTGCCATCGTGGGCGGTGGGCAATCGGGCTTTCCGGTGGCTTTCGGCCTGTTGCAAAAGGGCTATGAGGTGAGTGTTTTCACCAACCGCACGCCCGATGAGATTCGGGGCGGCAAGGTGCTGTCGAGTCAGTGCATGTTCGACATGAAATTGCAGGTCGAGCGCGATCTGGGCATCGATGAATGGCAGGATCATTGCCCCAATGTGGAAGGCATCGGTTTTGCCGTACCTGACCCGGCCCATCCCGGCCAGAAGGCGGTCGATTGGCACGCACGTCTCGACAAGCCGGCGCAATCGGTTGATCAGCGCCTGAAAATGCCGGCGTGGATGGAACGTTTCGAGGCGGCGGGCGGCAAGCTCGTGATCCAGGATGTGGATGTGGCGGCGTTGGAGCAGCTCACGCAACAGCATGATCTGGTCATCATGGCGGCAGGCAAGGGTGAGGTCGTCCGCCTCTTCGAGCGCGACGCTTCGCGCTCACCCTTCGATAAACCTCAACGGGCACTGGCGCTCACCTATGTGCATGGGCTGGCGCCCACGCCCGAGTATTCGCGCGTGTCTTTCAACCTGATGCCGGGCATTGGCGAGTATTTCGTCTTTCCGGCGCTGACCTTGAGTGGCCCCTGCGACATCATGGTGTTTGAGGGCGTGCCCGGTGGGCCGCTGGATTGCTGGCGAGACGTGAAAACACCCGAGGCGCATCTGGCGGTGAGCAAGCGCTTTCTGGAAACCTATCTGCCGTGGGAAGGCGAGCGGGCGGCCAAGGTCGAGCTGACGGATGCGGGAGGCGTGCTGTCGGGGGCTTTCCCGCCCACGGTGCGCAAGCCGGTGATGACGCTGCCTTCGGGCCGGCTGGTGCTGGGCATGGGCGATGCGGTCGTGCTGAATGATCCGATCACGGGCCAAGGCTCGAACAACGCCACGATGGCTGCGAAGGTGTATCTGGATGCCATTCTTGCGCGCGCCGATCAGCCTTTCACGCGTGACTGGATGGAGGAGACCTTCGCGCGTTACTGGGCTTATGCGGGTGAGGTCGTGCGCTGGACGAATGGCATGCTGTCACCGGCGGCGCATCTGCCGAAGGTACTGGCGGCCGCGCAGCGATATCCGGCGCTGGCGAGCCTGATGGCCAATGGTTTCAACACGCCTTCGGTGTATTTCCCCTGGTGGGAAGATGAAAAGGCTGCTGACGATTTGTTGGGCCAGTATGAACAGCAGGCACGGGCTGCATGACGAGCAGGGGCGCATCTGTCGCTGAGGTGCGCGGCCTTCATCAGCCAAAGCGTTGCAGGAACGAAGGCGTGCATGACACGCGCCAAGGGGGGAACATGGGCGAGCAGGCGGTTTCATCGATGTCAGCCACAGGTCATGCCGGTCACGGCGCGGCCACCGTGGCCGTTGCAGCCACGGAGGCAGCCGCCGCCGTGTGCCCGGCGGCCTGGGGCAGTGAGGATGTGGCGCCGGCCACCTTGAGAAAGCTGTTCGGCGCCTACCCAACGGGTGTGGCCATCGTCACCAGCCGTTCGGTCGAAGGTCGGAAGGTGGGGCTGACGATCAATTCCTTTGCCTCGCTCTCGCTCGACCCCCCGCTCGTGTTGTGGAGCCTGGTCAATCATTCACCCAGCCTGGCCGTGTTCCGGGATTGTCGGCACTTTGCCATCAACATCCTGGCTGGCCGGCATGAAGAGTTGGCGCGTCGCTTTGCGAACCCGAGCGTGGTGGACAAATTCGAGTCGGTCCCGGTGCAGGAAACGCCCGAAGGCGTGCCAGCGCTCGACGGCGCGCTGACCACGTTGGTCTGCGCGCTGGATCATGCCCGCACGGTCGGTGATCACCTGCTGATGGTGGGGCGGGTCGTCCGTGCCGCCACGCAGCCTGGGGATCCGCTCGTCTTTCATGCCGGGCGTTTCGTGTCGATCACGGCACCGCATCCGGCCAATTTGCCGACCTAGTGCATCACACGCTATAAACGAGGAGACCCATTCATGAACACATCGATTGCTCCTGTGCTGAATGCGCTGACCGAGGGGTTGCTCAGCGGCCGCGTGCGCGTGGTCGATCTCACGCAGACACTCTCGCCCGAATTTCCCACGTTGCAGTTGCCGCCGCAATTTGCGCAGGTCAAGCCCTTCACGATCGAGCGGATTTCCAAGTACGACGACAAGGGGCCAGGGTGGTACTGGAACAATTTTTCCTGTGGCGAGCATACGGGCACGCATTTCGATGCCCCGGCACACTGGATCAGCGGGCGTGATCAGCCCAACAACACGGTGGACACCATCGAGCCGGCACACTTCGTGGCGCCGGCCGTGGTGGTGGATGCCAGTGCCGAACTGGCGCACGATGATGACTGGTTGCTCACGGTCGATTACCTCGAACAGTGGGAAAAGAGGCATGGCCGGATTCCGGCCGGTGCCTGGGTGCTGTTCCGCACCGACTGGTCCAAGCGTCTGGTCGATCCGGCGGCTTTCGTCGGCATGCGGGAGGATGGTGCGCATACACCCGGCCCCACGCAGGCGGCGGTCGAGTGGATGATTCATCAGCGTGGGGTGCACGGCTTTGGGGTGGAAACCATCAATACCGATGCGGGACAGTCTTATGCCTGGCCGATTGCCTATCCTTGCCACACGCTGATGCATGGGGCCAATCGCTATGGTCTGCAGTGCCTGACAAACCTTGATCAGTTGCCACCGACCGGGGCGGTGATCCTGTCAGCTCCGCTCAAAATTCAGGAAGGCTCGGGCAGTCCCTTGCGGGTGCTGGCCTTGGTGGAGGGGCAGGCATGACGGCGGGGGCTGAGGCCGAGGTCATTTTCGTGGGCAGTGGCATCAACTCGATGGTGGGGGCCGCGCTGCTGGCGGTGCGTGGCAAGCGTGTGCTGGTGCTGGAGCGTAACGATCGACTGGGCGGTTGCATCCGGACGGAGGCGCTTTTTCCGGGCTACCTGCACGAGGTTTTCTCCTCGTGGCATCCGCTCTTCGTGGGCAGCCCGGCCTATGCGGAGTTGAAGCCGGCACTGGATGAGGCCGGGCTGGTGATTCTGAGCGGTGATCACACCACCGGGCTGGTGCTGCCTGATGGTCAGGGCATCGCGCTGCCGCAGGATCTGGAAGGCACGGCCCGACAGCTGGATGCGCTGGCGCCCGGAGACGGGGATGCCTTGCGGCAGATGGCCCGCAAGCTCTTGGGTGAAGATGCGCCACTGCTTTTCGGGTTGTTGGGCAACAACCCATACAGCCGCCAGACGTTGGGCGTGCTCTATCGCGCCTGGCGGGCCAAGGGGCTGGATGGGCTGATGGCTTTTGCTGCCGAAGGACTGGAGAGTTTCAGGCGCTGGTCATCGACGCATTTTCGATCGGATCTGTCGCGGGCCTTGATGGCACCGTGGACGCTGCACACGGGCCTGGGGCCGGACGATGCCGGCTCGGCACTGATCGGCAAGCTCACCTTTGCGGCGGTGGTCAGCGGCGGGATGCCGGTGATCAAGGGAGGTGGAAGCCAGCTGGTGGACGCCTTGCAACGGATCATCGAATCGAGAGGCGGGGCATGCCGCACGGGTACCGAGGTCAGCACCATCCTGCTGGCCGGGCAGGGCAGAAAGCGCTTGGCTCGGGGTGTGCGTCTGGCCGATGGAACCGAGCACCCGGCTTCGGAAGCTGTCGTGTGCAATGTGACGCCCCAGCAGCTCTACGAGCAGTTGTTGCCCGACGTGCCGACGGCGGTGCGCGAGAAGGCCAGGGCCTACCGTTATGGACGTGGCTGCATGCAATTGCATTTTGCGCTGAAGTCGCCGCCCCAGTGGCGCTCGCCCGAGCTGCTGAAGGTGCCGCTCGTGCATCTCACCGAGAGCATGGCGCAGGTGTGCCTGTCGGTGACGGAGGCGCGCAATGGATTGTTGCCTGCCCGGCCGACGCTGGGCATTGGTCAGCCGGTGGCAGTCGACCCGTCGCGTGCGCCGGCAGGTGGCTGGATCTTGTGGATTCAGATGCAGGAGCTGCCAACCCGACTGCTGGGCGATGCCGCCGGGCAAATCGAGGTGCCGGCAGATGGGCTGTGGAACGAGGCCGTGCGCGAAGCCTTTGCTGACCGGGTGCAGCAGCGCCTGGAAGGCGTGATGCCGGGGCTCGCCGAGCGGATCGTCGGGCGGCGGGCTTATTCGCCAGCCGATCTGGCGCGCCTGAATGTCAATCTGGTGGGAGGAGACCCGTATTCGGGCATCTGCTCGCCGGATCAATTCTTCTGGTTCAGGCCGTTTGCTGCCACGGGCGGTGCGCGGGCGCATCAGACGCCGGTGGCCAATGTTTTTCATATTGGCGCCTCGACGCATCCGGGGCCGGGCTTGGGCGCCGGCTCGGGCACGATGGTGGCCAATCGGCTCAGCCAGCGCTGAGTGCCGCTGTCGGGCGTGTCATGCACTGATTCGCCCCCGCGACAGTCCTTCTGGGCCTCATGGCAGGCGCTAAACACGGCGGAGGGTCTGACTGGGGCTTTCACCGTAGCGCTTCTTGTAGTCGAGGCCGAAGCGCCCCATGTGGGCAAAGCCCCAGCGCAAGGCCACGCCGGCCACGCTGGAGGCCTCGCCACTCAGCAATTCGGTGCGTGCCCGTTCCATCCGGAGTTCGCGCAGATAACTCATCGGACTGGTTTGCAGAAACGTCTGAAAACCTGCATACAGGCTGCGTGCACTGACGCCGGCGATGGCGGCGAGCTGATCGACGGTGATGGCTTCGTGGGCGTGGGCCTGCAGGTAGTCCTGCGCACGCCGAACGTGGCGAGGCAGCACGGTGCTGCGTCGTGAGGGCTGAGACTGGCTGTAGTTGTGCTGGTGGCTGCTGAGCAGGATCGAGGCGCAGAGCTGTTCCATCTGTGAGCGCACCAGCTTGTGGGTGTCGAGATGGGGGTCAGCATGTTGCACGACGCAGGCCAGCAGGTAGGCCAGCGTGCTGCACCAGGGGGCGCTGTCGCGCCACCGAAAGCCCAGCTCGAAGCGCAAGGGGGCATCCAGTGGATGGCCCAGGTAGCCGATCAGGGTGCGTTCGACGAGTGAGCGGGAGAGCCGGAGCAGCAGCTGGTCGTTGCCGTCGTGCCATTGCATCTGCGTGTCGTCATCAGGGCTGATCACCGAGGCGAGGTGACTGTCGGATTCGATTTGACAGCTGCCGCAGCGGATGGCGGCACGGCCGGACAGTGGCATCTGGATCAGAAAGAAGTCCTCCAGCGGGCCGGGGTCGATCCGGACGGCTGCGCCGTAGCGAAGGCGGCTGATCGAGAGGTCGCCCAGGCTGCGGTGATGCATCCGGGCGGCCAGCCGATGGGTGAGGCCGCACAGCTGCAAACGGTGTGGCTTCATCACGCGGCCGACCATCGAGCGGACTTCGTCGAGGTCGCCTGATGCGAACAGCAGGCATTCGGGCGCACAGAGAAAGCGCTCGATGGCATGAAGGGCGCTGTTCGCATGATCCTCTGTCAGGGCGTGAGCATGTGGCATGACGGGCATCTCCCTGGGGCTGACCGTTCTGGCTGGTTTGGCACGTGCCACGAGCGTGATGCGCGTTTCCTGAAAGGCCCCGCATCTGCTCGGGGGGAAGCGTCTTGACGTGGACGCTTTGCGGTCATCCCTGTGTCTCCGTGAGAAATCCTACTACTGCGGGGAGGCCGCATCTTCAAGGAAAACCCGATGTGATGAAAAACTGTGTCCAATTTCTGCATCCGATATCAAGAATCTGCGAACTGTTTGTACAAATCCGCTCAAAACGTGTGTGCTCGGTAGCATAGGGTTTTACAGAATCCCGGAAAGCTTTAGTCTTAAATAAACTGAGCTTCAACAATAGGAGACCGGACGTTTTCCCTCGGGTGCTCACGGCGGCTTTCCCCCAGTCCTTCTGAAGCGCATGCCTGAAGCGCTGCGCCTTGGACTGGGGTATCCGTCGGCAGCATGGCGTCATCGCCTGGCATCGTGGGAGACGACGGGGTCTCAAGGAGACATCCGTGCCGGGTGTGCCCGTCGTGGCATGCAGGTGCGTGACGCAGGAGCCACGATGGCAGAACGATCTTTTGTCGAAGAAGTGAAGAAACTGCGCCTTGCCGAGGGCGAGGTCTTCCGTGGCGAGGGAATTCTGGCCGTCACGAAAGCCTTGCTCGAATCCGGGGTGGCTTATGTTGCGGGCTATCAGGGCTCGCCCATTTCCCATCTGATGGATGTGCTGGCCGATGCGCAGGACATTCTGGCCGAATATGGCATTCGCTTCGAAAACAGCGCGAGCGAAGCCACGGCGGCTGCCACGCTGGCCGCTTCGGTCAATTATCCGTTGCGAGGTGCTGTCACCTTCAAGGCCACGGTCGGGACGAATGTGGCCTCCGATGCGCTGGCCAATCTGGCCTCGGGGGGCGTCACCGGTGGTGCATTGATCATCGTGGGTGAAGACTATGGTGAAGGCTCTTCCATCATGCAGGAGCGAAGCCATGCCTTTGCGATGAAGTCGCAAATCTGGTTGCTCGACCCGCGTCCCAATCTGCCGTGCATCGTGAAGGCGGTGAAGCAGGGCTTTGCATTGTCCGAGGCCAGTCATACGCCGGTGATGTTGCAGCTTCGCATCCGGGCCTGTCATGTGCATGGGCATTTTGTCGCGGCTGACAACCAGCGTCCTGCTTTCAGCGTGGCCGATGCGCTCGACAAGCCGCAGCGTGATGTGAATCGTATCGTGCTGCCGCCTGCCAGTTTCCTGCACGAGCAGGAAAAGGTTCATGACCGGTGGCCAGCGGCGCTGGCCTACATCCGGGAAAATGGCCTCAACGAGTTTTTCTCGGACGAGGCCGCAGACATCGGCATCGTCGTGCAGGGCGGCACCTACAACACGCTGATGCGGGTGTTGGAGCGGCTGGGGCTGGCCGATGTCTATGGCAATGCTCAGCTGCCGATCTATGTGATGAACGTGGCCTATCCGTTGGTGGATGATGAGGTGCTGCGTTTTTGTCGTGGCAAGCGTGCGGTGTTGATGGTGGAAGAGGGGCAACCGAATTTCATCGAGCAGGGTATTGCCACCATCCTTCGGCAGCACGGACTGGACTGCGTGCTGCATGGCAAGGACATGCTGCCGATGGCGGGCGAATATTCGGCGCAGGTGCTGATGGCCGGCCTCAAACGGTTTTTTGCACAATATCCGATGCTGGTTCCAGCCAGTTCGGTCAATGCGGCAGAAGGCGTGTCGGGCAATCTGTCCGCGGCCATGTCGGGCGTCGGTGCAGGGGTCGGTGCGATGTCGGCCGCTGTCGAGGAGGGCCGTTCGAATGCGGCCTCAGGTGTGGCCTCAGAGGCTGCCCGGATGATGATCGGCGACGACGCGGTTGGGCCTCTGGGGCCCAAGGGCAAGCGGCAAGCCCCGGCGCGCGTCATTCCGATTCTGCCCACTGAGACACTTCGGCCGCTGGCAGAAAGTGTGCATGCACGGCCACCCGGTTTTTGCACGGGCTGTCCCGAGCGTCCGATTTTCAGTGCGATGAAGTTGCTGGAGCGTGAGATCGGCCCGCAGCATGTGAGTGCCGACATCGGCTGCCACCTGTTTTCCATTCTGCCGCCCTTCAACCTGGGCAACACCACGATGGGCTATGGCCTGGGGAGTGCCGGCTCTGCGGCATTGAATGTCTCGGGGGGCAAGCGGGCCATTTCGATGATGGGGGATGGCGGTTTCTGGCACAACGGCTTGACGAGCGGCGTGGCCAATGCCGTCTTCAACCGCAGCGACAACCTGATCATCATCGTCGACAACAGCTACACCTCAGCGACGGGCGGGCAGGATATCCTGTCCTCGAAGGCGCAGAACCCTTCGCGCAGCACCGGCCATGCCATCGAGCAGGCGGTGCGGGGTGTGGGGGTGCAATGGGTACGCACGATCGGGCGAACCTATGATGTGAGCGCCATGCGTGACGCGATGAAGGAGGCGCTGACCACGCCCCAAAAGGGGCCGAAGGTGATCATTGCGCAGTCCGAGTGCATGCTGAATCGCCAGCGGCGAGAGAAGCCGATCGTGCGTCAGGCGCTGGCGGCGGGCCAACGGGTCGTGCGCGAGAAGTTCGGTGTCGATCATGACACCTGCACCGGCGATCATTCCTGCATCCGCCTTTCGGGCTGTCCGTCGTTGTCGATCAAGACGCACCCGGATCCCCTGCGAACGGATCCGGTGGCGACGGTGCTCGACAGTTGTGTCGGTTGCGGCCATTGTGGGGATGTCTCGCATGCGGCCGTGTTGTGTCCTTCGTTTTACCGGGCACGGGTCGTTCAACATCCAGGTCTCTGGGAGCGGTTGCGGGCTGGTGTACGCCATTGGGTGATCGGGCGCTTGCAGGCTGTCGAGGCCCGGCGTCGGGCGCGAGTCGCGTTCTGAGCACGGAGGGCGGGCATGAGCGTTCAACCGATCAAGATGGCCATTCTGGCGATGGGCGGCGAAGGCGGCGGGGTGCTGGCCGACTGGATCGTCAGCCTGGGCGAATCGGCCGGGTATCTGGCGCAGACCACGTCGGTGCCTGGGGTGGCACAGCGCACGGGCGCCACCATCTACTACGTCGAGCTGTTCCCCAAGGCTGCGGCCGATGAGGCCGGCCAAGCACCGGTGCTTGCCTTGATGCCGTTGCCCGGCGATGTGGATGTGGTACTCGCGTCAGAGTTGATGGAAGCGGGTCGTGCCGTGCAGCGCGGCCTCGTCACACCGGATCGCACGACGTTGATCGCATCGAGCCATCGCGTGTATTCGATGACCGAGAAAAGCGCGATGGGTGATGGCCGGGTGGACAGTCAGCAATTGCTTGCCCATGCGGCCACGGCGGCCGAGCGCTTCATCTGCTTTGACATGGCGGAGGCTGCATTGAAGGCCGGTAGCGTGATCAGCGCCGTGCTTTTCGGTGCCTTGGCGGGCAGTGGGGTGCTGCCTTTTTCGCGGGAGCAGTTCGAGGCCACGATCGAGCGAGGTGGGATCGGGGTGAAGACCAGTCTTGCCGCTTTTGGCAGGGCGTATGAGGCTGTGCAACAGGATGCCCATCCAGCTGCAAATGATGGGTCGATGGCCGAAGCGCGTGCCGATCTTGCCTTCGTATCGGAGGCAGGCGAGGCCGCAGGGGAAAACGGCGAGAGTCAGCGTCAAACACGCCGTCCTGCTGTCAGCCATCTGAAGCTGGCGCCGACGACAGCAGGGGCTGATGAGCCGACCGGTGATGCGCGAAGACTGTCGGACGATGCGCTGGCGGCATCGGAGGACGGGCCGCTGCCGTCAAGCGCGGTGCCCGAGATCCAGGCATTGATCGCACGAGTCAGGCAGCAGTTCCCGGTGGCGATGCATGCGGTGTT
The DNA here is from genome assembly GCA_030532895.1 of Lautropia sp. Classification (GTDB taxonomy): domain Bacteria; phylum Pseudomonadota; class Gammaproteobacteria; order Burkholderiales; family Burkholderiaceae_E; genus Lautropia. The sequence goes on along the minus strand of JAUNKF010000015.1, from coordinate 16,219 downwards.
ATGGGCCGGCCTGCGTCGGCTCGTCGATTACCAGGATGTGGCCTATGCGACGCTGTATCTGGACAGGCTCGACCAGATGCAGCACCGGGTGGGCGCGGGCGAACGGGTGTTGCTGCGAGAGACGGCCCGTCATCTGGCCTTGTGGATGACCTTTGAAGACACGGCGCGCGTGGCCGACCTCAAAACCCGAGGCAGTCGTTTTGAACGGGTCCGGGCAGAAGCCAAGGCGGGCGAGCATTTGCTCGACATTCATGAGTTCATGCACCCGCGCTTGCAGGAAGTGTGTGAAACCCTGCCGGCCTCGCTGGGGCGGTGGCTGATGCAGCCCGGCTGGGCGCGCACGCTGGTCGAGCGTTTCACACGTCAGGGGCGGGTGATTCACAGCAATTCCATTCACGGCTATCTGCTGCTGCGTGCCGTGGCGTGGGCCGCGCGCTGGCGTCTGCATTCGCTGCGTTATGAGCGAGAGAACGCGATGATCGAGGCGTGGCTGGATCTGGCGGCGCGCGCTGCACAGCGTGATCCGGCATTGGCATTGGAAATCATCCGCTGTCAGCGCCTGGTGAAGGGGTATGGCGACACGCATGCGCGGGGGCTGCGTCATTACCGGATGTTGTTCGATGCCATGCGGCAAGCGGGTGAGCGTTTGACGCCCGCCATGCTCAAAGGCTGGCGCGAGGCAGCGCTGGCCGATGAAGCGGGGGAGCAATTGAAGCGCGCCCTGGCGGCCAGCGGCATTCAGGGGCTGGATGAGGCAGCAAATCCTGGCGAGGCCGGGCTGCCTCATGCCTTGGGCGAACGGGGGGCTGCCGCTCGGGCTTGAAGCAGCTGCCCGATCAGGGGGAACGTGATGAAAGAACAGGAGCCAGCATGAAGATCGTGTGCATAGGCGGTGGGCCGGCCGGGTTGTATTTTGGCTTGTTGATGAAAAAACTCGATTCGGACCATGAGGTGGTGGTGGTCGAGCGAAACCGGCCGTATGACACGTTTGGCTGGGGCGTGGTGTTTTCCGACGCCACGATGGACAACATGCGCCAGTGGGATGCCGAATCGGCTGACCAGATCGAGCTGGCCTTCAACCATTGGGACGACATCGAGCTGCTGTTCAAGTGCAGGCGCATCCGTTCCGGTGGGCATGGCTTTGTGGGCATCGGTCGCAAGAAGCTCCTGAACATCCTGCAGGCACGATGTGAAGCGCTGGGCGTGAAGCTGGTGTTCGAGACGGAGGTGGCCTCGGACGAGGATTATGCCGATGCCGACCTGATCGTGGCGGCTGATGGCATCAATTCGCTCATTCGAAAGAAGTACGAGGCGGTCTTCAAACCGGACATCGTCACGCGCCCCAACCGCTACATCTGGTTGGGCACGAACAAGGTGTATGACGCCTTCACCTTTGATTTCCGGCGCACCGAACAGGGCTGGTTTCAGGCGCACATCTACAAATTCGATGACCAAACCTCCACCTTCATCGTGGAGACGACGGAGGATACCTGGCTGGCGCACGGTCTGGATCAGGCCGACCAGCAGGCATCGATCGACTTCTGCGAGCAGCTGTTTGCCGACAATCTGGAGGGCGCGAAGCTGATGACCAATGCGCGTCATCTGCGCGGCTCGGCCTGGATCAATTTTCAGCGGGTGGTCTGTGAGCAGTGGTGGCTGAAAAATGCCCAGGGCAGCCATGTGGTGCTGATGGGGGATGCGGTGCATACCGCGCACTTTGCCATTGGTTCGGGCACGAAGCTGGCCATCGAGGATGCCATCGAGCTGACACGGCAATTCGAGCGCCTGGGCGACTCGCCCGAGCACCTGCCGGACGTGTTGGCGGCGTATCAGGAGGCGCGTCGGATCGAGACCTTGCGGCTGCAGAATGCGGCCTGGAATGCGATGACGTGGTTCGAGGTGTGCGGGCAACGCTACTGCGATCAGCTCGAACCTGAACAGTTCATGTACTCGATGCTGACGCGCAGCCAGCGTATCAGCCATGAAAACCTGCGTCTGCGGGATGCTGGCTGGCTGGAAGGTTATGAGCGCTGGTTTGCCGCGAAGGCTGGCGTCGACGTGAAGGACGGGCCCGTACCACCGCCGATGTTCACCCCTTACACGGTGCGGGGGCTTCGGCTCAAGAATCGCATCGTCGTCTCGCCGATGGCGCAATATTCTGCAGAGGACGGCCTGGTGGGCGATTATCACCTCGTGCATCTGGGGGCAAGGGCGATGGGTGGGGCTGGTCTGGTGTTTGCCGAAATGACCTGCGTCAGTCCTGAGGGACGGATCACGCCGGGCTGCCCCGGTCTGTACAAACCGGCCCATGTGGCCGCTTTCAAGCGGATTGCCGACTGGATTCATCAGCACACCGATGCGAAGTTTGGCATCCAGCTGGGTCATGCCGGGGCCAAAGCCTCCACGCGGCGTGCCTGGGAAGGTATCGATCAACCATTGCCGGATGGCAATTGGCCGATCGTGTCGGCTTCGCCCCAACAGTATTTGCCGGGCATCAGCCAATGGGCCTCGGAGATCTCGCCGGACGAGATGCAGACGGTGAAGGCGCAGTTCGTGGCGGCCGCACGGGCGGCCGATGACGCGGGAGCCGACTGGCTGGAGCTGCATTGTGCGCATGGTTACCTGCTGTCGAGCTTCATTTCGCCGCTCACCAACCAGCGTTCGGATGAATATGGGGGCAGCCTGGCCAATCGCCTGCGCTTTCCGCTGGCCGTGTTCGAGGCGGTGCGCGCCGTGTGGCCTGCGCACAAACCCATGTCGGTGAGGATTTCGGCGCATGACTGGGTGGAAGGTGGCACGACGCCGGCTGATGCGGTCGAGATCGCCAAAGCCTTCAAGGCGGCAGGCGCCGACATGATCGATTGCTCCTCCGGGCAGGTCAGCAAGCAGGAAAAGCCCGTCTATGGACGGATGTTCCAGACCCCTTTTGCCGACCAGATCCGGCAGGAGGCGGGCGTGCCGACCATTGCGGTTGGTGCCATCAGTGAAGCGGATCATGCCAACAGCATTCTGGCGGCCGGTCGTGCCGATCTGTGCGCGGTGGCACGCCCTCATCTGGCCAACCCTGCCTGGACGCTCACCGAAGCGGCCCGGATCGGCTACACGCCGATCGAGTGGCCCGCGCCCTATCGTTCGGGCAAGCCGCAGATGGAAGCGAATTTTGCCCGTGAAAAGGCCGCTTTGCAGGCATGGCAAGGAAGGCGTCAGGGATGACGGGGGCTGGGATGACAAGCATGTCGAGATGCGAGGCGTCGTCGCCTGGGCATGATGCTTCGGCCTCCTGTCAAGGGGCGAATTCAATGGGAGAAGGTCATCATGCCCTGGTGACGGGAGGCGCACGTGGCATCGGTGCGGCCATTGCCGAGCGGCTGGTGCAGGCGGGGTGCCGTGTGACGGTGCTTGGCCGCGGCCGTGCGGCGCTCGATGCGCTGGTGGCCAGACATCCGAAACGGATGCAGGCGGTGGTAGCCGATGTCACCGACCCGGTTGCCGTGGCGGTCGCGTTGGCCCACGCACGTGCCAGCTGGGGGCCGGTTGGCATGCTCGTCAACAACGCTGGGCAGGCCGAGAGTGCGCCTTTTATGAAAACGGACTTGGCGCTCTGGGAGCGGATGCTGGCAGTGAACCTCACGGGCACGATGCTTTGCACACAGGCGGTGTTGCCCGACATGCTGGCGGCGGGCTGGGGGCGCATCGTGAATGTGGCCAGTACGGCCGGGCAGATCGGTTACGCCTACGTCAGTGCTTATTGCGCGGCCAAGCATGGGGTGATCGGACTGACCCGGTCGCTCGCGCTTGAATTGGCGCGCAAGGGCATCACGGTGAACGCCGTGTGCCCCGGTTATACCGAAACCGATATCGTTCACGAGAGCATCGCGCGTGTGGTGGCGAAAACCGGCCGCTCAGCCGAGGAGGCACGGGCCGAGTTCGAGCGGACGAACCCGCAGCAACGTCTGGTGAAGCCCGTCGAAGTGGCCGAAACCGTCGCTTGGCTCTGTGGGCCGGGTACGGGCGCGATCACCGGACAAGCCATTTCGGTCTCGGGGGGCGAGGTGATGCCGTGAGCGGGTCGTGCTTGCCAGGCACGGCCTGAACGCTTCAGGAAGGCGTGTGCCAAGGAGGAAGGCTGTGTGGCCAGCCGTTGGTGAGCGTTTGAGCTGACACGGATCGGATGGGTTGGCCGTGCGCGGCGAGTCGGATGAATCAGGTTTTTGGGAGCATGATGATGGGCCAGCAAATGACTGAGCAGAACCAGAACGGACAAGACCGGAAAGCGCTGGATGCGGCCTTGGCCGCCGGCAATCTTAGGCCGATGGCAGGCTACGAGGCCCAGCATTTTCTGTGGGCGGTTGAGGACAAGGTGGCCACGATCACCTTGAATCGTCCTGATCGCAAGAACCCGCTCACCTTCGACAGCTATGCCGAGTTGCGAGACCTTTTCCATCAGCTCAAATGGGCCGAGGACATCAAGGCCGTGGTGCTGACCGGCGAAGGCGGCAACTTCTGCTCGGGGGGGGATGTCCATGAAATCATCGGGCCACTCGTGGGCTTGAAGGCGCCCGAGCTGTTGATGTTCACCCGCATGACGGGGGAGCTCGTGAAAATGATGCGGGCTTGCCCGCAGCCGATCATTGCGGCGGTGGATGGTGTGTGCGCAGGAGCGGGCGCCATCATGGCGATGGCCTCCGATCTGCGGCTTGCCACGGCGCGCAGCAAGACGGCTTTCCTCTTCAACCGGGTGGGCCTGGCCGGTTGCGACATGGGGGCTTGCGCCATGCTGCCCCGGATCATCGGGCAGGGCCGTGCCAGCGAGCTGCTGTACACGGGCCGTGTGCTGGGGGGCGAAGAGGGGGAGCGCTGGGGCTTTTTCAATCGCCTGTGTGAGCCGGGGGTGTTGTTGCCCGAAGCCCAGACCCTGGCAGCCGAGCTGGCTGCTGGCCCAAGCTTTGCCCATGGCATCACGAAGACGATGCTGCATCAGGCATGGAGCATGACGATCGAACAGGCGATCGAGGCCGAGGCGCAGGCGCAGGCCATCTGCATGCTGACCGAAGATTTCTCACGCGCCTATCACGCTTTCGTGGCCAAGCAAAAGCCGGTGTTTCAAGGGGATTGAGCGTGTTTGATGGCAGCGTTTTCGGATTGTGTGTCCATGAGCGGTGGGGATGCCATCCAAGGTGTGACACCCGCCTTCGGTTTGGCATTCATCCGCGTCGTGGCATGGTGGGAAGCGGCGGGCCGCCGCGCAGAGCAGCCTTGCACGGGAGAACAGGGTGATGCGTGATCGACACTATTTGCAGTGGCCCTTTTTCGAGCCACGTCATGCCGAGCTTGCGCTGGCGCTGGATGCCTGGGCATCGCAGCATCTGGTGGCCCATCATGGGCGGGATGTGGATGCCCATTGCCGGCAGCTGGTGCGTCAGTTGGGTGAGGCCGGCTGGTTGCAGCATGCGGTGGGGACATCGGCCGTGGCGATGGATGCACGCGCCATCTGCCTGATCCGTGAAACGCTGGCCCGGCATTCGGGGCTGGCCGATTTTGCGTTTGCCATGCAAGGGCTGGGCAGTGGCGCCATCAGCCTGCATGGCACACCGGCGCAGCGTGAGCGCTATTTGCCCCGTGTGGTGGCAGGTGAGGCCGTGGCCGCCTTTGCGTTGTCGGAAACATCGGCAGGTTCGGATGTGGCTGCCATGCAGTGCGCGGCGCGCCTGGACGGCGACGCCTATGTGCTCGATGGCGAGAAGATGTGGATCTCGAACGGTGGCATTGCAGATTTTTATCTTGTGTTTGCACGCACCGGCGAGGCGCCGGGCGCGCGGGGCATCAGCGCTTTCATCGTTGATGCCGACACGCCCGGCTTGACGATAGCCGAGCGCATCGAGGTGATGGCGCCGCACCCGTTGGCCCGATTGCGCTTCGAGGCTTGTCGTGTCCCTGTCAGCCATCGGGTGGGCGAGCCGGGTGAGGGCTTCAAGGTGGCGATGCGCACGCTCGATGTGTTCCGTACGTCGGTGGCGGCTGCAGCGCTGGGCTTTGCGCGCCAGGCACTCGATGCAGCCTTGCATCGGGTCACCACGCGCCAGATGTTCGGTGGCGTGCTGGCGGATTTTCAGATCACGCAGACGAAGCTCGCGCAAATGGCAACGGCCATCGACAGTGCAGCCTTGCTGACGTATCGGGCAGCGTGGATGCGGGATCGGGGTGAAGGGGTGACGAAAGAGGCTGCGATGGCCAAGCTCACCGCCACCGAGCAGGCCCAGCAGGTCATCGATGCCGCCGTGCAGTTGTTCGGTGGCTTGGGGGTGGTGTGTGAGCAGCCCGTCGAACGACTGTATCGGGAGATTCGGGCACTGCGCATTTATGAAGGCGCATCGGAAGTGCAGCAATTGATCATCGGCCGGGAACTGTTGAAGTCGATGTCGCCACCGCCCGAGTCGGTGGCTTGATCAGGAGGTTTTGTCATGCACGCCAGTGGTTCCGGTGCCCAACGTTGCGGGTTCAAGCATCGGCAAGTGACGGCGGTCTGCGTTGAAACAGGCGGTATGCCCATGAATGCATCCATCAGCAGTGATGCACCTGTCAGCAATGTCCACGGGGATTTCACCAGACCGGTCCGGATACGTTTTTCTCACTGCGATCCGGCTGGCATCGTGTTTTTTCCGCAGTATCTGGTGCTCTTCAACCAGCTCGTGGAAGATTGGTTTACCGAAGGGTTGGGGATTTCTTATGCGGCGATGATCGGTGAGCGCAAGCTGGGCTTGCCCATCGTTCGGCTGGAGAGTGATTTTCGGCGCATCAGCCGGATGGGCGATGAGGTGTTGCTCTGTCTGAAGGTAGAGCGGGTGGGCGGCAAGTCGCTGACGCTTCAACTGCAATGCCGGGATGCCGAGCATGTCCGGGTGGAGGCCAGAAAAGTGCTGGTCTTTACCGATCTTCGTTCTCATCAGGCCATCCCGATGCCGCCTGACATTCGGGCGGTAATCGATGCCAGTCTGACTGCTTCGCAGGGGCCCGTGTCATGAGTGGCTGGCCGTCGTTTGATTTGCTGCGTGGGCGCAGGCCGGTTGGGCGTGCGTTCATGCGCTGCGCGGTTGCCCGCGCACGGGTTCTTTTGATTCCAAGGAGTGGATGAGATGCAGGTTCTTCTTCCCCAGGGCTGGCCTCGCCCCAAAGGCTATGCCAATGGCGTGTCGGTGCGTGGGCGGCAGATTTATGTGGCCGGCATGATCGGTTGGGATGCGCAAGGCGTGTTTCATACCGATGATCTGGCGGGGCAGGTGCGCCAGGCATTGGCGAACATCGTGGCGGTGCTGGCCGAAGGGCATGCCGGGCCGGAGCATATCGTGCGGATGACCTGGTATGTGAAGGACAAACAGGCATATGTGGGGGCTTATCGGGAAATCGGTCAGGCTTATCGCGAGCTGATCGGCAATTTCAATGTGGCGATGACGGCGGTGCAGGTGGCTGATCTGGTCGAAGACCGCGCCAAGGTCGAAATTGAGGTGACAGCGGTCGTGCCCGATTGATCGGTGCCCGCTTATGTAGGGAGATAGCTCATGAATCAGCCAGCGGCCAGGAAAGACGCACCGGGTGATGGCACGGCGGTGGTCAACGCCTTCGTTCGGGATGGTATCGGGGTCGTGTGTATCGATCATCCGCCCGTGAATGCCTTGAGCCAGGCGGTACGCCGTGGTCTGCTCGATGCCGTCGTGGCTTTTGATGAGGCGCCTGATGTTCGTGCCGTCCTGATCCTGGGCGAGGGTTCGGCCTTCATCGCAGGGGCCGATATTCGGGAGTTTGGCCGAGCGCCGCAGCCTCCGCTGTTGGCGACCGTGTGCAATCGCATCGAAGCCTGCGTGAAGCCCGTGGTGGCTGTCGTGCAGGGCGTGGCGCTTGGCGGCGGGCTGGAGGTGGCGATGTCGGCGCATTACCGCCTGGCCTTGCCGAAGGCGCGCTTCGGCTTGCCCGAGTCACGACTGGGGTTGTTGCCGGGCGCCGGCGGAACCCAGCGTGCACCGCGCCTGATGGGGGCCTTGGCGGCAGCCGAGCTGATGCTGAATGGCAAGCCCTTGTCGGCCGAGGCCGCACACGAAGCGGGGCTGGTGGATGCGTGTGCCGATGCAGATGAGCCGCTCGCTGCGGGGCTGGCGCATGCGCAAGGACTGCTCGCCGCGGGCCAGGGGGTGAGGCGCACACGGGACAGGTCGGTGTCGTCACCTGCCGAGGCCCTCGCCGCCTTGACGGCTTTGGCCGAGCGCACGAGGCAGAAACAGCCCGTTCTGTTCGCGCCGGCACGGATCATCGATTGTGTGCGGGCCGCCATCGAACTGCCCTTTGATGAGGGGCTGGCCCAGGAACGAGCTGCGTTTCTGGCGTGCATGGACAGCCCGCAGCGCGCGGCGCTCGTGCATGTCTTCTTTGCCGAGCGTGAGGTGCAGAAAATGCCTTGGTCAGGCGAGGTGACGCCTCGACCGCTCGAGCAGCTTGCCGTCGTCGGGGGCGGCATCATGGGCGCAGGCATCACGGTGGCGGCGCTGGATGCCGGGTTTCGCGTCGTGATGCTGGAGCAGGATGCGGCGGCGGCATCGCGGGCAGAGGCCAACGTTCGTCGGCTCTATGAGGCGCAGGTGGCCAAAGGGCGGCTGCCCGAGGTGAAACTGGCCGAAAAGCTCGGCCGCTTGCAACTGGCCACCCGCTTTGAGGCCGTGGCTGAGGCCGATCTCGTCATCGAAGCCGTTTTCGAGGACATGGCGGTCAAGCAGCAGGTGTTCCGTGAGCTGGATCGGGTCTGCAAGCCGGGGGCGGTGCTGGCGACGAACACCTCTTACCTCGACATCCCGTCGATTGCTGGCGTCACGTCACGGCCGCAGGCCGTGATCGGGCTGCATTTCTTCAGCCCGGCTCATCTGATGAAGTTGTTGGAGATCGTCGTGACGGATACCGTGCTGCCCGAGGTGGTGGACACGGCTTTTGCGCTGGCCCGGCGGATGAGGAAGGTGCCGGTACGGGCTGGTGTTTGCGATGGTTTCATCGGCAACCGGATCTGGGCGGTCTACAAGGAAGCCGCCGATCATCTGATGGAGGACGGCGCCTCGCCTTATCAGATCGACGAGGCGATGCGGGGGTTCGGCTTTGCGATGGGGCCATACCAGGTCATCGATCTGGCCGGGGGCGATATTGGCTGGGCCACGCGCAAGCGCCGGGCGCCGATGCGTGATCCGGCCGCTCGCTATGTGGCCATTGCCGATCACTTGTGTGAACGGGGTTGGTTCGGCCAGAAGACAGGCCGGGGGTTTTACCGCTACGAGCCGGGTGCTCGAAGCGGCCTGCCGGATGATGAGGTGCTGGCCATCGTGGCTGAGGCGCGGGCCAGCAAGGGGCTCGGCGCGCGCACCTTCACCGCGGCGGACATCGTGCGTCGGATCATGGTGGCCATCGTGAACGAGGGGGCCAAGGTGGTGGGTGAAGGCATCGCCTTGCGCCCGCTGGATGTGGATGTGACGCTGATCTTCGGCTATGGCTTTCCGCGCTGGCAGGGCGGGCCGATGTGGTGGGCCGACAGCCAGGGTTTGGCAGCCGTGCTTGCCGATATCGAGCGTTTTGCCAAAGACGATCCCCATTTTTGGCAGCCGGCACCTTTGCTTGTGCGTCTCGTGGCCGAGGGCAAGGCGTTTGGCAGCCTGAATCGAGGAGAGAACGGATCCGTGCATGGCATGGGTGAAGGAGAGCGGCCATGAGGGGTGAGGCTTTCATTTGTGATGCGATCAGAACCCCTTTCGGGCGTTATGGTGGGGCCTTGGCTGGTGTGCGCACCGATGATCTGGCGGCCATGCCGATCAAGGCATTGCTGGCCAGGCAGCCATCCTTGGCGGTGGAGGCCATCGATGATGTCTGGCTGGGGTGTGCCAATCAGGCGGGGGAGGACAGCCGTAACGTGGCGCGCATGGCAGCCCTGCTGGCCGGTTTGCCTGAGCAGGTGCCAGGGGCCACGATCAACCGTCTGTGCGGATCGGGCCTGGATGCGGTGGGGACGGCGGCACGGGCCATCAAGTGTGGTGAGGCTGAGCTGATGCTGGCCGGGGGGGTGGAGAGCATGAGTCGTGCCCCTTTCGTGATGCCGAAGGCCGAGCATGCCTTCTCCCGCGTGCATGAGATTCATGACACGACGATCGGCTGGCGCTTCATCAACCCCTGGATGCGCGCGGCTTACGGGGTCGATTCGATGCCGGAGACGGCCGAGCACGTCGCGCGTGAGTATGGCATCAGCCGGGCCGATCAGGATCGTTTCGCGCTGGCCAGTCAGATGAAGGCGGCCGAAGCGCAGCGGGCCGGGGTGTTCGATGAGGAGATCGTGCCGGTCGAGCTGTTTCAAAAGAAAGGGCCGCCCCTGGTGTTTGCGCAGGATGAACATCTGAGAGCCACCACGCTGGATGCGTTGGCCAAGTTGAAGGGCGTGGTTCAACCTGAGGGGTCGGTCACGGCCGGCAATGCCAGTGGGGTCAATGACGGGGCGGCCTGCGTCTTGCTGGCAAGTGAGGCGGCGGTACGCCGTCATGGGCTGACTCCCTGGGCACGGGTGCTGGCCACCGTCAGTGTCGGTGTGGCACCGCGCCTGATGGGCATCGGCCCGGTACCGGCCGTCGAGCGGCTGTTGGCACGCACGGGCCTGCGCCTGTCGCAGGTGGACGTGATCGAGTTGAACGAGGCGTTTGCGGCCCAAGGGTTGGCCGTCCTGCGGCAGTTGGGGCTGGCCGATGATGATCCCCGTGTCAACCCGAATGGTGGCGCCATCGCGTTGGGACACCCGTTGGGCGCCAGTGGTGCAAGGCTTGTGACGACCGCCATGCGGCAGCTGGTTCGCACGGGCGGGCGCTACGCGATCTGCACGATGTGTGTGGGCGTGGGGCAGGGCATCGCATTGATGATGGAACGGGTATGATCTGCAGATCGACAGCGGACGGCATGCCAGCTGCGGGGCAGAACCGTCCGGGGAGCGGATGGATCGACGATAATGATCGGTGGCGTCTTCAGCCTGTGTGATGACCCGGTTCGCCGCTGATGCCTGAAGACGTGTCCGGTGGCCCTGCACCGCCACGATCAAGAATGAGAGGAGATGAATCATGGCTGATCTGTTCGACAACCCGATGGGCCTCGATGGCTTCGAGTTCGTGGAGTTTGCTTCGCCCCAGTTCGGGGTGCTGGAGCCGTTTTTCGACAAGTTGGGCTTTACCGAGGTGGCCCGGCACCGCTCGAAGGATGTGTCACTCTATCGGCAGGGAGACATCAACTTCATCATCAATCGTGAGCCGAAGAGCCTGGCTCACTATTTCGCGTCCGAGCATGGCCCATCGGCTTGCGGGCTGGCTTTTCGGGTTCGGGATGCGCACAAGGCATATGAGCGGGCGCTGTCGCTCGGCGCCCAGCCCATCGACATCCCCACAGGGCCGATGGAGTTGCGGTTGCCCGCCATCCGCGGCATTGGTGGTGCGCCGCTCTATCTGATCGACCGCTATGAAGACGGCAAGTCGATCTATGACATCGATTTCGAGTTCCTGCCGGGCGTCGATCCGCATCCGGTGGGCCACGGCTTCAAGGTGGTGGATCACCTGACGCACAACGTCTATCGGGGGCGGATGGGCTATTGGGCCGATTTTTACGAAAAGCTCTTCAACTTCCGTGAGCTGCGTTACTTCGACATCAAGGGCGAATACACGGGCCTCACCTCCAAGGCGATGACGGCGCCCGACGGCAAGATCCGTATCCCGCTCAATGAAGAGGCCAAGCAGGGCGGGGGGCAGATCGAAGAGTTCCTGATGCAGTTCAATGGCGAGGGCATCCAGCACATCGCCTTGCTCACCGACGATATTCTCGACTCGATCGACAAGCTTCGGGCCGCGGGGGTTCCGCTGATGACGGCGCCCAACGATGTTTATTACGAGATGCTCGAAGAGCGGCTGCCAGGGCATGGCGAGGACGTGGGGGCACTCAAGATGCGTGGCCTGCTGATCGATGGCAGCACGGCCGATGGCAACAAGCGGCTGCTGTTGCAGATCTTCTCTCAGCCGGTGCTGGGGCCGGTCTTCTTCGAGTTCATCCAGCGCAAGGGGGATGAGGGCTTTGGTGAAGGCAACTTCAAGGCACTCTTCGAGTCGTTGGAGCGGGACCAGATTCGCCGTGGCGCCTTGGAGACGGCCAGGAGTTGAGAAGCTTTGGTCCTGAAGTGAGTGCTTGCTCACCTGCTTGCTGCCTGCCCGTGTTGGATGGGCGTTTGAATCAAGTGGGTCAAGTCGGGCGCTCCGTCGTTTCCTGACACGGCGGCTGCTCACCTTCAGAGCGGCGGCATGTCTTACCCAGGATGACAAGGGCCTCAGCCGGCCTTTCTGAAAGTCAGATTGATGCGCCGGCTGCCCAGTAATGGGTGAGGCGCCTCTTTCAGCGGCGCCACGCCGTGGTAGCGGAGCCGGTCTTCACCGCCCCAGACGACCACATCCCCATGCTGCAACGGGGTGCGCTGCACCTTGTCACCACGCTTCAAACCGCCCCACAGGAAGATGGCTGGCATGCCGAGGGATACCGAGACGATGGGGGCGGCAAAGTCCCGCTCATCCTTGTCCTGATGCAGGGAGAGTTTGGCCCCGGCACGATAGCAGTTGATCAGGCAGGCGTCCGGCTCGAAGTCGGGAAAACCGGCTTCGGCCGCAGCAACCTGGGCCAGCTCGGTGAAAATGGCGGGCATTTCGGGCCAGGGCTGGCCACTGGCCGGGTCGATGGGCGTGTATCGATAACCGCGCCGGTCGCTGAACCAGCCGAGGTGTCCGCAGCTGCTGGTGGCCACCGACATCGTGTAACCACCCGGCGTGACGAGGTGCCGCAACGGCGCCTGCGCCAGCACCGCGTCCAGCGCGTGCATCAGCCCGTTCACCTTGGGGTGTGCAAAAGCTCTGAGAATGCGGGCGGCGGGGCCAAGGTGCTCCTGCCAGACGGCAGGCGTATCGTCGAACAGGGGAAGTGTCTGCATGCGGGTTCGCTGGCGCGTGTGATGCACTTGTCTGTCACCCCGAACAAGCCTCTCGGGGCATGTATGACACGCGCTAGAGTGGCGTGGCAGCGCGGTCAGGGAAGTTGCCCATCTGATAGCCGAGCCACAGCCGGTTGGCAATGCGGGTGGCCATCGTGATGGCCTCCTGTGCCATCGGCTGGTTCGGGTGCGTGCTGAGCGTGTCGGCAAAGAGCGCCAGCCAGTGCCGGAACATGGCGGCATCCAGATTGGGCAGCGCGATGTGCTTGGGCATGGGGGCCCCAAAGAAGCGTCCGCTGCGGCACAGCATGCTCGACCAGAAATCTTCCAGCAGTTTCAGGTGAGCATCCCAGTCATCGATATGGGTGTTGAACACGGGGCCGAGCACCTCATCGGCCCGAACCCGCGTATAAAAAGTGTGCACCATCAGCCGAATGTCTTCGTCGGAGCACAAATCGGTTCTCGCCATGTGGCACCTTCTCAAGGTTGGCTGAAAACCTTATTGTCGGCCCGGCTGGTGCTGCCCGACATTGATCAAACTGAAGGCGAGTGTTGTTTTGGCGACGTGGCCATCGAAAGTGGCATTCGTTGTCGCCGTGCTTGTCATGCCGGCACTGTTCTGACTGATGGCGTCCCCGCGAAAGTACCGCGGGGACGCGTCAGTGCATGACAGGCGCCGGTTTCAGGCACCGGGGGCCCGGCTCACGCGTGGCTTAGGTGCGCCGGGCGTCTGCCGGCTCAGGGCCACTGCATTTCACCTTTGTCCACCTTGGCGCTCAGGGCCAGGGATTCCTCGCCAGGCAGCCCCGGATAGCGTTGTTTCATCGCCTCGATCAGCTCGGCCGAGTTACGGGCCTTGGCGCTTTCCTCATCGAAGGCGCGGATGTAGTCGGCCGTGAAGCGAACCGAACGGAGGTCGAGCGGGGCGCCATCGGCGAAGTGGCCGGGGATCACCACGGTCGGATTCAAGGCTTCGATCCGGCCAAGCATGCTCAGCCAGTCGGCGTGGGACTGCGGAGTCTGGGTGTCAGCCATCCAGACGTGCTCCTGACCGACGACCGGTACACCACCGACGATGGTCTTGATCGAGGGAATCCACAGCACCGTGCGCTCTGGCGCGGGGCCGTCCAGGCCGACCACTTTCAAGCTTTGGCCTTCCAGCGTCAACGTGTCACCTTGCAGAACTTCCGGCACGACCAGGTAGGCCGGGGCGTTGTTGCCCATCTGTGGTCCCCAGTAGGCGAGCTTGCCGTCTTTCGTCTTTTGGATATGCTCGACGGTCTGGGCGGTGGCCAGCACGCGTGCATCGGGGAAGGCGTCCTTCAGCGTGGCCAGCCCGAAGTAGAAATCCGGGTCGCCGTGGCTGATGAAGATCGTGCTGAGCCGCTTGCCGCTGGCTTTGATGCTGTCGACCAGCTTCTGCGCATCGGCTGCCGAGAACTGGGCATCGATCAGCATCACCTCCTGTTGGCCTTTCACCATGACCGAGGCGACGGAGAACAACGCGTCCGGGCCTGGGGTGAAGGCTTCGATCGTCAGGGATTCGGCCCGGTCGGCAGCCTTGTCGGCCGTGGCTGCCATTCGGCCCGCGTCGCTGGGAGCGGCTGCGCTGTGGGACGACAGGTTGCTGCAGGCACCGAGCAAGGCGGCCAGGGTCAGCGGGAGTGCCAGTCGGCGGAAACGGGAAGTGTGTTGCAGTGTCATGGTTCGATGTCGACGGAGAGAGTGAAAGAAGTGGCTGCCCAACTGACTTGGCAGGTGTTCGGCACGCCTGGCGGCGCTTTCGCGATGGCGAGGGTGCATGACACGTGGCCGGACAGATCAGGGACAGCGGTGAAGCATGTCGGCGATGTTAGAGTGCGCGAATTGAAAGATAAATACCAACAAACGGAAAGCTCCGTATGGTTTTAGTGAACAATGAGCGGTTTCAGCGTGGACAAGGCGCCGCGAGCCTCAATCGACTGCTTTACTTCTGTGCCGTCGTCGAGGCTGGCTCTTTCACGCTGGCGGCAGAACGCCTGGGGGTTGGCAAGGCCGTGGTCAGCCAGCAGGTGGCGCAGTTGGAAAAGACGCTGCGAACGACCTTGCTGTTGCGCACCACACGCCGACTGAGCCTGACGGAAGAAGGGGGGCGTTTTTATCACCGCTGCGTGGATGTGCTGAAGGCTGCCGAACTGGCTTTCGACGAGTTGAGTGCGTCGAATGAGACGCCCACTGGCACCTTGAGACTCACCGCGCCGCTGGATGTCGGCTTGCAAGTGCTGGTGCCGGTCATCGCGACGTTCAGGGCACGTTACCCCGCCTGCCGGGTCGAGGCTGACTTCAGCGACAGCAAGCGCGACCTCTTGTCGGGCGAGTACGAGCTGAGCATTCGGGCTGGGTGGCTGACGGAGCAGCATCTGTCTGCCCGTCGCCTCGGGGCGTTCGAGCAGGTATTGGTGGCGCCGGGGAGCTGGGCCGACTCGGGTGAGGCCGATCGCATTCGATCCCCCGAGGCCCTTGCGGATCTGCCGTTTGTGGCCAATCGTGCACTACGGGATCCGCTGGCGTGGCGATTTCGACACCCGGACGGGGAGGCGCTGCCGGTACGACTGGTTGCCGACCTGGCTTTTGATACCACCCTTGCGGTGAAAGAAGCGGTTCTTGCAGGGGCGGGGCTGGCTGTCTTGCCGGATTATGTGGTGCGTGCCGAGCTGGCGTCCGGCCGCCTTTGCCGGCTACTGCCCCAATGGCAGTTGCCCAAAGGCGATATCCATGCGGTGTTTCCGTCGTCGCGCTATCGCCAGCCCAGGGTGAGAGCCTTCATCGACCTCCTGGTGGCGCGGATGAATGCTTAGCGCGTGTCATGCATTGATTCGTCCCCGCGAAAGCCCCACCGGGCGCGCAGCATGCCGTTGCCAACCCGCGCCAGGGAAAGGCGGAACAAGTCCACGCGGGCGCCGCATCCCCGGAAGCGCACATGCCAGCATTGGCAAGGGCGCCAACGCGTGGGCAAACAGCGGGAAGAGGTGAAGATGCGTCAGGCGGCTTGCAGATACAAAAAACTTGGTTCATAATAGCCCATTCATCGATCAACGGTTTCTGGCGCCTGTCTTCAGGTGGGCGTTTTCAGTGGTGGCAATGCCCCGGCCGTTGGTGTCAGGTTTTGCCCATGTGGCTCAGTGGTAGAGCACTCCCTTGGTAAGGGAGAGGTCGCGCGTT
>JAUNKF010000044.1:9796-15625 GCA_030532895.1 Lautropia sp. | reverse complement strand
GAGAGCATGAATCAACCCCTGGAGATCAGCGGTACTTTCCAGTCGCCGCGTTTCTCTGGCGGTAGCATCCGGTTGCCGGACGTGAACCTGTCCCGCCTCGGCTCGCCCTGGAATACCGTTCAGCCAACGGCCTCGCTTGCCGTCAGCTGGCAGCCTTTCGACATCGTCGATGGTCAGGCTCGTGGCATGGCCACGATCGAGTTGCGTGATGTGGCCTCGGCGTTGACGCCCGTGCGTCCGCTGGGGGCCTACCGGCTTGAGATCGATGGCCGGCAGAACGATGTCACCCTCAACATGACCTCGATGGAAGGCCCGTTGCGCCTCACGGGCGATGGCGTCTTCAACCCGCGTCAGGGCCTGCGTTTCACCGCCTGGGCCGATGTGGACGAATCCGAACGTTTGAAACTGCAACCATTGGTCAGCCTGCTGGGCCGTCGTGATGGTTCCCGTACCATGATCAAGATAGGAGCATGAACTTGCGCCCCTCGTCAAAACTCTTGGCCTCGTGCTTGATCGCAGCACTGGCTTCGGTCCAGGCTCCCGGCGCAATCGCCCAGTCCGCTGGCCCGATCACGCTCAATTTCAAGGAAGCCGAGGTCGATTCCGTCATCGGCGCCTTTGGCCATCTGCTGAACAAATCCTTCGTGATCGACCCGCGCGTGCGCGGCAAGATTTCGTTGGAGACGCCGCGCGCCGTGAGCCGCGAGCAGGCATTCACGCTGTTGAAAACGGTGTTGCGCCAGCAGGGCTTTGCCATCGTCGATCTGGGTGACCTTTACAAGGTCGTGCCCGAGGCCGATGCGAAACTGCAGTCCGGCCCGGTGGAAATCGGCACCTCGTCGCGGCAGGGCGATGAGATCATCACACAGGTGTTTCAGCTCAATCATGAGTCGGCCACCAACATGATTCCGGTGCTGCGTCCGCTCGTGTCGCCCAACAACACGATCACGGCCTATGCCGGCAACAACACGCTGATCATCACCGACTACGCAGCCAATCTGCGGCGGCTCTCGAAGGTGATCGCCACGCTCGACAGTCCGCGTGCCAATGCCGATGTGCAGGTGGTGCAGATCAAGAACTCCATCGCTTCCGACGTGGCGGTGGCCGTCTCGAAGCTGATGGACGATGCGCCGCGACAGGGCGGTGGGCCACAGCTGGCGGCCGATCCTGGCCAGCGAGTGATCGTGATGGCCGATCCGCGCACGAACACGGTGCTGCTGCGCACGGCCAACAGCTCGAAGATGGCCTTGGCCCGTTCGCTGGTCGAGCGGCTCGACCAGCCCGCCAGTGCCGACCAGGCCAACATGCGGGTCGTCTACCTGAAGAACGCCGAAGCCGTGCGATTGGTGGAAGTGTTGCAGGCCGTGCTTTCGGGTGAAAACGGTGGCTCCCTCGGTAGTGGGGGCTTCAACAGCTTCAACAACAACCGCAACAACAATCGCAACAACAGCCTCTTTGGCGGTGGTGGTGAGTCGGGCTTCGAGTCGGGCTTTGGTGGTGGCGGTAATGGTCAGCAGTTCAGCCTCGGCGGGCAGCAGGGCGGTTTTGGCAATGGCTCGAACCAGAACAGCGGGCCAACCTCGATCAATGCCGGTGGTGCGGTGATCGCGGCCGATCCATCCACCAATTCGCTGATCATCACGGCGCCCGAGCCGGTTTACCGCAACATCCGCTCCGTCATCGACCAGCTCGACAGCCGCCGTGCGCAGGTCTACATCGAATCGCTGATCGTCGAGGTGTCGGCCGAGACCGTGGCCGAGCTGGGCATCCAGTGGCAGTTTCTGTCGCCCGGCAATGGCGGCAATCAGGTCATCGGCGGCACGAACCTGCCCACCGGCAGCGGCGCGAGCATTCTCGACGTGACGCGCAACCCGGCCGCCGTGGGCAGCGGCCTCAACATCGGTATCGTGCGTGCCGGTGCGAGCATTCTGGGCAATGCCGCGCCGATCAACCTCGGCCTGCTCGCCCGCGCGCTCGAATCCGAGGCGGGCGGCAACATCCGGGCCACACCGAATCTGCTGACGCTTGACAACGAGGAGGCCCGCATCATCATCGGTGAGAACGTGCCTTTCATCACCGGCCAGTACACGAACACGAACAACAACCTGTCCAGCCCGTTCCAGACCATCGAACGGAAGGATGTGGGCACCACGTTGCGCGTGCGCCCGCAGGTCTCCGAGGGCGGCACCGTCAAGATGGAGATCTTCCAGGAAATCTCGGCGGTGAAGGATTCGACCCAGGCTGCCGGCATCATCACCCGTCGCCGGGCGATCGAGTCCAACGTGTTGGTGGATGACGGCCAGATCGTCGTGTTGGGTGGTCTGATCGAGGATCGGGTGGAAGGTAACGTGAGCAAGGTGCCGCTCCTGGGCGACATCCCGCTCCTGGGCCGGCTGTTTCGGTATGACTCGCGCAAGCGCAACAAGACGAACCTGCTCGTGTTCCTGCGACCGGTGGTGCTGCGTGATGCCGGTGCCAGCTGGGACGTGACGGCCAGCCGCTACGACTACATCGGTACGCGCAGTTTCGAGGCACAGCAGGCGTTGGGCAAGCCCTTGGGGCTGGGGGTCGGCAACCAGCCGCCGCTCGATCCGTTGCCCTCGCGGCCGGGCACGCCCGGCCAGCGCGTACCGCCCTCACGCGAACCGAGCATGATGCCAGGGGCGGCTGACGAATCGGCCGTGCACGGTCTGCGAGCCGTGCCCTCGCTGCAGCAGCCGCAGCCCGATCTGCCGATGACGGAAAAGGCCGTCAGCTTCAATCGTGCTTTGCGCCAGCAGCAACAGCAGGGTAGGGTTCAGGGCCAGCGAGGCCAGTCGCTGGACTCCTTCAATGTTCAACCCTGATCACTTTCCTCGAAGGCGGCTCTGATGTCCTCGGTTTCCCCCTCCCGCTTTGTCCCTTACGGTTTTGCGCGGGCACACCAGGTGCTGGTGTCGGCCTTGAGCGGTGATGCGCTCGAAGTCTGGGTGAGCGACAGCACCTCGCCCGTGGCGCTGGCCGAGATGTCGCGCAGTCTGCCGTATCGGCTCGTGCCGGTGCAAAAGCCCGCCGATGAGCTGACGGCAGCCATCTCCCGCGCCTATTCACAGCGTGAAGGCTCGGCCGCGTCGGTCGTCGATGAGGTGGGTGGCGACATCGACCTCTCACGCCTGATGCAGGATCTGCCGAAGGTGGAAGACCTGCTCGAATCCGAGGATGACGCACCGATCATCCGGATGATCAATGCGCTGCTCACCCAGGCCGCGCGGGACAATGCCTCCGACATTCACATCGAACCCTTCGAGACCTACTCGATGGTGCGCTTTCGGGTGGATGGCTCGTTGCGCGATGTGGTGCGCCCGCGCCGGGAGCTGCATGCGGCGCTGGTCTCGCGGATCAAGATCATGGCGAGCCTGGACATCGCTGAGAAGCGCTTGCCGCAAGATGGCCGGATCACGTTGCGCATCGGTGGCCGACCGATGGACGTGCGGGTCTCGACCCTGCCCACCGGGCATGGTGAGCGTGCGGTGCTGCGTTTGCTGGACAAGGAAGCGGGGCGGCTCGATCTGGCCAAGCTTGGCATGAGTCCGCCGCTGTTGCGCCAGTTCGACCGCCTGATCAAGCAACCCCACGGCATCGTGCTCGTCACCGGGCCGACCGGCTCGGGCAAGACCACCACGCTGTATGCGGCGCTCTCGCGTCTGGATGCGAAGACCACGAACATCCTCACGGTGGAAGACCCGATCGAATACGATCTGGACGGGGTCAGCCAGACGCAGGTCAACGCGCGCATCGACATGACCTTCGCGAAGGCGTTGCGTTCGATTCTCCGGCAGGATCCGGACGTGGTGATGATCGGTGAGATCCGGGACGTGGAGACGGCACAGATCGCCGTGCAGGCTTCGCTCACCGGCCACCTGGTGCTGGCCACGTTGCACACCAATGATTCCATTTCGGCCGTGACCCGTCTGATGGACATGGGGATCGAGCCGTTCCTCTTGTCATCGAGCCTGATCGGTATCATGGCCCAGCGTCTGGTGCGCAAGCTCTGCCCCAACTGCCGGGAGGAAGATCCGGTGACAGGTGCGTGGCGTGCGGTGGGCTGCCTCGCGTGCAACCGCACGGGCTTTCAGGGCCGAACCGGCATCTATGAGATCGCCACCATCGACGATGAGCTGCGGGCACTGATCCACCGCAGTGCGGGTGAGGGCGAGATGCGGGCCGTGGCGCGGGCCAATGGTTTTCAGACGATGCGCGAGGACGGCCAGCGCTGGATCGATGCGGGTGTCACCTCGCCGGACGAGGTGGCACGGGCCACACGGGATTGAGGCGGAAATAGCGCATGCCAGCCTATCGTTTTCAGGCGGCCGATGCCGCCGGCATCCTCCACAAGGGCATCATCGATGCCGATTCCAGCCGCCAGGCGCGTGCCATCATCCGTGAGCGGGGGCATACCCCGATCGAGGTGGTGGCGCTGTCGGCCGAGCAGCACGCAGGGCACATCAACCTGGGCGGCCGGCTGAAGGATGCCGACTTGGCGCTCTGCACCCGTCAGCTCGCGAGCCTGCTCTCGGCCCGTCTACCGCTGGAGCGGGCGCTCAATGCCGTGGTGGAGCAGGCCGAATCGGCCCGCATCCGTGAACGTTTCGCGGCCGTGCGCAGTGACGTGGTCAGTGGCCAGACGCTCACGCAGGCGATGGCGAAGTTTCCGCGCGATTTTCCTGACACGTATCGGGCGCTGATCAGCGCAGGCGAGCAGTCGGGCGACCTGGCACAGGTGATGTCGCGGCTGGCCACCTACGTCGAGAACCGCACGGCCCTCGTCAGCAAGGTGAAGATGGCTTTCACCTATCCGATCATCGTGGCCGTGGTGGCCGTGGCCGTCATCATCGCACTGCTGACCTATGTGGTGCCGCAGGTGGTGAGCGTCTTCAACCAGACGCGGCAGGATCTGCCCACGCTCACGCTGATCCTGATCCAGGTGTCGGGCTTCATCCGCCATTGGGGCTGGCTCGTGCTGATCGGCTTGGCAGTGGCCTTCGGTGCTTTTCGCTACACGTTGCGTGCGCCGACGGCGAAGCTTTCCTTTCATGCGTGGCTCTTGAAGATGCCGCTCTTTGGGCGCCTGATCCGGGGCGTCAATTCGGCGCGTTTTGCCTCGACCTTGGCGATCCTCTCCGCGAGCGGGGTGCCGCTGATCAAGGCACTGGATGCGGGGGCGAACACGCTGAACAACGAGGCGATGAAGGCCGAAGTGCGTGAGGCGCTGGCCCGTGTGCGGGAGGGCGCGCCGCTCGCGCGCGCCTTGGGCGCCGGCAAGACCTTTCCGCCTTTGCTGGTTCACATGATTGCGAGCGGTGAGGCCACGGGGGAGCTGCCGCAGATGCTGGAGCGGGCAGCCGAGACGCTCTCGCAGGAAGTGGAGCGCAAGACGCTGACGATGACCACGCTCCTGGAGCCGCTCCTGATCCTCTTCACGGGGGGGATCGTGTTGATGATCGTGTTGGCGGTGTTGTTGCCGATCATCGAGATCAATCAGTTGGTGAAGTGAGGGGGCGGCCGATCTCCTTCTGGAGCTTCGGGAGGGGCTGGTGTACTGGATGTTTGTCCGCTCGCTTTCAGCTTCGAGGGGGCCGGGCTACCCGATATCCCCCTCCTCACAACCTGGCGGTGGGATTCGTCGGGGGACACCGGGTACCCGGCTGTGGCATGCGTGGGGGCGGTGGCTTCGGGTTTGTGGTTACGGGTGAGGCCGGTCTACCGGATTTGACCGGTTGGTTTCAGCTCCGGGCGGGGCCGGGCTACCCGATATCCCCCTCCTCACAACCTGGCGGTGGGATTCGTCGG
>JAUNKF010000044.1:0-9696 GCA_030532895.1 Lautropia sp. | reverse complement strand
GTGGCTTCGGGTTTGTGGTTACGGGTGAGGCCGGTCTACCGGATTTGACCGGTTGTTTTCAGCTTCGGGGCAGGCCGAGTATGGATTTCTGTGAATTTTTCCTTGACTAGGGGGGGATCGTCCCCAGATAGCCGGGAGACGCGGCAGTGGGGCTGTGTGCCTCTGCTTGCGTGTTGGTATCGTGCCGGCTTTCCATCGGCGCGGTTGGGTGTGTGTTTGTCACTTACTGCACTGAGAGGAAACTACATGTTCTGGTTGCTGAAAATCCGTCGTCTGTTCCGTTCCACGGGTCGTGAGATCGTCATGCTCTGGTATGCGCTGCGGCATCCGGCTACACCGCTGGGGATGAAGCTGGCGATTCTGGCGATGGGGGCTTATCTGATCTCGCCGATCGATATCGTGCCGGAGTTCGCCATCATGCTGGGGCTGGTGGATGATCTGGCCGTGCTCCTGGTTGGCGTGCCTTTTCTGGTCAACCGTCTGCCGATGGATGTGCAGGTGGACGCCGCGGCCAAGGCCGACCGCTCGTGGCTGGGCAGCTGGTTCCGTAAGCGCGGGCAGACGGCTTGAGACCTTGAAGCGGACAATCGCAGGGGCTACGTGAAGGCCAGCGCAGCGCGTCAGCAGCGGCGCTGATGCTGCCCTTGGCCCTGTTTTCAGGTTCTTGGCGTTTCAACAGGCACCTTCGGGTGCCTTTTTGTTTTGGTGGCGCTGGTTGGGACGCCTCTTCTGGGCTAAACCCAGTCCTCCAACTGGATGCCGGAAATTCGTTGAAATTCCCGTGTGTTGTTGCTGACCAGGATGCATCCTGTGGCCATGGCGTGTCCGGCAATGGCGCAGTCATTGGGGCCAATGGGCGTGCCAGCGAGGTTCAGCGCCTGTTTGATGGTGATGGTGGCATCCACGGCATGTCTGTCCCAAGGCAGAATGTTGTCCAGACGTGCGACGAATTCATCGATGAGGACTTTATGGTGTGGTGATGCTTTCTTGCCGATCTGGCCATAGCGCATTTCGGCATAGGTGATGGATGAGATGACGAGGCGATGCCGATGATTCTTGGCCTCAGCCAGACGTTGTAGAACGGTGGCAGGGATTTTTCGCATGATGAAGGAACAGATGTTCGTGTCCAGCATGTATGTGTTCATGGGTTGAACCGTCCTTCATCGTCGATGACAGGTTCACGTGTGGTCAGAAAATCCTCATCGGCTGGAGAAAGTGTTGCAAATGATGCCCAATCAGGGCGTGCAGGGCGCAGGGTAATGACATCACCGTCACGTGATATTTCCAGCTCCGACACGCCTTCAAATGACATGTCGATGGGCAAACGGATGGCTTGGTTCTTGCCGTTGTTGAAAATGGCTACCTTACGCATGAGAGAGGCTCTTCATCATATGACAAGACATATGACTTATCTTAGTCCTCTGTACTCGGTCGTTCAAGCCCTCGTCGTGAAGTGTTAGCCCAAAGTCGTCATGTCCCCTTTGACCAAAGTAGAGATGTCCTCTTGATGCAGGATGGCCGGCAGGCCAGAGTAAGGGAGGCATCAGGTGGAAGGGGGGTATCGATGAGTGCCAAGGAACGCCATCGGCTGCGGGCTGCTCAGGCGGTGCATCAACTTGTTCAAGGCCCGCAAATCGGCATGCAAGTCGTGCCGATGATCAGGCTGGTCGGCCCAGTTGAGGTCAGGTCTGTCAGTTCAGGCGGAGCTTGAGCTTTGCGTGGGTGGGGAAATAGCAAAAGGCCGTGTCGTTGCGTTGGCCTCACGATCTGTAAACTAAGTAAATTATTTCGACATCTAACTCTGTTGCCAGGAAAATGGATATCGGAGACATGCAGATAGGTGGCTGCCAGATCCTGTGTTCATGAGCTTCTGTTTTCATGTGCTTCGTCATGATGAAGAAAGTGGCTTCTGAAAACAGGAGGAGCAGGGCAGACAATCTTCCCGGATGAGGAAGGTAGAGATTCCAATCGAAGTGTTTTGGTAGGCGTCTGGCGACGGCGGCCTGTATGCGTGCTGCAAGCTGGAAAGCCGGGTTCATAGTCGTGAGCAGTTTCCGGTATCACTGTTCCCGCTCATGGGGCAGGCCGGATCAATTCCATGTGTCATCAGGAGGCAACATGAAAGCGATGAAATCTCTGACGAAAAAAGCGCAAACGATGGCTTTGCTTTTGGGGGTGACGGGGGCTGTTTTGACGTCGGTTCCTTTGCAGGCTGAGGCTGGGCAGCGTACTCTGTTGGCAAGCAATGGTTTGAGGGTTCAGGCTTGTCGTGCTGGGACACGAGTGGTGAAGTTTTCAGGCTTTTATGCTGCTCCAGCAAGAAATGGATTTCTTGCTGGAAATGTTCACCTTTCGTCACGTTCCTTCGGATCCATCAGCCTGACACAAGGGCGCTGGGTCGGGAATGGGGCCGGGGGGCACGTGTCGCTGAATCCTCGGCACGTTACGGTACGCGGCAATTATGTGAGACCCGTTCGCGTTGGTTATACCAAGGGGTTTCCGGCCGGAAAAAGGCCCATTTACATAGATTTCCACCGCATCATCCATTCGTTTTCTGTATCTGGCTTGCCGAGATGCTAAGCAGGTTTTGATTCGCTCAAACCTGTCAAGAAGGGGGGGGGCTGCACCCCTGGTTTTAAATGGCTCCAGTCTTCTGGCAGATTGGAGCCATCGGCAGGTTTGGGGCCATGAAGCGGTACGTGAAGCATTGTCGGATCGTACTGCTTTGCCGCTTACACATAATCCACCGGCAGCGCCACGAGGTCTTCGGCCAGCCAACGTTTTTGTGGGGATCGCTGGATAAAGAAGCTCGTCTCACTCGATCCCGCTCGCCCGGAAAGCCTCGCTCAGAAAGTCGAGCAGGGCTTTGACGGCTGGCAGCATGCCGCGACGGGTGGGATAGGCGGCGTGGATCATGCCGCAGTCCATCTGCCAGTCTTCTGAAAGCACCCGTTGCAGCTGCCCGGTGCGCATCTGGTGAAGGACGCTGATGCCGGGCAGGGCGACGATGCCGAGGCCGTTCACGGCAGCTTCGCGCAGCAGGTAGATGTTTTCAGTGCTGAGCCGGGGCTGGTGGGAGATGAGGCGTTCTTCGCCCGCCGAATGCTGCAAGCGCCAGTGGTGGTTATCATCCTGGTTGCTGAGGCTGGGGTAGGATAGCACCGCGTTCGGATCCTCTAGTGGCTGAGCGATCAGCCTGGGGGAGGCCACAAGCACCATCCGGCTATGCACGAAGGGGCGCACCACCAGATCGCTGTCGGGCAGCGGCCACGGGCGAACCCGGATTGCAAAATCGAAGCGTTCCTGCAGCACGTCCACCCGCCGGTTCGTGCTTTCCACTTCGAGAACGATGTCGGGGTAGCGCTGCATGAAGGGGATCAGCATGTCGTTCACATACAGATCGAGCAGCTCCTTGGGACAGCTGAGCTTGACGGTGCCGCGTGGCTCGCTGGCGTAGAGCTGAATCACCTGCTCGGCCGCTTCGGCTTCGGTGATCAGCGCGGCACAGTGCCGGTAATAACGCTGCCCCACGTAAGTAACCTGAAACTGGTGCGTGTTGCGCTGGATCAGTGTCACGCCCAGTCGCTTTTCCAGTTGGGCGATGCGCCGGCTGATCGTGGCTTTGGGGATGCCGGTGGCACGGGCTGCGGCACTGAAGCCGCCAGCATCCACCGTTTGGGCGAACAGATACAGGTCATTCAGGTCGATGGCTTTCATCGACGGGAGCATAGCGGGCTGCTCCGGCTTTTGGTGTTCCATTTTTGGGATAAGGGTACTCAGTTATCGGATAACCATGGGTTGGTGTCTTATCTTAAACTCTCGTTCAACCAAAAGCGTGAGCGATTTCCTCGGGTATTGGACAGAGATTTCGACGTGTGTTTCATATTGTTACCGCGCCAGTCTCTTGCTTCCTGCAAGAGGAAGTGGCTTTATGGCTGATCAGGACATCCTGTGTCGGACGATGCGCTTCTGGTCTGATCCACATCGCCTACGGGCGATCCGTCTTGTTTTGAAAGAGGATTGATCCATGACTCAACCGGCCAACTTCAACGGTGCCACCCCAAAAATCGACCCGGATAACGCCGTCATGCTGCTGATCGACCACCAGAGTGGTCTGTTCAACACCGTGCGTGATCTGAACGTGCGTGAGCTGCGGGCCAACGCCGTGACCCTGGCCAAGGTGGCCGCGCTCGCCAAGATGCCGGTCATCACCACGGCCTCCGTGCCCCAAGGTCCGAACGGCCCCCTGATCCCCGAAATCCACGAGGCTGCCCCGCATGCCCAGTACGTGGCGCGCAAGGGTCAGATCAACTCCTGGGACAACCCTGACTTCGTCGCGGCCGTGAAGGCCACCGGCAAGAAGCAGCTGATCATCGCCGGCACCATCACCAGCGTGTGCATGGCTTTCCCGGCCATCGATGCCGTGGCCGAGGGCTATCAGGTGTTCTGCGTGGTCGATGCCTCGGGCACCTACTCGAAGATGGCGCAGGAAATCACGCTGGCCCGCATCGTGCAGGCCGGCGTGGTGCCGATGGACACGGCTGCCGTCTGCTCCGAAATCCAGAAGACCTGGAACCGGCCGGATGCGGCCGAATGGGCCAAGGCTTATGAGGCCGTCTTCCCCGAGTACACGCTCCTGATCGAGAGCTATGCCAAGGCGCGTGAGGTCGAGGCCAAGCACGAGCAGCTGGATTCCGAGCGTCAGTAAAGTCTCGGTTGATCTCATCCGGGCGGCAGAAACCAGGGCTGTCGCCATCGTGCCATGCACCCATTCATTCGTACGGCAACGCCGTATGGGGTGCATGACATGGCTATGACTGCACCATCCCTTTTCTCCGTCCGGACAGGGCCAGGCAGGATCGACACGGTTTTGCACGGCCATCCCTTCGGTACAGTCTTGTCCCGCTGATCAGGTTGTGCCGCTTTTTCACAGGAAGTCCTTTCATGGCAACGAAAAAACCTTACGTCCGTCTCGACAAGAACGATGCCGCGATGCTGCTGGTCGATCACCAGACCGGCCTGCTGTCGTTGGTGCGTGACATCGATCCGGACAAGTTCAAGAACAACGTGCTGGCCACGGCCGACCTGGCCAAGTACTTCGGCCTGCCCACCATCCTCACCACCAGCTTCGAGAACGGCCCGAACGGCCCGCTCGTGCCCGAGCTGAAAGAGCTGTTCCCGGATGCTCCCTACATCGCCCGCCCTGGCAACATCAATGCCTGGGACAACGAGGATTTCGTCAAGGCCGTGAAGGCCACCGGCAAGAAGCAGCTGATCATCGCCGGTGTGGTGACGGAAGTGTGCGTGGCCTTCCCGGCGCTGTCGGCGATCGAGGAAGGCTATGACGTGTTCGTCATCACCGATGCCTCGGGCACCTTCAACCAGATGACCCGTGACGCTGCCTGGGATCGGATGTCGCAGGCCGGCGTGCAGCTGATGACCTGGTTTGGCGCCGCTTGCGAGCTGCATCGCGACTGGCGTAATGACATCGAGGGGCTGGGCACTCTGTTCTCGAACCACATCCCCGATTACCGCAACCTGATCACCAGCTTCAACACGTTGACGGCCGGCAAGCAGTGATCCCGCCGAGGCGCTGGCGCCGCAAGGCCCGCGTCTGAACGACCCCAGGTGCCACACGCCGTGGCCACTTGGCCGTTCCGGCGCAAGGTGCTGTTGCGGATGGGCACGGACTACGTGCCGGACAGGCCCGTTCACCTTGAGGCGTGAGGGATGAAGCCCTCTCTCCATGCCTTTCGGAGAACGGGCCTGTGGCGTTCTGGCGCGTGTCAATGCGCTTGTTCCGCTTCGCGAAACCCCCTCGTCGAGCGTGGCCGACATGCACCAGACACCGGTATCCGGAACCCGTGCTTGAGCAGGTGTCTGTTTCATGCGACGTTGTGGTGTACATCAGTGCCGTCAGGCAGGCAGATCCTGACTGTCGCTATTCGCCGCCACGGCTCTGTTGTAGATTCTTGTCAGAGCGTGTCATGCCCCGGACATGGCGGGCCAGGGAGCTTGGTCGGTAGGAGGCGCGATGGGTGTCCTGATGTGTGAAGGACATGCAGATCGATGCCGCCGAGTCCAGTCCGTGCCTGATTGTCAGCCCAGGAAGATTGTCTCAGTGGCCCAGGTGCCCGGAGACGGGGGCTGAGGGAACCGGGAAACACGTCGATCCGAAGGCGAGAGCAGATCATTCATCGCTCCTCGCATCCCGTCCGAACACCCGTTGCCCACGTCTGCATCATGTTCTCTGACCTCAGTACCCTTGCTGGTGGTATCGGCCTTTTTCTGCTCGGCATGGTGCTGATGTCCGACAGCCTGAAGGCGTTGGCGGGTGAATCGCTCAAGACGGTGCTCTCCAACCTGACCGGCAAGCCCACGAAGGCGCTGATGGCAGGCATCGGCGCCACCGTGGCCGTGCAGTCCTCCACCGCCACGACGATGGCCACCATCGGCTTCGTCAGTGCGGGGCTGCTCAGTTTCAACAACGCGATCGGCGTCATCATCGGGGCCAACATCGGCTCCACCAGCACGGGCTGGATCGTGGCGGTGTTGGGGATGAAGTTTTCCATCTCCAGCCTGGCGATGCCGATCCTGGGCGTGGGCGCACTGATGAAGCTGCTCTGCAAGGATCGGTGGGCGCTCTTTGGCCTTGTGCTCTGCGGGTTCGGGCTGCTGTTCGTCGGCATCGATTTTCTGCAGGAAGCGATGGCCGATCTGGCCAAATCGATCGACCTGAGCCACTTCTCCGACAGCTGGCAGGCGAGGCTGATGCTCGTCGTGGTCGGCATCGCGATGACGCTTGTGCTGCAGGCGTCCAGCGCTGCCATGGCCACCACCTTGGCGGCGCTCTCGGCCGGCACCATCGATTTCGATCAGGCGACCTCGCTCGTCATCGGGCAGAACATCGGCACCACGGCTACCGCGCTGCTGGCGGCCGTGGGCGGCAGCTCGGCGGCCAAGCGCACGGCGCTCGTCCATGTCTTTTTCAACATCGGCTCGGCCGTGCTTGCGCTTCTGGTGCTGCAACCGCTCTTTCTTTACGTGCTGAAGCACTGGGCGCCGCTCGCCAACCTCGATCAGGCGCTGGCGTTGGCGGCCTTTCACACGCTCTTCAGTGTGGTGGGCGCGCTCGTTTTTCTGCCTCAGCGCAAGCTGATGACGCGGCTCACACGGCGCCTGGTCAAGGACTCGGTGCCGCCGGCGCTGCGCCATCTGGACAAATCGCTGCTCGACACACCAGCCCTGGCCATTGCCGCGGCCGAAAAAACCCTGCGGCAGGGCTTGGCCTACACCTGCCACATGCTCTCGCAGCGACTCCTGGGGCAGGTTGTGACGCCCAGCAAGCGCCGTCCCTCACTGGAGGCCGTGCTCGAAGCGGTGGATGCCTATCTGGCCAAGCTTTCGGTGCCCCAATCGACGGGTGACCAGCAACGCCTGATGCAGTTGCTGCTACTCATGGATCAGACACGGGTGTTCGCGGCCGACCTGGATGCCATCGTCTACGCCCATTATCTGCAGGGCGTGCCTGCGCTCGAAGAACCGACCAAACGCCTGGCGGCCGTGCTGGCGCAATGCGCGAAGGGCTTGACCGGCGATGCCAGCAAGACCCTGCCCGAAGACCTGACGAGCGAGCTTCAGGGCATCAATGCGTGGATGCATGAGCATCAGCACAGCACCCGCCGCGATGTGGTCGAGGGCGCCGTCAACACCCGCATCAGCACTACCACCGCCCTCGACCAGCTCACCGCCCAGCGCTGGCTGGAGCGCCTCACCAAGCACCTCTCGCGCATCGCCGAGACGCTGGCGGAAGGGCGGGGGGAGGCGGCGACCAAGGAGGCTGCGGCTGGGGCTTGATGGGGTAAATGGTCTTGCTGCGAGCAGGCGTGTGTCGCTCACTGGCCCGGCGCAATGAGCGGTAGGCAGATGACGCGGTTCGAGAGGAGACAGTGATGACAACAGAAGGCTCTGAACAGACAACCGAAAAGCTGCCTTTCCGCTCGGCTTCGGATGTCTTGCAGGAGGTCTGGGCGCTGGGAAGCTTCGATGTTGATGAGATTCCTGAGCCGGAAGGCGTGCTGGATGATGTCGATCTGGACATGGATACTGGCTTTTTGCCATCAGGCTGTGAGATAGCCTCAGCGTTTCTGAGCGATTTTGCCCTCACTGGTGAAACTGCCGGCGGCAATCGTCAGCGCCTTGTCAGGTGAGAACCACTTGCGGAAAGCCGCGTTCACCTCGTCGAGCGTCAGGCTGGCCAGCTTGGCATCATCGTTGAGCCACTCGCTCATGTCGGTGCCCGAGTACAGTTGGTCGCTCAGCAGGGATACGATATTGTCCTCGTCGTTCAGGTAGGCAAGCCGGCTTTCCTGACGGCTGCGCCGGGCATCGTCCAATTCCTGTTGGGTAAAGCCATGTGCCAGCGCGCGCTGGATTTCTTCCTGTAGCGCGGCTTCAAGACGTTGCAGGTTCTGAGGCGCCAGTGAGGCGTCGATGTCGATACTTGCATCGTCGCGGCTCGCAGAGGCGTCGATGGAGGCAGACACCTCGTAGCTCAAACCTTCCTTCTCGCGGATGCGAGTCCATAGACGGCTGTTGGGGCCATTGCCGAGGATGCGAACCGCCATCGCCAGTGCGGGGTAATCCGGGTGTTTTTCCGACATGCGAAACTGGCGACGCTGCATGAATGCGGCGTTGGCTTTGTCAGGTGTATTCAGGATGACCCGGTCGGTGCCGAGTTCGTGGTACTCCTTGGCGAAGTGCTGGTAGGGGCTAGGCGTTTTCCAGTGGCCAAAGAGCTTTTGTATCAGTTGCTTCAGTTCTTCGGGATCAAAGAGTCGCCAACGGCAGCCAGCTCACCGGTGGATGCGCCGGCAAAATCCTTCCAGAAGCGGGCAAGACGCGCGGTTGTCTGTGCTTCCAGATCCTTGATGCTCTGCTCACGTTGCCGGGCGCGACGCGGATCTCCGATGGGATACGCCTTGGCTCGTCTGACCAACTCTTCGGCGATCAGTGCGTCAGGGTCATTCTTGTACGCTTTGGCACGGGAGATGGCATTACGGCGCGCTTCCTCCAGATGATCCTGGCGGAACACGGGTTCTTGCAAGAGGCTGGCGGCCAGTGTCATGGCAGCGGCAATATTGCGCCGAGGTACGTCCAGATAAAGCTCCGCACCGCCATGACTCGCGCTGATGGACAGATCCGCTTCAAGATCGATCAAGCGGTCTCGGATCTGTTTTTCCGAGAGCTTCTTGGTGCTCAGCATGATCAGGTCGTCCAGCAGGACAGCATCCTGCTTGCGTCCGGTCAGACTTTTCAGGCTACCCCACCGCAGGTCAAGGCTGATACGCGCGCGTTGACCCCGCATCTTTCTTGGCAGCAACGCGTATTCAATGCCCATCGGCAATGTCCCTTTTTGCGTCTGTGCCGTGATGTAGGCCGGGGTGATGGGCTCGTCGGCTGTAAAGGCCGTACCTGTGGGCCACGGATGATCCTTCAGCATGGCGGCAATGTCGGTTCGGGTAGGCTCAGGGGCACGAAGTGGCTTTTTCGTGGGCAAATACCAGGCAACTGTCCGGTTGTGCGGCACGAGCCAGCGTTTGGCGGCTTTCCGGATTTCATCCAGCGTCATGCTGTCGACCGGTAATCCCCCCTGAAATACAGCGATCTCAGAAGTAGAATTTTTCCAAGGAGAAG
>JAUNKF010000004.1:127267-210416 GCA_030532895.1 Lautropia sp. | reverse complement strand
TGTGGTCGTGGTCATCAACATGATGAGCGGCAGCATGCGAATGTCCATGAGAATGCCCGTGATGGTGGTGGTGCCCGCCATCCTTCAGCAGGAAAGCGCTGATCAGGTTCACGGCCAGCCCCAAGAGTGCCGTGCCAATGGCCTGGTCGTAACCAATCGGCAGTGGCGTCACCAGCCGCTCCACGGACTGCAAGAGCATCAGCAGAGCCACGCCCACCAGCATCAGTGCACTGGTAAAGCCACCCAGGATCTCGATTTTCCAGGTGCCGAAGGCAAAACGTCCGTCCCGCGCATAGCGTCTGGCCGCCTTGTAGGCAAACACGGCCAGCCCCATCGCCAAGGCGTGCGAACTCATATGCCAGCCGTCAGCCAACAGGGCCATCGAATTGAAGATCCAGCCCCCGGCAATCTCAGCCACCATCACCACCAGCGTGAGCCACAGCACCCATTGCGTGCGCCGCTCGGCCAGCGGGTTGCCTTCGGCAAAGACATGAGACTGCTTGCAATGGGTCGGATCATGCCTGCCTGCCCCGGCATCCCGACCACGCACCAGCGAATGTGCTTCCTGCTCAGCCTGCCAAGCCCTGCCCCTCATCTGCCTCGGGCCATCCCCTGCCTGCGTTCGATCCTGCGTCATCATGTCCTCTTCGGAAGAAAGGTCTGGCGCAGTCCGTCGAACAGACGAACAGCCTCATGCGCCTGCGCCAATCACCCGAGGTGCTCGGGCGTCATATACTATACCCCAGTATGGTAAATTATGGCGCGCATCATCCCCAATGCCACTGAGAGCCTCGGCACTGCCCTGTACAATCTGCCCCCGTTTCAGGAGTCATCCTCATGGCACATACCATCAAGGACAAGAAAGCGCTGCTCACCCGAGTGCGGCGTATTGGCGGACAGGCAGCCGCCCTGGAGCGCGCACTGGAAAAGGAAGTGGATTGTGCCGAGATACTGCAGCAGATCGCGGCCATTCGGGGCGCCATCAACGGCCTGATGTCACAGGTGCTTGAAGGTCATGTCCGCGAACACCTGCTGGCCGAAGACGCCTCTGCGCAGCAACGGATGGAAGACGCCGACATCGTGCTGAAAGCGCTGCGCACCTATCTGAAATGAAGCTCAGGGACGATCTCGACCCACCGCACATGATCTGGCACCGCCGACAAACGCCGGCCGTGCCGCCTCACTCATGCGGCCTGACAAAGCGCCTGTAAAGCCATTCGGTGCCAAACACCACGGCCAACATCCGCATCACCTGCATGGCCGTCACGAGCGGAACGCCCAGCCCCAACACCTTGGCCGTGATCGTCATCTCGGCAATGCCGCCCGGAATCAACGACAGGATCAGCGTGGCAGGCGGCTGCCCCGTCCATGTGGCCAGTCCCCAGCCGATCAGCGCCGAAACACTGATGAACAGCAGTGACAACAGGCTCACCACCGTCAAAAGCCGTGGTGCCGAACGCAGGAAGTCGGGACGATACTTGTCCCCCAACGACCAGCCGATGGCCAGCTGCCCGGCGGCCGACAACCATTCGGGCATGGCCGTGAGCCGAATGCCCATCACCCCCAGTGTCATGGCACAGACAAGCGCACCCAGCATCCAGGCATTGGGCGCCTTCAGCCGCTGAAAGAGCCAGACGACGGCCAGACTCGCCCCCACCAGCGTGGCCAGTCCCACCAGATCCACATCTCGGCCGGTGGGCCGGGGGGGCAACTCTCCCACCCACCACTGAAACGCGAAGGGCACGATCATCACGATCAGCAACACACGCATGCTGTGCGCCGACGCCACCTGA
Organism: Lautropia sp.; assembly: GCA_030532895.1. Taxonomy (GTDB): domain Bacteria; phylum Pseudomonadota; class Gammaproteobacteria; order Burkholderiales; family Burkholderiaceae_E; genus Lautropia. Next base: position 208,623 of record JAUNKF010000004.1, on the reverse strand, counting down.
TCGACCCTGGCCCCATTGCGCTCGGCCATGTTCGAGATTTCGCTCGCACTGCCGATGGCTGCGGCAAACCACGCCGTACGCAGATCCAGACCGCCCAAGCGGTGATACACCCAGCAACCGATGGCAGCCAGGAGCATGGCATAACTGATCCCGAACAGGATCAGCGGCCAGCCATCAGCCAGGCTCGCCACCACATCGGGTGAAAAATAAAGGCCCAAGGACAGGCCGATCACCCAGCGGCCAAACTTGTTGACCTCGGCCGGGCAGCGGCTCGGCAGCCCCGAAATACGGGTGGAGGCCGTGAGGATGAGTGGCCCGAGCAGCCACGGCAGCGGCAACTTCAGCCACAACGCGAGCTGCGCCCCCAAAAGGGCCAGCCCCAATCCCAGCAGAACAGCCACCGGCTTGTTCATCCCAGCTCTCTCCTGGCGCAGCTCACGGGTCACGGGTCACCAGTCACCGGCCACCCGTCACCCGTCATTGATCATGCACGGACTCATCTCCGTGCCGACCCATCCCACTCATGCGGCTCAACCCACCGGCAACACGTTTCTCTTGAAGCGCTTGTACACCAGGGGCAACACGAACACGGCCACGCCCAACACCCAGAAGGTGATCGTGACCGGACTGCCGAACAGGATGCCCACATCCCCGTTGGAAATGGCGAGCGCCCGTCGCAGGTTCTGCTCCATCATGCCACCGAGCACCACACCCAGAATCAACGGCGCCATCGGCATGTCGGCCTTGCGCATGAAATACCCGAGCACGCCGATGCCCACCATCAGCAGCAGATCGAACTGCGTGGCATTGATCGAATAAACACCGATGAAGGAGATCGCGACGATGATCGGCACCAGCAGCCACGGCGGAATGGCGAGGATGCTGGCAAACACCCGCACCAGCGGCACGTTCATGATGAAGAGCATGACGTTGGCCACTGCCAGTGAGGCGATCAGGCCCCAGACCAGATCCGGCTGGGCATCGAAAAGCACCGGCCCTGGCGTGATGTTGTAGAGCGTGAGTGCCCCCATCATCACGGCCGTGGTACCCGAACCGGGCACCCCCAAGGTCAGCATCGGAATGAACGAACCGATGGCCGCCGCGTTGTTGGCCGACTCGGGGGCGGCCAGCCCGCGCATGTCGCCCTGGCCAAACTTCGCATCCGGGTCTTTTTGCTCGTTGATGCGTTTTTCGTTGGCGTAGGCAATGGCTGAAGCCACACTCGCACCAGCGCCCGGCAACACGCCCAGGCCAAAGCCCGTGACACTGCTTCGTGCCACACTGGGGAAGGTGAACTTCACCTCGGCCAGGTTGAAGAGCTTGCGCCCACTGCTCGGCACCTTCACCGACAGGCCACCCACCACCTGTTCGAGCATCTGCATCAGCTCGCTGATGGCAAACACCCCCATCACCACCACGACGAAATCGATGCCATCCGAGAGGTTCGGCGAGTCGAAGGTATAGCGATAGACGCCCGAGTTGGCATCCACCCCCACCACCGAGATGGCCAGCCCGATGACCGTGGCCAGAATCCCTTTGAGCGGATCATTGCCGAGCAGCCCCGTCAGACAGCAGAAGGCAAAGACCATCAGCACGAAATACTCGGCCGGCCCGAAAGCCAAGGCCCATTGAGCCAACATCGGCGCGAAGATCAGAATGCCGAAAAACGCCACCAGAGAACCGACGAACGACGCCCAGGCCGACAGTGACAACGCGACGCTGCCCAGCCCCTGACGTGCGAGCGGATAGCCGTCGAGCGCCGTCATCACCGACGCGGCCTCGCCCGGCACGTTGATCAGGATCGAGGTGATCCGTCCACCGTATTCCGCCCCCACATAGACGGCGGCCAGCAGGATCAGCGCCGTCTCGGGCGGCAAATTCATCGCAAACGCGATCGGGATCAGCATCGCGATGCCATTGATCGGGCCCAGGCCCGGCAACACGCCAACCACCGTGCCAAAGAAGGAGCCCAGCGCGGCCACACCGAGGTTCATCGGCGAGAACGCCACACCGAAGCCCTGCATCAGATGTTCAAGCACATTGTTCACAGCAGCTCTCCCAGCAGGCCCGTGGGCAACACCACGTCCAGCACCTTGTCGAACAGCAGAAAAAGCGCAATCCCCAGTACCAGCCCGCCCAAGGCCGACTTCAGCCAGCTGCCGCCGAAAAGATGGCCGAGCAGCATCGCCATCAGCGCCGTGGCCAGGACGAAGCCCAACAGCTCGAAGAGCACGGCATAAGCCACCAGCACCACCACCATCAACGCAATGCGCAGGTTCGCCCCCGACGGATTCGGCTCGGTCTGCCCGCCCCCCCGCAACAGCAGAATCAGCCCGCACAGACCCATCAACCCGGCCACGATCATGGGAAAGACGCGCGGCCCGATCGGCTCATAGGACACAGGCGCTTCGAGCGCATGTCCGTACCACACCAGAAACGCAGCGACCAGCAAAGCCGCCACGCCAAGGATTCGGTTGTTCATCAAGTCACCTTGTCAAAAAGCCGTGCCTCGAATCAAGCAGGCACGGCCTTGTTCAGCACGAACCGGACATCAAGGGTGAACAGATCAGTCCCTCTGCGGCACGATCCCATGCACCTCACCCTATACGACACCTGGCCGGATCAGAGACGAGCGCCCTTGTGCCGGGATGCTCGCCCCCCGTGCTCATTTCTTCTGAACCAGTCCGAAGGAATCGGCCAGCTCGCCATATTGCTTGACGCGTTCCTTCACATACTCATCCAGCTCCTTGCCCGTCATCGAGAACGGGAACAGCCCCTGCTTCTGCCGCAACTCGGCAAAGGCTTCGGAAGCCATCGTCTTGTTGAAGGCATCCACCCACCACTGGTAATCCTCATCCTTCACCTTCGGCCCCATGTAGAAACCACGGATGATCGGCCACTCGATGTCATAGCCCTGCTCCTTGGCCGTGGGCACGTCTTTCAGGCGGCCAGGCAGACGCTCGCTGTGGTAGACCGCAAGCACACGCACCGGCGCCCCACCTTCCAGGATCGTGGCCGCCTCGGCAGCATCCCCCATGTAAGCCTGGATGTGGTTGCCACGCAGGGCCGTCACCCCTTCGCCCCCCCCTTCAAAGGCCACGAAACGCATGCGCTTGTAATCGACACCGGCCGCCTGTGCGGTGAGCGCAGCCTTCATCCAGTCCTGGCTGCCCACCGTGCCGCCTGTGCCGAACACCACCTTCGTCGGATCGGCCTTCAAGGCATTCATCAGGTCGGGCAACGTCTTGTAGGGCGAATCCTCGCGCACCATCGCCACACCATAGTCGGCGCCGATGGCCGCGAGCCAGCGAACATCATTGACCGAATAACGGCCAAACTTGCCCTGAGCCAGATTCAGCAGCGAGCCGCCCGAGAAAGCCACGATCGAGCCCCCCTCGGACGGACGCTGCGCGACGATGTTGTTGTAGGCCACGGCGCCTACGCCACCCGGCATGTAGACGATACGCATCGGGCGCTTGAGTGCTTCACTCTCCTTCAGCGCACTCTGGGTCAGGCGACAGGTGAGGTCGAAACCACCACCCGGCTGAGCCGGTGCGATGCACTCGGGCCGGCGCGGCTCGGCCGCCTGCACACCGGTGCTGACAGCGCCCGCCAACAGCAGGGCCGACAGCGCCGCCGAGCAGCTCGCACCGACGGTCAGGCGGGAAAAAGAAATCGATGAGTTGACTGGCTTGCCCGTCATGGCGTGCCTCCTTGTCTTGACGGCATCGCGAAGAGGTCGCGAAGCCTGGCTAACGTTCAAACGTCAAATCTTAGCCAGAAGACCGGTGTAACGGGAGGTATCCGACTAGGGATAACCCTGTCACCATCTCATGGCAAATCGAAGCCCTGAGACGCCACATACACACTGAGCCAGGCTTCTTCGGTGAAGTCGATGGCCAGCGCATCGACAGCCGCACGCACCCGCTCGATCCGGCCTGATCCCACAATCGGGATCATGCCGATCGGATGGGCAAGCAACCAGGCCAAAGCCAGCGTGTCGAGCCGCGTTTCACCCTGAGGTTCACCCACGGCAAGCAAGGCATCGGCCACCCGGCGGGCCTGTGGATCGGCGGGATCGAACAAGCGCCCGCCCCCCAGCGGTGACCAGGCCATCGGCCGAACCCGCTTTTCCAGCAATGCATCGAGGCTGCCATCCTCGAAAGGCGCCAGACGCAGCGCCGAGACCTCGATCTGGTTCGTCACCAACGGATGTTGGAGATACGACTGCAGCATGCTGAACTTGGCCGGCGAATAATTCGAGACCCCCACATGGCGCACCAGGCCACGGGCCAGCAACGCGTCGAAGGCCGCCGCGATCTCCTGCGGATTGGCGCAAGGCGACGGCCGGTGAATCAGCAACAGATCAAGATAGCCACACTGCAACTCGGCCACCGAGCGTTCAGCCGACCAGATGATGTGTTCACGGGTATTGTCATAGTGCTTCGTGCGCATCCGGGGCAACCGCGCATTTGGAAAGGCGATGCCGCACTTGCTGACGATCACCATCTGCTCACGCAGCGAGGGCTCCAGTGCCAGCGCCTCACCGAAGGCCCGCTCATTGTCGAAGCCCCCGTAGCAGGCCGCATGATCGAAGGTGTTGATGCCCAGCGCCAGCAGCTGACGGATCAGCGCCAGATAGCCCCTGGCATCCAGCCCCCATTCATGCGCGCGCCAGTAGCCATGCACGATGCGGCTCATCCTCAGCGAGGGACTCAGATTCAAATATTGCATGGGATTCCTAGAGCGTGTTATGAACTTATTCGTCCCCGCGCTGGCCCCAAAACCGCGGGCTGACAAGGCGCCACGCGCCGCTAAGGCTTGTGCCTTCGCAAGCGTGGCAACGCCGTCAGCGTGCGGTTTTGGGGCCAGCCCGAAGGGAAAGCCCGGCCGTACTTGCTCAAGGACGGATCACCCGCCACTGCCCCGGCTGAAGATCCGCGAGCTGATAAGCGCCGATCGCCACCCGCACCAGGCGCAAGGTGGGCAGCCCGACCGCAGCCGTCATCCGCCGCACCTGACGGTTACGCCCTTCGCGCAGGATGATCTCCAGCCAGGCATCGGGCACCGTCTTGCGAAAACGAACCGGTGGATCGCGCAACCATAGGGTGGGCGGCTCGATGGCCCGTACCTCGGCCGGCCGCGTCGGGCCATCTTTCAGGCGGACACCTTGCCGCAGCTGCTGCAACTGCGCTTCTGCCGGGCTGCCCTCCACCTGCACCCAATAGGTTTTGGGGGCCTTGTGGCGCGGGTTCGTCAACTGTTGGGCCAGGCGCCCCTCGTCGGTCAGCAGCAGCAGGCCCTCGGAATCGTGATCGAGTCGCCCCGCCGCATACACGTCCGGCGGCAAACCGAACTCGGCCAACGTCCGTCGCGGTGGTTGGCCACGATCCGTGAACTGGCACAGCACGTTGAAAGGCTTGTTGAGGGCGATCAGCATCGGTGAGGGGCTGGCGCCAGAACGAGGCAGGAAAGAAGGATGGTGGAGACGAGGAGGATCGAACTCCCGACCTCGGCATTGCGAACGCCGCGCTCTCCCAGCTGAGCTACGTCCCCATCACGGCTGATTCTAGCACCGCCAGCTCAACCTGCAGCGACCGATGCACCCCGCGTGCGCCCATGCTGGGGGCGCTAAAGAAAAGGCGCACCCGAGAGCTTCCAGGTGCGCCTTAATAGTGGCAGCATGGCTGCCTCTCCTCCTCCTCAACAGGGGCGATGGGCCGGGTAGAAGGCCGATCGAACATCCCCTTTGGTGAGACAGATATTACTCCTATCCTGAAGGGCCGTCCTGGCGGATGAGATAGGAATATCCCTGATAGACGCGTTAAATTGCGCCAATAAAGCGCACATATCGAACCAACCGAAAACAAATGTTAAAACCCCCTGAAAGGCCGTCCAACTGATCAATGACCGAACGACCTTCCTCTATTCCTGTGCCCGGCGACGCAGCCCGCCAGGCGCAAAGCGCCGGGTGCTTCACGCCCGGCGCGACTTCGGCTGACTTGCGCGCCAACGGCTACAACGTGTCATGCACGCCCAGAGGGCCTTTCGCGGGGACGAATAAGTGCATGACAGGCTCTAATACGCGCGCCCGACCCGGAACAGCATCACCACGGCCAGGATCAGAAAGACGATCGACGGGATGCTGACAGCCAGCCAGGGCGGCCAGGTATTGATCAGGCCCAGGTTCGAGAACAGGCCGTTCATGATGTAGAAGCCCACCCCCAGCGAAATGCCCAGAAAGAGCTTCAGGCCGATGCCACCGGCGCGCGCCTGGATGTAGCCAAAGGGCAAGGCCAGCATCAGCATCACGATGATGGCCAGCGGATAGATGATCTTCTTCCAGAAGGCCAGCTCGTAACGATTGGCCGACTGCGCGTTTTCCTTCAGGTGGGAGGTATAGCGCCACAAGGCCCAGGCCGACATCCGGTCTGGCGCAATGGCCAGCACGGACAAGAGCGCCGGGTTCAGCTCCGACACCCACGTCAGCTCGTCTTGCAGCGCCACGCGCGAGCGCAACGCCTCGAAGCCGGTGTCCGTCAGCTGGACGTTGAAATGCGTGATCTCCACATCCTTCAACCGCCAGCTGCTGCCCTGCCGATGCGACGGCGCCTGATAATGCCCCTCTGCCGCCTTGATGACCGAACGCAGGCGAAACTCGCGATTGAACTCGAAGATCTCCACTTTCGAGAGCGAACCATCATGCAGAAGCTGCCCCACATTGACGAAGCGTATCTGCGTCTGCTGGCCGTTTTCATCCCGCAGGCTGTCCTTCAGCCACAGGCCCGATCGGAAGGAGCCGCCCGGACTCTTGCCCAGCACTTCCAACCGCAACTGCTGCGCACGCTGTTCGGCCATCGGAGAGATCCACTCGCCCGCCACCGCCGTCAGGATGGCCAGCAACAGCCCCAGCCCGATCACACCACGCATGGCATGCTGCCGGCTCATGCCGGCCGCACGCATGGCCGTGAACTCGGAATTTTGCGCAAACTGGGCCAAGGCGTAGATACAGCCGATCAGCGCTGCCACCGGCATCAGCTCATAAATGTGGCTGGGCAACCCGAGGAGCACATAGAGGATCGCATGCTGCAGGCGATAGCCCCCTCGCCCGATCTCGTCCAGCTCGTTGATCAGGTCGAAGAAGGCGAACAGGCCCAGAAAGCCAAGCAGCACCCCCAGGATGCCGACGGCAATCTCCTTGGTCAGATAACGCACGATCAGTTTCATCGGATCTCTGCTCCTGCGTCGGCATCAAGAACGGGCAGCGCCATCATCCGGCCCGTCGGCCGTCACGGCCACCGCAGGCCGTGCCCCCGCCCTCAGACGCGCCACCAGCCGGCTCAGGCTGAAACTCGGCAACGCCATCCGGCGACGGAACATGTAGACCGTCAGCCCCAGCACCAGCGCATGCACCACCCAGAGACCCAGCTCGAAGCTGATCCGCTCCTGCGAAATCCACGAACGCATCAGGCTGTTCAGGTTGGAATACGTGAAGTAGAGCAACACGCCGATCACGATGTTGATCGAGCGTCCCAAACGCGGGTTGACGTAAGAAAGCGGAATCGCCAGAAGCGAGATGATGATCATCGACACCGGCAGACCGACCCGATAAGCCAGCTCACCGAGCGCGGCCGGGGTCGGGTTCTGGATCAAGGCAAGTGTCGAGCTGCCCCGGATGCTCTCGACCTGCGTGTTGACCGGTTTGGGATCCAGACGCACCCCATAACGCTCGAACTCCATCAGCGAGTATTCGGCCGACCCCCATTGACCATCATAGCGACGGCCATCCTGCAAGACGAGAAAACGGTCACCGTTCTGCTCGGTCTGAACACGCCCGCCCTTCGAGGCCACCACGATCATCCGCTCCCCCTCGGGCCTGTCTTCCTTCTGCACGACGAAGACATTGGAGACGGTTTCACGATCCTTGCTGAGCGATTCCACGAAGAACACGCGGTTCGACGACCCCGACTCGCGAAACTGGCCGGGCGCCACCATGGAAACATCCTCACGCTGATTGAAGCGCTCACGCAGGTCAGCAATCTGCTGATTGGCCCACGGTGACACGACCAAGGCCACCGCCCCGACCACGACCGCATACGGCATCACGAACAGCAGCACCGGACGGATCCAGGCGGTCAGGCTCTGCCCGCTGGCAAACCAGATGACCATCTCGGAGTCGCGCCAGGCACGGGCGAGCACCATCAGCACGGACAGGAAAACCGTCAACACGAGCAGGATCGGGATGAAACCGATGGCATTGAACGCAATCAGCGGCAGGATGTCGGCGCTGGCAATGCGGTCACTGGTGGCGCGGTTCAGAAACCGGATCAGCGAGGTCGTGACCAGGATGGTGAACAGCGTGGCGAACATGACGCCAGCGACGCTGTTCAGGTCACGGCGCAACGACTGGCGGAAGATCATCGTGGTAGTTTACCCGTGTTCAGCATCCATTCGACGGCCACAGGCTGGAATGCCGAGGCCCACGCCTATAATGTTGCGTCATGCACCGGCAACCCATGCCCGATCCCGCCTGCGCGTGTCGTTCTGGCCACGCCCGAGCGGCGTGATGGCCGTTGCCCTGATGCTCCTCGTCTTTTCGTCTTTTGACCCAACATCCTCCCGATGACGATGCAGTTCACGCTCAAAACCACTTCGGCCGACAAGATCCGCAGCCAGTGCATCATCCTGCCCGTTCAAGGTGGCAAGCTCACCGCCACCGGTGAAGCCATCGACGCCCGACTGGGCCAACTGCTGAGCGCCGCCCTCAAGACCGGTGACCTCGGCAAAAAACCCGGTGCCACACTGCTCATCCCCGGCCACAACGGTCTGACCCGGGTACTGCTCGTCTCGATGGGTGAAGAGGCCACGCTCCACGCCGGCAAGTTTGCCGAGGCCGTCCGATCTGCCGTCAGAGCCGTCTCGGGCACGCAGGCCGAATCGGCCGTTTGCTGCCTGCACGAAGCGCTGGTCGACGCACGCGAGCTGGCCTGGAAGGTCGGGCAGATCGTGCTGCTGGCCCGAGAGGTCAGCTACCGTTTCGTCGAACACAAGTCCAAACCCGAAGCAGCCGCGCCATTGAAGGAGATCGTGCTGCCGGTGGCCAAGGAAGACAACCGCACGCTTGGCAAGGTCATCGAACAGATGACGGCACTGGCCGATGGCATCGACACGAGCCGCAACCTCGGCAACCAGCCCGGCAACGTCTGCCACCCGAGCTACCTGGCCGACCAGGCCAAAAAGCTCGGCCGCAAGCTGAAGTTCAAGGTCGACGTGCTTGACCAGAAGCAGATGGCAGCCCTGAAGATGGGCGCCCTGCTGGCCGTGGCCCAAGGCTCGGCCCAGCCCCCGAAGCTCATCGTCATGCAGTACAAGGGTGCCGGTGCCCGCCAGGCGCCGGTCGTGCTGGTTGGCAAGGGCATCACCTTCGACACCGGTGGCATCTCGATCAAGCCGGCAGCCGACATGGACGAGATGAAGTACGACATGTCGGGCGCCAGCTCGGTCTTCGGCGTGATGCAGGCCGTGGCCCAGATGAAACTGAAGATCAACCTCGTCGTGATCATCGCCGCTGCAGAGAACATGCCTTCCGGCACGGCCTCCCGCCCTGGCGACATCATCACGACGATGTCGGGCCAGACGGTCGAGATCCTCAACACCGACGCCGAAGGCCGTCTCGTGCTGTGTGACGCCCTGACCTATGCCGAGCGCTTCAAACCGGCTGCCGTCATCGATGTGGCCACGCTCACCGGCGCCTGCGTGATTGCGCTGGGCCATCATCATGCCGGGCTGTTCACGAACGATGAATCGCTGTCGGCCCAGCTCACGGCTGCCGGCAAGGCCACTGGCGACACCTGCTGGCCGATGCCGCTCGACGACGCCTATCAGGAAGGGCTTCGCTCGCCCTTTGCCGACATGGCCAACGTGGGCGGCCGGGCTGGCGGCGCCATCACGGCAGCCTGCTATCTGTCGCGCTTTGCCAAAGCCTATCCGTGGGCACACCTCGACATCGCCGGCGTGGCCTGGCGCTCCGGGGCCAACAAGAGTGCCTCGGGACGGCCCGTGGCCCTGCTCACCCGCTTCCTGATGGATCGCGCCGCCTGAGCACTGAACGGCCCGCTTTCATCGCCCGCCTTGCCCTGCCATGACCCAAGTGGACTTCTACTTCAATGTGCCCGATCCGGTCGGCTACGGCTGCCGACTCGTGCGCAAGGTCTGGCAGGCGGGCTTCAAGCTGATCATCTTCAGCGAAGACACACAGCTCTTGAAGCGCTTCGACCAGGCACTGTGGCAATTTGCCCCCCTGTCCTTCATCCCGCACGTGTCGATCCGGCACCCGCTGGCCGCACAAACACCGGTACTGCTGACCGCCACCCACGCCGAGATTCCGGCCACCCACCGCCAGGTGCTGCTGAACCTGAGCGCGCGGATGCCACCCGCCTTCGGCGACTACGAACGGGTACTGGAGCTGGTCGGTACCGATGAGCGCAGCCGACAGGCCGCGCGCACCCGGTTTCGCCAGTATCAATCACAAGGCTACAAACCGCTCACCCACAATGTGGAGGAACGAGATGGCACCCGATGATGACCGCACGGCTCCCCCCGGCGCCCCACCATCCGCGCCAGCCCCCTCATACGCCCCTGGCGGCTACGCGCCTTCGCCTGCCCCCCCGCAGCACTTCCAGTTTCCGGACGACTCCGATGACGACTACCTGGAAGATGACGAAGCCGGCCCGCTAGACGAAGATGCCGCCATCGCCACGCTGCCCCCGCTCACCGACGAAGACCGGGCGCTGATCAACAAGCTGATGCACTCGATGCGTCTGCTGGACATCGGCATCTCGAATCCGAGCGCACACGAGGCCGTGCCGCCTGCCCCCTCACCCTACCCGACCGTGACCGGCCCGGCCGACACGATCACGGCGGAGAGCACCGAGGCCACGGCCGCCCCGGTGGTGCCCCCTGTCCCCCAGCGACCCGTTCACCGTCCAGTTCCCTCACTGCGCGATGCCCGCGTGGTGCAGGACGACGCGGACGCCATCCCGATGCTGACCGATGTCGTCAACGTCCAGCGCTACCATCCCGACCAGTTGCCGCAGCATTTCGGCGACGTGGACTGGGGCGAGCTGGCCAGCCAGGTGCGCACGAATGTGCTCGAACGCCTGCAACGCCGTGGCGACATCCTGCTCGATGCGCAGATGAATCAGGCGCTCGCCCCCGTCATCACCCGTGCGGTCGAAACGATGACCCGCGACATGCACGACACGCTGAACCGGATGATCCACGACATCGTTCATCGCGCCGTCACCGAAGAAATCACCCGCCTGCATGCCGAAATGGCACGCCACAACCAGGGCGGTTGAACAACAACAAACCTCCAAGCCAAGCCGACCATGAGCCAAGCCGATCACGCCGCGTCCACGCCGGACACCCCGAGCGCCGACGCCCTGCCGAAGAGCTTCGAGCCAGCCGCCATCGAGGCACGCTGGTATCCCCTGTGGGAAACACGCGGCTACTTTGCAAACCCGCCCGCCGACGACAGCCTCAGCCCCGATGCTGCTGCCGCCCAAGCCTATTGCATCCAGCTGCCACCGCCCAACGTCACCGGCACGCTGCACATGGGCCATGCCTTCCAGCAGACACTGATGGACACCCTCATCCGCCAGCAGCGGATGAAGGGCAAGGACACCAACTGGGTGGTCGGCAGCGACCACGCCGGCATCGCCACGCAGATCGTCGTCGAGCGCCAGCTGGCCGCCGAAGGCATCTCACGCTACGACCTGCCGCGCCAGGACTTCATCGATCGCGTCTGGGCCTGGAAGAACGAATCAGGCGGCGCCATCAGTCGCCAGATGCGTCGGCTGGGCGACTCGGCCAACTGGGACTATGCCGATTCGCTCGGCACCCGCTCAGGCTATTTCACGATGGATCCGAAGCTCTCGACCGCCGTGGCCGAGGTCTTCGTGCGCCTTTATGAAGACGGGCTGATCTACCGCGGCAAGCGCCTCGTGAACTGGGATCCGGTACTGCGCACGGCCGTGTCCGATCTCGAAGTGGACATGACGGAAAAGGATGGCCACCTGTGGCACATCCAATACCCGTTTGCCGACGGCCCGCAAACCGCGCCCGACGGCAGCACGCTCGACGGCCTCGTCGTGGCCACCACCCGGCCCGAGACGCTCCTGGGCGACGTGGCCGTGGCCGTCCATCCCGACGACGAACGCTACCGGCACCTGCACGGCAAAATGCTGACCCTGCCCCTCACGGGCCGCACGATCCCGGTCATCGCCGACAGCTACGTGGATCCCGAATTTGGGAGCGGCTGCGTGAAGATCACCGGCGCCCACGACTTCAACGACTATGAAGTGGCCATGCGCCACCAGCTGCCACTGATCGTCGTGCTCGACCTGCAGGCCAACATGGCCGGTGAGGCCGTGCCCGACGCCTATCAGGGCCTGAACCGCTACGAAGCCCGTCAGCGGATCGTGACTGACCTCGATGCCGCCGGCCTGCTGAAAGACACGGTCAAGCACAAGAACATGGTGCCCGTGTGCGGCCGCTCGGGCGAAGTGGTCGAGCCGATGCTCACCGACCAGTGGTTCGTCGACCAGACCCGTGAGGTGCAGCCAGACGGCCGCCCCGGTGGCATGGCCGCCATCACCCGCCCGGCGCTCGATGCCGTCAAGCAAGGCAAGATCCGCTTCTTCCCCGATCACTGGTGCTCCACCTACGACCACTGGCTGTCGAACATCCACGACTGGTGCATCTCGCGCCAGCTCTGGTGGGGACACCAGATTCCGGCCTGGTATGGCGAGAATGGACAAATCTTCGTGGCTCGCGACGAAACCGAGGCGCGCACGAAAGCGTCGGAAGCCGGCTACACCGGCCCGCTCACCCGAGACCCGGACGTGCTCGACACCTGGTTCTCGTCGGCGCTCGTGCCCTTCACCTCGCTTGGCTGGCCTGCCGAGGACGAGAAGACGCTGGCCGATCTGAACCGCTACCTGCCGTCCGACGTGCTCGTCACCGGTAACGACATCATCTTCTTCTGGGTGGCCCGGATGGTGATGATGACGCAATACTTCACCGGCAAGGTGCCCTTCAAGGACATCTACATCAACGCCATCGTCCGCGACTCCGAAGGCCAGAAGATGTCGAAGTCCAAGGGCAACACCCTCGACCCGCTCGACCTGATCGATGGCATCTCGCTCGACGACCTGCTGGCCAAATCGGTTCGTGGCCTGATGAAAGCCGAGCACAAGGCCCGCATCGAAAAATACGTGAAAAAGCACTTCCCCGACGGCATCCCGGCCTTCGGCGTGGATGCGCTGCGCTTCACCTTTGCTTCGCTGGCAAACTTTTCGCGCACCTTGAATTTCGACATCAGCCGCTGCGAGGGCTACCGCAATTTCTGCAACAAGCTCTGGAACGCCACCCGCTTCGTGCTGATGAACGTGGAAGGCAGGGACAACGGTTTCGAGAAGCCCTGTGCCCACGATTGCGGCCCCGGCGCCTACCTCGATTTCAGCCCGGTGGATCGCTGGATCGTCTCGGAGTTGCAGCGCGTGGAGGCCGAAGTGGACAAGGCACTGGCCGACTACCGCTTCGACCTGGCCGCCAACGCCCTCTATGCCTTCACCTGGAACAGCTACTGCGACTGGTATCTGGAGCTGGCCAAGGTCGAGCTGAACCACCCGGACGAAGCGCGCCAGCGCGGCGCCCGCCGCACGCTGCTGCGCGTGCTGGAAGCCATCCTGCGGCTGGCCCATCCGATCATCCCCTTCATCACCGAGGAGCTGTGGCAGAAGGTGGCCCCGCTGGCCAAGCGCTACGGCGAGCGCGGCGAGCAGACGCTCGGCGGTAACGACCTCACGCAGGCACTGGCCGAGCGCCGCTTCTCGATCATGCAGCAGCCCTGGCCCGTGGCCGAACCGGCCAAGATCGACGAGACCGCCGAAGCCTGGATGGCCGAGGTTCGCGCCCTGATCGACGCCTGCCGGGCACTGCGTGGCGAGATGAACATCGGCCCACAGCAGCGCGTGCCGCTCCTCATCGCCAGCACCGATCCGCGTCTGGACGAGATGCTGCCCTTCCTGCCGGGGCTGGCCAAGCTCAGCAGCGCCGAACGGGTGGAGGCACTCCCCGAAAACACGCTGGCACCGGTGCAGATCGTCGGCGAACACCGGCTGATGCTGAAGGTGGAGATCGACGTGGCGGCCGAGAAGGCCCGCCTCGACAAGGAAATCGCCCGCCTCAACGCCGAGATCGCCAAGGCCCAGGGCAAGCTCGGCAACCCGGCCTTTGCCGAACGCGCACCTGCCGCCGTCGTCGAACAGGAACGCCAGCGGCTGGCTCAGTTCAACGCCACACTGGAGAAGGTGGCGGCGCAGCGGGCGAAGCTGGGGTAAGCAAGGGCTCCCAGCCCGGCTTGCTCGAAGGCACAAACACGGCAAGCATCCGGCCCGGCAACGCATGGATCGATTGCCTGCCCCATCGCCCAAGGCTTGGGGCAGGACACGGGTTCAAGATGGGTTGGTACGGTCGCGCGCATCGAGGCGCATCGAGCCATAAGGTTGTTCAGATTCCTGCCGTGAAGGCATGACACAATGAGTCAGCGCCTTCACAGGAGATCTGCCCCATGACGACTTGCTCCCCCCACAGATGCGCCCCCCTCCCTCCGTTCACCCTCCCCCCTTCATCTCCTCAAGCACAGTCGCAGCGGTTTGGCGCGAGGCGCATGCTGCCATCCTCGCCCCTCGTGGTGGGCTTCACCACGCTTGTCAGCGCCCTCTGCCTCATCTCCCCAGCCAAGGCCGAAGCGCCACAACCTGCCGCCCTGGTCGGCATCTTCGAGCCATCCGGCGTGGCCCCACTGCCCGACGGCCGCATTCTCGTCGTGGAAGATGAGGCCAAGCAGGCGTTTGCACTGCTCAAGTTTGAGAAAGACGGCACCCCCAGCACCAATGCCGAGGCCAACCAGAAGCTGATCAGCAGCTTCGAGCGCAAGATGAACGACCTCGAAGCCGTGACGATGGATGACCAGGGCTGGCTCTATGCCATCACCTCGCATGCCGACACCAAAAAAGGCGAGCGCAAGGCAGCGCGCGAGCAGCTGGTGCGCTTCAAGTTGCCGGAAGGCGTGGCCACCGAGCAGCAGTATCACGATGGCTTGCGTGACGTGTTGGCCAGTTCCGAGGAGCTGAAAAAGCTCATCCAGGATCAGGGCGCCAGCAACGTTCACCTGAGCAACCCCGACATCGAAGGGCTGGCTTTCGACCCGAAGACCAGACAACTGGTGCTGGGGTTCAGCAAGCCGGTCATCGATGGCAAATCGCTGATCGTGACGATTTCCAACCCGGAAGCCATGTTCGCCCAGCAAGCGGCCCCGGCATTTTCGGCAGCCTACCTGCTCGACCTGCAAGGAGGCGGCATCCGCGGCATCGATTTTGACGCGGCCCATCAGCGCTACCTGCTCCTCAATGAAGTGGAAGACGCCAACGGCAAGAACCGCTCACAGCTCTGGCAGTGGGACGGCAAAGCCCGATCGGCCCCGGCAAAAATCACGCCCCCCACCTTTGCCAAGATGAAGAACATCGAGGCCATCGGTCTGATCGATGCCGGCAACAGCCCCGAGTACCTCTTCCTCAGTGACGAAGGCAACGTGAAAAAAGAACGCACCGGCCAGTACCTGCGCGTGCCTGCCGATCTATTGAAGCCTTGAGCGCGTAAGAAATCCGTCTGCCCAAACGACAAAAAGGGCAACGATACGCGGCCTCTGATCCTCTCATCCAGAGACCGGCATTGCGGCAGGTGTGCTGTGGCGTGTCGTGATAACGGATCCCCATCATGACCGCCCTTCTCGATCGCTTCAAACGCACCAACGTCGACATCCACCTGCTGCGCCTGTGCGTGATCCTGATCTTTCTGATCTACGGCAACACCAAGTGGTTCGAGTTCGAGGTCGAGCTGCTCAAGCCCATCATCGGCCCCACCTGGCTCAGCTTCCTCTACGACTGGCTCGGTCATCATGGCACCAGCTACCTGCTCGGCGTGGTAGAGAGCATCGCCTACCTGGCCCTGATCATCGGCTTTGCCAAACCCAAGGCCGGCATCTTCGGCAGCCTGCTCGTCCTCCTCACCGCCCTCACCACCCTCAGCCTGCTGCCCCAGCTCGGCTGGCTGAATGGCTTCATCCTGAAGGACGTGATGCTGCTCGGCGCGGGCGCCGTGCTGCTCAAGCATGATCTGATGCGGCTGGATGCACAGGCAGCTGCACAAAGCGATACCGCATGACCTTCACGACATCAGCGCCGCACCAACCTTCTCTCCCCATCTCGCCACTGCGGTGAACCTGCCCGGCAAGCACGACTGGCTGAATCCCCCGTATCATCAACCTGGCTCGTCATTCTTTCTGCCAGTCATGCCTTCCTCTCCTCTGCTCCCCGCCTGGCACAGCCCCTTCCTTGAAGCCCTGCGGCACAGCGGACGACTCCGCTTTGAAGCCCGCAGCGGCCCAGCCTCACAGATGCAGTGGAACCATCAGGGTAGCGGCAGCATCCAGGTCACGGAAGATGGGAATGAGATCCGCTTCGACGAACGATTCATGCTGGACAACGGCCTGCCCTGCACCGACCGGAAAGCCTGGCGCTTCACGCAGCAAGGCATCCTCTTTCGGCATTGGCGACAGCAGCAGTTTCAGGACATCCTGCTGCTGGTGCCCGATGACACGGACAACAACAAACATCACGCCCACCCCACTACATCCAACCAAAACCATCAGGCGGACAACGCCATCCCCGACAAGCTTCCACCTGAACAGCCCAAAGCCCCAGGGCACGAAACCAAGGTGCTGCGGCTGATAGCCCTTGCCCCCTACCGCTGCCCACCAGACCGCTATGATGGCAGCCTGACACTGGACGGTGACACCCTGGTGCTGACGCTACGAATCACCGGCACCCGCAAGGACGAATGCATCCGGTATCGATATCAGCCAAGAGAATCAGGCAACCGCTTGGCCAGTTGAAGACGGGCGCGAACCGAAGGCAGGTCGTCCGTCACCTGGCGATAGAAGCGCTTCAGGCCCGCACACAGATAATTCAGCCCTGGTTCGCCATCCGGCGTGTGGATGAAACGGTTTTTCGGGCACTCTCCCCAGCACAGCTGAAGATGGCTGCAACGGCGACAATGCTCAGGCAGGCTCTTGTGCTTGGCATAGCCAAAATCCCGCTGTCTTTCGCTGAATGCCATGTCACCCTGATGCACCTCGCGGATATTGCCCAGACGATATGCCGGGTAGACGAAATGATCACAGGCATACAGATCGCCATTGTGCTCGATGGCGAGCGCCTTGCCGCAAATCGGCGAAGTCGTGCATTTCTGCGGGCCGTGCCCGAGCGCCTGTGACAGCGTGTTCTCGAACTGGTCGACGAACACCCGGCCAAAATCCTTCAACAGCCATTCCCGCCAGATGGCCGACAGGAACTCGCCCCAGGCCAGCGGCTCCACCGTCCAGTCCGTGACGCCAGTCCCATGGGCAGCAGGCTGCCCACGCGAAACCGGGGTCATCACAACCGTTGCCTCACGCCCCGCGGCACGCCCTGCCATCCCTTCTCCAACACCGACCCCCGATCGCCCCGTGACAGCGCCCCCACATGCCGTGGGCCGCGCCTCGGACCACTCAGCCGGGTCTGAGGGAACAAGCTGCACCGGTATCCGTCGTGGCCCGGCATGATGCCTCATCGGATCATCGACGCGAGAGGCATCACCAAGACCTACGTCCCTCACCTCACCCGCAGCACCGAGACCTGATGATGTCCCGGGATCAACGTGCTTGAGGGGCGTTCGCTGCGGCACCGCATCAGCAAGCTCGTCGGCCCGATTCTCCACGCGCCCCCAAAACCCTGGCGCCACCTGCCGAAAATCCAGCGGTTCAACCGCCGACAGGAACTGGATCATTCGCGGGCGGATCTCGTCTCGCAGAAAGCGGTAAACCCGAAGCGGTTCCTTCGCATTGATCCGGTTCACCACGCACAAAGCATTGAACAGAATGCCGTATGCACGCAACCGCTCGATGGCACGCATCACATGCTGAAAGGTTGGCTTGCCGTTTCGGGCGTGACGAAGCTGATCGTGCAGATCGGCCGGGCCATCGATCGAGATGCCCACCAGAAAATCATGGGCCTTCAGAAAGCGACACCAGTCTTCATCGAGCAGCAGGCCATTCGTCTGCAGATCGTTCAGCACCCGCTGCCCTGGCCGGGCATGCTGCCGTTGAAGCGCCACCACCCGCCTGAAGAAATCCAGCCCCATCAACGTCGGCTCACCACCCTGCCAGGTGAACACCACCTCCGGGCCAGTCTGCGCCTCGATGTACTGACGCACATGCTCGGCCAGCATCGCCTCGTCCATGCGGGGCTGTTTGGGCTGTGACAGCAGCTCGGCCTTGTGCAGATAAAAGCAGTAACTACACGCAATGTTGCATTGCGAGCCACTGGGTTTCACCATCGTATGAAACGCATAGTGATCCCCGGCAGGCAGTACAGGCAACTTCAGTTCTGGTGAAGGATTCATGGGTAAAACTCGACCGGCGCCACCTCGATCACGCCCACCTGCTTGGCGTAGTCACGATAGTGGCCGATCAGCGATTTCAGCAGCTCGGGTTTCTCGGCAGAGAGATCGCGTGTCTCGCCCGGATCGGCGATCACGTCGAAGAGCTGCCAGCGGCCATTGGCGATGTCCGGCGACTTGATGCCCATCGGCTCGTTGCTGAGGTACACGGCCTTGTAGTTACCCTGCCGTACCTGACGACCGCCCCGCAATTCGAGTGAAACCGGTTTTTCTGGCCCACGAGCCGCACGATTGGGCGACTGCAGGGCAGCCACCACGCTCGTGCCGTCCAGGCCGGCCTTGCCAGCCGGTGTGCGCTTGCCCGTCTTCGTCAGATCGAGCAGCGTCGGCACCAGATCGTACAGGTTGACATAACCCCCTTCGATGCCCCCCTTGGCCACACCGGGGCCGGAGACGATCA
Source organism: Lautropia sp. (assembly GCA_030532895.1). Taxonomy (GTDB): domain Bacteria; phylum Pseudomonadota; class Gammaproteobacteria; order Burkholderiales; family Burkholderiaceae_E; genus Lautropia. The sequence goes on along the minus strand of JAUNKF010000004.1, from coordinate 189,599 downwards.
GCGGCGAACGGATGCCCCCCTCACTCGTGAAGCCTTTGAAGAGTGCAAAAGGCGACATCGACGCCTGTGCCCAGGCTGGGCCGGTCGAGACATAGCTGCTGCCCGTGCCCATGTTGTCATAGGCATTGTCACGGTTGTCGGCGATCCACTTGCCCCACTTCTTGGACTTCTCGCGAGAGGCGCCGGCAGCCCCGTTGTCGGACATGAAGAACACCACCGTGTCATCCAGCAGCTGCTTTTTCTTCAAATGGTCGAGCACCCGCCCGATGTTCTGATCCATCCGGTCGATCATGGCTGCATAGATCTGCATGCGCCGAGCTTCGTCGCGCTGCTCATCCTTCGAGAGCTTGTCCCAGTCCGGCATGTTCAACAGCGCATGGGCCTTCAATGGATGGTTGTCGGGCAACAGCTTGAGCTTCTCGATCTGCTTCAGCCGGCGCTCGGCCAGAACTTGCGGGCCGTCCAGATACTGGCCATCGTACTTGTCGATGTCCTCGGGCGGTGCCTGCAACGGAGAATGCGGCGCCGTGAACCCCAGGAAGGCAAAGAAAGGCTGATCAGCCGCCTTCTCGTCCAGGGCCTTCAACAGATAATCGGTAAAACCATCGGATGAATAGAAACCGGCCGGCACATCGGCCAGCTTGCCTTCGATGCGGTACAGATCCTTGCCATCCGGCGACGGATAACCATCCTTGAAGGGAAAATGATTGGCCTCGCCATTGAGCATGGCAAAGGAGCGGTCAAACCCCCAACGGCTGGGCGCATGGGCCTCGTCCTTGCCCAGATGCCATTTGCCCGACATCACGGTGAAATAACCAGCCGCCTGCAACCGCTGCGCCACCGTCAGCGCCTGGTCGTTGAAATGCCCGGCATAATTCGGACTGCCGGCCTGCTCGGGCTTGTTCAGCTCATACAGGTTGCCAACCCCCACCCGGTGCGGATCTGCCCCCGTCAGGAACATGGCACGTGAAGGTGAAGAATACGGTGAGACCTGAAAGCTCGTGAAGCGCACACCGGCTTCGGCCAGCGCATCGAGGTTGGGTGTGTCGATTTCGCCACCAAAGGCGCCCACATCCGACCAGCCCATGTCATCGGCCATGATCACGAGCACATTGGGCCGCTTGCCATCGGGCTTGTCCGTGGTGCCCTTCTCGGCTGCCGCCATCGCCGGCGCATTGGCCGCCGCCATACTGGTCAACCATACCAGCGTGTTCTTGGACATCGATGTGTCTCCTCATTGAATGGCGGCATTGTAGAGCCAGCAACCTCCTAGCGCGATTGGCAACGCAGTGCGGTGCGCCCAAAGGGGCTTATCAAGGGGACGAATCAGTTCATGACACGCGCTAGCCAGGGACTCAACGCTGCGGCATGTTCTTCCGATCATGGGCCAACGTGGCAAAACCGATTCAGGCATGGGACACGCACCAAGCCTGATCGGTCACTGGTGAAAAAGCTTGTAAAAAACAGGTGCACCTCATTCATGCGGTGGCTCATCACCACGAGAAGAGCCGCCTGCACAAGCCGCCCTCGCGCTATCGCCGCCTCAAGAAGAATACCGACACCTCGGCCTCGTCCCGCTGCGCCAGCAAGGTGTTGCCGGTCTGGGTGGCAAAGGCGGCGAAATCCTGTTTCGAACCGGGATCGGTGGCCTCCACCCGCAGAATCTGGCCACTTTGCATGCCGGCCAGCGCCTTCTTGGCTTTGAGGATCGGCAGTGGGCAATTCATGTTGCGCGCATCGACGACGACATCCGGGGCGGGCAGTTCGGTCATGCCCGTCACCGGCGGTTGAGAGGCGTCAGCAGCTTCAGCCATGATCAGCGATGCTCCACAAAAATCAAAAAGAAAAAGACGGGCCACCAAGACCCGCCCTTCCAGGCGTCATCGGTTCAAGAACAGCAACAAGCCTCTCAGCCCAGCTGCTGCTTCACCCGCTCACGCGCGGCCGCCAGGGCGCCATCGAGCGCGGCCACATCGGTGCCGCCCGCCATCGCAAAGTCCGGCTTGCCGCCGCCCTTGCCGCCCACGTCGGCAGCGACGCGGGCCACCAGCTCGCCGGCCTTCAGCCGCCCCACCAGATCGGCCGTCACACCGGCGGCCAGCTGCACCTTGCCCTCGTTGGCAGCGGCCAGCACCACCACGGCCGACTTCAGCTTGTCCTTCAGCTGATCGACGGTGGCACGCAACGCCTTGGCATCCATGCCATCCAGACGGGCCACGAGCAGTTGGGCGCCACCCGCCAGCTGAACAGCCTGATTGGCCAGATCGGCGCCCTGGCTGCTGGCGGCCTTGGCCTTCATTCGCGCCAGATCGCGGCCCAGCTCCTTCACCTGAGTCTGCAACTGGCCCACCCGCTCGGGCAGCTCGGCCACCGGCGCCCGCAGCGCCGCCGCCGTCTGGTTCAAGAGGCTCAGCTGCTGCTGAATCCAGGCTAGCGCCCCTTCTGCCGTCAGTGCATCCACACGCCGGATACCGGCCGCCACCCCACCTTCGGAGACGATCTTGAAAAGACCGATCTCGCCGGCGCGGGTCACATGGGTGCCGCCGCACAACTCGCGCGTGTCAGCCACCTCGACGACCCGCACGACATCGCCATATTTCTCACCGAACAGCGCCATGGCGCCGGCCCGGATCGCGTCGTCATAGGACATCTCACGAATGACCGTCTCGACGTTGGCACGAATCTGCGCATTGACCTTGGCCTCGACGGCCAGAATTTCTTCGGCCGTCATCGGCTTGTTGTGGCTGAAGTCGAAACGGGTGTGATCCGGATCGACCAATGAGCCTTTTTGCGCGACGTGATCGCCCAACACCTCCCTGAGCGCCTTGTGCAGCAGGTGGGTGGCCGAGTGGTTGCGCGTGGTGCGGGCACGCAACTCACGATCCACCGCCGTCTCGACCGTATCGCCCACCGCCAGCGTGCCCGCTTCCAGACGGCCATGATGGCCCCAAACATCGGCCTGAATCTTCTGGGTGTCGGTGACGGCAAAGCGCAGGCCGCCAGCCATCGTCAACACGCCATGATCGCCCACCTGACCACCCGACTCGGCATAGAAAGGGGTGCGATCGAGCACGACGATGCCGTCCTGGCCGGCATCGAGCCGCTCGACCGGTTTGCCCTCATGAAAGAGGCCCAGCACCCTGGCCTGGCCACTCAGCTCGGTGTAACCGATGAAGGTGGAAGGCGCCCCGTTGTAGTCGAGCACCACACCGCCCTTGAAACGGCCAGCCGCCCGCGCCTGTTCACGCTGGCGTGCCATCGCCTGATCGAAGCCGGCCTCATCCACCGTCACGCCACGCTCGCGGCACACGTCGGCCGTGAGATCCAGCGGGAAACCATAGGTATCGTGCAGCTTGAAGGCCGTTTCGCCATCCAGCGCCTGCCCGGCCGAGAGGCCCGAGAGCGCCTGCTCCAGGAGCGCCATCCCGTTGGCGATGGTCTCGAAGAAACGCGACTCCTCACCCGCCAGCACGGATTCGATCCGGGCCTGATCGTTCTTCAGCTCGGGATAGGCTTCGCCCATCTCGGCCACCAGCGCCGGCACCAGCCGGTGCAAGAAGGGCTGACGGGCGCCCAGCTTGTAGCCATGCCGCACGGCGCGACGAATGATCCGGCGCAGCACATAGCCCCGGCCCTCGTTGCCCGGCACCACCCCATCGACCACGGTGAAGCAGCAGGCACGGATATGGTCGGCGATCACCTTCAAGGATGGGCTGCCGGCTTCGGGTTTGCCCCCCGCTTCGGTCACGACATCGGCCGCCGCCTTCAGGAGGTTCACGAAGAGGTCGATTTCATAGTTGGAATGGACGTGTTGCAGCACGGCCGCAATACGCTCCAGCCCCATGCCGGTATCGACGCTCGGGCGCGGCAGCGGATGAAGCTCGCCCGATTCGTCCCGGTTGTATTGCATGAAGACGATGTTCCAGATCTCGATGAAGCGGTCACCATCTTCGTCCGGGCTTCCCGGCGGGCCGCCCGGCACGTCGGGGCCATGATCATAGAAGATCTCGGTGCAGGGGCCGCAGGGGCCGGTATCACCCATCATCCAGAAGTTGTCCGACTGATAACGCGCGCCCTTGTTGTCGCCGATGCGCACGATGCGATCGGCCGGCACACCCACTTCCTTGTGCCAGATGTCATAGGCTTCATCGTCTTCGGCATACACCGTCACCATCAGCTTGTCGGCCGGCAAGCCGAACACCTGGGTCAGCAGCTCCCAGCCGAAGCGGATCGCATCCTGCTTGAAATAATCGCCAAAGGAGAAGTTGCCCAGCATCTCGAAGAAGGTGTGATGCCGCGCGGTATAGCCGACATTTTCCAGGTCGTTGTGCTTGCCGCCGGCACGGATGCATTTCTGCGAGGTCGTGGCACGGCTGTAAGGCCGCTTGTCGAAGCCGAGAAACACATCCTTGAACTGGTTCATCCCCGCGTTGGTGAACAGCAACGTGGGATCATCGTGCGGCACGACCGGGCTGGAGGACACGATGGCGTGCCCTTTCGACTCGAAATACTTCAGGAATTGCTGGCGGATATCGGCAGACTTCATGATGAGGGCCAATGGCGGCATGCTGGAGAAGACCGCTGATTCTACCGAAGGGGCATGGTGCTTGGCACCATCTCATGATGCCCGCCACGCCATGCCTGCCCATCATGCAGACGGGTCAGTTGAATCCGCAGGCTTCTGCATGAAGGTATCCCGCATGACGGCCACGAAACACTCCGCCTCTTTGACCAGTGCCGAAGCATCAGCCTGCTCGACCGAAACACCCGCGTAAGCGGCTATCAAGCGTATCTCATGCGCCCTGTTCAGCAGACGCCCCATGTCTTTTGACACCAGCCCCTGCCTGACCAGCTTTTGCCCGAACGCCCCAATCAACCCGCCATGGGAGCGGCCGGGGTCTTCTGAAAGCGTCTCGTCCGAAGCCAGGAGGGCAGCACGGGCAGCGTCGAACATGGCGTAGTAAGCCCGGTCAGACGCACCATCCACATCCCCCAGATCAAGCAATACCCTTGCAGATGCACAGGCACGATCCGCCTTGAGCATCAGTCCTTCAGGGGTCAAGCGCCGGGCCATCAGACGGGGACTCCTTCACGCGCGATATTCCTGAGCAGCGCCGGATTGGTGTGGTTGTCAGGTTGCTCCCACTCATCAAGCCAGAGCGGCAAGGGCGAAATCAGGATGCCGGTTTCCAGCAACACATCGAAAGCCGTGTCGGCCATGTCCAGCTTGGCCGCCAGAAAACGATGGCGAGTGCCACGCAGTAACACGGCCAGATCAGCATCACTGTCAGGACGATGAGTGCCTCGTGCCCGACTGCCATAGACCATGGCAGTGGCCACATCGTAACGATTACCGATCAGCTCAAGAAAGCGACGGACAGCCTTCTCGGTATGGTGGTCGATGCGGTTCATGCGACTCCCAAGCATGCAATCATGGTTTCATCTTAGCCTGCCCCCACGGGGATCACAACGCCCCGTCGTCCCACCATAGCCAATACCATTTCCCCTGCCCTGCCGTTGATGCCCGCCACGCCATGCCTGCCCATCATGCTCACAAGTCAGCTGAATCCGCAGGCTTTTGCATGAAGGTATCCCGCATGACAGCCACGAAGCGCTCCGCTTCTTTGAGCAGTGCCGAAAATCAGCCCTTCCGGGGTCAAGCGTCGGGCCATCAGACGGAAGCGCCTTCTCGCGTCCCGACGGCACCGTGCCCCACCCCCATCAGGCTGTGGCATCATGGCCCATCTTCCTGAACAACGACGAGACATCCGCCATGCCTGCACAGCCGCACTCCCAAGCGCTTCATGTTGCCTTCCTCGGTCTTGGTGTCATGGGTTATCCGATGGCACGCCACCTGTCGGAGGCCGGCCATCATGTTCGCGTCTACAACCGCACCCAGGCCAAGGCCGAGCGGTGGGTGGCCGAACGGGCAGCCGCTGGCGCCGGCGAGCGATCGGCCTTGGCCCTCACACCACGTGAAGCCGCCGCTGATGCCGACATCGTGTTTGCCTGTGTCGGCAATGATGACGATCTGAAAAGCGTCGTGCTGGGTGAGGACGGCGCTTTTGCCGGCATGAAGGCAAAAGCGCTCTTCGTCGACCACACCACGGCCTCGGCCGAGGTGGCCCGCGAGCTGGGCGCCGAAGCCAGGGCACGCGGCCTGGCTTTCGTCGACGCGCCCGTCTCCGGCGGACAAGCCGGCGCCGAAAACGGGCGTCTGACCGTGATGTGCGGCGGTAGCGAGGCCGATGTGGCACGGATGCAGCCGGTATCAGCCGCCTATTCGCAGATGATCACCCGCGTGGGCGAGACCGGCGCCGGACAACTGGCCAAGATGGTGAACCAGATCTGCATCGCGGGCCTGGTTCAGGGCCTGGCCGAAGCCATCCACTTCGGCGAGGTGGCCGGGCTGGACATGAAGCAGGTGCTGGACGTGATCGGCAAGGGGGCAGCCCAATCCTGGCAGATGGACAATCGTGGCAAGACGATGACCGAGCGGCAATTCGACTTCGGCTTTGCCGTGGACTGGATGCGCAAGGATCTGGCCCTGTGCCTGGCTGAAGCCAAACGCAGTGGGGTGACGCTTCCCGTCACGGCCTTGGTGGATCAGTTCTACGGGGATGTGCAGGCACTGGGCGGCAACCGCTGGGACACCTCCAGCCTGATCGTGCGCTTCGATCACCTGCGCAAACCCAAATCCAGCTGAGCGCAGCAGACAGACGCCTGACCCTGCAGCGTGTCATGCACGGATTCATCGCCTCGAAGATCCCTCTGGGGCGCGCTGCAGACCCGGGCAGGCCCCAACCGGCTCAACAGCAGATCAATATTGCCGCCGCCACTCAGCCCCGAGGCAGAACAAGGCCGTCAGGCGCTCACGATCCCCGTCGCGCAACGCCGCTTCCACCGCCAGCCATTGTTCGCGAGCGGCATCGGCCGCCTTCAGGCTCTGCTCACGGTTGTGCAGCAGGATGTCGGCCCACAGGCTGGGCGAAGATGCGGCAATCCGGGTCATGTCGAGCAGGCCGGAACCCGCATGTGCTCCCGCAGGCGGTGCCCCCTGATCGGCTGCGATGGCCGCCGCCAATGCAAAAGCCATGGCGTGCGGCCAGTGGGACACCTGGGCGAACACCCGGTCGTGATCAGCCACCGACATGCGGTCGATCCGCGCGCCCAGGCATTGCCACAGAGCCGCCAGCCGCTCGATGATCTCGGGCGATGACTCGGGCAACGCGCTCAGCACCACGCTACGACCGTCAAAGAGCTTGGCACTGCCCGCATCCGGGCCGGCCTTTTCGCTGCCGGCAATGGGGTGGCTCGCGACGAAGCGTGACAGCAAACCGGCCCGCCCGCCTGCGGCCTGCCGCCAGGCCGCCTCGATGCCTCCTTTCACGCTGGACACATCGGTGAGCACGGCCTCTGACGACAGATGCGCCGCCACATCGGGCATCAGCGCACAATTGACCGAAATGGGCGCCGCCAGCACCACCAGATCGGCCCCTGCCACCGCCTCGGCCACCGTGGCAGCCTTTCGGTCGAACAGCCCCAAGGCCATCGCCTGCGACAGGTCTGGCTCCACCCCATAGGCGATACGCTCGATGCCCGGCAGACAGTCACGCAACGCGGCCGCCAGAGAGCCGCCCAGCATGCCTGTGCCCAGAATCGCCACACGCCGAAAACCGCCCCCCTGACCACCACCAGCCGTGGCACCACCAGACAAACCGGCCTCGCTGATCGTCACCACCCGTCAACGCTCCAAGATACGCGTCAGCGCATCGAGCAGCGCCTGATTCTGCTCAGGCAACCCCACCGACACCCGCAGCCACTCGGGCAAACCGTAATTGCCCACCGGCCGCACGATGACACCGACACGCAGCAGCGCCTCATTGATGGCGGCCGCCTCGCCCACCTTCACCAGCACGAAGTTGCCCCACGACGGCACGTAGCTAAGCCCCAGCGCCTCGAAGCCCTCACTCAACTGCTTCAACCCTGCCTGATTGAGCTGATAGCTGCGCTGCAGATAGTCAGCGTCCGACAGCACGGCCTTGGCAGCTGCCAGTGCCGGCGCATTGACGTTGAAAGGTTGACGCACCCGCCCCATCAGGTCGGTGAGGGCCGGCTGTGCCACCGCAAAGCCCACCCGCAGTCCGGCCAGGCCATAGGCTTTGGAGAAGGTACGGGAGACGATCAGGTTCGGAAAGCGCTTCACCCAGGCGAGCGCGTCATAGCGGTCTTCCGGGCGCAGGTATTCGGTATAGGCTTCATCCAGCACCACCGCCACCTGCGGGGGCACCCGTTCCAGAAAGCGCAGCAGCGCCGGCCCATCGATGAAGGTGCCGGTCGGGTTGTTGGGGTTGGCGAGATAGATCACCCGTGTATCAGGCGTGATGGCGGCCAGCATCACGTCCAGATCATGGCCGTGATCCCGATCCGGCACCTCGATGCCTCGGGCACCGATCGCCTGCGCCACCAGCGGATAGACGACGAAAGCATAACGCGAATAGATGATCTCCTGCCCGGCCTGACACAAGGCGCGCCCGGCCAGCTCCAGGATGTCGTTGGACCCATTGCCCAACGTGATCCAGCCTGGATCGATGTCGTAGTGAGCCGCCAGCGCCTGCTTCAGCTCATGGCCGTTGGCATCGGGATACAAGGCGCCATCAGCCAGCGCATTGGCGGCTGCCTCCCGCGCTGAAAGCGACATGCCAAGCGGGTTCTCGTTGGACGCGAGCTTGATGATGCGGGCCGGATCAAGGCCCAACTCGCGTGCCACCTCGTCGATCGGCTTGCCCGGCCGATAGGGCGCGATGCCGCGGACGCCTGCCGGTGCGCCATCGGCCGGCGAAACCAGCGTCTGTTCATTCATGGACATGCATTCTCCTCTACACCGTTCATGTCTTCGATGACACAGGGCATGTTGCACCCGACTGCGTGGCCCATGGCCCCCACGACAAAGCCCCCCTCCGCCTGCAGGCGGCACGGCGACCTGTCTGTATCAGGCACCAATGGGGGCACCATCGCCATACAGGGCTTTCGCAGGGACGCATGAGGGCCTGACACATGCTAGACAGCACCTTCCGACGGATAAGAACCGAGCAGCTTGAAGAAGGCTGAACGGGACTTCAGCTCCTCCAGCCCCGCCTTCACCTCGGCATCTTCCCGATGCCCCGTCACATCGATGTAGAAATAATATTCCCAACCGCCCTGACGGGCCGGCCGTGACTCGAAACGCTTCATCGAGACGCCATGACGCGACAACGGCTCGATCAGTTCATGCAGCGCCCCGGCCCGATCCGGCACGCCCAGAATCAGCGAGGTCTGATCGACACCGCAGCGCTCCACGGCCTGATGCCCGACCACCAGGAAGCGGGTGCGGTTCATGGGGTCATCCTGAATGGCGTGTGCCACCGCCAACAGGTCGTAAATGGCCAGGGCACTCTCACTGCCAATGGCGGCAATCGAGCCATCCTCAGCCGCTCGACGCGCGCCTTCGGCATTGCTCGACACCGGCATCAACTCCACCCCCGGCAGATTGCGCTGCAACCACATCGTGCACTGCGCCAACGCCTGTGGATGCGCCAGCACCAGCCTGATGTCCTCCAGCAGCCCGCTTTTGGACATCAGCACATGCCGCACCGGCACCGTGATCTCGCTGGCGATCTGCAGGCTCGTGTTCAGGAACAGATCCTGACTGCGGGTCACCGACCCTTCGGTCGAGTTCTCGATCGGCACCACCCCGAAATCCACGTTGCCTGCCTCGGTGATCCGGAATACGTCATCGATCGAGGTACAGGGCACGCCCTCGACCGCGTCACCAAAACGACGGCGCATCGCCTGCTCGCTGAAGGTGCCCACCGGGCCAAGGAAGGCCACACGCAGCGGTCGCTCCAACCCTCGACAGGCCGACATCAGTTCACGCCAGATCGAGCTGATGGCAGCCGCCGGCAATGGCCCACGGTTGGCCGCCTGCAGCTTCCTGATCACCATCGCCTCACGCTCGGGCCGGTATACGGGTGCGTCGTTGGCATCCTTTTTCAGCGCGCCGATCCGCTGGGCCAGCTTCGCCCGCTCATTGACCAGGGCCAGCAGCTGCTGATCGAGTGCATCAATCTGCTGCCGTACCGCTGCAATGCCATCTTGACTCATCCTTTCCGCTCCGTTATTTCTCATGTCAACCAGACCTCGGCCTGGCGGGCCGCCTCTGGGTGTACCCCCTGACACTGGCCCGCTCATGGCTTTCTCACGCCGGCAAGTTCATGCCGCTGCTCATCAGGCCAGCCTGTTGGGTGATGCAAATAAGCAACACCTCGTCATCGGTTTCGCACCTATTTAACGTCACTTCGCTAATGAAATGTAACGGCCTCGTGGTGCCGTGCGTTTCTTCATACCCTTTTTCGTCGGACAGGCAGACAATGAAACAGTACCTTCTCTGACTGTTATGAAAAAGACTCTGCTCATCGCTGCCGCCCTCGGCTGGTTGACTCTCAGTCAGACTGTCCACGCCAATAGCGTGGTCACAGCGCCCCCCGCCGTCGACGAGCAAGCCCACGCTCAGCCCGATACCCAGTCTGCCAACTATCAGCTGGCACAGGTCATCCATGCCAACGCATCCCTGACCCCTGCCGACGAGGTGCCCTCCGCCAAAAGCGGCATGCCGTCCGTACCCGTTGGCCTGGCCGGCCTGCTGGTGATGATCTGCGTGCTGGTCAAGCGACGCAATGATCCCAGCTGATCAGCAACCGTATCCCACGGCCTGAGAGACGCGCAGCTGTCAGCCCGACGAGATACCTGGCACTGGCCCCAGTACCCGACTCACCTCGGGTAGCTGGGGTTTTTGTTTTTTCAGGCAAGAGAAAGCCCGAACGGCCATCAGGACAGCCACCTGGCACCGGGCACCGCCAAGCACCAAGGCAACCCATAGCCATCAAGACTCAGCGCGGCCCGTCGGGCATCGACACGCCGTCAGTGTCCTTCTCCCTCCTCAGTCGCAGAATCGTCTGATGCGTCTGCCGAGCCATCAGCCGCGTCAGCCTCGCCGGCTGCCTCGGCCTCATCGGCCCCCTCATCCTCATCGGCGAGCATCTCGGCCGAATCACTGCTCACGATCCGCTGCACGCGCGACAGCGTGTCTTCGTCCTCGACGCCGATCAGTGTGACCCCCTGAGTGGCCCGGCCCATCTCGCGGATTTCTTCCACCCGCGTGCGAACGAGCACACCGCCCGTGGTGATCAGCATGATCTCGTCGCTGGCCTCCACCAGGATGGCCGCCACCACCTTGCCGTTACGCGCCGAGGTCTGGATGGCGATCATCCCCTTCGTGCCACGGCCATGACGGGTGTATTCCGACACCGGCGTGCGCTTGCCATAACCGTTTTCAGTGGCCGTCAGCACCGAATGCGCTTCGCCCTCGGCCACCAGCATCGCAATCACGCGCTGCCCGTCGTCGAGCGACATGCCGCGCACGCCACGGGCTGTACGACCCATCGGACGCACATCGGTCTCGGCAAAGCGCACGGCCTTGCCCGCATCCGAGAACAGCATCACGTCGTGCGCGCCATTCGTGACTGCCGCGCCGATCAGGTAATCCCCCTCGTCCAGATCCACCGCGATGATGCCGGCCTTGCGCGGGTTGGAGAAATCGGAAAGCGCCGTCTTCTTGACCGTGCCCTGGCTCGTGGCCATGAACACATAGTGATCATCATCAAACGCCTTGATCGGCAACACCACCGTGATCTTCTCGTCGTCCTGCAACGGGAACATGTTGACGATGGGCCGCCCGCGCGACGTGCGCGAACCTTGTGGCACCTCCCAGACCTTCAGCCAGTAGACACGACCCCGATCCGAGAAGCACAGGATCATGTCATGCGTGTTGGCGATGAAGAGCTGATCGACCCAGTCATCTTCCTTCGTGCTGGCCGCCTGCTTGCCACGGCCGCCACGACGCTGAGCGCGGTATTCGGACAGCGGCTGACTCTTGATGTAGCCGGAGTTGGAGAGCGTGACCACCATGTCCTGCGGGGTGATCAGATCCTCCACGTCGATTTCGGCCGCGTTCAGCTCGATCTGCGAGCGGCGCGGATCCTTCTCGGGGCCGCCAAACTGTTCGACGATGGCGCTCAGCTCCTCACGGATGATGGCGGTGATCCGGGCTGGCTTGGCCAGGATGTCGAGCAGGTCGAGGATCTTCTCGACCACCTCGCGGTATTCGCTGATGATCTTGTCCTGCTCCAGCCCCGTGAGCCGCTGCAAGCGCATCTGCAGGATCTCGCCCGCCTGCACTTCCGACAGCTGATAGCTGCCATCCGGCTGCAAGCCGGCGCCCGGCTCGACCGTCTCGGGGCGCAACGCATCGGCCTCCCCGGCCGCACGGGCCACCATCTCGGCCGCGATCCCCGCCTTCCAGGTGCGGGCCAACAGCCGCTCCTTGGCCACCGGTGGCGTGGGCGAGGTCTTGATCAGCTCGATCATCTCGTCCACGTTGTTGACCGCCACGGCCAGACCTTCCAACAGGTGGCTGCGATCACGGGCCTTGCGCAGCTCGAACACCGTGCGCCGTGTGACGACCTCGCGACGATGGGCGATGAAAGCCTCCAGCACCTGCTTGAGGTTCAACAGCCGCGGCTGCCCATCGACCAGCGCCACCATGTTGATGCCGAAGCTGTCCTGCATCTGCGTGAGCTTGAACAGGTTGTTCAGCACCACCTCGGCGTTTTCGCCGCGCTTCAGCTCGATCACCACCCGCATGCCCTGCTTGTCGGACTCGTCGCGGATGTCGGAGATGCCCTCGATCTTCTTCTCGTTGACCAGCTCGGCGATCTTCTGCTGAAGCACCGCCTTGTTCACCTGGTAGGGAATCTCGTCGACGATGATGGCCTGACGGTTGCCCGTCTTGTCCATGTCTTCGAAATGCGTCTTCGCACGCATCACCACCCGGCCACGGCCCGTGCGGTAGCCCTCGCGCACGCCGGCCACGCCGTAGATCAGCGCCCCTGTGGGGAAATCAGGTGCCGGGATCTTCTCGATCAGCTCGTCGATGGTGGCATCAGGGTTGTCGAGCAGCAGCAGGCAGGCCGAAACGACCTCACCCAGGTTGTGCGGCGGGATGTTGGTGGCCATTGCCACCGCGATGCCCGTGCTGCCGTTGATCAGCAGGTTAGGAATCTGCGCCGGCAGCACCAGCGGCTCGACCGTCGAACCGTCATAGTTCGGGCCGAAATCGACCGTGTCCTTCTCGATGTCGGCCACCATCTCGCCGGCGATCTTCTGCAGGCGCACCTCGGTATAACGCATGGCGGCCGGGCTGTCGCCATCGACCGAGCCGAAGTTGCCCTGGCCATCGACCAGCATGTAGCGCAGCGAGAAGTCCTGCGCCATCCGCACCACCGTGTCGTAGATGGCCGAATCACCGTGCGGGTGATACTTACCCATCACGTCCCCCACCACGCGGGCCGACTTCAGGTATGGGCGGTTCCAGACGTTGTTCAGCTCGTGCATCGCATAGAGCACCCGCCGGTGAACCGGTTTCAGGCCATCCCTGACATCCGGCAGCGCCCGGCCCACGATCACGCTCATCGCGTAATCGAGGAATGAGCGCTTCATTTCCTGTTCAAGGCTGATCGGTACCGTTTCTTTGGCGAATTGATCCATGAAATCCGAGTGATGGCGGGGCAGCGGCCCTCTCGGCCCTGCACCCTGAAGAGTGGCCCAAACCAGTGAAACCCGGCCTGGCTGGGAGAAGCATCCCTGGACGATCAGGTGACAGCGACCCAGTCATGGACGCTGCCAGCCCGAATGCCCGCAACGTGTCACACGTGCCCCACACCCCCAATGCCCACGAAGGCACCCACGGGGTCGGGTCAACACATGACACGCCCTGAACCGGGCAATTTTAAACTATCTGGCCCTGCCCCCCTCAATGCAGGCCCCCACTGTCGCGGCTCCGCCAACCGGCCGTGCCGGTCAAGCCCACGGCAGGCCACACTGCCCGAGCAAACCCCAGCTCGGCCCCGAGGCATCGCCAACGCACGCAACGCACGAATACATGTCCGCCCACAGCCCGTTTACCCGCCAGAGAGCCAAACACAAGCGCACGGATGTTGCACGATAACCACAAATCGACCGCCACCCGTCGCAGATGCGCCCAAAGCCGAAGCCCTCGGCAATGCCCCTATGGCACAATGGGACAGGCAAATCGTATTTGTTTCAGCATGATGGCTCCGGCCTGATGCTGCGTTTACGTAAGCTCACTGCATTTTGCACAGGGTCATCCGCTGGTCATGCCAGAGTCCTGTCAAGGTGCTGATTTTTCAGCTGAGAGTCGTCTCACCGAGAGGAGAAACATGAAGAAATCGGTCAAGCTTGGCGCATTGGCTGCGACAGCGCTGCTCGCCGCCTGCGCCTCGAGCAGCGGCGGAAAAGGCCCAGATATCACAGCCGATCAGAATGACACCGGCTACATCACCAGCCGCGACGGTGGTGTCGTCACCGGCAAGTTCGGCAACTGCCTGCGCGACGGCTACTTCCAGGCCTCGCAAGCGGTTGAAGCCTGCGACCCGGATCTGGTGCCCAAGGCTCCGCCTCCGCCGCCCCCACCTCCGCCACCGCCGCCGCCCCCACCACCTGCAACGCATCCTGTCAGCGAGAAAGTCACCTTCGCTGCTGACACCTTCTTCGGCTTCGACCGTGCAGTGCTGAAGGACGAAGGCAAGCAGAAGCTGGATGACATCGTCGGCCAGCTCGACGGCGTGGCACTGGAAGTGATCATCGCCGTGGGCCACACCGACAGCGTCGGTAAGGAAGCCTACAACCAGCGTCTGTCGGTTCGCCGTGCAGAAGCCGTCAAGGCTTACCTGGTTGGCAAGGGCATCGAAGCCAACCGCATCTACACCGAAGGTAAAGGTGAAGCCCAGCCGGTCGCCGACAACAAGACCCGCGAAGGCCGCGCCCAGAACCGTCGCGTGGAAATCGAAGTGGTTGGTAACCGCGAAGTCATGAAGTAATCCTTCTGGCTGCCCAGCTGCCCGCCCCGGCGGGCACTGGGGTCACCGCAAAAGCCATCGTGGCCTTGGCCCGGTGGCTTTTTTCATGGGTCTAGCCGAGGCTCTCTGCACGCCTGCTCGCGCTTCATCAAAGAACACCGGCCAGTTCGAGACGTGTACGCGCCCGAGCCCCCATCAACGCACGGGCAAGAGCAAACAACCCCCGAGTGCTGCTGCCCCCAAGCCGGTGGCTGATCGTAGAATGTGCAGATCGACACCACTCACACCGCCTTACGTTGCCAGACGGGCGGCCACTTTCAGTCCACTCATGAGCACTTCTGCCCCTACCGCCGACCGCGCCCTCAGCCAGTCTTCGTCTGCCGCCCGCAACGTCGACCAGCACGAATTGGACAAGTTTCAGACCCTGGCCTCCCGCTGGTGGGACCCAAACAGCGAATTCAAGCCGCTGCACGAGATCAACCCGTTGCGGCTGTCCTGGATACGTGAGCAGGCCGGCGGCAGCCTGGCGGGCCTGGATGCGCTGGACGTGGGCTGCGGCGGCGGCATCCTCACCGAATCGCTCGCCGCCGATGGCGCCAAGGCGATGGGCATCGACCTGGCCGAGAAATCGCTGAAGATCGCCAAGCTGCATGCACTGGACACGGGCGTGCCCGTGACCTACGAGCAGATCGCCGTCGAAGAGCTGGCCGCCCGCCAGCCCGAACACTTCGATGTCGTCACCTGCATGGAAATGCTCGAACACGTCCCCGACTTCGAGTCGGTCATCCATGCCTGCGCGAAATTGGCCAAGCCGGGTGGCCTGCTCACCTTTTCCACGCTCAACCGCAATCCCAAATCCTTCCTCTTCGCCATCGTGGGCGCCGAATATCTGCTCAAGCTGCTGCCCAAGGGCACCCACAGCTACGACAAGATGATCCAGCCCGCCGAGCTGGTCCGCGCCGGCCGCCGGGCCGGCCTCGACCCCACCGGTTTCATCGGCCTGAGCTACAACCCGTTCACGAAGCAGTACCACCTGCAACCGAACGACGTGAGCGTCAACTACATGGTGGCCTTCAGAAAGCCGGCATGATCATGCGCATCGGCTCGTCGACTGCATCACGAGACCTGTCTGTCACGATCCCTGCCCCCGTTGACTCCGGATGAAATGGCGGTGTTCCCCGCCAGCATGACGGCCCCCTCACCCACCGACAAGCATGCGGGCAAGCATGAAAAGCCCAGGTCTTGTGCTACATCCTGGTTGCCCCCACCGTCTCATCAGGGATGGTGTACACGCTGACACCACATGCCGGGGGCTTCTTGCTCTCTTGTTCTCTCTCGTTTTTCCGTCTTGATATGTCCGTTTCCCTGCCCGCCGCCGTCTTCTTCGACCTGGATGGCACCCTCGCCGACACCGCCGATGACCTGGCCACCCCGGTCAACCTGATGCGGATCGAGCGTGGCCTGACGCCACTGCCACTGGCCGAGTACCGCCCCTTCGCCTCGGCCGGCGCCCGTGGCCTCCTGGGTATCGGCCTGGGCGTCACTCCGGACGACGAACACTTCCCCAAACTGCGCGACGACTTCCTCAACCTCTACGAAAAGGACATCGTCGTGCATACCCGCCTCTTTGACGGCATGCCCGCCGTGCTCGACTGGCTGGAAAGCCGAAATATCCGCTGGGGCATCGTCTCGAACAAGATGGAATACCTCGTCCAGCAAGTGGTGAGCGGCCTGGGGCTGAGCGAGCGCACCGTACTTGCCTACGGCGGCGACTCTGCCCCGCGCCCCAAACCCTACCCCGACCTGCTCAAGCGCGCACTGAAGGAAACCGGCCTCAACGCCAATCAGTGCTGGTACATCGGCGATGACGCTCGCGACATCCAGGCCGGCAAAGCCGTCGGCATGACCACCATCGCCGCCGCCTACGGTTACTGCAGCCCTGAAGCCGCCGCCAGCTGGGGCGCAGACCACCTGATCCACAGCCCGGCCGGGCTGCTGACGATGTTGAAGAACTGTTGGTGAAATTGGCACGCGCCATCACTGCCACTCAAAACCTTGTTACTTGTGATAGACTGGCCTGCTGGGGCCGACCTGGTTTCGACGGGGGTAATGAAGCGGCTCAGGGCGTGTCGAGGGTCCGTGACCTCGTAAATCCATCGGAAAACCAAATAAACGCCAACGACGAGCGTTTCGCACTGGCCGCTTAAGGCCTAGCCGCTGCACCGGGTTGTCGGTAGCACGGGCCCCGCAAGGGGCAGCAGCGTCATTCATACCGAATCGTGTCCGGCCGGGCTACTTGGTCGGGCATTAAACTGAAAGGTGGCTGGTTGCTGGTTGAGCCTGTGCGTCGGCGTAACGGCAACGAGATCCCAAAGACGTCACTACACACGTAGAACTGGTCGTAGAAGACTTTCGGACGCGGGTTCAATTCCCGCCGGCTCCACCAGACACCCAGCAGGGCCCGGATGATCTCCGGGCCCTTTTTCTTGGCTGTGATCACACCGGTTACCACGTACTCCTCGTGCAGGGATCCTGCGAGCAGCACCTGCGGACTGCGCTGCTCAGCGGCGGTACGAATCGTGGCAATTCGAGTCCAGCCCGAATGATCCGTACCATCTGTGCCTGAAGCCCATGCTCACTGCCCCCCAACTCTCGATCAATCTGCTCGATGCTGGGCAAGATTGGTTTGCAGTTCCTTGGGCAAAGACTCAAGCAGCTTGTAGTCTGCTACGTCTATGGGCTGAGACTTGTGTCTAACCAGCGCCGACTCGATCTCGCGCTCGTCAGCCTCGTTGCCGACATCGAGAAAATCGAACAGATACGGGTCTTTGAGCGACTGTTGCGCCAGATCACTGCCTGGCGAAGACAACCGCTCCACGATACAGATCAATTTCTTGATCACTCATCCCAAGCAGTCCCTTCGCGCGACACTGACCATCTCGACGACAACGCTTCGGCCTGCTGCAGCACCGTCTGAACTGCCCTGTCCTGAAGGTCTGGCGGGTATCCGTACTTTCGCAGGATGCGCTTGACCAGCACGCGCATCCGTGCACGGGCGGACTCCCGGTTGGCCCAGTCGACCGACACATTCTCGCGTAGGCTCTGCAGCAATTCATGAGCGATCAGCTTGAGCTTGTCGTCGCCCATCATCTGCATGGCGCTTTCGTTCTCGGCCAGAGCGTCGTAGAAGGCGATTTCTTCATCTGACAAACCAGACTCTTCGCCACGCTGACGCGCCGCGCGAATGTCCTTGGCCAACTGGATCAGCTCCTGCAGCACCTCAGCAGTAGTGATGGCGTTGGCGTGATAACGCGCCACCGAATCCTCCAGCCGCTCCGAGAACGCCTTGGTCTGCACCACGTTGGGCTTGCTGCGTGAACGGATACCGTCGTTAATCAGCTTGCGCAAGGCTTCCAGTGCAAGATTCTTCTTCTCCATCTGCTGAACTTCCGCAAGGAACTCATCCGAGAGAATGGAAATATCCGGACTCTTGATGCCCGCAGCAGCGAGGATATCCACAATATCGGTGGAGAAAACCCCCCGGCTGACGATCTGCTGAATGGCCAATTCACGCTCCTGCCAGGCCATCCCAGATCCTGTAGCACTCTTAACCAGCGCGGCACGAATCGCCTGAAAGAAACCGACTTCCTCCCGAATCTTTCGGGCCTCGTCGGAAGCGGCTGCCAACGCGAAAGCCTTCGACAAAGCCAGCACGGTGTCCTGGTACCGGCGATGAGCATTCTTCTTGCCTTCCTCTGTCTTCTCTTGTGCTGCCAGCTTCTGTTGCAGTCCGAGAATCCAATCAATGGCAGCGGCCATCATCGCAAGCCGCTCCTGCGGCGAGCCGTTCAGCGCCGAAGCGTAGTCGAAGCCGTGGTACATGTCCCGCACGACCTCATACTTTTCCATCATCACCGCAACAGCCTGTGCTTCATCAACGCCGGTGTTTTCCTGGTCGCTCCTGGAATACTGCTGTAGCGCAGACTTCAGATTCTGTGCGATACCGATGTAGTCAACGATCAACCCGGCGGGCTTGTCACGGAACACGCGGTTCACGCGCGCAATGGCCTGCATCAGTCCGTGCCCCTGCATCGGCTTGTCGATGTACATTGTGTGCATGCATGGCGCGTCAAAACCGGTCAGCCACATATCCCGCACAATCACCAGCCTGAGTGGATCTTTGGGATCACGAGCACGTTTGGCCAGCAAATCACGCCGGGCCTTGTTGCCAATATGCTGCTGCCATCCATCCGGGTCACTGGCGGCTCCGGTCATCACAATCTTGACCACACCTGCGTTCTCATCGGTACTGTGCCAATCCGGTCTCAGCCTGACAATCTCGTCGTAAAGTTTGACGCAGATTCGGCGGCTCATGCACACGACCATCGCCTTGCCCTCAAGGGCATGCACGCGATCCTCGAAGTGGGCAACGATATCCTTGGCCACAACAGCCAGACGCTTGTCACTGCCAACCAGGGCCTCGACTGCTGACCACTTCCGCTTGAAACGCTCCTGGTCGGCTGCGGAGTCCCCCTCAATCAACTCATTGACCTCGGCGTCGACCTTCGATTTTTCCTCCTCGTCCAGTTCGATACGGGCCAGCCGCGACTCGTAGTAGATCGGCACCGTCGCGCCGTCCTCCACGGCACGGCTGATGTCGTAGACATCGATATAGTTGCCGAACACGGCGGGCGTATTCACGTCATCCGCCTCAATGGGTGTTCCGGTAAAGCCTATGAAGGAAGCGTTTGGCAGGGCATCACGCATGTA
The DNA here is from genome assembly GCA_030532895.1 of Lautropia sp. Classification (GTDB taxonomy): domain Bacteria; phylum Pseudomonadota; class Gammaproteobacteria; order Burkholderiales; family Burkholderiaceae_E; genus Lautropia. The sequence goes on along the minus strand of JAUNKF010000004.1, from coordinate 169,854 downwards.
TTTGGCGAAGCCATAGGAGATTTCACCACTCTTCGCGTCCACTCTCGCCTTGAGGCCATACTGGCTTCGGTGTGCCTCATCTGCCATGACGACCACGTTGCGACGGGTGGTGAGTGGCTCCTCGACCTCGCCGAACTTCTGCAAGGTGGTAAAAATGACACCGCCCGAGGCACGGCTCAACAGGGAAACCAGATGCTCCCGGCTATCGGCTTGAACAGGCTCCTGCCGAATCAGGTCACGACACATCGAAAAGGTGGAGAAAAGCTGATCGTCGAGATCGTTGCGGTCTGTCAGCACCACCAGCGTGGGGTTGGCCATTTCCAAGTGCTTCACCAGTCGCCCGGCATAAAACGCCATCAACAGGCTCTTACCGGAGCCTTGGGTGTGCCAGATCACACCCACCCGGCGGTCGCCAGAAGCCTGGTTTTTCACGCTGGGCAAGCCGTAATGCGCCGGCTCTTCCTGCACACCTTGCCACCGGGCTGATGCGCGAACCGTAGACTCCACCGCCTTATTCACCGCGTGGAACTGGTGATAGCCCGCAATAATTTTGACTAGCCTTGAACCCGTTTCACCGAACACCGTGAAATGACGGAGCAGATCGAGCAAGCGGCGATGCTCGAACACGCCCTCGATCAGGGTCGAGAGTTCGGGCGCGCCTTTCGGGGCGATGTCCTTTCCGTCGATAGTACGCCACGGCATAAAGCGCTCCAGGTCAGCCGACAAGGAACCCACCCGAGCAGCAATGCCGTCCGATGTGACCAGCAGCGCGTTGGTATGGAACAACTGCGGAATCTGCTGCTTGTAGGTCTGCAACTGGTTGAACGCACCCAGCAGGTGTGCCCCCGCGTTGCCCGGCGCCTTCAGCTCAATCACACCCAGCGGCAGGCCGTTGACGAACACCACCACATCGGGTCGCCGATTATTCCGGCCATTGATCACCACGAACTGGCTTACCGCCAACCAATCATTCTGCTCCGGTTTTTCGAAGTCGATTAGCGTGACCTTGCCCGCTGTCAGTGTGCCGTCGTTCGCGTAGTATTCGACATCCACGCCTTCCGTCATCAGCTTGTGGAGACGGCGGTTCTCTTCGAGCAGCGACGGCAGCTCGGACTGCATCACACGTCGCACGGCATCTTGACGCGCCTCAAATGGCAATTCTGGGTTTAAGCGTGCTACGGCGTCCTCGAACCGTTTCTTGAGCACGACCTCATCGTGACTCTCACGTTCCGGTCGGTGTCCATCAGGGCCGATGTCCTCCTCACGTTCGATGCTGTAACCGAGAGCACGCAGATGATCCAGCAGCGCCTGCTCCACGGCGGCCTCCGACAGAAACGCCATTACAGTTCTCCTTGTTCTTCGATGGGCTCCACAGCCGGAGCAACTGCCCCACGCGCAGCATTCAACGCTTCTACGTAGGCATCCCGATCCAGTTGGTAAAGCAGACGGCTCACTTCGATGTTGATGGGCAGCTCATCTCCACCCGGTAGCAGGAAACGCAAAATTGGCGAGTCGCCGTCCTCGGCGTCCACAGCCAGCCCTACGTGCGCGTCGATCAGCGCGTTGTCTTCTGCAAATCGCTCCCAAGGCTCGCGGGAGCTGATCGGGTCCAGCTGTGCATCCAGATACGCCTGATGCAGAAAAGCTACAATGGCATCGGCCGCCAGAACTGCGCTGCGACGGTGGTGATCTGCCAACCGCTGCAGATACGGGTCTTTGCCGTGGCTGGCAGGTCCCGCCTTGTTACGCAGATCGTTCAATGCGTCGGCCAACTTGTGATGGCTGGACACCAACTTCTTGAAGCGTTCGTCTCGGACATCGCCGAGTTTGAGCGCCCGAATTGCAGCCGTTAGCCAATCCGAAAGCGAAGGCGTCTCCTGCCTAGGCTTGAGCGGGACTTGCTGGGTATGAAAACTCTCCACTACCACCCGACAAACCACCTCCACGACTGTCTTGGCGCAGTCGATGCACGCATCGTTGTTCTGCTCCAGATTCTGCTCCATTGCCTCAAAGGTCTGTTGCAGCATCGGGGCGCTGCGCCAATGGCGGCAGGCTTCGCGGATACCGGGGCACCAGTCGAGTGTCATGCTTTGCCTCCAGCCCTTCTCAGAACCATCTCAGCTCTCGCACCCAGGCTGTAAAGGCATTGATCCCCGCAATGCACCTCTCCGCCGAATGGCCGAAGATCCCGCTTCTGACGTAGGGCGATTTGTCTCCGAGACTTTCGATTGAGGATTGCATCTCCTTGACGATGCGATCAAGGCTATCCCTTCTATAGCCATAGCGTCCTGGCGGCACCCAATATCTCCACTCCTCAGTCCATTCAGCGTGATGAGCAAAGCTCAGCGCCATTAGAACCTCCAGCCTGTCGAAGCAATACGAGAATCTGGACTCTGATGGAACGAGGCTTCGAAATCGCGGTAGCAGCAGCGCATGGATCCAGTCATTGAGCGGTGCATGTCGCCGATTCATGCCTTCGAGCAGCTTCGCAGGCTCATTGCCGAGCTCGAAGAGACAAAATGCCGGTAGCAATTCAACAGCAGTTTGATCTTCCCGATGCTCCCGATGGACAGTGGTGCCGAACAACTTCCCGAGAAACAGCAATCCCCTTTCACCAGCCTCAACCGAACCAAGCCCTAATGCATAAAGAAGCAAGGTGGCGGGATAACGCTGCGATTCAACCCAAAGGTTGAAACCTGACTCCCCACGCCGGGTGGCCAACCTTGTTAACGCCGTTTGCCACGTAGTGTAATGCCAATCCTCCACCCAATAGCCGCCCACGGCAGCCATCGCTACCAGCGTCTCGCAGGCGGCCTCATAGGCGCGCACCCGCGCCGTAAACGTATTCGTATCTGGCGCAGGCCCTCCTTGCAGAGCGAATGCGGAGGTGGCAGTGGCGTCGAGCACTCGGTCTACCTCACCACCAACAAGATCGGCAAGACGGATGCGGTGCTTGCTCTCAGCGAGATAGCCCTTGAGGCTGGCAACTGCTGCTTCGGTCGAGAGAGGGTGTGGTCGTGAGAACTGCTCCAGAGCCTCAACCAAACGCCCTAACTCGGAAAAGAAGCTGTCCGCATCCGCAATCGGTAGTTTCTGCCCCTGTCGGTGCTCGATCAGTCTCTTGGCAGCGTTGCCCGGCTCACCGCGCACGGCCCAGAAGTGCGAGAAGCGGCGGGACACTGCCCGTTCGAGCGCGGCACGCAAAGCCATATCCCATTCCGCCGACCAGCCACAAACGATCAGCCCGAACTCATCGAGGATGCGATCCAGCAGATCGTCAAACTCCTTTGGATATCCCTCCAGTTCGGCGGGTGTGTTACGGATGCGGGTATCCAGATAATCGCCATGCACTTTGAACACGCAACAGCGGGTATGAATCAAAGGCATCGCACCATGCACCTGATCCGGCGAACTGAGCACGGTCGGCACTACCCCGACGTCCGCCAGTGCCGTCTCCATTAGACGGTCGAAATTGGTGGTGATGATGATGCGGACGTAGCCCTTCGCTGCGAGGTTGGCAATGGCCCGGTGCGCGGCAGTCGGAGCCTTTAGGCCGACGGTACGCTCTTCTTCGGAAGGTTCCAGATAGGCACGCAGCAACTGCTGACGCTCCGCCGGAGTCTTCGCCAGTGCGTCCAACAGATCGGAATAGTCAGGCTCTTTGCCATAACGCTCGCGATACCAAAGAGCAGGATCGGTACCGCAGTTTTCGCCTACCACTGCGGCCAACTTGGTTACCAGATCGAGAGTGATCTCCCAACCCGTAGGGATCTGGGCGGCCCGCGAAACACCCGAGCCAACCAATACGGCATACACGCCAGGATTCGCCTGGATCGAGAATGCAAGCGAGTGCATCGGATCGATCATACGTTCTCCGCCTCTCCAAGAATCCGCTCGGCATCCGGAACACGAAGGTCGCCGGAGATTAGTTTGGGCAGTAGGGTGTCGCGCAGTTGGGCAAGGGAACGGGATTCACGTTCGTTGTCCGCCAGCTGTCGATAAAGTGAGACTGCAGACCTTGTGAAATATTTCAGCACCGATTCGGAAGGGATTACGACTCGTAGTGGTCGGAAATTGCTCTTACTGATTTCCTGGAACGTCGAGCCGTTGGCGTTTCCAACGATAGCATCCATGCTTTCCCGGCACCACGGCAGCACGAAGACATTTGGCAGAGCGCCATGACACCTCATCGCGATGAAGCCTTGATTGATTGCCGTAGGAACTTCGGCAATCGCCAAATAGCCGATTGGTGCCCGTGAAGAGAGCAACACCGTGCCGACTGGCAAGAGACCAGAACTGATCTTTGCAAGACCGGCATCCGTAATCTTTCGATCCGTATCCAGCATGACGGGAAACTTCAGGGCGGACAGGTCTTTGGGCGTTGCCCAGCAGTGTTGCCCACCCTCCCAAAACTCTGGTTCCTTGGTGCTGGGCGTTGACCCGCCGCAGATCATCACTTCTTCGCCAATCGTCGAATAACGCCATCCCTCCGGAATCCCCCCAAGCCCCGACTCGACGAGCCGTTCGGGAAAAAGATCGTAGAGATGTGCTGGCAGACCAGGCAGTGACTGGCCGCGCTGCCAGCGGCCTTCCATCTTGGCGCGCACGGGTTCGAAGTCCACGAACCACGCCTTGAACAGGGCGCGAGCCATCGCTTCCAGCGTTTCGTTCTGCTTGCGGTTGAGCTCTATCTTCTCGTCCAGCGTGCCGAGGATATGAGCAATAGCGCGTTGTTCTTGAAAAGGGGGCAAGTTCAGCTGATAGGCGCAGACGGCTGATGCAGGCACCCTTTGCCTTCCAGACGTTCCTTCCATGTGCGAAATTGCATATGACCTAAAGTCGGGGGAACGAGCCAAATAGTACCCAAATAAATCATCACTGACTCCATTTCGGCCAGAAATAACAATATATTCGGTTGATCCGTGACCTATAGCCTCATCGGAAAGCTGATTGATAAATACTGTTTTCCCATTTTCCAAGCATGGCGTAATCCTAGCAAGCAACGTGTCCCCATTTTTAAACCTCATACCGGAGCCAGAAACTTCTCTAGTATCTATGCGCTCTGGCTGCCTTGCGTTAACAGGCAAAGCATCCATAGGAATGAATGGCGCAACGGTACCCCGACTAAGCGGGCGAGACGGATTGACCTCAAATGCCTCTCCTATTGTGACTCTTTGCCAATCACTCGCCATTCCCCACCTCCTTCAATTCCATTTCCAGCGCCTCGATGCTGGGCAACTTGTCGCGCAGCGCCTGCGGAAGTTCGCTCGAGAGCTGATAACTCGCCAGACCCAGTGGTTTATGAATATCCGACAGCGCGTATTCAGCCACCAGCCTGTCCTTGCTCTTGCAAAGCAGGAGGCCAATGGTGGGCGCATCGTGCTCGCCTTTCAGTTGGGCATCAACGGCCTTGAGGTAGAAATTGAGCTTGCCGGCGAATTCGGGCTCGAAGTCGACAGTCTTCAGCTCGACCACCACATAGCAATGCAGGCGGGCGTGGTAGAAAAGCAAATCCAGGAAAAACTCGCGCTCACCCACCTGCAGGGGCACTTGTCGGCCCATATAGGCAAAGCCCGCCCCCAGCTCCAGCAGAAACTGGGTGATGTGTTCGAGCAGGGCTTTTTCCAGCTCGCGCTCGGTATGTTCAGGCGCAAGGCTGAGGAAGTCGAACACATAGGGGTCTTTCAGCACCTGCGCGGCCAGGTCAGACTGCGGCGCAGGCAGGGTCTGGGCGAAGTTGCTGATCGCCTGCCCTTCGCGCTGCCACAGGCCGCTTTCGATCTGGTGGGTAAGCACGGCGCGGCTCCAGCCGTGGGCCTGAGTTTGTTGTACGTAGAAAAGAGCTTCAGTCTGGTTTCGGCACTTGCTGATGATGGTGAGGTTGTGTCCCCAGGGGATGGCGGTCAATTGCGCAACAAGCTGTGTCGCAATTGCTGCTTCACCTGCCCAGTACAGATGCCATTGACGAACCCTCTCCAGGTTGCGCCTGGAAAAGCCCTTCATGTCCGGAAACTCCCGCATCAGGTCACGGCTGAGGTTCTCGAGAAAACCGCTGCCCCAGGCATGCTCAGTCTGGCGGACGGTGATGTCAGCGCCCAGCTCCCAGTAAAAGCGCAGCAACTCGGTGTTGACCGCCACGGCGGCCTTGATCTGCACCTGACGAAAGCGGGTTTTCAGCGCGCCCAGCCATTGCCGATATTCGTTGCTTGCATGAGGGGGAATGTCAACCGCCATAGCCCAATGCCTTCAGGTTAGCCTCGATTGCGGCGTCCAGCCTGGCTGCTTCAGCTCGCTGCTCGCGCCACAATGCCGAAAGTCGAAGCATCTTTTTCTCGAATGGCTCACCATCGCTCTCCTGTTCCGCTGCCCCTACGTAGCGCCCCGGTGTCAGCACATGGCCGTGCTTGCGGATGTCCTCCATCGAGGCTGATTTGCAGAAACCTGCCACGTCGGCGTATTCCCCAGCGTCTTTCTCACCACGCCAGGCGTGATAGGTATCGGCAATTTTCCTGATCTCATCATCGGTGAGTTCGCGCCGGGTCCGGTCTACCAGCACGCCCATCTTGCGGGCGTCGATAAACAGCACCTGCCCGCGCCGGTCGCGCAGCTCCCCCTTTTTCCCATTCGCGGGGTTCTTGTTGCGCGCCAGAAACCACAGACAGGCCGGAATCTGCGTGGAATAAAAAAGCTGCCCGGGCAGCGCCACCATGCAATCCACCACATCGGCTTCGAGCATCGCCTTGCGGATTTCGCCCTCGCCCGACTGACTGGAACTCATTGAGCCATTCGCCAGCACCACACCCGCCGTACCATTGGGCGCCAGATGGTGGTGGATGTGCTGAAGCCATGCGTAGTTGGCATTGCCCACAGGCGGCGCGCCGAACTTCCACCGCACATCCTCACGTAACCGGTTTCCGCCCCAGTCAGAGACATTGAACGGGGGATTGGCAAGGATATAGTCGGCCTTGAGGTCGCGCAGTTCGTCCTTGTGAAAGCTGCCCTCGTTGTTCCAGCGGATATCGGAATCGATACCCCGAACAGCCAGATTCATCTTGGCCAGTCGCCACGTGGTGTAGTTCGACTCCTGTCCGTAAATCGCAATGTCGCCGATGCGACCTCCGTGCTCCTGCACAAACTTTTCTGACTGCACGAACATCCCGCCCGAGCCGCAGCACGGGTCGTAAATGCGGCCTGTGTATGGCTCCAGCATTTCCACCAGCACGCGCACCACCGAGCGCGGGGTGTAGAACTCGCCCCCGCGTTTACCTTCGGCACCAGCAAACTGCCCCAGGAAATACTCATATACGCGCCCGAGGATGTCCTTGGACTGGTCTCCTTCCTCGTTGAGCGCAATGCCGGAGATCAGGTCGATCAGCTCGCCCAGCATCACCTTGTTGAGTGCGGGGCGGGCATAGTCCTTGGGCAGCACCCCCTTCAGCGATTCGTTGTCCTTCTCGATGGCGCGCATCGCATCATCGATCAAGGTGCCGATGGTGGGTTGTTTAGCGTTTGCCCGAAGATGCGACCAGCGGGCCTCCTTCGGTACCCAGAACACGTTGTCCGCAAGGTATTCGTCCTTGTCCTCGGCAGCCTGCGCGTCTTCGGCCAGCAGGGCTGTGTACTTGGCCTCAAAGGCATCGGAGATGTACTTCAGGAAGATGAGCCCAAGCACGACGTGCTTGTAGTCGCTCGGCTCCATGTTGCCGCGCAGCTTGTCGGCGGCCTTGAAGAGATCAGCCTCAAAGCCAAGGTTGCCTCCTTTACCGTTCTTCGCGGTGTCGTTCTGCGCCATCGTGTAATTATCCTTTGCTTGATGTCTTTGCTGCCGGTGTTTGAGTCACCGAAGGTTCTTCATCCCAAAACGACGATCACAAGACTGAGACTGGTTTATGTCTGTCCACTGCCAAGCTGTTGACGTCATCAAACTGATCGCAGTATGCGTCACTGCTTTTAGGTGAGCAAGCAATCGAAGTGGGAAAAACGTCGAACTCACGCCCTCAAGGTCGTGAGCGCACAATCCAGCCGTCGTGACCGGTGGTGAGGCTGCGCGCTCGCGATTGTACGATCCAGGCTTTGCAAAGCAGAAGTTCGCCCGATCTCTCGGCCCAGACTCAGCTGTGCTCCGTTAGCGTTTGGCTAGCATCAGCCCAAACGGCTCGCAATGAATCCCCCTTGAGCACGATGCGGATCGAACCCGGTCACGATCATCGGAATACGCAATCAACCGCCCCCCCCGAATTCGGTTCAGGGGTTTTATCGAGCATAGCCGTGCCCCCTGCCGAGGCGTTTGCCTTAACAACCTGACTTGTGCCGGTTTAGCCGGGTCCTGACGGCCCTGACACAGGCTCATCCAGCACATAGCTGGTACTACGCCGATCCGCATCCGAGTAGACGGTCAGCCATGTCGTGCACCACATTCAGACTGGTGATCAGATGAGCATCCAGCACCTGTGCCCGTAAACTGCGGTTGATACGCTCGATCAATGCGCTCCGACAGTGCTTGACAACTTGAACCTAGGCGACTGCCGCCCCCTCCGCAAGGACAAGACCGCCCGTCGGACAGCTCACACCAGCCAGCCCCTTCCATTCCCCCTTGCCTACTTCACTGTAGGCTACACGCAACACCCCACCCGACGGAGCGGCTCGCCGCCGGGCTACAGGATCACACCCGGCCTGCCCATGCAGGAAGCACGTCTTCCTCGCCCCAGAGGCCGATCCACATCGGCTCCTTGCACAGGGTCAACACATTCTGACGTACCGACAACAACAACCACTATCACCCCGAGATACAAATGATGGCCATCAAACCTGCTGCAAGCCTGCCACAGCCATCTGCCACCCAGTGCCCCCACCCGACCGCATTCCTCTGCCCCTCGCCTCGCCCCACAAAAACACGGCACAATCAAGGGCTTGCCCCGATCCGGGTCTTCCTCCCCCTCTTTCGTATGACACTGGCGATTCTTGCGGTTGTTTCTGGTCTGATCATGCTGGTCTGGAGCGCAGACCGTTTCGTGGATGGGGCAGCCAGCACGGCGCGCTACTTTGGGGTGCCGCCCCTGCTCATCGGCATGCTGATCATCGGCTTTGGTACATCGGCGCCCGAGCTGATGGTGTCGGGGCTGGCGGCTCTTCAGCAGAATCCGGGCATCGCGCTTGGCAATGGCTATGGTTCCAACATCACGAACATCGCGCTGATTCTGGGCGTGACGGCCATGATCAGCCCGATCACCGTCTTTCCCCAAGTGCTGCGCCAGGAGCTGCTGGTGCTGGCCGTGGTGACAGGGGTGGCGGTTTGGCTGCTTTCGGATGGGGCGCTCTCCCGCCTCGATGCCATCCTGATGTTGGGCATTCTGGCGGGCTTGATCGGCTGGACGATTCACAAGCAGCAGCAAGCCAACTCGACACCAGCGCCTGCCACCGGACAGGCAGACGCGCCGAAGCCGTCTCTGGAGGACGACGATGCAGCCCCCATCCGTCGGACGATCTTCTGGCTGATCGTCGATCTGGCGCTGCTCGTCATCAGCTCGCGCGTGCTGGTGTGGGGTGCCGTGGAAATCGTGCACCACTTTGGCGTGAGCGACCTGATCATCGGGCTGACCATCGTGGCGATCGGCACCTCGTTGCCGGAGCTGGCCTCCTCGATCAGCGCAGCCCGCAAGGGTGAGCATGATCTGGCCCTGGGCAACGTGATCGGCTCGAACCTCTTCAACACGCTGGGCGTGGTGGGGCTGGCCGCCGTCATCCAGCCGATGACGATCGAGCCACAGTTCTTGCACCGGGATGTGCCGGTGGTCTGCTTCCTCACCCTCTCGCTCTTCGTGCTTGGCTACCGCTTTGGCAAGCCGCGGCCGGGACGCATCAACCGGCTGGAGGGCGGCATGCTGCTGGCTTGTTATGTGGGCTACACAGTCTGGCTGATGCAGATTGCTTTCACCGTGTAATAAAACGCTTTCCTGAGACGACGAAGAGAAGGAATCACCGATTCGATCCCTGACAGTCAGCGGCTTTGATGCCGCCCGATAGTCTGGGATCACCGTGACCGGGTTGCACGCTCGCGCACCGACACGACGCGACGGCCTCCGGCTCTAAATGGTTCACTTCTCTTTCTCAACCGATCAAAGGAAACTCCATGAAAAAGACCATCACCGCATTGGCTTTGGCCTTCCTGGCATTGAGTGCAAACGCTCAAACCAACGCCAGCTGGGTATCGAGCGACAACGACATCGATTTCCTGAGCATCAAGATCACCCAGAAGAAACGCAGCGTGACCGAGACCTCGAATTTCGGCAGCTCGCAGGCCACGCTGGATGCACAGGGCGATTTCAAGCTGGACATCGACCTGAACAGCGTGAAGACGAACATCGACCTGCGTGACCAGCGTCTGCGTGACTGGGTGTTCGAGACCGCCAAGTTCGGCAAGGCCACGATCACCGGCAAGGTCGATGCCGAGAAGATCAACAAGCTGGCCGTCGGCCAGGCCATCCAGCTGGAGCAGCCGCTGAAGCTCGACCTGCACGGCCAACAAACCGATATCGACGCCGTGTTGAACGTTCACCGCGTGGCTGAAGACAAGATTCAGGTCAACACGCTGACCCCGGTGCTGCTCGACACGAAGGACATGGGTCTGGAAACCGGCGTGGCACGTCTGGTTCAGGTGATGGGCCTGCTGTCGATCGTTGATCAGGTGCCGGTCAACTTCAGTGGCGAGTTCGTGCGTCAGCCCTGATTCCCTCCCACCTTGCTGCCAACGTGCCTGACACACCACAGCACGTTGGCGGCCAACGTGTTGGCCTATCGCCATGGCTCACCCCAACAGGCAGACAGATACCGATGACTGGCACGGGTTTTTAGTGGCATGATGTCCGGCATACGACGCGCCAGCAACCTGTCGCTGCGCCTTCCGTGCCGGACACCGCCATGACCCCCAACCCGCCACCTCACCGAGATCCTTCCTGCACCGATCACGAGCCTTGCGGCTGCTCCAGCGGCCCGTCAGCCGCAGGCGCCGACAAGGGCTGTGCAACCACAGGCACGGCCACCGCCGGACAGCCGCCGAGCCGCACCATACCGAGCGTGCCTTGCACGGCAGGGGTGCCTGCCCCCTCCCCTGCAACGCAGAACGACGCCAGGGCATCTGGCAACCAAAGCAGCCAAGCCCGCCCACCCTTCGCCTGGTTCCGCATCGCCAACATGGATTGCGCCTCGGAAGAGGCCGACATTCGGCACGCACTGAAGGGTTTATCGGGCATTCACGCCTTGCAATTTCGCCTTGGGGATCGGGTGCTGGGCATCGCGGCCGATGAAACGGCACTGCCTCAGGCGCTGGATGCCGTCCGCAAAGCAGGCTTCAAGCCGGAACCGATCAACACGGCATCACGCCAAGCCTCCCCCGCCGTCCCACAAGGGCGCTGCTGCGCCGGTCAGGATGGGGCACGCACGTGCAAGAGCCGCAGCACAGGCAGCACGGCAGACCGGCAGCCGAATACCTCCAGCGCTTGCGCCCACGACGCTGGCGCACACCGTGCGCATGCGCCCGACGCCGCTTCTTCCGGGGTGTCTGATGCACGTCACCCAGACACCGACGAGGATTTCTCACGGCCGCCCCAAAGCTTCTGGCAGCAATGGGGCAAACTGCTGACGGCACTGGTGCTGGCGTTGGGCGCCGAAGTGCTGGCCTTCAGCGTCGGGCACGAGGAGGGCTGGCGAGGCTGGGACAGCGAAGGTGGTGTAGCGCTCAGTCTGCTCGGCATGGCACTGGCGGCCTGCGCGATCTTTCTGTCGGGCTTTTCGGTCTACGGCAAAGGCATGGCAGCCCTGCGCCAGCGCCGGCTCAACATCAATGCGCTGATGACGGTGGCCGTCACCGGCGCTTTCCTGATCGGTCAATGGCCCGAAGCCGCGATGGTGATGGCCTTGTATGCACTGGCAGAAACCATCGAGGCGCGCGCGGTGGATCGTGCCCGAAACGCGATCAAGAGCCTGCTGGCGCTCACACCAGAGGAAGCCGACATGCAGCAGCCTGATGGCCGTTGGCTACGCACGCCCATCAAGACCGTACCGCTCGATGCACTTGTGCGCGTGCGACCTGGTGAACGGGTGCCACTCGACGGCATCGTGGCACAAGGCCAGAGCAGCATCGACCAGTCCCCCATCACCGGCGAAAGTCTGCCCATCGACAAGACAGCCGGTGACGAAGTCTTTGCCGGCACCATCAATCAGGCCGGTGAGCTGATCATCCGCGTCCGCTCGGCTGCGAACGACAGCACGCTGGCCCGCATCATCCATGCCGTGGAAGCGGCGCAATCCGCCCGCGCCCCCACCCAGCGCTTCGTCGATCGCTTTGCCGCCGTCTATACGCCGGCCGTCTTCCTCATCGCGCTGGCCGTGGCCCTGCTGTTGCCCATCACGAGCGATCGGAGCTGGCTGGAGGCGATCTACACAGCCCTGGTGCTGCTCGTCATCGCCTGCCCCTGTGCGCTGGTCATCTCCACCCCGGTCACGGTCGTCAGCGCACTGGCCAGCGCTGCACGCCGAGGCATCCTGATCAAGGGTGGCGCCTATCTGGAAGAGGCCCGCTACATCCGCGCCGTGGCGCTCGACAAGACCGGGACGATCACGGAAGGCCAACCCCGTCTGGTGGCCCTCGAACGGATCGATTCGTCGCTCGATCTGGCACTGATTCGTCAGCTCATCAACAGTCTCGCCATCCGATCTGATCACCCGGTGTCCAGAGCCATCGCCCAAGGCATCCAGACACCGCATCAACGGGTTGCTTCAGATGGGTCTTCGGCCCCCAGACAGCAGAAAACGGCAGCTGCTGAAACGGCGGAATCACTTCAGTCCGATAGGCCATCGAAGGATTCGGCCATCGCACCTGACCTATCCATGAGGCACGCCGCTGTGGCGCCACCACTGCCGGTCACGGACTTTCAGGCAGTAGCAGGCCGTGGCGTTCAAGGGAAAATCAACCTCAACACAGCCCCCACACCAGATGGCGACGTTTATGCCCTGGCCAATCACCGATGGATCGAAGAGCGCGGCCAATGCACCGAAACACTCGACGCCCGGCTCGCTGTCCACGAAGCAGCTGGCCGCACCGTCACGCTGCTGGCGAACAGCACGCGTGTGCTGGCACTGGCGGCGGTGGCCGACACGATCAAGCCCAGCTCGGCCGAGGCCATCGCACGGCTCAAAGCCCAGGGTGTCACGCCCGTGATGCTGACGGGTGACAATCTCGCCACCGCCCGTCATGTGGCAGAGGCAGCGGGCATCAGCGAGGTGAAAGCCAATCTGCTACCCGAAGAAAAGCTGCAAGCCATCGCCCAACTACAGCAGCAGCACGGTGCCACCGCCATGACGGGCGACGGCATCAACGACGCCCCGGCCCTGGCCAAGGCGGATATCGGCTTCGCGATGGGTGGCATTGGCACCCATACTGCCGTGGAGGCGGCCGATATCGTCATCATGAACGATGATCTTCGTCGGGTGCCCGAAACGATGACCCTCTCACGGCACGCACACCGCGTGCTATGGCAGAACATTTCGCTTGCGCTCGGCATCAAGGCCGTCTTTCTGTTGCTCGCCATCCTGGGACAAGCCACGATGTGGATGGCCGTGTTTGCCGACATGGGCGCCAGCCTGCTCGTCGTCTTCAACGGCCTGCGCCTGCTGCGCTGGCAAGCTCGGCAGCCGATCACAAGCTGAGCATCATTCCGCCGCACTCTGCACTCTGCTTTGAAGGGCCAACGATGATGCTGGCCAGCCTCGCAGGGGCCGGCTGGAAAACCGTCGGTTCGGTGGCCTATCTCGCCTACCTGGCCACCCTGGTGGGCTATGGCCTGTGGAGCCATCTGATGCGGCTCTATCCGGCCGCCACCGTGGCCCCGCTGACGCTGCTCGTGCCGATCGTTGCCATGACAGCCTCAGCCCTGATCCTCGATGAGTCGATGCAGGGCTGGAAGCTGATCGGCGCCGCACTCGTGATGATTGGCCTATGCATCAACATGTTCGGGCCTCGGCTGACCCCCAATGTCACACGGCCACCGGCGCCCCCTGCCCGAAGCGGCGAAGCCTCAAGGCGTTGCTGAGCACGAAAACCGATGACATCGCCATCGCCCCGGCCGCAAACATCGGCGACAGCAGCACACCGAAGAGCGGATGCAACGCGCCTGCGGCCACCGGGATGAGTGCGGCGTTGTAGGCAAAGGCCCAGAAGAGGTTCTGCCGGATGTTCCGTACCGTTGCCTGCGACAGCCCGATCGCATTGACCACGCCCTGCAGCCCCCCCGACATCAACACCACGTCGGCGGCCTCGATCGCCACATCCGTGCCCGACCCGATGGCCAACCCCACATCCGCTTCGGCCAGCGCCGGCGCATCATTGATGCCATCCCCGGCATAAGCCACGGCACCGTATTGCTGCTTCAGACGCTTCACGACCGCCACCTTGCCAGCAGGCAACACCTCGGCCACCACCTCGTCGATGCCCACCTGCCGACCGATGGCCTCGGCGGTTCGGCGGTTGTCGCCACTGATCATCACGACTTTCAAACCCAAGGCATGCAGTCCCTGGATGGCCGCCACACTGTTGTCGCGCAACGGGTCTGCCACCGCCATGACGGCCGCCAGCTGCCCATCCACCGCCACGTAAATCGGCGTCTTGCCTTCATCGGCCAGACGCGCCACCGTTTTTTCAAAGCCCGCCACGCACAGCCCCAGCTGCTGCATGTAGCGGTCGGCACCAATCTGCACATGCCGCCCTGCCACCTCGGCATGAACCCCCATGCCCGTCTCGGACTGAAAGCCTGTGGCCGACGGCACCGCCAGCCCTTCAGCTTCGGCTGCCGTCACGATCGCACGGGCCACCGGATGCTCGGATCGCCCCTCCACCGACGCCACCAGCGGCAACAAGGTGGCCCGATCGAAACCCGGTGCCGTCACGCAATCCGTCAACACCGGATGGCCCACGGTCAGGGTGCCGGTCTTGTCCACCGCCACCACCTTCACATCCTTCAGCGATTGGAGTGCATCGCCCTGCCGGAACAGCACCCCCATCTCGGCACCTCGGCCCGTGCCCACCATGATCGAGGTTGGCGTGGCCAGCCCCATCGCACACGGGCAGGCGATGATCAGCACGGCCACCGCGTTGACCAGCGCAAAGCTCAAGGAGGGTTCAGGGCCAAATGCCCACCAGAGCACGAAGGTGATCAGGGCCAAACTCATCACCACCGGCACGAACCACATCGTGACCCGATCAACCAGCGCCTGCACCGGCAGCTTCGACCCCTGCGCACGTTCCACGAGACGGATGATCTGTGCCAGCATCGTGGCGCTGCCCACGGCCGCCGCCTTGAACACCAGATTGCCCTGCTGGTTGACCGTGCCACCAATGAGCCGCGCCCCCGGCCCCTTCTCGACCGGAATCGGTTCACCCGTCACCATCGACTCATCGACGAAGCTCCTGCCTTCGAGCACCTCGCCATCCACCGGTACCCGCTCACCCGGCCGCACCTCCACCCAGTCCCCCAGCTTCACCTGAGCCGCCGGCATGTCGATCAGCACCCCATCACGTCGCACATGCGCCTCTCGGGGCTGCAGCGCCACCAGACGCCGGATGGCATCCGAGGTTCGCCCTCGGGCACGTGATTCGATCAGGCGTCCCAGCAGGATCAAGGTCACGATCACGCAGGCCGCCTCGAAATACACGGCCACCGTACCGGCCGGCAGCAGCTGCGGCATCAGCGTGGCCACCACCGAGAAGCCATAAGCCGACAACGCGCCCACTGCGACCAGCGAGTTCATGTCCGGCGCATGGCGCCACAGGGCCAGCAGTCCTTTCTTCAGGAGACGCGCGCCCGGCACCAACAGCACGAAACTCGTCAGCACAAGCTGAATCAACCAGCTGTTCTGAAGGCCGATGTGGTGCGTCACCCAGTGCATGACCCCGTGAAACAGGTGCCCGCCCATCTCCATCACGAACACCGGCAACGTGGCGACAAAAGCCAGGATGAAGTCTCGCCGCAGCCCCCGCTGCTCCTCGGCCCGACGTTCATCGGCTGCAGCCTCCTGCCCTTGGTGCCCGTCTTCGAGCACCTGTGCCGGGTAGCCAGCCTTGTCGGCTGCCTTCAGCAACGCAGCCACCGGCACCTGCCCGACCATGCTGACCTGCACCAGCCCCGTTGCCAGATTCGCGCTGGCGTCTGACACGCCCGGCACCGCCTTCAGCGCTCGCTCCACCCGACCGGTGCAAGCCGCGCAACTCATCTCGTCCACCTGCAACACCACCGGCTCCGGAGACAACACCTCATAGCCTGCCTTCTCCACCGTTTCGGCCAGACGCGCGGGCGCCGTACCCCGCTGATACCGGATGAGCGCCTGCCCGCTGGCCAGATTCACCGCCACCGACGACACCCCTGGTACCGCCTTCAATGCCCGTTCGACCCGCCCCACACAGGACGCGCAACTCATGCCGTCGATCTGAAAACGGATCTCCGCCTCCTCCCTTCCGCCCGACACGGCCGGCACCAACTTGGCAGCGGGAGCCT
Source organism: Lautropia sp. (assembly GCA_030532895.1). Taxonomy (GTDB): domain Bacteria; phylum Pseudomonadota; class Gammaproteobacteria; order Burkholderiales; family Burkholderiaceae_E; genus Lautropia. Next base: position 153,310 of record JAUNKF010000004.1, on the reverse strand, counting down.
CTTCGGACACGGCCCCCCTACCCGCTGCAACGGCCGAGCCATCTCGACCAGCCGTTGCGATCGAACCGCCTGCCTCTGCCACTGCCCGTTGAGCAGAGGCCCATCCAGGCACCGTGGTGTGTTCCGGGATCGTGCCAGCGTCGGTGGTCGACGACGGCACCGTGGGGGGAATGGCGGCGGCGCCACGGCTCGATGCCGTGGCAGCCGCAGCGGCATCCGCAGCCAGGCTGGCCTTCTTGGGCGCAGCGGTCGCGGAAGGTACAGGGGGTGGCATCTCATTCTTCATAAGCTCTTATATCAGTGCCGTTCCCCCCGGATCAAGCTGCTTGGCCTCAATGCGGCTTGATCAAGGCCAAAGCTTCCTTGAAGCGAGGATGATCACAGCTGTGAAGCCACTCGAAGGCAACCGACTCAGCGCTGACGAGCGGCACGCCAGCTTGGGAGAGCCGCTGCATGGCCAGCACCTTGTCAGAGGCTTTGCGGCTGCTGCAAGCGTCGGGCACAACGTGGACGGCAAAGCCCTCGGCCAACAGGCCAAGCGCCGTTTGCAGCAGGCAGACGTGAGCCTCACAGCCCGCCACCACCACTTGCCGAGCTTGAGGCGCCACCTCCTTGATCAACGCCCCCAGCCCATCGGCGGCCGCACTGAAGTGACGCTTTTCAAGCATGTGCTGACAGAGCACCGCCACCGCCTCGGCATTAGGCCCAAGCCGAGTCGAATTCTGCGCCGTGCCAATCACAGGCACCGCCAACAACCGGGCGATCTTCCCGAGAAAGACAGCCTCATCAACCGCAGCCTGCCCTTCATGGATGAATGGCATCAGCTTGGTCTGGTAATCAACCAGCACCAGCACACTATGCGCTTGTTGCAGCAGCATCGTTGTCTCCAATGGATTTATTTGGCCGAGGAATCCCACCCCGAGGTTGCAACGAAGCATATACCCGGTACGGCGTCCCCCCCGAAGCTACAGAACCCACACACAGCACAGCCGCCGTACCGGGTGCTGACCGACGAATCCATTACCGCCAGGTTGTGAGGAGGTTAGTACCCGGTACGGCGGCCCTTCCGAAGCACCGACGAAGGCCCCCCTGTCATTCACAACGTACTCCCCCTCGACTCACCCCTCAAACATCCCCGGACTCCAACGCCCGAGCAATCACCATCCGCTGAATGTCCGACGTGCCCTCGTAGATCTGCGTGACCCGAACATCCCGATAGAAACGCTCCACCGGAAAATCCTTCACATAGCCATAACCACCATGCACCTGGATCGCGTCCGAGCAGACCCGCTCGGCAATCTCGGAGGCAAAGAGCTTGGCCATCGAAGCTTCCTTCAGGCAAGGACGGCCGGCATCCTTCAGTGAAGCGGCATGCCAGATCAGTTGGCGGGCTGCCTCCACCTTCGTGGCCATGTCGGCCAGACGGAAGCTCACGGCCTGATGCTTGATGATCGGCACCCCGAAGGTTTCGCGCTCGGCCGCATAGGCCACCGCAGCTTGCAGTGCGGCCCGTGCCACGCCCAGCGACTGGGCAGCGATGCCGATACGACCGCCTTCCAGGTTCGAGAGCGCGATCCGGTAGCCATCGCCCGGCTGCCCCAGCATGTTGGCAGCTGGCACTCGACAGCCCTCGAAATTGATCTCGGCCGTGTCCGAGGCATGCTGCCCGAGCTTGTCTTCGATACGTGCCACCTTGTAGCCCGGCGTATCGGTATCGACGATGAAGCACGACATGCCCTTGCGCCCGGCCTCCTTGTCGGTAACCGCAAAGACCAAGGCCACCTGCGCATGCTTGCCCGACGTGATGAATTGCTTGACGCCATCGATGACCCAGGCATCACCCTCCTGACGGGCGCTGGTGCGCAGTGCGGCCGCATCGGAGCCGGCCTGTGGTTCGGTCAGACAGAAGCAGCCGAGCAACTCGCCCGTGGCCAGACGGGGCAGATAACGGGCTTTCTGCTCATCATTGCCATATTTCATGATGCCGGCGATGACGAGCGAGTTCTGCACGCTGACGATCGTGCCACAGGAGCAATCTGCCGCCGAAATCTCCTCGATGGCGATGGCAAGCGACACGGCATCCATGCCGGCGCCCTGCCACTGGTCGGGCACCATCAGCCCCATCACGCCCAGCTCGGCCAGCCCCTGAATCGCCTCGGCCGGAAAGGCGTGATCGCGATCCCAATCGGCCGCGAAGGGGGCAATACGCTCCCGGCAAAACTCGCGCAAGGCATCGCGCAACATCACTTGTTCTTCTGTCAGGATCATCTACCCCCCTTGCATGATGCGTCCATCACCGTGTTCTCACGACACGGCCTATCCACAAAAACCATGTGCCCCTACCAGGGCTCACCCACGTCGGCCAGCCAGCCGGCATGCGCCACCCACGGACAACCGGGGCAGCCTGTGCAAGACCACGTGCCCTCGCCATCTGCACACGAACTCATTTTGCCCCCATCCGAACCGCCCCATCCAACCGGATGACTTCGGCATTCAGATAAGCATTCTCGATGATGTGCTGCACCAGCGCGGCAAATTCCCCGGGTTTTCCCAGCCGAACCGGAAACGGCACCTGCGAGGCCAGCGATGCCTGCACCTCGGCCGGCATGGCCGCAATCATCGGGGTTTCCATGATGCCCGGCGCGATCGCATTGACCCGAATCCCATGACGGCACAACTCGCGAGCCATCGGCAAGGTCATCGCCACGACCCCGCCCTTGGAGGCCGAATACGCGGCCTGGCCGATCTGACCATCAAAAGCCGCCACCGACGCCGTGTTGATGATGACACCACGTTCACCATCCTCAAGCGGCGCCTGCTGCATCATCGCGGCCGCCGCAAGACGCACCATGTTGAAGGTACCCGTCAGGTTGATCGCAATGGTTCGGGCAAAACGGTCGAGGCGATGCGGGCCATCCCGACCGACCACCTTCTCGGCCGGCGCCACGCCAGCACAGTTGACCAGCACCCGAACGCCACCAAACCGCTTGACGGCCTCATCAACCACGGCAGCGCCCTGCGCCTCGTCGGTGATGTCGGCCAAGACGAAACGAGCGTTCTCTCCCAGCTGGGCCACCAGCGCGTCACCCGCGGCCTGATTCATGTCGGCAATGACGACCTTGCCGCCCTGCGCCACACAGCGCCGGGCCGTGGCGGCCCCCAGTCCGGAAGCGCCGCCCGTGATGATCACCCCGCCATCTTGCCATTGCATCTCGTGTGTCTCCTTCAGATCGTGGCCGGCAGCGCCAGGACACGAAGCCATGACTGCTTGCCGAGGTTTTAGCGTCACACGTTAACGCAAGCGGCCGTTCAACGCAATGCGCGCCGATCGCACGACGAGCAAAGGTTCGTGTGCGTATCGGCGCGCATCCGGGTCGGTTCCAGCGCGTTTCGGCAATCATTTGCCCCCTAACCGGCCGCCCGGCCGGGCAGTTTTTATGCCGATCTTAGGCAACTTTTGATCGGGAAACGCTCGCTGCTCGGGCTACCCGATCAATCGTAGATGTCTTCGCGGCTGGAAATCACCTTGCCGGAACGGGCATCGACGATCACATCGAACACCTTGCCATCACCAGCCAGCACCTTCACCTCATAGAAGATCTCGGTACGATCGGAACGGCGTTTGGCCTCGATCTCGCCCTGCATGGCCCGGCCGTTGTGCTCCTTTTCAGCGGTCTGGATTGCCTGCACCAGCGAGACCTGCGCATCCTTGGTTGCCTGGATCTCGGCCAGATCCGAATCGGCCAGGGCGGGTGTGGTCATTGCCATCACGGCGGAAAGCGCTGCAAATTTGAGCAGTTTGGCCATTTGTGTATCTCCAATCAAACAACAGGAACCGCCAGTGTAAAACGGGCGGTGCCCCATCATTTGATCAGTTTATGACGGCCGCTACACGGCCGATACATGCCGCCTCAGGCCGGCCGATCCGCCCACGGCTGGCATCCTGCCTCCGCTTCGAGCGCACCGGATGCAGGTGGCCCCTGGTACACAGGCCGTCGCCATGATGCACATCTGGCCAGCACGCATCGCTGCCCGCAACCTGTCCCGACCATCAGCTGCCGTACTTGGCCAGTGCTTTGCGCATCTCGGCACTGTCCCAGCGCGTGCGGTGTGGCTCCTTGGTGCCAGGGTGATAGCTGATGATCTCGCCCGGCTTGAACTCGATGTTGTGACGAATGGTCTCGCCCCCTTTCGTCACCAGGACCTCCAACCGCCCCGAGGTCAGGTGCTGGGTGCGATGCCAGTCCATCCGGGTCTTCGTGATCACCAGATAATGCGCATCACCGGCATTGAAGGTGCCGTTCATGCCGGCCAAAGAAAACTGGTCAGGCTGATCGGCCACGAAATTGGCATCGAAGTGAAGCTCATTGACCATCAGCGTCTGCGTGCCAAGGGTGAAGCGGGCCTTCTGCATGCTGCTGCCCAGGTTGTTCGCACCGCTGCTCTTGCCACGCAACACACCTTCGGTCGCCTGAATGCCTGCCGCCGTGCCCAGCCATTGGCCCGACATCGTGAGCGGCATGTCTTGCCGCACGGCCCCGTTGGCCTCCACACCGCCGGTCAAGGCCAGCCCCGGCACCAGCGCGGCAATGCAGCCGTTGAAGCGGTAATGACTCTGCGCGGCGCTGTCCTGCATGATGCTGACCGTTCCCCCCTTCGGGCAAGCGCCAGAGTAGCCCACGTACTCCTGGCTGGCGCCCGACATCACCGATTGCATGGCGGCATTGCCCACCGACACCCGAATCGCCTGCCAGCTGGCCGCCAGCACCTCATGGTCGAGCGTCCAGTTCTTGTACGGGTGATTCTGGGCCAAGGCCCCTGTCACGGCGCCGGCCAGCTCGCCGACCACCCCGCTCGCATCACTGCCACAACCACTCAATGCCGTCACGAGACATGCGCCCAGAACCGCTTTCTTCATCATGATGTCTTGCACCCGATAGGATGATTTTTGTCACACAGGCACAGCCTAACGGAAGCCTATTCCAACCGACAGGCCGCAGTCGATGGACGGTCGTATCCCCCGCGGCAGAGGCCGGCAGGCACGCATCAGGCTCGCCGCATCAGGGATGGCACGGCCATCAGGCAGCAGCCCCGACCACGAACATGAACATGAAAACCCCAGAAGCAGAATGGTTCTCATAAACCATTACAATCATGCTCGCCATTCAACACGGTCACCTCATCGACCACACACCATCTCCACACACGAACGCATGCAGCAACTAGAGGAACATCGCCGACGGGCTGCGTGGCTCAAGACCTTGCACCAATGGCACTGGATCAGCGCGGCAATCTGCCTGGTGGGCATGCTGCTTTTCAGCCTCACCGGCATCACGCTCAACCATGCCTCGTGGTTCGATGCGCGCCCCCGTGTCAGTAGCCATGATGGCATCCTGCCGGACAGCCTGCAGGTCACGCTGGCAGAGGCCATGCGGCAGGCCCGGCCCACGACCCAGCCCTCCTACCAGGCACCGCTGCCCGCAGCCGTGAGTGAGTGGTTGCAGCAGCAATGGCAGGTTTCGACCGCTGGAAAAAAAGCCGAGTGGTCGGCCGATGAAATCTATCTGTCGATGCCCCGCCCTGGCGGCGATGCCTGGCTACGCATCGACCCCGAGAGTGGCGAGATCGAGTACGAGCTGACGGACAACGGCTGGATCAGCTATGTCAACGACCTGCACAAGGGGCGTCACACGGGCGCTGCATGGCGCTGGTTCATCGATCTGGTGGCCATCGCCTGTCTGATCTTTTCGATCACCGGCCTGTGGATCATGAAACTGCATGCCGCCAACCGCCCCAGCACCTGGCCCCTCGTTGGTTTTGGCCTGTTGCTACCTGTTCTGCTGATGCTGCTGTTCATCCACTGACACCGCCGACAAGGAAGATCCCGATGAAAACACGTGCCCCCGCCCTCCTGCTGACCGCCCTGCTCGGCAGCCCCCCCGCCCTTGGCGCAGGTCTCGACATCACGGTCGAGGTGCCTCGCCTGGCGGTTTCCGAATACAACCGCCCTTATGTGGCCGTCTGGGTCGAAGCCCAGGATCGCAGCGTCCCTGGCACGCTGGCGGTCTGGTACAAGCAGGATGCGGCCCGTGAAGGCGGCGAGCGCGGCTCGACATGGTTGAAGGACATGCGTCAATGGTGGCGCCGTACCGGCCGTGAACAAAGCCTGCCCATCGACAGCGTCTCGGGCGCAACCCGTCCCGTCGGCAAGCACGCCATCAACATCACGATCGGCGGGCCACAGCTGCCCAAACTCGATGCGGGGCAGTACAAGCTGATGGTGGAAGCGGCCCGTGAGCACGGCGGGCGTGAACTCGTGAGCCTGCCCTTCCAGTGGCCCCCCACCGACACCCAGGCCCCGCTCACCGCACAAGGCAGCAGCGAGCTGGGCGCCATCAGCCTGCAACTCAAGCCCTGATCCTCATCGATCAGCCTCACATCGGCCTCGAACGGCATGTTTGAAGCCGCCCCACCGACGAACCTGGCGCCCCGACGCAGGAGATGCTTCCGGGCGCCGCGATTCCATCCCCAGAGACCTCATCATGATGACCAGTACCCAAGCCCTTGGCACCCCCCGCCAGCGCCTCGCCGTCATGGCGATCGGTGCAACCCTCTGCAGCACAACCGCCCTGGCCCACGACGTGTGGTTGATGCCGTCCAGCACCGTGCTCTCGAAAGCGGACTGGATCACGGTCGATGCGGCCGTCTCCAATGACCTCTTTCACTTCAACCACGCCCCGCTACGACTCGACAACCTGCAGGTCACAGCCCCGGACGGCAGCAAGCTCAGCCCCGAAAACGCGCAACAGGGCAAACTGCGCAGCGTCTTCGACCTGAACCTGAAGCAATCCGGCACCTACCGGATCGCCGTCACCCACGAAGGGCTGAGCGCACGCTGGGAAGAAGACGGCAAACGTAAACGCTGGCGTGGCAAAGTGGCCGATTTCGACAAGGCAGTGCCCGCCCATCCCGCCAAGCTGGAAGTGACGGACGGCCTCAGCCGGGTGGAAACCTATGTGACCGTCGGCAAGCCGGGCCAGCAGGCTGCCCCCAGCCGTGGACTGGCATACGTGCCCGTCACCCATCCCAACGATTGGGTGGTCGATGAAGCCACCGTGCTCAGCTTCACCCTGGACGGTCAGCCGATCGAGGGGCTCGAAGTGGTCGCCATGCCCGGCAACAGCCGCTATCGGGACACCCCCATCGAAATCAAGGGTGTGACCGATGCCACCGGCAAGGTGAGCCTGCAATGGCCGGCTGCCGGCATGTACTGGGTACACGCCAGCCACCAGGATCAGAAAACCTCGCACCCCAAGTCGAAGGAACGGCGCCTCTCCTACTCGGGCACCTTTGAAGTGCTGCCCTGATCCCGGCGCCAGCCATCGCCCCCTTCACCTCGGCGCTGGCGCCCCAACCATCTGTCCACGAGAGCGCATCGAGCGGCAAGACCCGGCCTCCGTCCCAGATCCTGACATGCGGCCCACGGCCACGGTCGGCGCCAACCGGATGGCGCACGACACCGAAACGGACGCATGTCATCATGCCCCATCTCCCACCATGCCAACCCTGGATCCCTGGCGGCTCGCCGCCGCAGCGGCAGCCACCCTGATCTACCTGCTGTTATGCTGGCAGGTCTGGCATCGCCACCGTCGCCGCCAGCGACAAACGATGATGTCGCTCGCCTCAACCAAGCTGACGCGTGCAGGGACAGGCCCTGGCGCCGAGGTTGGCAGCCTCCCTGCCCACCCCCCTGAGCCTGGGCAGCCCTCGCCAGACATCCCCCCTCCCACCACCATGACGACACCACCTGAATCCCCCTCGGCCGGCGCCTCCCGCCCCGGTGTGCTGATGGTCTACGCCAGCCAGAGTGGCACTGCCGAATCGCTGGCCCGGCAAAGCGCGCAACGACTACAGGATCAAGGCATCCCGATCGCGGATATCCTGCCACTTCAAGCGCTCGATGCCGAGCAGTTGAAACAGGCGTCCCTGGCAGTCTTCGTCGTCAGCACCACCGGTGAAGGCAACGCACCGGACAATGCCGCCCTCTTCGTCGACACCGTGATGGCAGCCGACCAGATGCCCCCCACGGCAGGGGACGAATCTGGCTGGCTGTACCTGCCCAACGTGCACTATGGGCTGCTGGCCCTCGGTGATCGCAGCTACATGAATTTCTGCGGCTTTGGCCATCAACTGGACGACTGGCTACAGGAGCACGGCGCCCGCCCGCTCTTCGATCTGATCGAGGTCGACAATCTCGACCCCGAGGCGCTGGATGCCTGGGAAGCCACGCTGGCCAACCATGCACGCTTCCAGGAAATGGCTGCCACGTGGTCGATGGTCAAGCCCAACGACACATCCGGAACCGGGCATCAGGCTTCAGGCTCGCAGGAAACACCCCCTTCTCAATCCGATGTCTCCGCGAAAGCACCGGAACCAGCAAACGCCGTGGCGAGCGCCTCCACGGCACACCCGGCCGCCGCGTCATGGCAGCGCTGGCAACTGCAAAGCCGCCAGTGCCTGAACACCGGCAGCCTTGGCCAGCCCATTCACCACCTGACGCTGCTACCCGCCGATGGCCAGCCGCTACCCCACTGGGACGCAGGCGACATCGCCCTGGTGCTGCATGCAAGCGAGAGCAACACGCCACGGGAATACTCGATCGCCTCGATCCCTGAAGACGGCCATCTGGCCCTGCTCGTTCGCGAAGAAAAACGGGCCGATGGCAGCCCCGGTCTCGTGTCCGGATGGCTGGGCACCGAACTGAAACCGGCTGACACGCTGGATCTGCGCATCCGCCCCAATCCGGGCTTTCATCAACGCCCCAACCAGCATCGGCCACTGATCCTGATCGGCAATGGTGCCGGCATGGCAGGGCTGCGCGTCCACCTTCGGAGTCGGGCACAGTCCAAGCCGGCACCCGCCTGTTGGCTGATCTTCGGTGAAAGGCAAGCCGCGCATGATCAGCTTTACCGCGATGAAACCGATGCCTGGCTCGCCAATGGCGTACTGGCCCGTATCGACCGCGTCTTCTCGCGAGACGGCACAGCAAAACGCTACGTGCAGGACATCCTGTTGCAGGAAGCCGATCTGCTGCGCCAATGGGTGAACGAAGGTGCCGCCCTCTATGTCTGTGGCAGCCGCCAGGGCATGGGCAACGCGGTGGATGAAACCCTCAAAATCGTGTTGACCCCCGAGATCGTTCACCAGCTGATGCGTGACGGTCGCTATTGCCGGGATGTGTATTGAAAACGCTTGATCCCCGGCCGTGCGAGGCGCCATGTGTATCGACACACGACAGCTTGGCGCAACGTGTCGCATGGCCCGAGGGGACTTCGCAGGAGCGAATCGGTGCAACCACAGACTTGATCCGCGCCAAAACAGATGACACAGACCACTTGAAACGGGCCACCTTCTGTCGGCCCATTTTTTTTGACCATTACAAATAGAAACCAACGTACAAATTGACATCGCTTTTAGACGACAAAAGCGTTGCCCTTTCGACGAGAGCTCAGGCGCCTGCTCTTAAACATTGTTTTTCACTGGTTTCATAGCATTAAGATGAAAAGGCCGAGTGCATGAAAAAGAAAGAAAACCGTTGCAAATGCTGTCAGCGCACGGTTTTCCGGACACAACGGTCTTTCCTTCTTCCGGCATCTCCTCCGGCATGCAGCTCAGGCAGCACTGTTTCAAGCTCATGACCATGAGAGGTGAGATTATGTTGAAAACAGGTAGCAACATCACGATCAGCGCCGCCCTGCTGGCGCTCCTCGCCGGTTGCGGTAGCGGCACTGGCACCGACCAGAATCCCGGCAGCACCCGTGCCACCAAAGCCCCCACCAACCTGGCCGCCATCGATGATGCCAGCATCAGCACCGAGCTGCTGGCCAGCATCCTGCTGGCCAACACGGGTGGCGCCAATCGGGCTTCGTATTACACCCAATATCCGGCACACCCCTGGACTGGCCCGGTACCAGGTGGCAGACAACAGGCAGCCCCCAAAAACGGCAATGTCCTGGGCTATCAGTCTTTTTTCCCCAGCGTGGATGAATTCAGCATCAACTCCTTTCCGGGTGGCAACCAGCACCACACCTTCCTGGAAGACAGCCGACGCTTCACCCACCTGCGCAACCAGTACGAACTCCGGATCGATCAGAAAGCACAGATCGAACAGACCACTGGCGGCAGCTACGTGCTGAAACCCGCTGCCCATGCCACCGCGGGCAAGCCGATCCTCACGATCGACAAGCGCATGACGGTGATGACGAACACCACCTACATGCCGAGCTTCAGCGAAAGCGACAACCCCCAACGGCAGGAAGGCCCGGAAAAGACCGTGGCCCTGCAAAGTGCGGATGCCTATCAACTGAAGGCCGGCGAGCGAGTGCCTTTCTACCGCAGTCTTCACCGTTGGCAGGATGGGCAAGGCAACTTCAGTGAGCTGCTGCTGCTCAAGGGAGAACAGGCTCGCGCAGGCCATCAGGATGTCCGGCTTTGCGTGAACACACATGCGCCGGATGTGAAACGCTTGCACTGCTCGATCTGGCAGGTGCCCCTTGGCTGGCAGTCTGGAGCCCCGGTGTTCCCACACTACGAAGGCATCTATACCGTCGACGACCGCTCAGTGTATCCGGGCGAATCGGGCCTCAAATATTGGCAAACCCCCGAAGACCCCCGCAAGCAGGCTCCCAGGGCCGGCATGACAGGGCCACGTCCCCCGTCCACCCCCATGGGCGCCATTGCCTCGGCCCCCATCACGGATGCCGGCATCAGCGGTGACGTACTGGCCACGATGCTGACGCAAAACACGCACGACCTCTTCCAGCAGGCTTTGCCGTGGACAGCCCCCGTGCCGTGGGGCCAGCAGAGCCAGCAAGCGGGCCAGGAAATTCACGGCGGCCAGCAACTCTGGCACATGACCAACCGGGTCGCACAGAACTTCACCTACAAGGCATGGACCTTCACTTATGCCCACAACCCCAACCTGCGGTACAGCCTGGCCAGCTTTGACATCGACATGTCGGTGCTGACCTCGTTGCCCCACGGCCAGAACGCCAATGAAGCCTTCCGGTTCACCGGCCAATATGCCCAGGGAACCGAGCTGATCAATCTGGGGCATAACGTCAAACTGGGCTCACCCATCGACCCGAACAACCAGATGGAGATGATGATGCACCCGAATGGCGGCTTCAGCATCCGCAAGGCTCAGTTCTTCCCCTTCAATCAGGGACTGCAACGGTGGCGCAGCAAGAACGGGGACTTCATCGAGATGCTGCTCCTGCGCGCAGCCCGACCGGATCAGGCCCGCTTGTGCTTCAACTTCCACGCACCGAAGGTCAAGCGCCTGCAATGCAGCAACTGGCAGGTGCCATCGGGCTGGACGCTGGGCCAACCGCTGATCTCGCGAGGCTTCTCTGTCATCGATGATCGCAGCACCTATCCCGGCGAAACAGGGCTCCGTTACTGGCAGACCGAAGCATTGAACTGAGGCTGCTCACCGAGGCCGGACAGATCACGCCGAACAGATCACAGGAACGCCGTCACGTGCAACGGTGCCAGGGTGTCGACCGCCCCGTCTGATGGCGGCGGCGCCCGGTGAACCTGGCGCTGGATGCGAGCAGGCCACCGGGTGACAGGACGGCAACGACCTGAGTTCAACCGGCAGATCTGATCCACCGACGGGGCATCACGAAACTGCCTCATCACCGAAAACAGGCGGGGGTGCCTACGGACACCACCCGCCTGTTTTCATCTTGCCGTTGCCGCCATGCCGTTGCCGCAAACACCATCCACGGCTCGCTCGCGGCAGGCATCACAGCTCAAACGCACGTGATGCGCCATGCCCGGCCAATCATGGGTACCCCACCAGGCGCGGCAGCCAGAGGGCCAGATCCGGGATGAAAGCAATGATGAGGAGTGCCAGCACCGAGATCAGCGTGAACGGCACCACCTTCGCCACGATCTTCTCCACCGTCATGCCGCTGATACCGGAGGCCACGAACAGGTTTTCACCCAAGGGCGGCGTCTGGAAACCGATCGACAGCGCACAGATCAGCACGATGCCTACATGGGTCGGATCGGCGCCCAGCATGTACATGATCGGCATCAGCACGGGCACCAGGATCATGATCGCCGCCAACGTCTCCATGAACATGCCGATGAACAGCAGGAACACGATCAGGATGATCCACACCAGATAGATGTTGCCTGTCATGCCGAGCAGGCCGCTCGCCAGCTCTGCCGGAATCTCCTGCTCCACCAGTTGACGCCCGAAGACCGTGGCTGCAAAGAGGATCAGCAGCACGCGGCCCGTGATCCAGGTGGTGGCTACCAGCGCATGCTGCACCTTGGCCCATGTCAGCTCACGATGCAGCAACGCGCCCACCAGCACCGTATAGGCAATGGCCACCACAGCCGACTCGGTCGGCGTGAACATGCCGGTATAGATACCGCCCAAGATGATGAAAGGCGCGGCCAGCGACCAGATGCCCTTGCCCAGCGCATTGAGGATGTCGGCCAGGCGCCATTTCTCGGTCAGCCCCTTGTAACCGCGCCGCGTCGAGATCATGTAGTTCATCAGGATCAGCACGGTGGCCATCACCAAGCCCGGAATCACCCCGGCCACAAAGAGCTTCGGAATCGACACGCTCGAAAACTCGCCATGCAGCTCCATCGCTTCGGGCGGAATCTGCATGCCCATCGCCGACACCCCGAAAATCACCATCGGAATCGAAGGTGGAATGATGATGCCGATCCCACCCGAGGCGGCCGTGACGGCACCCGCATAGGATTTTTCATAACCACGATGCGTCATGGCCGGAATCATCAGCATGCCGACCGCGGCCGTCGTGGCAGGGCCGGAGCCGGAAATGGCACCAAAGAACACGCAAGCCAGCACCGTTGCCATGCCAAGGCCACCCGTCATCGGACCAGCCAGTGCTTCGGCGATGTCGACCAGGCGCTTCGAGATGCCAGCCGCCTCCATCAGCGCCCCTGCCAGCACGAAGGCCGGCAACGCCATCAGCGGAAACGACCCCACCGAGGTATAGGCGATCTGCACCATCGCCACCGGATCCATCTCCAGCACGACGTAGGAGGCTAGCGCTGCAACAGCCAGCGACACGGTGATCGGCGCACCGAGCACCATCAGGGCCAAAAAGCTGCCAAACAGGATCGTGATCAGGTTGTCTTCCATCATTTCCATCGTTCACCCTCCTGCTCAGTTGCCGTGCGCGAGCTTGTCGATTTCGGCCTGCTCGGGGTCGACCAGCGTTTGCCCCAGCACCAGCGTCTTGTAGTTGTTGATCAGGATCCGCACCGACATCAGCACGAAAGCGATCGGCAGCACCATGTAGAAATAGCTCATCGGCAGACCTGTCGTCTGAGATGTCCAGAACTTGTTCATCCGGTTGAAGATGAAGTCATAGGCGAGCCATGCAAAATACAGGTTGAAGCCCACCCAGATCAGGTCGGCCAAGGCCTCACTCACCTTTTTCACCACCGGCGGGAAAAAGCGGAACTGGAAGCTCACCCGGTTGTGTGCCGACATCTTGGCCGCCACGACCGCGCCAAAATACGCGAACCAGACGAACATGTGGGTGGCCAGCTCATCCCCCCAGGGAATGCTGTAATGAAAGAACTGCCGGCAGATGATCTGTGCAAACAGCAGTGAAATGAAACCGACCAGCATCAGGGAGCAAAAGAACTCCTCGACCTTGTCCAGCATTGACCAGATTTTTTTTGCCATGACAACGGCTTCCCCTCTCAGCAAGCAGACCAGACAACCCGCATGACCATGCGAACCACCTGCTGCCCCTCGTCATTGCGGCACCAGGCTCGCCACGAGGTTTACTGTACTGACATGATGGGCCGGGCCAACCTGACAGCACCGATGAAACACCGGCCTGCCAGGATGCGCCGCGGCCCAGAAGAGACCACGATCAGCGGCCCAAAGCCCGCTGGGTGGCGTCGACCTTGTCCTTGCCACCCACGCTGTCATAAAACTTGGGCCAGACAGCAGTCGTTGCCTTCTCGATCCACTCCTTCTCGCCATCGGCCGGCTCGACGATTTCCATGCCCTTCTGAACTAGTTGGGCCTTGATCTTCTCTTCCGAATCGATCAGATACTGGAAGCTGTGCGCCGTGGCCTTCTTGCCGGCGGCCAGAATGGCAGCCTGGACATCAGGCTTCTGGCGCTTGAAGAGCGACTCCGACACCACGAGCGGCTCCAGCGAGAACACGTACTTGATCGGCGTGATGTACTTCTGCACCTCATTGAATTTCATCGCCGAGACGGTGATGTAAGGGTTATCCTGCCCATCGACCACTCGCTGCTGCAAGGCGGTGAAGGTTTCCGACCAGGCCATCGGCGTCGGATTGATCCCCCAAGCCTTGTAGGTCTCGATCATGATCTCGTTTTTCGGCACCCGGATCACCAGCCCTTTCAGGTCGGAGAGCTTCGAGACCGGCCGCTTCGAGTTGGTCAGCACCCGAAAGCCTGAAAACGCCCAGCCCACGATGCGCACGTTCGCATCACGCACGGTGTTCTCGGCCAGCTCCTTGCCGATGTCGCCCTCGAGCAGCGTGCGTGCCTCCTCGACGCTGCGAATCACATAGGGCAGCGTCAGCACGCCCACCGTGGGCGAGAACGGCGTCAGGTTGTTGACGGCCAGGAGCGAAAAGTCCAGCGTGCCCATGGCCGCGTTGTTGACGGTGTCTTCCTCGCTGCCCAGCTGGCCATTCGGAAACAGGCTCACCTTGTGCTTGCCACCCGTCTCCTCTTCAAACGCCTTCTTGAAGGTGGTGGCCAGCTCCCACTGTGTGCCGCCCTGGGCATCGCCAATGGCCATCTTGAAAGTTTTGGCCGATACGCCGGCCGACATGCCCAACAGGCCCACGGCTGCCAGGGAAAGACCCAGTTTCTTGAAGGTAGTCATCGATGTCTCCTTGTCCTTGTGTGTGCGGTGAAAGCAATTCCAATGCGTGTGCCTCAGCCGATGCTAAAGCACTTCGTCCTTCAGGTGATACCAACGATACAGGAAGCGCTGGCCAAAGCGACGGAAAGGCGCAAACATTTCCGAGGTAACCACTTCCCGAACATTGGGGTACGGCAGTTTCGATTCAAAGATGGGCAACGCCAGCGATGCGGTGTCACCAGCAATCCACTGGGCAAGACGCCTGCCCGCCTGGGCAGAATACATCACGCCGTTGCCACCATAACCCAGCGCATAATAAACCGACTGGGCAGGATCCGGTTGGTAGATGCGCGGCATCATGTCATGGCTGACATCCACCCAGCCCCACCACGAGTAATCGATCTGGATGCCTCGCAGTGACGGAAACTTGCGATAAAGGCTCTGTATCAGCAGGTCCTCATATTTCTTTTCAGGGGCATCACGTCCCGTGATCGCACTGCGACTGCCGATTTGCACGCGATTATCGGGCATCAGCCGATAATAATGCCGCAGCACGCGGGTATCGGTCAGCACCTGGTGCGTGCGAAACCCGCAAGCCTCGATCTCGGCCTCGGTGAGCGGGCGGGTCACGATCGAGTTGGAGAGAATCGGCAACAACCGGTTCTTCAGCTCAGGATGCAGGGTTTGCGAGGTATAGCCACCGGTGGCCATCCCCACCGACCGTGCTCGCACCACCCCGCCCGGCGTTTGGAGATGATGCACACCATCGATGGTCTTCCAGCCGGTGACGGGACTGGCCGGATGAACTTTCACCCCCAGCGCCCTGGCCTTCTTCAAATAGCCGAAAGCAAGCTTGCCGGCATGGATGCCGATGCCTTCCGGCTCGTGCATGGCGCCGGCCGCCTCGTGGTCGTTCACGTACTGGCCTCGCACGGTACCGGCGTCCAGAATCTGGGCATCGTAGTTGAAGGTGTCGCGCAGCAGCTTCGCCTCCTTCTCCAGCACCGGCATGATCGAGGGCTTGTGTGCAATATAAAGATGGCCCCCCGGCTGCGGATCGCAATCGATGTCGGCGATCATCTCCTTGAAATAAGCCATGGCATCGACGCACTCCTCGTGCATCTTGAGCGCCGTCTCCAGCCCCCAGCGCTGGATCCACTGCGAGCGCTTCAGCCGGCCCGAAGCACACTGCGCCTGACCGCCATTGCGGGTGCTGCAGCCCCAGCTCGTGCGGTTGGCTTCCAGCACCGTCGCCTTGATCCCATGATCCCGCGCCAGCGCGATCGCCGCGGTCAACCCGGTGAAGCCGGAGCCGACGATCACCACATCACAGTCCCGGTCGCTGTCGATCGGGCCATCATCCTCAGGTGGCGCGCCAGCCGTGCCAATCCAGTAGGTGGGCGCATAGTCCCTGCCCCGTCCGGGGGTATCTTGCACCAGGGGGTCATACGCCGGATCGTAGCGATCCAGCGCAGGGGTCGCCTGGCGCGAGGCAGCATCAGGCAACGATGAATCGGCATGCTTCAGGACAGTATCCATGATCAGAGAAGGTGCTGGATTGAAGAAAGGGGGCACGGCCCACTGGGTGCCGCCATCCGGAGCCGGCTCAGCTCGTTCAGGGCAACGACCCCTGACGGATGGGACACCTGGCCCTGCGCAGCGCCACTTGGCCCCCGTGCAGCCGGCAACAGGAGCCAGGCCGCATCAGGTGCCCGGCAGACCTCACTTGGCCGGCAAGGCAGGACGATCCTTGCGGAACGCGTTCTTCACCGCGATCTTGCCGTCCTTGAACGTGAACACATCGACCATGCGAGCCTCGATGCGCGTGCCATCGGCCTTGGTGCCGACGAACGTCGATTCCGACACGCCACGATCGCCCACGACGAAATGATCGCCATCGAGCCAGGCGGCGTCGGGGAAGTTCTGCCAGGCCAGCTGGAAGCCCTCACGCACCTGCTCACGGCCCACAAAGCTCTTGCCCAGCAGCTCAGGGCCTCCCACGGCGTAGAACGCGCAATCATCGGCCATGAAGCTCATCAACGCCTCGATGTCGTGATCGTTCCAGGCTTGGTTGAAGGCTTTCAGAAATTCCACATCAGGCGTGCTCATGCTCTGGTCTCCTTGTCTTCGGTCGTTCATCGAACGGGTTGCGGATGAATGGGGTGCCCGGCGCGCTGCGTCGGCAGGCCATGGCAAACAATCGATGTCAACACCTGCCCGAACACCGATGGCACCATGCCGAAAGACTAAGGAATAGGCCCCTCAACTCGTAGTACCAGCCCAGGACTTTCGTTGGTACCACCCGGCCTGAGCCTAGGGAAAACACTAGCGCATCTGATGCACAACCTCGGCCAGTCGCCGGATGCCCGGCTCGATGTCCCTGGCCTGGATGGAGGTGAAACCGAGCCGAAAATACGGGCACGGGTACTGTTCATCCTGAAAGAACACGTCTCCCGCCTCGATCAGCACACCGGACGCCTCCGCGGCCTCAGCCAATTGGCGGGCATCCAGGCCGTTCGGCCCCTGCACCCAGACGGCCGAGCCACCCTTGCTCGGCAGTACACGGAAGGCCGGCAGGTGCCTTGCCATCGCGCCCAGCAGCGCCTCGGCCCGTTCCGCATGCACATCCGACAGGCGACGCTGCAAACGGTGGTAATGCCCCATCGCCAGAAACATCGCGAGCGAGCGTTGCATGAAGGTGTTCGGATGACGCAGGTTCAGCCGCCGCATCGCGCGCAACTCGGCAATCAACGGTGCCGGGCCAACCACATAACCCAGCCTCAGCCCTGGCGCAAAGCTTTTCGAGAAGCTGCCCAGATAAATGACCCGGTCATGACGGTCGAGCGACTTCAGCGCCGGCATCGGCTCGCCCTGCCAGTTGTTCTCGGACTCGTAATCGTCCTCGATCATCACGAAATCATGGCGTACCGCCGCGTCCAGCAACGCCATCCGCCGATCGATCGACATCGTGACGGTCGTCGGGCACTGGTGGCTGGGCGTCACATGCACATAATCGCAATCGTGCAGCCTCTCGTCCGGCACCATCCCGTCGGCATCCACCGGCATGCCCACGAGCGTGGCACGGCGCCGCAGGAAGATGTTGCGCGCATCCGGATAGCCAGGGTCTTCGATGGCCACCCGGCTCTGCCTGTCCATCAGCAGATCAGCCAGCAGATAGAGGCCATGCTGCGAGCCGACCGTGAGCAGGATGTTGTCCTCACCGGCCTGGATGCCTCGCTGCGGCAACAGCCGCGTCTTCACCTGCTTCACGAGTGAAGGATCGTCCTTCAGGAACATGTCGTGCCCCCACTCGTTCACCTCCAGTGCGCTGAGCGTGCGCAAGCAGCACTGCCGCCAATCGGCCATCGGGAAGCTGCCCGCATCGAACTGACCATAGAGAAAGGGATAAGGATAGCGACGCCAGTCACTGCGCTTGTGGATGTTGCGCTGGGCCGATGGCGGCAGGCGCAGACGACGAGACCAATCGGGCCGCAGATCAGGTCCGGACGAAGCCTCCGCCGGCTGAGCGGGCGAGACGGGGCGGGAGACATCCGGCCAATGGGCCGATGGAATCTCGGCCGCCACGTAGTAGCCCTCGCGCGCCCGCGACACGAGATAACCCTCATCGCAAAGGCGCTGGTAGACGATGATGATCGTGTTGCGCGAGACCCCCAGCGCCTGGGAAAGCTCACGGGTGGAAGGCAGATACCCCAGCGGTGGCAGCAACCCGTCCAGAATGGCCGCCACCAGCATCTGCCTGACCTGCTCCTGCAGTGACAGGCCTTCAACCTGCTGGCGGAAAGGCGCAAGCAAAGCCTGCCACATCACCCCCACATGCCGACTAGCCATTTCCCCCACTCACCACCTCCCGCACGACGCCGCAGCGATCAGGCTCGCATGGCCAGCACCACCAGCGTCATGAACACCGCCACGAACAAGGTTTCGCTCACCAGCAGCACGATCGGCCGCCAGCCCAGCTCGGCAATCTTGCCGAAGGATGTTTTCACGCCCAGGGCGGAGATCGAGATCACCAAAGCCCAGGCCGACAGGTCGCTCGCCACCTTCTGTGCCACCGCCGGCACCCAGCCCAGGCTGTTGACGATCACCAGCACGATGAACATCACGAGGAAGAACGGCAGGATCGTCGGGCGCTTGGCAACCTTCCCGCCAGCCGCCGCCGATTCCATCACGGCTTGCCGGAACACCATCGCCATCACCAGCACCACCGGCACCAGCATGGCCACCCGGAACATTTTGGCAAGGGAAGCCGACTTGGCCACTTCGGGCGAAATGATGTTGCCCGCCCCCACCACCTGCGCCACATCGTGAATGGCCCCGCCCAGGAACAACCCGGCCTCAGGCACCGACATGTCGAGCCAGCTCACCCACAGCGGATAAAGGATCATCGCCACCGTCGAGAGCGTGGCCACCCCAATGGCCGTCATCAGCGTGTAGCGCTCATTATCGGCGTTTTGCGGCATGGTGGACGAAATGGCCATCGCCGCCGAAATGCCGCAGATGCCGGTGGCACCGCCCGAGAGCACGCCGAACATCGGCGAGACCTTCAGCACCCGTGCCATCATCAGGCCAAAACCGATCGTGAACACGACCGCCCCCGCCAGACCCAGAATGCCCCAGAACCCGAGCGCCGACACATCGGCCAGCACGATCTTCGCACCCAGGAGCGTCACGCCGAAGCGCACCAGCTTCTTTGCCGAAAACTCGATACCCGCCTTGCAGCGATCATTGTCCGACAGAAAATGAAAAGCCACCCCGATCAGCAAGGCATACAAAAACTTGGGGCCGCCATACTGGTTGGAGACGAAACTGGCCGACAAGGCGATGATGGCGGCCAGCATGAAACCGGGCAACAGCTCGCCGACCGCCTTCAGCGGCCCCGGTGCGGCATTGGGTTGGGGATTGGATGACATGGTGAGAGGTGCCCCGAAAGTGCGGTCAAGAATGCTGTCAAGAACAGAAAACGGAATGTCTTGTTCCGTTTTTTGATAAAATTCTATTTGATATGCCCTGTCTGTCAACATCGACAGAATCAGGAATAGCCCTCGGCCAAACATCCGCCGCCTCTCGTGAAGGAGACACCATGTCGTTCGACCCGCATGATTCCCCAATGCCCATGCACCGCATCGCCGTCCGTGATGCCTTCGGGCTGGACAGCGATCTATGGGTGGACGCCTTTGCCGAACCCTCCCCCCTCACCCCGGCCGTGGACGAACGCTATCACTTCGACCCGGCCGTCACGCTGGCGCTGCTCGCCGGTTTTCAGCACAACCGGCGCGTGCTGATCCAGGGACTGCACGGCACCGGCAAATCCACGCACGTCGAACAGGTGGCCGCCCGACTCAACTGGCCCTGCATGCGCGTCAATCTCGATGGTCACATCAGCCGCCTCGATCTGGTCGGCAAGGATGCCATCGTGATCGAGGACGGGCAACAGATCACCACCTTCCAGGAAGGCATCATCCCGTGGGCGCTGCAACGCCCCATCGCGCTGCTCTTCGATGAATACGATGCCGGCCGGCCGGACGTGATGTTCGTCATCCAGCGCCTGCTGGAAAAGGATGGGCAATTCACCCTGCTCGAACAGAACCGCGTGATCGACCCTCACCCGGCTTTCCGGCTCTTTGCCACCGCCAACACCGTGGGCCAGGGCAACAGCCTGGGCCTGTATCACGGCGTGCAGCGGCTCAACCATGCGCAACTCGACCGCTGGAACCTCGTCGCCCAGCTCAACTACCTGCCAGCCGATGTCGAGGTCTCGATCATCCGCGCCCACGCCCCACGCTTGCAGGATGCAGCTGGCGAAACCCTCGCCCGGCAGATGGTGGCCATGGCCAACCTCACTCGGCAAGGCTTTGCCCACGGCGATCTTTCGACGCTGATGTCGCCCCGCACCGTGCTGACCTGGGCCGAAAACCTGGCTTTCTTCCCCGATCCCGCCGATGCCTTCCGCTACAGCTTTCTGAACAAGTGCGAAACCGAAGAACGCCCGGTGGTGGCCGAATACTATCAGCGATGCTTCGACACCGAACTGGCGGAATCCTTCGCGCACGACCCGCTGGCAGCCCCGTTGCCCCCTGGCAGCGCCTAGCGCGTGCCATGAACGTGTTCGTCCCCGCGCCCTGAGAGACCCGCCCATGTCCACACGCGCCACGCCCCCCTTGCCCTGGGCCGATGCCGCCCTGGCCGCAGACCTGGCCTCGTCGCCCCAGCGCCGTGCCCACCGACAGCAGCAACTGGAAGGGCTGACGGCCGCCGTCCTGCGCGCCATCAGCCGCGATGGCCAGCTCAGCTTTCGCGGACGCCATGCCCGGCGGGCCGATGGCACCCCGCTGCCCTGGACAGCCCCTCACCTGCGCACCGACGGCTACCACGGCCTGGCCACCTACCGGGCCGTTGCCGACGGCCTGGGCTTGCGCCAGCGCTTCAGTAGCCCCGCCATCCATGAAGCCCATGCGCCCAGCGCCACGCTGGCCCGCACGCTCTACGAATGGTTCGAGCAACTGCGCGTGGAATCGCTCGCCCCCGACACCTGGCCCGGTCTGAAGCACAACCTGCACCAGCATTTCGAGCACTGGACCATTGCCTATCACGAGTCTCCGCTGATCGAATCCCACCTGGGCCTTCTGCTCTTCAGCGTGAGCCAGATGGTGTGGTCACGTCTGAACCGGCAGCCCTCGCTCGAAGCCGTCATCGACACGATGGAGGCCACACGCGCGGGCCTGCACCCGATCCTCGGCGACGACCTCTACCAGATGTCGCGCCATCGCCTTCAACCGGCCCTGTTCTCGCCAGCTTCGGCCCGGCTCGCGCAAACCGTGGCCGACCTGATCCATGACGCCCAGGCCGAAGCCCAGCGATTTCCGGCCGACCGCAGCCCGCCGCGCCACTACACCTTCTTCCTGTGGCTGGACGATGACCCGAGCGTGGACACCGCCTTGCCGGTGGCAGCCACCGGCGAGAGCCGCAGCTGGGAGGCGCAACAGGGGCGCTACCGCATTTTCACCAAACAGTTCGATCAGGAATTATCAGCGGCCTCACGGGTACGCGCTGCACTGCTCGACGAGTACCGAACGCATCTCGACCAACGCCTGCACAGTCTGTCCGCCCCGGTAGGTCGTCTGGCACGCCAATTGGGCGCCCTGCTCTCGCGCCCCGTGCAGGCCGACTGGGCGTTCCAGCAGGAAAGCGGCCGGCTCGACGGGCGCCAGCTCACCCGCCTCGTCACCTCGCCCCTGGAGCGGCGTCTCTTCAAGCAGGAGGCCTTTCCGCCCCGACCGGACGGCGCCATCAGCCTGCTGATCGATTGTTCCGGTTCGATGAAGGCACACGCCGAATCATTGGCCCTGTTTGTTGAACTCTGGGCACGCATCACCGGCATGGCGCAGATTCCCTTTGAAGTGCTGGGCTTCACCACCGCCTCCTGGCATGGCGGCAAGGCCCGTGCCCAATGGATGCGTGAAGGCCAACCGCCTTGGCCCGGCCGGCTTGCGGAACGCCAGCACCTGGTTTTCAAGCCCTTCGATCAGCGCTGGCAGCGGGCACGCCCGGCCTTTGCCAGCCTGCTGAAGCAGGACTTGTACCGGGAAGGGCTGGATGGGGAAGCGGTGAGCTGGGCCAGCGAACGCCTGCTCGCCCGTCAGGTCAGCCGCCCCATCCTGATGGTGATCTCGGATGGCTGCCCGATGGAGGCCGCCACCCAGCAAAGCCACGATCCCTACTATCTGGACAATCACCTCAAGGCCACCGTGCAGCAGGCCCAGCAAAACGGCATCCAGGTGCTGGGCCTGGGCCTGGGACTTGACCTCTCCCCCTTCTATACGCAGCACCTGGCCATCGAACCCGACAAGCTCCTTCACACCGCCACCTTTCAGGCGCTGCTGTCACGGCTGGCGCGCCCACGCGGACGCTGAACTCAAGCCTGCAAGGCCGTCACCGCAATCGTATTCACGATATCGGCCTTGGCCGCACCGCGCGACAGATCATTGGCCGGCCGGGCCAACCCCTGCAACAGCGGCCCCACGGCTCGCACGCCACCGATGCGCTCGGCCAGCTTGTAGCCAATGTTTCCGGCGTTCAGGTCAGGGAACACCAGCACATTGGCTTGCCCCTTCAATTGGGAATCCGGCAGCTTGCGCGTGGCAATCGAGGGCACCAGCGCCGCATCCAGCTGCAACTCACCATCCACCTTCAGCTCGGGCGCTGCCGCTTTCAGCAGACGGGTCGCCTGCTGCACCTTTTCCACCATCGGGTTCTTGCCACCGCTGCCCGCCGTCGAGAAAGAGAGCATCGCCACACGAGCCTCATCGCCCAACAGCTGCGCAGCACTCACCGACGCCGCTTTTGCAATCTGCGACAGCTCTTCGGCCGTCGGGTCGATCACCAGCCCGCAATCGGTGAAGATCATGCCGCCCTGCACCGGATGATGCGGCTTGTCGAGCACCATCAGGAAAAAACTCGACACGAGCGACGAGCCTTCTGCCGTGCCCACCAGCTGGATCGCCGTGCGCACCACATCGGCCGTGGTGTGGACGGCCCCCGCCACCGAGCCATCCACCTTGCCTTCGGCCAGCAGCATGTTGGCAAAGACGAGCGGCTTCTGGATTTCAACGGCAGCTTTCTCAGGCGTCATCCCTTTATGTTGCCGCCGCTCCACCAGCCGCTGCGTGAGCGCTGCCGTGTCGGCGTGCGTGGCCGGGTCGATCAGCTCGATGCCCGCCAAAGACAAGCCCTCCTGCTCGGCGCACTGACGCACGGCAGCCTCCGCCCCCACCACCGTGATCCGGGCAATGCCCAGCTGGTGCGCCTCAACGCCTGCTCCCAGCACCCGAGGATCATCCCCCTCGCACAGCACGATGTTTTTCGGCTGCGCAGCAGCCCGCTTGAAAATCGCCTGCAACAGCGGCGGCAGATCAGATACAGCAGCAGGAGAAACGGACGTGGTCATGAGTGTGTCATCCCAAAAATCTTGAGGTTCATCGCCTTATTTTATCCAGCGCAAAAGACAAAGGCCCGCGCACCTTGGGAAGGTAGCAACGGGCCTCTGCCTATTTGCATCAGAACCTGGCGCAAGCGCCGGCATGAATCAGAACCGATCATGCAGGCACTTGCCCATCAAGCACTGAGCCAAGGATCAGACATAGTCCTTGTACTTGTCGAGGAAGCGCACCGGCTTCGACAGTGCGTCGCGGCGGAACGGGTCGCCCAGCTCGCGGGTGCACATGATTTCAAGCACGCATGTCTTGCCCTGGTTCATCTGCATGTCGATGGCCTTCTTCAGCGCCGGGCCGACGTCTTCCAGCTTGTCGACCACGATGCCTTCGGCACCCATCGCCTTCGCGATGCCGGCAAAACTCGGGCTGTCCAGCTCGCCTGCCACGAAACGACGGTTGTAGAAATCAACCTGGTTCTTCTTCTCGGCACCCCACTGACGGTTGTGGAACACCACGGCCGTGACCGGGATATTGTGACGCACGCAGGTGAGAATTTCGCCAAAGCTCATGCCCCAGGCACCGTCACCGGCGTAGGAGATGGCCGGACGATCTGGCGCGGCCACCTTGGCACCGATGATGGTGGGGAAGGCATAACCGCAGTTGCCGAAGCTCATCGCCGCAAAGAAACTGCGCGGCCGCTCGAAGCGCAGGTAGCTGTTGGCCACCGAGTTGATGTTGCCGATGTCGGTGGACACCATCACATCCTTCGGCATGGCTTTTTCCAGCTCGCGCAGCACCTGACGCGGATGCAGGTATTCGCCGCCGTTGAAGGTCTTTTCGCCCTTCTGCTCTTCGATCATGTCGAGCGAGAACGGATCCTTCTCGTGCGTCCAGGCATCCAGCTCCTTCTCCCAGGCATCCTTCTCGGCCTTGATCTTCTCGGCGCGCTCGGCCTTGGTGGCATCGCAAGCCAGCGTCTTGCCCTGCAAGCGCTCGCTCAGCGCCTTGGCAGCCGCTTTTGCATCGCCGCAGATACCCACGGAGATCTTCTTCACCAGACCCAACATCTTGTTGTCGGCATCGATCTGGATGATCTTGGCGTTCTTCGGCCAGTAATCCATGCCGTGCTGCGGCAGCGTGCCGAAGGGGCCAAGACGCGAACCGAGCGCCACGACCACGTCGGCCTGAGAGATCAGCTTCATCGCCGCCTTCGAGCCTTGGTAGCCCAGCGGGCCGCACCACAGTGGGTGGCTGGCCGGGAAGCTGTCGTTGTGCAGGTAGCTGTTGACCACCGGTGCCCCCAGCCGCTCGGCCAGCGCCTTGCACTCCTCGACCGCATCGGCCATGACGACGCCACCACCCGAGATGATGACCGGGAACTTGGCCTGGGCCAGCAGCTCGGCCGCCTGGTTCAGGCTCTCTTCACCGCCGGGGCCGCGATCCAGGCGCATCGGCTTCGGAATTTCGGCCTCGATCTCGCCATAGAAGTAGTCACGCGGGATGTTGAGCTGGGTTGGCCCCATCTCGGACATGGCGCGGTCGAAGCAGCGGGCCGTGTACTCGGCCATGCGGGCCGGGTGCGTGACGTGGCCCTGGTACTTCGTGAACTCCTGGAACATCGGCAGCTGGTTGCACTCCTGGAAGCCGCCAAGGCCCATCGTCTTCGTGCCGGTTTCAGGCGTGACGATGACCACGGGGCTGTGTGCCCAGTAAGCGGCCGCGATGGCGGTGACGCAGTTGCTGATGCCGGGGCCGTTCTGACCGATGACCACACCGTGACGGCCGCTCACGCGCGAATAGCCATCCGCCATGTGGGCTGCGCCCTGCTCGTGCACCACCGGGATCAGCCGGATGCCAGCTGGCGCAAAGATGTCCATGGCATCCATGAAGGCCGAACCCATGATGCCGAACATGTCCTTCACACCGTTGGCCACCATCGTCTCGACGAAAGCCTCGGAAGGCGTCATCTTCTGGACGCCTTCAACCACTTGCCGCTTGTCCTCTGCCATCTTTATCTCCTTCAACGTCCTCGCATGAGATCAAAAAACAAAACGATTTGTTTCGTTTTATGGAACTTGGCCTTATTCTTAGGGAGGAACTCGGCACTTGTCAAGCAACAGGGGTTTCCCCTTGCCCGGCAGCTTGCCCAAGCCTTGGCCGAGCCTTGTCCGGGCCTTGTC
>JAUNKF010000004.1:0-127257 GCA_030532895.1 Lautropia sp. | reverse complement strand
TCAAGCCATGATCCCGGCCTGGCCCTGCGCCGTTCAGGCATCCAGGCCCGGTGTGGCAGCAAGCACCTTGCCCCGAACAGCCAGCCCCCAACCCGTGCCCTGCCCGCCGCAACGGCTTGCCGATCTGCCGGGATGCAAAGCACAATCTCCACAATCAGCCCCCCTGCCCGATCATGATGGACGATCCCGCCACGCCACTCGACGACCAGGACACCCACAGCGCCCACCTCGCCACCCCCACCGTGCGCCTTTTCAGCATTCTGGAAGCGATGTCGCGCAAGGGCTGCCACTTCACCTTGCAGGAAATGGTGCAGGAAACGGGCTTTCCAAAGCCCACCGTCTACCGGATGCTTCAGCAGCTCGAATCGGCCGGCATCGTGCAGCGCGACGCCGACGAGCGCCACTATGGCCTGGGCACGCGGATGCGGCGCATTGCCAATGATCTGCTCGCCAACGACAGCCTCTATGGCGCCCGCCACGCCATCCTGCAACGGCTTCGCGAAGCGGTAGGCGAAAGCTGCAACCTGACGGCGCTCAGCGCCGGGGAAGTCGTCTACCTCGATCGTGTCGAAACGGCCGAACCGCTGCGCTTTTACCTCCACCCCGGCTCCCGGGTGCCGGCCCACTGCTCGGCCACCGGCAAGCTCTTTCTGAGCCAGTTGCCACCACGCCAGCGCCAACAACTGCTGGGCGCCTCCCCCCTCACCCGCTTCACCAGCAACACGCTCACCGATCCGATCCAGCTTGAAGAGGAAATCGAGCAATGCCGCCGCAACGGCTACGGGGTCGACAACGAGGAGTTCCTGCCAGGGCTGATCTGCTTTGCCGTGCTCGTGCCCAGTGCCAAGGGCAAGTCCAATCTCGGCATCGCCATGCAAGGGCCAACCATGCGCCTCTCGGCCGACCGCGTGCAGCAGTATCTGCCGCATTTGCAAGCCGCGGCCGAAGCCTTGGCCGCGCTTGAAACCCCTGATCACTGAAACAAGCCGCCGGCATCCGCGCACCACCCGCTACCTGCTTCCCGAACAAACAAGCTGGCTCCGCCGTACCTGTACCCGTACCTGAGGTTTACTGTCGCCAAACGGAAACGCTCTGCCAGAGCATTCGTTAACATCTTGAAACCTTGTTAAGCTTTCCATCCCCGCCCATGGGCAAAGCTAACAAACACGCCTACACCTAACAGTTCTGCAACGAATTGGCGAGCACGTCGTCAGGCTTGACGCCTATGATGGTTTTTCGGATGGATGCCTAGAAAAATCAGGAGGATAGGCAACGATGATTCAGAAAAACCATATGCTCTTGGGCAGCGCCACTGCCTTGATGCTGTTGGCAGGCTGCGGTAACGGCCCCGATGCCACATCCCTCTCTGGTCAACACAGCACCAAAGCCCCTGGCAGCCCTGTGACAGCAACGGCGCAACAGGGCGGGCAAGGCAGTGCCGCCCCGATGAATGCGCAAAACAATGTGGCAATCAAAGCGCCTGCCATTGCGCCCGACAGCATCAGTGCCGAGTTGCTGGCCACCTTGCTCGTCGGCAACACCAATCAGGCCGGCGGTCTCTTTGCCGAATTGTCCACCGGCGCCTTTCCGCACGGGCGCCTGGACCATGCGCCTAGAGTCCCTGCCATGCGAACCTATCAACAGGCACGACGCGATGTACGGGCATCTGGCAGGCTCTACATCAATGCTGAACGGTTCACACGCAGCACAGATCAGGAATACACCTTCCAACCCGCCGGAGTTGGCGGCGCATTCTTCGCCATCCCGATCGCCGTGTTTGAAGCCGACGAACCGGTGAGCCGAGAGCCTTTCGGCTTCAGCGGCATGGAAAACAAACCCGCGGGTACCGAGCTGCTTCACCTGTTTTCCGAAATCATCATCAGTATCCCCGAGTTGGACAAAGGAGCAACCTTGAAGGCTCCCGATGACAAACGCTACGTGCTCCGCAAGGGCGAACGAGTCCCGCTGAACACCGTGCTGAAGCGCTGGGTCGGTGACAATGGCGTATCGGCCGAACTGATGGCGCTGCGAGGTTCCAAAGAAGGTGAAATCCGCACCTGCTTCAACGCCAAGACGGCCCAAAGCAGCCGAATGGTTTGCTCGGTCTGGCAGCTACCCACCGACTGGACATTTCCGACCGGGGTCGGCAATTACGGTAGTCGCCGGATCCCTTATGGCGGCTATGTCGTGAATACGAATATAAAAACCCCGAGCGGGCAGCGCTCGTTCTACTGGCAGTCCCGTTTCTTGGCATCCAGCAAACCGATCCTCCCCAGCAGCCGTCGCACCGCCCCCATCCACGAACCGATCAACAATTTTGGCGTGAGCGGTGACGTCTTTGCCTCGATGCTGGAACAAAGCGAGGCACTGATCGGCACCCAAGCACAACCTGCCACCGGCCCCGTCCCCTATGGCCAGCTGCTTGCCCAAGCCGACAAACCCAACATCACGGCTACCCCCTATGGGGGAGGCTTGGGCTTGTTTGGCAATCAAGACAGCCACTTCATCCGCACGCAACTCAGCGCCGATGACTCGAACTTCAACTACATTCCGCTGCGAGTGCACATCGGTTCAACCTTGCGGCACCAGACGGAAAACAGCGACGGGAAATCCTCCTTTGAAGCCAACATTCCGAGCGGCAGCGAATTGCTCAACTTGACCCACAACATCAGGCTGACATGGAAAGCGCTTGGCACCCCGGCAGGCGGTTCTGATCAGTCGTTGGTGCTGCACCCGACTCGTGCCTTCTCGGTTCACAAGGACAGAATCGTGCGATTCGACTTCCGACAGCATCGCTGGCGGACTCGTGACCGCCAGTATGTCGACCTCATGCTGCTGCGCGGCGTAAGGCCCGATCAGGCACGCCTTTGCACCCATGTGCAGCTGAAAGTCGTCAAGCGCCTGCAATGCGCCGACTGGCAAGTGCCGGCCGGCTGGACGCTGGGACAGCCGCTCAAGCCGCTGGGCGTCTCGGTGGTGGACACCCGCTCGGTTTACCCTGGTGAGACTGGCTACCACTACTGGATGACGGCCGCCATGAGCAAGTAAGCGGTTTGGCCACAGACGGGCAATTTCCACAAAGTTGGGCGCTCATGCGACCATTGAGCCTCTCGGACTCTTTCGCATTTGCCTGACCGTCGTCATGCTGATTCCCGTCATCCTGTCCGGCGGCGCCGGAACCCGTCTGTGGCCCGTTTCCCGTGAAGGGCATCCCAAGCCCTTCATGCGCCTGCCCGATGGCGAAAGCCTGCTGCTCAAAACCTATCGGCGCGCCGCCCGGCTGGCAGACCCTGGCGAGATGCTCACCGTCACCAACCGTGACTACTTCTTTCTCTCCCGAGACGAATACCTGCTGGCCCAGCCCGAGGCAAGCCACGCCCCCAGCTTCATCCTCGAACCCTTCGGCCGCAACACGGCCCCCGCCATCGCACTGGCCGCCCTTCAGATCAGCGAACGGCACGGTGGCGATGCGCTGATGCTCGTGATGGCGGCAGACCATCTGATCGAGGACGAAGACCGCTTCATCGCCACCTGCCATCAGGCCGTGGCATTGGCCCAGGCCGGCCACCTCGTCACCTTCGGCATCCAGCCCACCGCGCCCGAAACCGGCTATGGCTACATCGAGGCGGGCACCCCCATCGCAGAACCCGCCAACTGCGGCCTCAAGGTGATGCGCTTCATCGAAAAGCCCGCGCTGGACAAGGCCCGAGCCTTTCTCGCCGCCGGCAACTTCCTCTGGAACTCGGGCATGTTCTGCCTTTCGGCCGGCAGCGTCATCAACGC
Source organism: Lautropia sp. (assembly GCA_030532895.1). Classification (GTDB taxonomy): domain Bacteria; phylum Pseudomonadota; class Gammaproteobacteria; order Burkholderiales; family Burkholderiaceae_E; genus Lautropia. The sequence continues at coordinate 123,474 of JAUNKF010000004.1, read as the reverse complement.
CCTGCAACAGCATGCGCCCGAAGTGCTCAGGGCCGCCCGTGCCTGCCTGGTGAACGCCCGGCGTGACACCAGCCGCCACAGCAGCACGCTGGAGATCATGGCCGACGACTTCAAATCGGCCCCCGACATCTCCATCGACTACGCCGTGATGGAAAAGTCCGCCGACGTGGCCGTGGTACCCGGTGATTTTGGCTGGAACGACATCGGCTCCTGGGATGCCGTGCGCAGCCTCTCGGCTGCCGATGCCGACAACAACCGTGCCGTGGGCGAAACCGTCTTCGTCGACAGCCGAAACGTCTACGTGCGCAGCGAAGACCGGCTGGTGGCCACCGTGGGCCTCGATGACCTGCTGATCATCGACACCCCCGATGCCCTGCTCGTGGCCGCCGCCGACAAGGCCCAGCAGGTGAAGGAAGTGGTCGCCCGGCTGAAGGCCCAAAACCACGAGGCCGCACTGCTGCACCGCACGGTGGCCCGCCCCTGGGGCACCTACACGATTCTTGGCGAAGGCCCGCGCTACAAGATCAAGCGCATCGAGGTGAAGCCCGGCGCCAGCCTCAGCCTGCAGATGCACCACCACCGCAGCGAGCACTGGATCGTGGTCAAAGGCATGGCCAAGGTCGTCAATGGCGATACGGAAAGCTTCGTCGCCACCAATGAATCCACCTACATCCCGGCTGGCCACCGCCATCGCCTTGAAAACCCGGGCCTCTTGCCACTCGTGATGATCGAAGTGCAAAGCGGCGAGTATCTGGGCGAGGACGACATCGTCCGCTTTCAGGACGACTACGGCCGCACCTGATGGACAAGCGCCCGACCTCTGCCACCGTGGCCGGCATCCGGCAGGTGGCAGCCGCCCGATCCACCCAGCACGCTGCCGCCAACGACGCCGATGGTGGCGAGCCGCCTGCAGCTGCAGCCACAGTCGCGCTCCCCAACCGTAACACCAGCGGTAGGGCCAGTTGCGCCAGGGATGACGGCGGCAGTCGCGCTGAGGGTCACGGCAACACGGACAATACCGGCAGCACCGACACCACCGCCAGCGATGCTGCAGGGCACGCCGCCCCTGCCCTGTCCACCCCCAGCGCCGCCGGAATCACAGCCGTGGTCGTCACCTACCACCCGAACATCGAACGGCTGGCCGAGCTGCTGCGCCTGACCAGACCACAGGTGAGCCATGTCGAGGTGATCGACAACGGCTCCCCCCCTGCCTGCGTGCAGGCCATCCACGCCTTGTGTGATGACACGATCCGGCTTCACCCCCAAGGCCGCAACCTCGGCATTGGCGGCGCCCAGAACGCCGGCATCGCCATTGCACGCCAACACGGCGCCGATTATGTGCTGCTGCTCGACCACGACAGCCTGCCCGCTCCCGACATGGTGGCCCGACTGCGATCCGCCATCGAAGCGCAGCCGGCGGGCAGCCAGTCGGTGGCGGCGGCCGGGCCATATCACGCCGACCCTCGGCACCCGAATGCCCCCAGCCCTTTCGTGCGTCAGCAAGGCATGAAGCGGGTGGCCTGCGAATGCAAGCACGAAAACCAGCTGATGGAGGTTGAGCACGTCATCGCTTCCGGCTGTCTGATCCCACTGGCCGTGCTCGACCGTGTGGGCGACATGAACACACAGCTCTTCATCGATTATGTCGACATCGAATGGTGCCTGCGCGCCACCCATGCCGGTTTCCGCATTCTGGGCGTCTGCGGTGCCCGGCTCTCTCATGAACTGGGCGATGATTTCATCCAGTTTCGGGGAAAAACGCTGTCGAATCATTCCCCGCTGCGTAACTACTACCTGTTCAGAAATGGCCTGCTGCTCAGCCGCATGCCGCACATTCCCCCTGCCTGGAAGCGGATGGATCTCAGAAACCTGCTGATCCGTTTCATCATCAATGCCGTGGCACAGCGCCCCCGCTGGCCGTGGGTGCGGATGAGCCTGCTTGGCATCTTGGACGGGTTGAGGGGCAAAACCGGCCCCAGGCAGGCAGACAAGGCATGAACAGGCATACGGCACAGGCCAGCACGACAGCCATCGACAACATGGCTACAGCCAAAGCCCCGGATCGGACACCGACAACGGCGACAACCACGGCTCAGAGAACGACAAGGACGACAACCGCAGCCACGACGATGGTCGTGATCGTCACCTACCACCCGGAGGCCGGCACACTCGACCTGATCGACGCCTGCCTGCGGCAGACACCGCATGTGGTCGTAATCGACAACGCCAGCCAGGCAGGCAACATTCTTGATGCCATTGCCGGCAAACCTGCCATCCGCTTCAAGGCGCTGAACAACAACCAAGGGCTGGCCGCCGCCCAGAACGAAGGCATCCGGCAGGCCGAAGCGGCTGGATGCGAGCGGGTGCTGTTCTTTGACCAGGACACGCAATTGCCTGAGGGCTTCATCGCGCAGATGAACCAGGTATTCGATCAGCTGATTGCCTCCGGCGAACGGGTGGGCATCCTTGGCCCCAATTATTTTGACCGCAACACGCGGGAAGACGCCCACTATGCCCGGCTCACCCCCACCGGCTTCGAAGACATCATGCTGAAGGAGGGCGAAACGGCCGAGGTCAGCTTCATCATTTCATCGGGCAGCCTGATGAATGTGTCGCTTTTCAAAGAGACCGGCCACTTTCGGGATGAGTTTTTCATCGACCAGGTGGACACCGAGTTTTGCCTGCGCGTGGCAAGCCACGGCTACAAGGTGTTTGCCACCGCCGAGGCAAAAATCATCCACACCATTGGCAACCGCAGCAAGCACCGGTTGCTGTTTCTCACCATCAAGCCCAATCATCATTCGGCCCTGCGAAAATTCTTCATCTTTCGCAATGGCGTGAAGACCATGATGCTGTATGGTGAGCGCTTTCCCGGCTTCGTCAAGCTGATGAGCTTTCGGCTCATTCACGACCTGCTTGCCGTGCTCTTTTATGAGCGGCAAAAATGGCAAAAACTCCGATCCATCTGGCGCGGCATCACCCAAGGCAGAAAACCAACCAGCCAATGGACACATGACCCACGCTGAAGCACCATGATCACCCTTTCCATCGTCAGCCACGGTCAGCGTGACATTGCCCTGCACCTGTTGCAGGACTTGGCCCGCCTGCAACCGGCCCATGTCACCGAGATCATCTACACAGCCAACATCCACGAGCCAGACCTGCCCGCCATCGAGTTTGGGCATATCCGCTTGCTCATCATCCGCAATGAACGGCCCAAAGGCTTCGGCAGCAACCACAATGCGGCTTTCTACCGTTGCCAGTCGCCCTATTTTTGCGTGATGAACCCCGACCTGCGGCTGGCCGACGACCCCTTTTCCCCCTTGATCGACGGCTTTGCCCAGAAACGGCGCGGCCTGATGGCGCCCCGCATCTACAGCCCGGAAGGCCGGCTGGAAAACACCGCCCGAAAGCTCTATACCGTGCCCGAGCTGCTGAAGCAAAAACTCAGCCCCCAAAACCACGGCACACAACCCGACTGGATCGCCGGCATGTTCCTGCTCTTCAAGAGTCGGGCCTATCATGAAATCGGCGGCTTCGATGAAGGCTATTTTCTCTACATCGAAGACGTGGACATCTGCACCCGTCTGTGCCTGGCCGGCTGGACACTGGCTCAAACCGAGAAGGCTTGCGTCATCCACGAAGCCCGAAAGCAAAGCCACCGCTCACTGCGCTTCACCCTCTGGCACATTGCCGGCATGCTGCGCTACTGGAGCAGCCTAGGCTTCTGGCGCTATCGGGCGCGGCTGAAGAAGGAAGAGCGGCGGGGCTGACACCTGACGCCGCTTCCAGAGCGTGTTACGCATGCCCGGTCGGCTCTTGCGAGGAAGAATAAGCACCTAACACGCGTTAGCCATCCGTTAAAATCCGGCATCTCCCTATTGACCGCCCTGTTGAAGTGACAGACATCGTCTCGACGCCGGGCACACAGGGCTTGAAACGCCCCTCACACGTCTAGACTGGACTTGACCGATGATGACCTACTTCTGGGCGCTGCTTTGCGTCTTTGGCATGGCTGCGGGCCAGATTCTCTTCAAACTGGCAGCCAACTCGCTGGCACAAACCGGCTCCTTTCTGGTGCCCAAGACTGGCGCCCTGCTCTTCTCGGCCCTGTCGCTCTACGGGCTGATCACCATCGCCTGGATCTGGGTGCTGCAAAAAGCAGACCTAGGCAAGGTCTACCCGATGATGGCATTGGCCTTCGTGCTGGTGCCGCTTGCCAGCCACTGGATCTTTGGTGAGCGCTTTCAGCCTCAGTACTTCGTGGGCATCGTGCTCATCATGGCGGGGATCGTGATTGCGGTAAGGTCGTGAAGACAAGGCATGGCATCCAGTAAACTCCGGTCATGAAGCGTAAAGAGGTGTTCCATCATTCAGTGCCGGATCATCCCTCGAAGGAGTGCCCCATGACCTCAACCGACCCCATCGCCGTCATCATCCCCAGTTACAAGGTCAGCGCGCACATTCTTGGCGTGCTGAGCCGCATCGGCCCGGAAGTCTCGCGCATCTACGTGGTGGACGACTGCTGCCCCGAACAAACGGGCAATCTGGTGGCCGCGCAATGCACGGACCCCCGCGTGCGGGTGATCAAGCATGAGCAGAACGGCGGCGTGGGTGCGGCCGTGATGACGGGCTACCGCGCCGCTCTGGACGAGGGCATGGCAGTGATGGTGAAAATCGACGGCGACAGCCAGATGGATCCGGCCCTGGTGCCCGATTTTGTTGCCCCCATTCTGGCCGGCGAGGCCGATTACACCAAAGGCAACCGTTTCTTCGACCTGGAGCAGATCCAACAAATGCCCACCATTCGCCTGGTGGGCAATGCCGTGCTCTCGTTCTTCAACAAGATCTCCTCCGGCTACTGGAACCTCTTTGATCCCACCAACGGCTACACCGCCATTCACCGGGACGTAGCCGCCAAGCTGCCTTTTGGTCGCATCAGCGAGCGCTACTTCTTCGAGTCGGACATGCTGTTCCGGCTGAACACGCTGCGCGCCGTGGTGGTGGATGTGCCCATGGACGCCAACTATGGCGATGAAGTCAGCAACCTGAAAATCTCGAAGGTGGTGGGCGAGTTCTTCTTCAAGCACCTTCGTAACACGGCCAAGCGCATCTTTTACAACTACTACCTGCGGGATCTGTCACTGGCCTCCTTCCAGCTCCCGATGGGCATTCTGCTCCTGCTGTTTGGCCTGTGCTTTGGCCTTTATAAATGGTCTATGGCCACCGCCGCCGGCGTACCCTCGTCGGCTGGTACGGTCATGTTGTCAGCCTTGCCTGTACTGGTGGGTATCGAGCTGATCCTGGCTTTTGTAGGTCAAGACATCCAGTCTGTGCCGCAGCGACCGTTCTTGCGTACTTCACATGCGTTGAAGCGATTGAAGGCGCCTTCTGCCACATTACAGGATGGGGCAGACACCTCAAAAAAGGGCATCCCCACACCGGGCACAGCCCATGACTCAACGCATCTCATCTCAAAAAGATGAGCTCTCTATCCTCCTTGAGCACCAAAGAACTGTACACCCGTATCCGTCATGACCGCTACTCAGCTCTGCCAATCAAGAACGCCTTGACGAGCGTATCAACGCTAGCATGCAAACTGAGGCATAGCAGGCAAAAGATCAATCCAATCTGCAACCGACGAAATACCAGCTTCGCATCAAACCAAGACAAGCAAGCCCCCCCCAAAAGAATAACTGGCACAAGAAAATAGCGGCCTTGAACCCCTTCAATAACCTGTGCAGGATGAGGCGTCCAAGTTAACAACATTGCCAGAAAGGCCAAAAAGGCAGACCCTCCCGCACAAACTAGCAAGCCCCCTCTCGCAACCCAGGAGCGACGCAACTGAGCCATGGATGGCAAGGACACAGCCGCCAAAGCTATCAACAGAGCCAATAACAGACGATAGACATCTTCATTCAGAAAGACATCAAAAAACACCCCTAGAGCTGTTGTCGTATATTGCTTCAAGCGTACTGGATCACCCAAAGTATTGGCGAAAACCTGAATCAATTGCATTGGTTCAGAGATATAATATAGTGCGACCTCAGCGGTACTTGCCGCTCTCAACACACGAAAGTCGACAGTCATTGGGATGACTGTAGCCATCCACGCGCCAACTGCCACAACAGTCAAGAACGCAATCACCCAGGACAGTCGTTTCTGAAGCCACCAAGCGGCCACAAAAGCCAATACCAACATCGGGCCCAAATGGGCACGGGCAGTAATTGCAAGAAACAGCGAAACGCACAACAGAACAAACAAAAAGAGCGGTGCTCGGCTCTTCAGCTCGTGAATCCGCTGATAACAAGATATGGCAAGGATGGCAATGGCAGTAGCACTCAGATCAATACTGGCCGACATGGCCTGGAACAGGCTCATCGGCAGCAGCAAGAGACCCATAACAAACACTGGCGGCTTCCAGATGAAGAAAGCCAGCGCCAGGATAGCCACACCAAAAATTAGATTACCAATCCGAACCAAGCGATAGCTCAGATCGAGGCTAAGCCCCATTGCCTTAGCCAGCCCAAGACACATCGCCTGTGGCAAATATACAAACGGAAAGTAATAGCCAGTGCCTGGACTTAAAGCGAAAGTCTCTTCGCCAGTCCATCGAAGCGCGCCTGCTGACAGACGACGCTGCTCGGTATCTTTCCTCGCCACCGCAGGATCATATGCTTGAAGGAAGGCCAACAACCCGGTATCAATCGGGCCACCAGACATGCTTCGCCCCTTCTGACAAAACCCTCCCTCTCCCACACATGGCTCGGTATATAGGAAGAACTGTCCTTGTGATAACAGATAAGCCCTACGAAGATGATCTCCTTCGTCCGGCGATTTTTGCGGAGGAATCAAGAGCGAAAAAACGATGCCCAAAAGAATCGCCAGCATCAATAAGACCCTGACACTCAACCAAGCCGAGGGTTTCGCCTCTCCTTGATCATAACCTCTTTGCTTATCGGACACCTTCCAAACCTGTCTTTGACGAGCTTCAGCCCTAATCCCATAATCTTCCATGAATCTATGGCCCGGCACGGCTCCACTCCTATCGGAAAATACGGTAGTAAAAGTGCCCCGCTTAGGGTCAGCTCAACACAGTCTCGCGTACCAAAGGCTCAAAATGATCAACAGAAAACCTTTCCGATGAGTCGCGCTGTGCTTCGGTTGCCATACGGGCATAGCCCCCCGGCTCGTCCATCATCGCCAACGCGCGTCTGATGACCTGATCCCATTCATGATCCCGTGCCAGAAAACCGTTTTCACCATCACGTATAGCGCGCTCATAAGTATAGGTTGGCGAGGCAATGCTGACCGTGCCAACCACCCCCGCCTCAAAATACTTCAACTCTGACTTGCAGTTGGTAAACAGGTTGTGCTGCAATGGCATCAGATTGATATCAACGCCAGCCACCATCCGTTGCAAGTTGATGAAATCCTGAAATGGGATATAAGTAACACGACTAGCATATGGCTGTAGCGCCGGAGTCAACTCGATGTAACCAGCTATGGACACACGAAGCCGCTCATCGCCCGCCAAAAGACGTGCTAACGTACCACTGACCAAATCAAAGTCTTTCTTGTGAGAAGGGGAGCCACTGAAATAGCCCAACGAGATGCAATCGCCCTGATCAAAGCCTTCTGCTCGCTTCTCTTCAAACAGATTGATGGATATTTCCAGTTGCTCCCGGTTCATAAAATTCGGAATAACCGAACACGGGTTGCCACTCACTTCCTCGATCAACCCAGCAAGATGCGGATTGGTCGTGATAGCAGCATCGCACTGCCTCAACGTTGCCTGAAGCCGGCCGACATAGGCGTACCACCAGTCGAGCGTAGCAGGATCCCTGCCATTAGCGTTGAGCGTGTCCATGATAAGCGGGATTCGATGCGCATCAATGACCAGATCATCCACATCGAACAACACCTTCTTCCCTTTTCGACGTGCCCGCATGACAAGACCGGCCAGTGGTGCGGCATACCTGCAACGACATATGACGACAGCCTCTGCCTGGTCGATTAGATAACCGATACGATCATATTCACTTGCCCGAAAAAAACTGGCAGAAACCGATCCATCTCCCAGCTCCAGAGCCTGGATCATGTTGTATACCCGATACCGAAAGGTGCTGTTATCCGGCTCGTCGTAAAGATATGCAATACGACGATCCCCTTTCAGAAAGGCCCGAACCCGGTCACTGAACGACATGGCCCATGGGTCACGGTAAACAACGGCAGGCGTGCTTAGCTCAATCATCAAGCTCTCCGTGCCAGGATGAACTCAACCACTTTGTCCAACGTAGCCTCCCAACTGGTGGCCAGCCCTGCCTCCACCAGATGTCGTTCACGACGCTCGTGATCTCGGCTCAGTTCAACCCCCTGCGCCAACCCGGCTAGCAAAGACTCAACGTCGATGTCTGCGCAGATGATATTTCGGCTGTAATGATCCAGGTTCTGCTTCAGGCCACAGCGATTGGTAACAGCCACTGCCCCACTGGCCGCAAGATCCAGCGGCGGATAGCTCGGGTGCGGCGTGTACATCAGGCTTAGGCCCAGATCCATACGCTTCATCAATGCCAAATAGCTGGCCCAATCCAGCGTACTGTAGGTGGAGACGGACACTCCCTCACCCAAAGTCAAGTTCGGCATGGATACACCGACAAAATGGAAGTTCCATTCGGAAGGTTTCAATACATCCCGATCAATAGCCGTCTGCACCACGTCAATGCCCCGGCAAAACAGGTTTCTGGCATGACCGGGACGGGCGTAAAAGAAGAAGTCTCCCTTATCCTTAAGCTCAGCGTCTGGTAATGCCCGCACTGCGTGCGGAAACGCTGGCTCAAACCAGATACCACGCTCGGGCAAGTCTGATAAACCCGATTGAGTCAAGTGCTCAAACAGGAGGCGGGAATTGATCATCACGTTGATGGAGGGGTCTGCCAGCAACTCGGCACAACGCAGGTGCTCGTCACTCAACGGATAGAACATCCGCTCATCTTCCTGAAGCAGATAGAACAGATTTCGGGTTCCCAGCGCATTTCTGACACTCTCGGTCGTCCACCAGCTCGTTGTAATGATGAGGTCATCCTCACCAATGGCGACCTTCGCAAGATGATCATGTACAGACACATAGGAGAAATGCACGTCCCCGTCGAACTGTACGCCTGCATTCTTCAAAATAATGCCAATGTTTTCTTCGACCGCAGGCTCTTCACGAGTCACGATCCGAAGAGGCACCCCTGCCTTGCGAGCCACTAAGGCGGACAGAATGATGGATGTCGCCACACCACCAAACAGACTGCCTTTTCCAATGCTATCCGTGACCATGACAACCTGCTTAACACCTGGCTGCGCTGAAAAAACCCCCAGGGGGCGCTGCCGAAAAAAGACTCGGTCAAGCAACTGATCCCGACCGATCTCATCATGGGCGTCATGCATGGCCGCCGCTCGGGAGCTGGCACTTTCACCTCGCCAAACTTGCCCGCCTTTTGCCAGCAAGGCACGCAAACCCTTATGCCTAAGATACCAACTGACATCACGGCAAACATCAGCACCTTTATGAAAAAGCGCCCGCCAACCACGGTTCGTGAGATACCACTGAATTTTTTGCAACAAGGTCATTGGAAGCGAAATGTCGTTGTTTCAATGGAAGATGGTCATCATCGAAGCATCAAGAGTCAGATCCGGCTGCGACGCCTCAAGGTCCGGAGCCAGCCAGACCACCGCCAACTCCGTGAGTTCCTCATAGAGACCAACTCATGCTCCAAATCCTGGATACGGAGCTGGTACTGATCAATGCGGGTCAGGTTACGAATATTCTCTTCATCCCTCAAAGCCAGGCTAGTCTCCGTGGCACGCAGTCGCTCCTCCAACTGCTTCAACGCCTGATGGGCCATGACACTCTCGGCACGCGCTTCATTCAGAGCCTCTCCAACCAAGGCGTAGGGCAATTGTGTGGCATCGCTTAGCTTGTGGCTGGATTTTCTAGGCGCCAGCGTGAATGAAAAAACCGACTCAAGCTCAAACCACTGCCGTACATCATCTTGCGTCGCATCATAACCGCAAGCATCCGCCAGGGCAATGACAACCCTTGCCAGTGACCCAAGCTGGTTTCTAGGAACCGTGCCCATCTGAAGAGCATGCAGCACCCCTCGTGTCAGCACCCAACCCACAGGAACCGGACACGACACCACCCACTCCTGATCAATCAAGTACTCCTCGCCGATGTCATTAACAAGGAGATTAAATGGCGCGTGATCAATATACTGGCCTGGCACAGAATATTGACGTAATGCCCCATGCCGCCCCTTCTCCTCCAGAAAGTCGGACGATCCCCCCCCCGTCATCTCATCGGCCGAGACAGACATGGCCATCGGCACCTGCATAACAGAACCAGAACCATCAGGCAGCACCGATAACGGAGAAACTTCAGGTATCGCCATGGCCAGCAAGTGCCTGGCCCACGGCATGAAAGCCTCGACAATTTGAGCCGTATCCGCGCGTTGGGCATGAGCTTTCAATACAGACCATGCCACCTGCCACCCCTGGAAATACTCGGCATCAACCTCAACGAGTCCAACTTCCTGGCCGTCCAAAAACTTGCACGCATGATTATCACTCGGGTGAATCAATCGCTTTCTTACCGAGATTCTGGTATCGCCCTCTTCTTCAAACCGGGTTTCAGTACACCAAGCCGGACGCCGATGCACTGAAAAAGCCCAAGCAATGGAAGATGCCTGCCAAGGCTTATCCCGAGCCGGAGATGCAACCACCAGAAATGAATTACTCAGATCAGACAACAAGCCATTCTGCGCCAACGCGCGCATGGCTAGCGCCTCGTCAAAGAGACGCAACATATTGCCGCTGTAGTCCTCACTGATATTGCGTAACAGCAAATCGGCTGCATTGAAGCCAGGATGCGCTAACGCCGCGTCACTCAGCACCACATTGGGTACTTTGTAATCAGGAAAGGGATAGAGCCAAGTTTGACTAACCAGACCTGCTTCGTTCAATACAGATGAAAGCGCCTGCTTTCCAAAGGTACGAACACCGCCTCTTAGCTGGTAAAAGTCCTGAATACCAGAAAATTGCGTGCCTAAATGGTCCTCGCTACAACCATTGAAGTATTTAAGGCCCAACTGATTTTCAATGGCAATCACAACATGACCACCGGGCTTCAGGTGCCGAATGGCAGAGGACAGATAAGCCTGGTAGGCATCCGGCGCGCTGGAATAAGCAGCCGCATATTCAAGAACGCCAATCAGCGTAACCCAATCATATTGCCCGTCTGCATCAACCGCCTGAAGATCATCAGCAATGACACGGACATTAGGAAGATCCTGACAGCGTGCGGCAGCAACCCTTGCACGAGCAAGACTACCTTCAACAGCCGTGATGGTGGCTCCTGTCTCTCCCAGATAACGAGTTATGGCCCCAGTTCCACACCCAAGCTCAAGTACGCTATCTCCTGCCTTGATCCCCAAAGGGCGTAGCAGACAATGACGTGAGCGGCTGAAATGGTATCGGGTAGACCAGTCGTCAATGCTATTGACAAGCCCCTCAGAAAAGGTACTTCGATCCTCAAGTGCTTCGATCAGTTTGAGCAGCCGCCCTTCCGCCTCCTCTCCTTCACTGTAGCCAAACGCTTCAGCGCCTGGACGGAAGAAAAGGTTGTAAACCGCATCTTTCTGATAGCTGTAGCTCATGCGTATCCTTCGATTTCTACGCGCATGTCAAAGTCTGCCAAGCCATGACAGCGTGACGACCTTCTAACATTGACCAGAATACTGTCATAACGCCGATCCAGCGGCTCGACCTCACCGCCCCCCACTTCCCGCGCTACCCCAAGGGACATCAGGAAGTCACCTGCGCCAATGCGCAAATCGATCTGGAAGACGACCCTAACGACTTCCCCTGCTTGGGCGGAACGGATCACCGGCCCACCAGGAAAATCGCGTGAATTACTGCCATAAACCGTGACGCCATCCGGTGTTTTGATGGTCAAACCAAAAATAGGTGCCGTCACTTCCACCCGAAACCGAACCCAGGCCACCACATAAACCTTCTGCCCCGTTACCAGACTCACTGTGTGATCAACACCATTTGTCGTCACCAGATAGTCGACGATCTCAACTTCCTGGCTGCCCCAACGAAACTCATCAGCGTTATAGCCAACCCGATCCTCAAATCGCCCCGGAGCACGCCTGATGACCCGAGCGGCCAAACGGCTGTAATCAGGAGAGCTTACCGGGTCTTCGGTAGTCCACGAACTCTTGTCTGCTAAAGATGAAGCCGCACCGCTTTCGCGCCCTTCATGCTTATTTCCCTTCACATCTCCTAGCGTGCTGGCGTCTTCGTTTACCAGCGTCTCCACCTCACCTGACGCATCGTCTTCCCGAACCACCCCAAACATCAAATCCAGATAAGTATTGGCCACATCCTTCGGCGGCCCGATCTGGTGCACGACGCCGCCCTCCAGCAGGATGGCGCGGTCGCAGTGGCGGGTGATCTGGTCGATGGAATGGGTGACGAGCAGGATCGTGGTGCCGCGCGCCACCAGCTCTTCAAAACGGCGAAAGCACTTGGCCTGAAACTTGGCGTCTCCCACGGCCAGCGCTTCGTCCACGATCAGGATGTCGGGGTCGACACAGGCCGAGACGGCAAAGGCGAGCCGCACGTACATGCCCGAGGAATAGGATTTGACGGGCCGGTCGATGAACTCGCCGATGTCGGCAAATGCTTCGATCTCGGCAAAGCGCCGGTCGATTTCCTCGCGGCTGATGCCGAGGATGGCGCCATTGAGGTAGACGTTTTCACGCCCCGTGAAGTCGGGGTTGAAGCCTGCGCCCAACTCCAGAAGCGCCGCCACACGGCCGCGCATCTCCACCGTGCCCTCGGTAGGCGCAAGCGTGCCGCAGAGGATTTGCAGCAGCGTCGATTTGCCGGCGCCGTTGCGGCCGACGATGCCGACCACTTCGCCCCGGCGGATGTTGAAATCGATGCCCTTCAACGCCCAGTATTCCCGGAAGTAACGCGGCGGCTGGCGGCCCACGAGGCGGGCAAGCCTGCCTACGATCTGCTGCTTCAGCATGTGGGCGGGCTGGTCGTAGAGCAGAAAGCACTTCTTCAGTCCGTCGACCTGGATGGCGATGCCGTCGGCCGGTGTGCCTTGGGGATCGGTGCCCAGGCCCGGCACGGCTTCGGCCGGCTGATGGGTGGGCCGATGCAGCGCCTCAGGCCCAGGCAGTGGCGCGGGTGCTGCGCAGACGGAGCGGGGGTCGGTGACGGAAACAGGGGCAGTGGCGGGCGCCGGTTGGCCGACAGGCAATGATGCCGGCTCGACAGGCGCCGAGGCGGCCGGGGAAGCGGGTTGAGGCTGGCGGGTGTCAGAGGACATCGGCAAACCCCCGGCGGGTGGACTGGAACCAGGCGAAACCGAGCCATGCGAAGAGCGCCATCACGGCGGTGTACATCGCCCAGAGTGACCAATCTGGCACGCTGCCCCAGATCAGCACCTGGCGGGATTGTTCCATGGGCAGCGTGAGCGGGTTCAGCTTCACCCACGGGCGCAGGTTCTCCGGCAGCGACTGGATGGCGAAGAAGGCCGGCGAGATGAAGAGCATGACGGTGAGCACCACGCCGATGGCCTGGCCGATGTCGCGGATATAAACGCCGAGTGACGAGAGCCACCAGCTGGCGCCCAGGGCCAGGAGACAGAGCGGAATCCAGACGACGACGATGAGCGGCACGGTAAGCGGCACCGAGCCGGTGGTGATCAGCAGCGCCACGAGCAATACCAGCATGCTGATGCCCGCCTGAAAGAGCGCCGACAGCAGCGTGACGGCCGGCAGGATTTCCAGCGGAAAGACGACCTTCTTCACGTAGCTCGGGTTCGTGAGGATGAGCGAGGGCGCCTTGCCCGCAACTTCGGCAAAGAAGCTGTGGACGATGACACCGGCAAAGAGGATGACGGCAAAATCGGCATGGCTCTGCTCGGCCCCGGTCTGCCAGCGCGCCTTGAACACCACCGAGAAGACGAAGGTGTAGACGGCCAGCATCAGGAGCGGGTTCAGAAGCGACCAGAACACGCCCATGACCGAGCCACGATAGCGGGCGGCGATGTCGCGCCAGGCCATCTGGACGATGAGGCTACGGTGCCGCAGCAGCGTAGCAAGCATGTACCCCGGCGACGCGGGGGTGGCAGCGTGAGGATTCAATCGTGTGAATCGTGTGAGGAATCGGTTTGAGGTCGTGCCGGCAAGCCAAACAGGACGCCAGCCTGCCAGACCGGTGCGAAAGGCATGACCATCGACGACGAAGGACATTGCCATCGAGGGCATGAGCCAGCGCCGGCCAAAAGACGGTCATTCTACTGCCTGCACCGGGTGTAGCATGTGGCAATAGCCTCCTGATTCACGCAACAATGAATGCAGCACACGATTCGGCGGCGCTGCGCGCCTCGCTGGCGGCCAGCTTCTCGGGGCGGCTCTTGACAGCTCCCGACGAGATGGCCCCTTATCTGGTGGACTACCGGGGCCGGTGGCGCGGCCAGGCGCTGGCCGTGGCTCTGCCCGACACGGCCCATGACGTGGCGGCCGTGGTGCGCTGGTGTGCGGCCCACGGGCATGCGGTGGTGCCCCAGGGCGGCAACACGGGGCTGACGGGCGCCTCGGTGCCCACGGAAGCCTGCCCCACCGTGCTGCTCTCATTGAAGCGGCTCACGCGCATCCGCGCGATCGACCCGGTGGGCAACACGATGGTGGCCGAGGCCGGCTGCACGCTCGCCCAGGTGCAGGCGGCGGCAACTGAAGCCAGGCGGCTCTTTCCGCTCTCGCTTGCCTCGGAAGGCAGCTGCACGATTGGTGGCAATCTGGCCACCAACGCGGGCGGCGTGCAGGTGCTGGCCTATGGCAACATGCGCGAGTTGTGTCTGGGGCTGGAGGCTGTCACGGCCGATGGCGAGCTGTGGCAAGGGCTTCATGCGCTGCGCAAGAACAATACGGGCTACGATCTGCGGGATCTGCTGATCGGCTCGGAAGGCACGCTCGGGGTGATCACGGCGGCGGTGCTGAAGCTCTTTGCGCAACCGGTGGCCAAGGTGGTGGCCTTGGTGGGGCTGGGCAGCCCTTCGGCCGCGCTGAAGCTGCTCTCACGGGCGCAGTCGAGGCTGGCGGCCGGACTGACGGCTTTCGAGCTGATCTCGGCCGAGGCGATGGAGCTGGTGCAACAGCATGTACCGGGCAGCCGACTGCCGCTGACCACGCCCTGCCCCTGGTATGTATTGCTGGAGGCGAGCAGTCTGGTGTCCGAGGCCGAGGCGCGTGCCAGGCTGGAGCAGGTGCTGACGGACGCCATCGACCAAGGCTTGATCCATGATGCGGTGCTGGCCACGTCGCTCGCGCAGAGTCGGCAATTCTGGCAGTTGCGTGAGCAGATTTCCCCGGCCCAAAGCGCCGAGGGCAAAAACATCAAGCATGACATCTCCGTGCCCATTGCCCGTATCGATGCCTTCATCGAGGCGGCCGAAGCGCGGATTCGCACGGTGTTTCCCGAGGCACGGCTGGTGGTGTTCGGGCATCTGGGCGATGGCAACCTGCACTTCAACGTGTGGCCCACGGCCAGCCCCGAACAGGTCTTCGATGCCCATTTTGAGACGCAGGAGGCCCAGATGAACGAGCTGGTTCATGACACGGTGGCAGCCTTTGGCGGCGCGATCTCGGCCGAGCACGGCATCGGCGTGCTGCGCCGGCAGGAATTGGCCCGCTACAAGCCGGCGGTGGAGCTGCAATGGATGCGAGCCATCAAGACGGCGCTTGACCCGGCTGGCCGGATGAATCCCGGCAAGTTGTTGCCGCCCGCCTGGCCTGCTGGTGACGCCCCCGTACAGACTGGCGGCAGGCCAGCATCGGGATCGGATTGCCCACCGGCCTCCCCTGGCACTGACACCAGCGCCAGCAGCGGCAGCGGCAGCGGCAGCGGCTGCGGCATGTATGTTGATGAATATTGAATACTGAATGCAAGGACAAGACGAGATGACGACATCCACGCCTTCCCCTACAACAGACCAGCGCACGGGCGCATCGACCAGCTCGGCCACGCCCCCGGTGGCGATCATCACCGGCGCCGGCTCTGGCATCGGACGCGCGGTGGCCCTGCGATTCCTGTCAGCCGGCCATGCCGTGGCACTGGCTGGGCGGCGGGTCGAGCCGCTGGCCGAAACGGCCCGCTTCTCGGACGCGGGCGACCGGGCGCTGGTGGTGCCCACCGATGTGACCGACCCGGTCGCAGTGAACGCGCTCTTCGATCAGACGGTGGCCCGCTTTGGCCGCGTGGATGTGGTGTTCAACAATGCAGGCATCGGCGCACCCGCCGTACCACTGGAAACCCTCTCGCCCGAGCAGTGGCAGGCGGTGGTGAACACGAACCTGAGCGGGCCGTTCTACTGCATCCAGGCAGCCTTTCGGGTGATGAAGGCGCAAAGCCCGCAAGGCGGACGCATCATCAACAATGGCTCGGTATCGACCCAGGCCCCCCGGCCGATGACGATGCCTTACACGGCCACAAAACACGCGATCACGGGTTTGACGAAAGCGGCGTCGCTCGATGGCCGCCCCTTCGACATTGCCTGCGGGCAGATCGACATCGGCAACGCGATGACCGAGATGGCCCGTCCGATGGCCGAGGGCATCCTGCAGGCCAATGGACAGATGATGGCCGAGCCGGTGATCGACGTGGCACTGGTGGCCGAGGCGGTGCTGAACATGGCCACGCTGCCGCTCTCGGCCAATGTGCAGTTCATGACGCTGATGGCCACCAAGATGCCACTGATCGGCCGTGGCTGACCGTGATTTGCCCCCACCTTCAGCACGAGGAAGGCAGCACCATCAAGCAGCTGCCCCTGACGCTGTTCTGCCGGGCCAATTTGCCCCATCGGCCAGAGCGTGTCATGAAGCCGGCCTTCCAGGGGGCGGGCCACCAGCCCGTGCCAAGCCATCCACTCATTAGAGCGTGTTATGCACTTATTCGTCCCCGCGAAAGCCCCTCTGGGCGAGCATGACACGTTCTAAGTGCAGGCCGAGCAATCATGAAGCGTTGGCCGGGTAATCCGCCGAACAATGCCGTACATGCCCGGCATTTCTGCCGGAATGCCCTGCCTTTCTGCCAGATGCCGGCCACTGGTGGCGATGGCAAGCGCCGGCCAGCCTGAACTGTTGCCACACAGCAACAGATTGTTGCGCACCCACCAACCAAGCCCCGCTGATGCACCGAAAGCCGCCAAGCAGCCAGTCTTGTCCGCTCGTCCTCCACGAGGCGCCCACAATGAAGCTCAAAAGGGTCGATCCGGCCGCGGGGACCATCCTCGGGTCGGGATCTTTGTTCCATTTGCACCGGGTCAATCAGAAGATGCATCCATCACGACACATGCCCGTTTCTGCCCGCCCTCGCCCCCGTCTTGGCTGGGCCGTGGCCACCGCACTGGCCGTCATCCACTTGCCTGTCTCGGCCGAAACCCTGAAAGAAAGCGTGCTGATCGCACTGGGGCAGCATCCCCAGGTGGTCGGCGCACGCCGTCAGGCCGAAACGATCCGCCATGAGGTGGCCGGCGCCCAGAGCCAGATGAACATGCGCTTTGGCGTGATCGCCGAGCCTGGCTGGGGTTATCAGCGCGGCAACGGCAACAATCGTCACGGCGATCTGGGTGCCCAGGCGATCAAGCCCATTTATGACGGCGGACGAACCGACAACGAGACAGCCCGTCAACTGGCCCGGCTGACAGGGGCCAATTACAGCACCGAGGCCGCGCGTGCCGACATTGCGATGAAGGTGGCCGACGCCTACATCGAAGTGGTGAAGCAGGCCGAGTTGACGGCATTGACCCGGAACTATGTGGCCGAAATCGACAAGCTGCGTCGCCGTGTGCAACAGATCGTGGCCCATGACCAGGGCCGTGGTTACGACCTGCTTCAAACCAATTCGCGGCTCTCTCAGGCTCAGGTGACGCTCTCCGATCGTGAAGGGCAACTGGCCGAAGCCCGGGCATCGCTCACCCAGCTGCTGGGCCAACCGCTGAAGGGCATGGTGCCACCGCCGCCGGCCGACACGCAGCTTGCGAGCCTCTCGCAGGCGATGGCGGCACTGGGCGAACACCCGGCGATCCTGGCTGGCCGAGCTGAGGTGCAGGCAGCCCAGAAGGCGGCCGAGGTGGCCAATGCATGGAACAAGCCGAGCTTCAACCTGCGCGCCCGCGTGAACAGCCCTTATGATGCGGACGGCAAGCGGCAATGGTTTGGTGGTTATGACGTGTCGGTGGTGACGGACTGGAACCCCTTCGACGGGGGCCAGGGCGCCGCGCACGCCGCCGCCGCCCGGGCACAGGTACTCAGTACCGAGGAGGCGGTGGCCAACACGCGCCGCACGCTGGAAACGGATGTGGCTCGGCACTGGACACAGATTCAGGCGCGACAGGGACGGGTGGGCACCCGATCGGCCCTGGTGGAGAACACCCGCAAGGTGCGCGCCGCCTACTGGGAACAGTTCCAGATCGGCAAGCGCAGCATCATCGACCTGCTCAATGCCGAAAACGAGATCTATCAGGCCCAGCTGGGTGCCACGGTGGAAGCGCAGGAGCTGAATCAGGCCCGCTACCGGCTGCTGGGCAGCACGGGCCGCCTGCTGCCAAGACTCGGCATCGAGGCACTGCCCCCCGTGGTGGCTGAAGGCGTACAGCCCGAAACCCGTCCAGCCGCCCCGGCCCTGCCCGCACTGAATTGAACCCAACCGAGCACGGCTCGGGCGTCCACCCCGATCCTGTGCGACAGGCATTCCGATGAAAGTGACCGACGAAAGACCCCAGATTGCTGGTCGTTCCGCCCAAGGCGCCGAACGGCCAGCCCAGCCCCCTGAAACCATGTCTTCTTCTGCTTCCCAAGCCGGCAACGGCATTCCGCCCAGCAGCGCGACCGCCCCGCAGGACTCGGCCACTCCCCCCCCCAGTGAGGTGGCCAACGGCAGCGCTCAGGCCGGCCAGGCAGCAACCCAACCCATGCAGGCAGCCCACGCTCCGCAGCCACAGCCCATTCAGCAGGCGGTGCCGGTGAAGCAGCCCCTGCCCGATCCGCTGCTCACGGCGCTCTCTCAGATTCTGGCCCGCTTCGACATCCACAAGAGCGAAGATGCACTGGCCACCGGCATTCCGCACGAACACCCGCTGCAACCAGCCGGCATGATGCGAATCGCCGAGGCACATGGCTGCAAGGTGCGCATCCAGCACCGGGACATCGAGCAGATCAACCCGCTGCAACTGCCGGTGGTGCTGTTGCTGAACGACTTGCGGGCCTGTCTGCTGCTGGAAAAACGGGAAAACGGCCAGCTCGTGATCCTGCCCTGCGAGCAGGGTGCGCTGGAGATCGAGATCTCGCTGGCCGAGCTGAAGCGGCACTACATGGGCACCTGCCTGTTGGTGCGCCCGGCCATTGCCGAGGACAAGCGCAGCCCGATCGTGATCGAGAAGGCCAAGGGGCACTGGTTCTGGAGCACGATCTGGCGTTTTCGGGGCTATTACGCCCAGGCGGCCGTGGCGGCGCTCTTGGTGAACGTGCTGGCGCTCTCGGGCACCTTCTTCACGATGAACGTCTATGACCGGGTGATTTCCAACCAGGCTTATGTGACGCTCTGGGCGCTGGCCAGCGGGGTGATGGTGGCGATGCTCTTCGAGTATCTGGCCCGCAACCTCCGAAGCTGGCTGATCGACAACGCCGGCAAGAAAGCCGATCTGCTGTTGGGTTCGACGCTCTTTCGCCAGGCGATGATGTCACGGCTCGAAAACCGGCCGCAATCGGCCGGCGCCTATGCGAACACGATCCGTGAGTTCGAGTCGGTGCGAGACTTCGCCACCTCGGCGACGCTCGCCACGCTTACCGACCTGCCCTTCATCCTGCTCTTCGTCTGGGTGATCCACCTGATCGCCGGGCCGCTCTATCTGGTGCCGCTCGCCTGCATCCCGATCCTGATCCTTGTGGGAGCGCTCGCACAGATTCCGCTCTCGCGCTATGTGAAGGAACATCTGCGTGAAGGCTCGATCAAGCAGGGGATTCTGGTGGAGACGCTGGAAAACGCCGAAGCGATCAAGGCGCTGCGGATGGAAAGCCAGGTGCAGACCCGCTATGAACGCGCCTCGGCGCTGACAGCCCGCACCTCGATGAAGAGCCGCTCGATCACGGCAATGGTGAGCAACTTCACGGCACTGTTGCAGTCGATGTGTACGGTGGCGATGGTGTGCTGGGGGGTGTACCTGATCGGTGACGGCACGCTGACGATGGGCGCGCTGATCGGCTCGGTGATTCTGGCTGGCCGCACGATTGCACCGGCCGCCAGCATCACGGCACTGGCCGTGCGCTATCAGCAGGCCAAGACCGCGCTGCAATCGCTGAACAAGGTGATGGCCACCCCGACCGACCGGGACGCCGACCGCAACTATGTGCGCAAATCGACGACGCAAGGTGCGCTGTCGGCCCAGGAGATCAGCTATCGCTATGGCCCACAAGCGCCGGAATCGGTGAAGAACCTGAGCATGAACCTTGGCCCCGGCGAGCGGGTGGCCATTCTGGGCCGCATCGGCAGCGGCAAGTCGTCGCTGCTGAAGGTGCTGGCCGGGCTGTATCGCCCCACCGAAGGCTCGGTGAAGCTCGATGGGGTGGAGCTGCAACAGATCGAGCCGGCGGACGTGCGCCGCCATGTGCTGTATGTGGGTCAGGACACGCGGCTCTTTTTCGGCACGCTGCGCGAGAACCTGAAGGCCGGCAACCCGCATATCGACGATGACTCGATGATGCGCATCGCCGATGCCTTTGGCGTGCACCAGATCGCCAGCAGCCACCCGAACGGCTATGACATGCCCATTGGCGAAGGCGGCAACGGGCTGTCGGGCGGCCAGCGTCAGGCCGTAGCACTGGCCCGCGCAGTAATCGCCAACCCGGCCGTGATGCTGCTGGATGAGCCGACGAGTGCCATGGACAGCGCCACCGAGACGATGGTGATGCAGGCGCTGGCCCGCTTGTGTGCGCGTCAGACGATGGTGTTCGTCACGCACAAGCTGCAACTGCTCGATTACGTCAATCGGGTGATGATCATGGACGGCGGCGTCCGCGTGGCTGATGGGCCGAAGGAAGCGGTGCTGCAAGCATTGAAGGAAGGCAAGATCCAGGGGGTGCGTCGTGTCTGATAAAAAAGCGATGGTGCCGGCAACCGCGCCGGCGCAGCGTGCCGTGCAAAGCCGTGACAGCTTCATCAAGCCGGCCTATGCCGGCAGCGGCAGCGACTTCGACTTCATGCGCGACATGCAGCAGGCGATGGTGAACGATCGGCAAAAGAGCAGCTTTCTGCTGCTGGCGCTGATCGTGGGCCTGTTGGTGTCGGCCGCTGTCTGGGCCTATCACAGCCGACTGGAAGAAATCACCCGTGGGGATGCACGCGTGATCGCCTCCAGCCGCGAGCAGGTGATCCAGTCGCTGGAAGGCGGCATTCTGGCCGAAATGCTGGTGCGCGAAGGCGCCACGGTCTCGGCCGGCCAACCGCTGTTGCGCATCGACGAGACGAAGGCACGCTCCTCGTACCAGGAAGGCTACAGCAAGCTGATCAGCCTGAAGGCGTCGGCCGCCCGCCTGCGCGCCGAGTCGCGCGGCACGAAGCTGAAGTTCCCTGAAGACGTGCTGGCCGACACCGAAGTGGTGGACAACGAAACCGCCACTTTCGAGGCCCGGCGCGATGCGCTGCAACAGGCCATTGCCACCGCTCAGGCCAGTCAGGCGCTGGTGGCGCGTGAAATCGCCATCACGAAGCCGATGGTGGCCAAGGGGCTGGTGGCCGAAACGGAGCTTTTGAAGCTGCAACGGCAGTTCAACGATCTTCAGGCACAGATGCAGGAGCGCACGAACAAGCATCGCGTGGATGCGGCCAACGACCTCTCCAAGGTGGAGGCCGAGCTAGCTCAGGTGCAGCAGTCCCTGACGGCGCGCCAGGATCAGGTGACGCGAACGGTGCTGACGGCGCCGGTCAAGGGCATCGTGAAGAACATCCGGATGAACACCCGTGGCGGCGTGATCCAGCCGGGTCAGGACATCATGGAGATCATCCCGCTGGAAGACCAGTTGCTGGTGGAAGCGAAGATCCGCCCGCATGATGTGGCTTTCCTGCGCCCTGGCCTGCCGGCCACCGTCAAGATCTCGGCCTATGATTACGCGATCTACGGCGGCCTCAGCGGCGAAGTGGAGCTGATCAGCCCGGACACGCTGCGCGACGACGAGCAGCGCACGGCGCAGGACAACCGCTACTACCGCGTGCTGGTTCGCACGAAGAACTCGGCGCTGTCCGCCGGCGGCAAGGCGCTGCCGATCATCCCCGGCATGACGGCCTCGGTCGAGATCCGCACGGGCGAGAAGACGGTGATGGACTATGTGCTCAAGCCGATCCTGAAGATGCGTGAAGCGATGCGCGAGCGTTGATCGGGACAGCTTCATACGCCGGGTGACGCGGCCCATGCCGTCGCTCCCCAGCCCCCCTCCTCACCAGGCGCCTTCGGGCGCCTTTTCATTGGCCGCTGCGCTTGCCCCACCCTTTGACTTTCTCCCTGCTTTCACCAACCCTTTCCCACTCGCTTCTCTCGCTGCGCCGCCTCCTCCGCCCCCTTCTGAGGCCCAACTTCAGCGCCTCTCACCCCTCATCTTTTTATTTGCCTTGGCCCCTTTGACCCGGCCCGACATTGCCCCGACAATGCGGGGATGCTGAGCGCCTCCTCCTTTCCTCTCCTGATTCTGCTGCCCATCGGGGCGTTGATTGGCCTGGCCGTCGTCTGGCCGCTGTTGCGCCGCACCGATGCGCCCCCCCCCCACGCCCACGACAGCGCAGCCGCCCTGAACCGCGACATCATCCGCGAGCGCCGTGCCCGGCTCGATGCCGAGCTGGCCGAGCTGCCGGCCGATTCCCCCGAGCGCGAGGCGCTGATCCGGGAGTTTTCTGAAGCGGCGCTGGCTGATCTGAAACCGGCCAGCTCTGGCACGACGGCGACGACCGCAGCTGACGCTGCCAGCAGCGCACACGACACGGGGGCAACGCCCCCCAAGCGCGCCGATTCAGGTGCACCGACACCCCCGGCTGTTGCGGCCACCAGGCCACGCCTCGTGCTGGCCGCGCTCTTTCTGACGGCGCTGGTGGCCCTGCCCATTGCCTTTTACCGAACCACCGGCATGCCCGAGGCGGTGGAGCCTGATTTTCTTGCCAAGGCGGGCCAACCGGACGTGGACAGCCTGCTTGCCACGCTGGAAGCGCGCCTGAAGGAAGATCCCTCGCTCGTGGAAGGCTGGCTGATGCTGGGCCGCTCACGCCTGTCGCTCGGCCAGCGCGAGGCCGCCATCGCCGCCCTGGAGAAGGCGCTGGACGTGGATAGTGACGATCCGCAGCTCGCGGCCCAGATCCGCATCGATCTGGCCGACGCGCTAGGCCAGCAGGCCGGCAACCGGCTGGATGGCCGCCCCTGGACGCTGATTCAGGACGCACTCGCCAAGCAGCCCCGACACCCGAAGGCGATGGCGCTGGCTGGCGCCTATCAGCTGAGCCGGGGTAACCCCCGCCAAACCCTCGACTACTGGGAGCCGCTTCTGTCCCTGCTGGAACCGGGCACGCCTCCCCATGAGCAGATCAGCCGCCAGATCGACGCCGTGCGCATGCAGCTGGGGCTGCCGCCACAGGCAGCGGCCGGCGGTGCGGCAGGTGCGGCAAGCGATGGTGCCGCTAAAAATGCAGCACCTGCCACCGGCATGGGTGCCGCCTCAGTGGCAGGCGCGGACAATGCCTCGGCGAAAGCTGATCGCCAAACTACCCCAGCCGCCGCCGGCCCCGTGCTGAAAGGCGCGATCCAGCTCAGCGCACGGCTGGCGGATCAGGTCAAACCGGATGAAACGGTATTCCTCGCGGTGCGGGGGGTGGATGAATCCGGGAAACCCGCCGGGCCGCCGCTCGCCGTCAAGCGCATCCAGGTGGCCGATCTACCCTATCGCTTCAGTTTCAGCGATGCGGATGCGATGGGGCCGATGGGCCAGCTCTCGAACCAGACGCAGGTGATCGTCATTGCGCGCGTCTCCAAAAGCGGGGAGCCGATCGCCCAGCCCGGCGATCTGGAGGGCATGAGCGCCGTCGTTCGCCATGACGCCACCCACGTGCTGGTGGAAATCAACACCCGGCGCTGAAGGGCGAGCACCGACCTTCGTGCGTGTCGAGCACGGATTCGTCTTCGCCCCGAGCCCCCTACCCCTTTGGCCGAGACCATGCCTCAGACCCTGTCCGCCCATGAGCTTGCCCTCACCCGAGGCACACTAAGCCTCTTCGAGGGCATTGGCTTCACGCTGCCCGCGGCCAGCGCACTCTTGTTGCGCGGCCCCAATGGCAGCGGCAAGTCCACACTGCTGCGGGCGCTGCTTGGCCTCACCCCTTTGCAGGCGGGTGAGCTGAGCCTGGGCGGGCACCGCTTTGCCCCCGGCAACGGCGCACTACGGCCCCATGCGCTGTGGCTCGGCCACGCCAGCGGCATGAAGGCCGAGCTGACCGCGCTGGAAAACCTGAGCCTGATGGCGGGCCTCGATGGCGGCAACGGCACACGCGCCAACCTGCGCGAGGCCCTCGGCCGGGTGGGCCTGGGCCGTGCCCTGCATGTGGAGGCACGGCGGCTCTCGCAAGGCCAGCGGCAGCGGCTCACGCTCGCGCGCCTGCTCGTCTCGCCCCACCGCTGGCTGTGGCTGCTGGATGAACCCTCGGCTGCGCTCGATCAGGCCGGCAGCGAGTTGCTCGAAACCCTGCTGGATGAACACCTGAGCCGGGGCGGCAGCGCGCTGATCGCCACCCACCTGCCGGTGCTGGCCCGCCAAAACCCGCCCGTGCTGATGCTGCCCGGAGGTCGCCCCGCATGAAGACGGCCCATCCGCCCCCGCCAGCCGACGCCCCCTCCGGCACAAGCAACCCGTCGGCCTCGTCCACGCCGCCCATGCCATCTTCGCCCCCCCCTGCCGCACCGTCCCCAGCGCCCAACACCTTCCTCTGGGCCTTCAGCCGTGACTGGCGCATCGCGCTGCGCCGCCGTGCCGACACGCTGAACCTGATCGGCTTTTTCGTGCTGGCCTGCCTGATGGTGCCCTTTGCCGTGGGCCCGGAAACCCAGTGGCTCTCGCGCATCGGCCCCGGCATGATCTGGGTGATGGCCTTGCTGGCGCAGCTGACGGCGCTGCCGATGCTGTTTGCCAACGACCATCAGGATGGCAGTCTTGAACACATGCTGGCCAGCGGCCGTTCGCCCACGGCCCTGGTCGGCGGCAAGCTGCTGGCCATCTGGATGGTGTCGGCACTGCCGCTGATCCTGGTGACGCCGGCGCTCGGGCTGATGCTCTCGATGGATCTCGACCGCACGCTGCTACTGATGCTGACGCTGCTCCTGGGCACCCCCACGCTGCTGATTCTCGGCGCCATCGGCGCGGCACTGACACTGGGACTGCGCAGCGGCGGTGCGCTGCTGGCTCTCCTGTGCCTGCCGCTCTACGTGCCGGTGCTGATCTTCGGCAGTGGTGCGGTCGACATGGTGTCGGCGGGCCTGTCGGCCAACGCCCATCTGTCGCTCCTGGCTGCTGGTATGCTTATGGCTCTTTGGGGCGGCCCCTTCATGGTCGCCCTGGCCCTCCGCACCTCACTCGAATGAGCCTGTTCACCTACGCCGCCCCGCAGCGCTTTTATTTCCTGGCCGGCAAGCTGATTCCGTGGTTTGCCGCTGCAGCCCTCATCACCTGTGCCATCGGCCTGTGGCTCGGCTTTGCCGTGGCCCCCACCGACTTCCAGCAAGGCGAGGTTTACCGCATCATCTTCATCCACGTGCCCTCGGCCTGGATGGCGATGTTCATCTATCTGGTGATGTCGGTCTACGCGGTGCTGAACCTCGGCTTTCGCACGCGGCTTTCGGCCATGATGATCTCGGCGCTCGCCCCGACCGGTGCACTGATGGCAGCCATCGCGCTGTGGACGGGCGCGTTGTGGGGAAAACCCACCTGGGGCACCTACTGGGCCTGGGACGCACGGATGACCTCCACGCTGATCCTCCTCTTTCTCTACTTCGGTTACATGGCGCTCTCCAACGCCATCGAGGATCAGACCCGTGCCGACCGCGCCGGCTCGATCCTGGTGCTCGTCGGCTCGATCAACGTGCCGATCATCTATTTTTCGGTCTATCTGTGGAATACGCTGCATCAAGGCGCGAGCGTCAATCCTGTCAGCGGATCGAAGATGGCAAGCGTTATGTTGCAGGCCATGCTGATCATGTCGATATCGGCCTGGTGTTATTCGGTGGCGGTGGTGCTGCACCGGGTGCGCAGCATCATCCTCGTGCGTGAGAGCCACACCCAATGGGTGCAACAGCTCGGCAAGGCCTGACGCAGCTCACGGGTGTCGCCAGCCCCCGCTGTGGCGGGTGATGGGCGGCAGAGGCCCGAACGCTGAAAACGCTCACACTGTCTGACACCCAAAGCCACCCACTTTGAGCCATGTCAACACCCGCCCCCCGGTAGCAGGCAACATCCTTCGGCAACGGATCAGCTGTCCGATCCGGCCCTGCGCCTGCCTTGTCCATGCGCCTGTCGTGTCGCTGGTGGTCGCTGCCAAAGCCTCTCCGCTGCCCGACATCCGTCCCCTCTCGAACGCCTTCTCATGACGCATTGGGATTACATCTGGATTGCCTACGGCCTTTCAGCCGCCGCACTGGCACTCGAACTGGTGCTGCTTTTTGCGAAGCGCCGTCGGGTTCGTCAGATGCTGGAAGATCAGGCTGACACCACTGGAGAGCTGCACGCATGACGCCACGTCAAAAACGCTTCGTCTGGATCGGCGGCGGCATTGCCAGCCTCGCCCTGATCACCAGCCTGCTGCTCTACGCGCTGAACAGCAACATCGTCTTCTTCTTCACGCCCACCCAGGTGGCTGCCAAGGAAGCCCCGGCCGGACGCCCTTTCCGCATCGGGGGACTGGTGGAACCAGGCAGCCTGAAGCGGGACGGCACACAGGTGCAGTTTCGTGTCACCGATGGCGATCATCAGATCGAGGTCAGCTATGTGGGCACGCTGCCCGACCTGTTCCGGGAGGGCAAGGGGGTGGTGGCGCAGGGCCGGCTTGACGAGCAGGGCCGCTTCTCCGCCACCGAAGTGCTGGCCAAGCACGATGAAAACTACATGCCGCCCGAAGCGGCCGAAGCGCTGGAGCGTGCCGGTCACCCTGCCTCCGTCGATACCCTGAAGCCTTGAACCACGCATGATCGCTGAAATCGGACATTACGCCCTCTGGCTGGCCCTGATCCTGGCCCTTTTGCAAACCTGTGCCGGCCTGTGGGGCGCACAGCATGCCGATTCGCGATTGATGCAGGTGGCAAGCCGGGCCACGCTATGGCAGGCAACCCTGATGATCGTGTCCTTCTGCGCACTGGCCTGGGCCTTCATCAACCATGACTTCAGCCTGAAGAACGTGGCGCACAACAGCAACCTGCGACTGCCCTTGCCCTACCGCATTGCCGCCACCTGGGGGTCTCACGAAGGCTCGATGCTGCTGTGGGCACTGATGCTGGCCGTGTGGTCGGCCGCCGTCACCACCTTTGGCCAAACCTTGGGCGCCGTGGTGCGCAGCCGCGTGATCGGCGTGCTGGGAGGCATCTCGATCGGCTTTCTGCTCTTCTTGCTGCTCACCTCCAACCCCTTCGAGCGCGGCCTGCCGGCCCCCGAGGACGGCCGTGACCTGAATCCCCTCCTGCAAGACCCCGGCATGGTGCTGCACCCGCCGATGCTCTACCTCGGCTATGTGGGTTTTTCGGTGGCTTTTGCCTTTGCCATCGCGGCCATGCTGGGCGGCCGCGTCGATGCCGCCTGGACGCGCTGGGCACGCCCCTGGACGATTGCCGCCTGGTCTTTCCTCACGCTCGGCATCGCACTGGGCAGCTGGTGGGCCTACTATGAGCTGGGCTGGGGTGGCTGGTGGTTCTGGGATCCGGTCGAGAACGCCTCCTTCATGCCGTGGCTCGTGGGCACCGCGCTGATGCACTCGCTGATCGTCACCGAGCTGCGCGGCACCTTCCGCAGCTGGACGCTGCTGCTGGCCATTGCCGCCTTCAGCCTGAGCCTCGTTGGCACCTTCCTCGTGCGCTCGGGTGTGCTGACCTCGGTGCATGCCTTTGCCACCGACCCCACACGCGGGGTGTTCATCCTCGGTTTTCTGGTGGTGGTGATCGGCGGGTCACTGCTGCTCTATGCGTGGAAAGCCCCCTCGCTGGGCGCCGGACACGCGCCAGCGGGATTTTCGGCCAGCTCGCGTGAAGGCATGCTGCTGGCCAACAACCTGCTGCTGGTGGTGGCCTGCGCAGCCGTCTTCCTCGGCACGATGTATCCGCTGCTGCTCGACACGCTGGAGATGGGCAAGATTTCGGTTGGCCCGCCCTACTTCGAGGCCGTCTTCTTCCCGCTGATGGCACCTGCCATCTTCCTGATGGGTATCGGCCCGGTGGCACGCTGGCGTCGTTCGCCGGTGCCCGAGCTGCGTCGCCAGCTGGGCTGGGCGCTGCTCGTGTCCGTCATCAGCACGGTACTGATCGCGCTCACCTCCGAGCGCTTCAGCGCCGCACGATTGGCGGCCCCAGCCGAAGGTGGCGCAGGCGTGGGCGGGGCGATCATCTTTGCATTGGGTGTCTTCATCGGTATCTGGTCGGTGGTGGCTTCGCTCGCGCTGCTGGTCGAGCGGCTGCGCCAATCGCCTGATGCCACACACCGGCGCAGCCTGGGCCAGCGCATCCGCTCACTGCCCGCGAGCTTCTACGGCATGCTGCTCGCCCACATCGGCGTCGGCGTGTTCGTGCTGGGTGTGGCCGGTGTCACCACGATGGAAAGCGAAAACGACGCGGCACTCACGCCCGGCCAGAACCTGCACCTGGGGGGTTATGATTTCCGCTTGATGGAAGTGCGCGAAGTGCCCGGCCCGAATTTCCGTGCCACCCGCGCCCGGATCGACGTGAGCCGCAACGGCGAGCCCTACTCGGTGCTGTACCCCGAAAAGCGCCTGTATCTGGCCACCGGCACCACACAAACCGAAGCGGCCATCAACACCCGGCTGCAGGGCGACCTCTACGTGGCGCTGGGTGAGGAACTGCCCGATGGCCGCTGGACGGTGCAGGTGTGGATCAAGCCTTTCGTCGACTGGATCTGGGGCGGTTGCCTGCTGATGGCCATCGGCGGCTTCATCGCCATGGCTGACCGCCGCTATCGTCGCCGGCGCACAGCGATACCAGCCAAGACCGGCACGACGGCCGCAGGCAGCGCGGCTCAGCCAACCCGCACCGCCGCCTGAACGGAACATGGTCGCGCCCTGCCCAGAACCTCGGGCGTGTCATGCACGTCTACCGCCCAGCCAATCGGTGCGTCACGCGCGCCAAGGCGGGGACATCCCCCCGAGGTGGCCTATCAGGAATCATCGATGGAAAAGAAACGTTCGTTACTGTCCTTACGCTATCTGCTGCCTGCGCTGCTCTTCATCACGCTGGCGGTGTTCCTGCTGCTCGGGCTGGGGCGCAATCCCAATGAGATCCCCTCACCGTTGATCAACAAGCCGGCCCCCGCCTACCGGCTGGCATGGTTGACAGGCACGCCACCACCCGCTTTTGGCGCACTGCCTCCTGCGATTGCAACGGGCACGACGACGCAGACGGTGCACGATAGCCCAGCCCCGAACAGTGCGGAAGCCAAACCGGGCGAAGCAGCCAAACCAGCGCCCGGCCAGCGCCTGAGTCAGCCCAGCCCGTCGCTGCCGGGGCATCAAGAGGCATCAGCCCCTGGCATCCCGGACGCCAGCAGTGTGCCGCATGCCAACGACCAACTGGACGCCCAGGCACTGCGTGGCGCGCCTTATCTGCTCAACGTCTGGGCCTCATGGTGCGCGCCCTGCCTGCAGGAACACCCGCAGATGCTGGCACTGGCCAAGACCCGGGACATCCGTCTGGTGGGGCTGAACTACAAGGATCAGGCAAGCGACGCCCGCCGCTGGTTGCACCGTCACGGCAACCCCTTCGACATGATCGTCGTCGACCCGAAAGGCCGCACGGCCATCGACTTCGGTGTCTATGGGGTGCCAGAAACCTTCCTGATCGATGCCCACGGCCAGATCCGCTTCAAGCATGTGGGGCCACTCACCGACGAGGTGCTTCAACAAAAGCTGCTGCCAGCCATTGCCGCCGTGAAGGAGGTCTCGCGATGAACCGCCCCCCAAGCCACCTGCACCAGCCACCTAAAGGTTGGCGCGCACGATCGGTAGTCCGTGATCGCATGGGACGCTTCGCACCAGGCCGATTGCTGTTCGCTGCCTTGCTGTCAGCCGCCTTGCTGAACGTGCCCACCACCTGGGCCTCGGATGGTGCGCCCACGCCCGACGATGAGGTGCCCACCGCCCAGGCCGAGGAGATCATCCGCAGCCCACGCTTTCGTCAGCTGGCCCACGAGCTGCGCTGCCTCGTCTGCCAGAATCAGACCCTGCTCGACTCCCACGCACCACTGGCCCAGGATTTGCGCCATGAAGTGGTGCGACTGATCGCCTCGGGGCGGGATGATGGAGCGGTGAAGCAATATCTGGTGGATCGCTATGGGGAATTCGTGCTGTATCGGCCGAGCTGGTCGTGGCAGAACGCGCTGCTATGGATCGGGCCTGCCCTGATGCTGCTGGTGGCCCTCGTCGTGGGATGGCGCTTTGCCCGTCGAGGACAGGCGCAACCGGCCCCGGCGGCAGAGGCCAGCGCCCTGTCCGCACCAACGACATCCCCTCAGACCACTCAGGCATCCAGCGCACGGCAGCCGTCCACGCCAGCTGCTACGGCAGCGCCCAACAGCTCGCCTGCCCCCGCGCAACCCAACGGGATGCGCCAGTCCAGTCATGCCGCGCTCGCCGAAGTGGATGCACTGCTGGCCGAAGCGGATGCACAGCCCCCCACAACCCGGTACACTCGATCAGCGCGTTGAACCGCACCACGTCACGCAGCTGCGCCACCGCGTGCCTTCCCCAGCGATCCACATCCCGCGCAAGCAGCGTTCGCGGGCATGAATCCACGAAGGACACACGCCAAGCACGCGCTATGTGAGCAACCGGAGTCGATCCCGCCATGCCAGCCGAATCCCAGCCCTCCAAGGCCAATACGGCATCTGTCAGCCCTGATGAGCAGCCCTTTGCCCGGCTGGATGCCCACACCGTGCTGGATGCGCTGGAGGCCATCGGGCTACGTTGTGACGGACGGCTACAGGCGCTCAACAGCTTCGAGAACCGGGTCTATCTGGTGGGGCTTGAAGACGGCAGTAGCCTGGTTGCCAAGTTCTATCGTCCCGGCCGCTGGACGCCGGAACAGCTGCGGGAAGAGCATCAGTTTGCGCATGACATCGCGGCGGCCGAGATTCCACTGGCCGCCCCACTAGCCAGGCCGGGTTCAAGGCCGGGATCAACCAGGGCCGGCACGCCTCAAGGGCAGCCTGCCGGCGGCCCATCGTCCAAGCCCCCGAACAACGGCGACGAAACGCTCTTTTTCAGCCACGGCTTTGCCATCGCCCTCTACGCCCGCCAAGGCGGGCGCGTGCCCGAGCTGGACAACGTCCGCGATGGCCCGGCCATGCGCGAACGGATCGGCCAGTTCATCGCCCGCATCCATCAGGTAGGCGCACGACAGCCCTTTCTTCACCGCCCGCCCCTCGATGGCCGCCACGATGGCTGGGCTTCTGTCGAACGGGTCATCCACTGCCCATGGCTGCCGCCCGAGCTGCGTGGCAACTGGGAAGCACTGGCCCGCCAATGCTGCGAGCGGATCGAAGCCCGGCTGAACCCGCCTGAGCAGCCTTTCAGGCAGATCCGGCTGCATGGCGACTGCCACCTGGGCAACCTGCTGTGGACGGATGCCCACGGCCCGCATTTCGTCGACCTGGACGACAGCCGGATGGGGCCGGCCATTCAGGATTTATGGATGCTGGCCGATGCAGCCGGACAACAGGCCGATGAAGCGGCCGACGCGCACACCTCGCAAGCCATGTCCGAGCTGCTGGCCGGCTATGAACAGATTCGCCCCTTCGACCGTCGGGAGCTGGGTCTGATCGAAGCGCTTCGCACACTCCGGATCATCCGGCACAGCGCTTGGCTGGCCGAACGCTGGAACGACCCCGCCTTTCCGGCCGCCTTTCCGTGGTTTGGCTCGGCTCGCTACTGGCAAGGCCAGATCCTTCATCTGCAGGAACAGCTCGATGCCCTGGCATCACCCGTGATTCACTGACTCATTGTCAGGATGGCCCCAACACCATGGGCGAAGAACCCGACTTGCGCCGTCAAGACCGGGTCACACTGACGGCGGCCCTGCACCGACCGCCAACCAAGGCCAGCGCGCAGGCAACACCGTGCGCCCCGCCCAGTGGGGCCTTCGCGAGGACGAATCCGTGCACCACACGCGCCAGGACGCATCACGACCTTGCCCGAAACATCCGCGACATTGGCACATTCGGGCCGTCGTGGTGGTTTGACAACGCCTTCAAACCGACATCCAATAATGATGAATCGATTAGCTGCCTTGAGAGGCCATCCAGGTAGACAGGATAAGGTCTTTTCCGGTATTTGACCGGGCTGCCGGCAGGGTCAACGACAATGTTCAAGCGGCATACCAGGAGGAGTGACACGTGAGTACCCAGGACTTTGCCAGAGTTCTCGGCAAGAAGGAGACCTTTACGCTGGCCTTTGGCGCCATGATCGGCTGGGGCTGGATCGTGCTGTCGGGCGACTGGGTTCAGCAGGCCGGCAGCATCGGTGCCCCGTTGGCCCTGGCGGCCGGTTCGGCCATCATCATGATCATCGGCCTCTGTTATTCGGAGCTGGCCGCAGCGATGCCCTATGAAGGGGGCGA
Organism: Lautropia sp.; assembly: GCA_030532895.1. Taxonomy (GTDB): domain Bacteria; phylum Pseudomonadota; class Gammaproteobacteria; order Burkholderiales; family Burkholderiaceae_E; genus Lautropia. The sequence continues at coordinate 90,503 of JAUNKF010000004.1, read as the reverse complement.
GCACGTCTTCAGCTACCGCGCCATGGGCCATGCCGCCTCCTTCCTCTGTACCTGGGCGATGATTCTCGGTTATGTCTCGGTGGTGGGCTTTGAAGCCGTGGCATTACCCACCGTGCTCGACAACCTCCTGCCAGGCTATCAGGCAGGCTTCCTCTGGAACCTGAGCGGAGAGCCGCAGAACACGACCGACATCGTGGCTGGCATCCGTAATGGCGACGTGTATTTCACCTGGGCGCTGGTAGGCATGCTCGGCACCATCGTCGTAACCTGGCTGAACTTCGTCGGCATCAAGACAGCCGCCAAGTTTCAAACCTGGGTCACCTATCTGATCCTCATCGTGGGCCTCGCTTTCGTGGTGGCCGCCCCCTTCAACGGGGATGCGGCCAACCTGCAACCGCTCTTCAATGAAACCCCGGTCGAAGGCAGCATCTTCCCCCCGATGGCCGCGGGCATGCTGGCCGTGCTGCTGATCGTGCCCTTCATGTTCGTGGGCTTCGATGTGATTCCACAAGCTGCCTCGGAGATCGACCTGCCGCAAAAGGACATCGGCAAAATGCTGATCCTCTCGGTGGCGGCCGCCATGTTCTTCTATTGCGCCATCGTGCTGGGCGTGGGCATTGCGCTGAACCAGCAACAACTGACGGATGCCTCACTGCCCACCCCCACGGCGATGGAAGTGGTGTTCAATAGCCCGCTGGCCGGCAAGATCATGATCTTTGCCGGGCTGGCCGGTATCGTCACCAGCTGGAATGCCTTTTTCATCGGCGGCAGCCGCGCCATCTATGCCATGGCTCATGCAAAGATGCTGCCCGCCTTTCTCGGCAAGCTGCACCCCAAGTACAAGACACCCACCAATGCGATCCTGCTGATCGGCGTCATCACCTTCTTCGCCCCGCTGCTCGGCCGCAAGGCTCTCGTCTACCTGGTGGATGCCGGCAGCCTCTCCATCATCATCGCCTACTTCATGGTTTGCATGTCGCTCCTGGTGCTGCGTCGCCGTGAGCCGAACATGCCCCGGCCCTTCTTCCTGAAACACGGGATCTTCGTCGGGGCGGCAGGCTGCTTTCTGAGCGTGTTTCTCGGCTACATGTACCTGCCTTTCAGCCCGGCCGCGCTCACGAAGGAAGAGTGGTTGATTTTCGGCGGCTGGATGATCTTCGGCTACGTGCTGTATTCCTTCGCCCGCTACAAATATGGCACGGCCGACTCCGATCGCCTCATGGCAGGCATCTGGGCCAATGAGCACGAAATGGCCAAGCAAGACCAGGCCCGTGCCAACACCAAGGCCCAAGGCAAGCACAAGCCAAAGCCCCAACAGGGCTGATCCTCATCACGGATCGCTCACATCGCGGGCGGCGGCTTACCACCCCAAGGTACCCCGCGCCACGCGTTCAGCGCGTGTCATGCACGCCCAGCGGGGCTTTCGCGGGGACGAATCAGTGCATGACACGCGCTCACGAAACCCGGCTTCCCACGGTGGGCGCCGGGTTTTTGCTTGCCCGACATGGTGCGCCTCGCCCCTGAAACGACACTGCCCGCCACCAGGACTGGTGTGCGGGCAGTGACAAAGCTCGACGGGTTCAGGCGCGCCGCACCACGAGAGGTGCTGACGACACGCCCGCCACCGGGGAAATCAGCTTACTTGCGCTGCTTGTTCGCGTTGGCCGCTTCCTTGAAGGCGGCGCCCGGCGAGAATTTGGGGACGTAGGCGGCTTCGATCTCGATCTTTTCGCCGGTACGAGGGTTCAGACCGGTTCGGGCGTTGCGCTTGCTGACATGGAAGGTGCCAAAACCAACGAGCGTAACCCGATCCCCTTCGGCAACCGCCTTCATGATGGCGCCCATTGCGGACGTGAGCGCACGTTCTGCTGCTGCCTTGCTGATATCCGCTTCGCTGGAGATCGTATCGATCAGTTCACTCTTGTTCATTCAATCCTCTGTCTGACTGGCTACACCAGCCGATTCGCACCCTGGAGTGGAATCTCGTGCCTGGTCGCGTCCGACGACCGCGATCTGCAAATATCGACCCAGGACGGATCGACGGGGAACGAAGCCCCTGCACGGCACAGGCCGATGCAACAAAACTGCCTTGTTTTATCGTGAAAAGCCCCAGGATCGGCTAGGCGGAAACCCACTGTCACCAAATTGGGGAGCGACATGACCAGCCTGACCGACAGGGCACCCAAGATGCCATGCTGGCCCAACCGGCTCGCCGCTGTCACACCATGCCAGCCCTGTGCACACTGGTGCACTGGGCCGGAGCAGAAAACCGCGGCGTTACCCGTTTTTCAGGGCATTTGCGGCCATTCTACCGTGAATCCCGAGCGCTATCGCCGGGTTTGCAGCGATGGATGACCGTCGTGTATCAGTCCTTTGCAGCTGGCCCCGAAAATTCCAGCAAGAGGTCATGGGCTGCCACCGTTTTACCGCTGGATACATGCACGACAGCAATGACGCCATCCCGCTCGGCCCGGATCTGCGACTCCATCTTCATGGCCTCGATGGACACGAGCGGATCACCCGCCTTGACCTGCTGACCGGGCTTGACCGCCACCGTCACCACCATGCCGGGCATCGGCGCACCCACGTGCAGCGGGTTGTTGCTGTCAGCCTGCGGGTGCTGCTCCACCGTCGCACCAAAACCGGCCTTGCGGATGCGCACCGCACGCGGCTGGCCATTCAGCTCGAAGAAGACCCGAACATAACCCTCGGCATCAGGGGGCGACATCCCTTGCAAACTGATCACCAGCGCCTTGCCCGGCTCGATCTCGACAGAGATTTCCTCGCGCTCACGCAAGCCATAGAAGAAGGCCGGTGTGGGCAGCAGTTCCACCTCGCCATAGCGCCGGTGATGCGCCCAGTAACCGGACAGCACTTTCGGATACATCAGCCACGACGACAGCTCGTGCTCGGCCAACGCCTTGCCTGCCTCGCCTTCGGCCGTCTGGCGCACCTCGTCGAAATCCACCGGCGGGATCTGATCGCCCGGCCGATAGGGCGCGGGTGGCTCGGCCTTCAGCACCTTGCGGCCCAGCTCGGCGGGGAAGCCATCAGGCGGAAAACCCAACTCACCTTTGAAAAGCGAGACCACGCTCTCGGGGAAAGCCACCTCACGATTGGGGTCGGCCACATCGGCCGGCGTCAGGTCGTTGGCCACCATCATGATCGCCATGTCGCCCACCACCTTCGACGTGGGCGTGACCTTCACGATGTCGCCGAAGAGCCGGTTCACCTCGGCATAGGCGCGCGAGACCTCGGGCCACCGATGTTCCAGCCCGATGGCGCGCGCCTGCTCACGCAGGTTCGTGTACTGCCCGCCGGGCATCTCGTGGTGGTAGACATCGGCCGTACCGCTGCGGATGTCCGATTCGAACGGTGCATAGAAGCGGCGCACGCCCTCGAAGTAATTGGCCAGCTCGCGCAATGCCGCCTGATCCAGCCCCGTGTCACGCGCATCGCCAGCGAGCATGGCCACGATCGTGTTCAGGCTCGGCTGCGAGGTCAGGCCGCTCATCGAATCGAGCGCCCCATCGGCCGCATCGACACCGGCCGCCACGGCCGCCATCACGGTGGCCACCGAGGCACCGCTCGTGTCATGCGTATGGAAGTGCACGGGCAGCCCCACCTCTTCGCGCAGCGCCTTCACCAGTGCACCGATGGCGCGCGGCCGGCCCACACCCGCCATATCCTTGATGCCTAGCACATGCGCGCCGGCCTTCTCCAGCTGCTTGGCCAGGTTCACGTAATAGCCCAGGTTGTACTTGGCCCGGTTCGTATCGAAAATGTCGGCCGTATAGCAGAGCGTGCCCTCGCAGATGGCGCCCGTCTCGTTGACCGCATCGATCGCCACCCGCATGTTCTCCACCCAATTGAGGGAATCGAAAACACGGAACACGTCGATACCCTGCTCGGCCGCCTGCTGCACGAAATGCTTGACGACATTGTCGGCATAGTTCGTGTAGCCCACGGCGTTGGAGGCGCGCAGCAGCATCTGCAGCAGCATGTTCGGCATCGCAGCCCGCAACTTCTGCAGCCGTGCCCAAGGGTCTTCCTTCAGGAAGCGGAAAGCCACATCGAAGGTGGCGCCCCCCCAGCACTCGACCGACAGCAGTTGCGGCAGACGGTGCGCATACACAGGCGCAGCCGGCAGCATGTCGAAGGTACGCATGCGGGTGGCAAACAGTGACTGGTGCGCATCCCGCATGGTGGTGTCGGTCATCAGCAGCTGCGGCTGCTCGCGCATCCACAGGGCAAAGCCCTTGGCGCCCAGCGCCTTCAGCCGCTCGCGGTTGCCGGCCGGCACCGCTGCCTGCGGCTCGGGCGCCTTCGGCTTGAGGATCTGCACATGGCTGAGATCAGGTGCCTCACGCCCCTTCATGTCGGGGTGGCCGTTCACCAGCACATCGCCCAGGTACTCCAGGAGGCGCGAGGCGCGGTTGCGGCGCAGCGAGAAGTCGAACAGCTCGGGCGTGCTGTCGATGAAGCGGGTCGTGACCCGACCGGCCGCAAAATCGGCATGGTTGATGACGTTTTCCACGAACTGCAGGTTCGTGGCCACCCCCCGGATGCGAAACTCCCTGAGCGACCGATCCATCCGCCGGATCGCATCAGTGGCCGTCGGTGCCCACGTCGTCACTTTCACGAGGAGCGAATCATAGTAAGGCGTGATGACCGCCCCGCTGTAGGCCGTGCCCCCATCCAGCCGCACCCCGAAACCGGCCGCACTGCGGTAGGCCGTGATCTGACCATAGTCAGGTGTGAAGCCGTTTTCCGGGTCTTCGGTCGTGATCCGGCACTGAAGCGCATGCCCGTTGAGGCGGATCTCTTCCTGCGGCGGCACACCGGAGCCCAGCGACACCAGATTGCCCTCGGCATCGTACTCATCGTCGCGCTGCCCGATACGCCCGCCTTCGGTGATGCGGATCTGCGCCTGCACGATGTCGACCCCGGTCACCTCTTCCGTCACCGTATGCTCGACCTGCACGCGCGGGTTCACCTCGATGAAATAGAACTGGCCCGTGTCAGCATCCATCAGGAATTCGACCGTGCCGGCATGGCTGTAACCCACGGCCCGCGCAAGCTTGAGTGCCGATTCACACAGCGCCGCACGCCGCTCATCATCCAGGTACGGGGCAGGCGCACGCTCCACCACCTTCTGGTTTCGCCGCTGCACCGAACAGTCCCGCTCGAACAGGTGCACGACGTTGCCGTACTGGTCGCCCAGGATCTGCACCTCCACGTGGTGCGCCCGACGCACGAGCTTTTCCAGATAGACCTCATCGTTGCCAAAGGCAGCCAGCGCCTCGCGACGCGCCACCGGCAGCTGCACCTTCAGGTCTTCAGGGGTTTCGATGGCGCGCATCCCACGGCCACCACCACCCCAGCTCGCTTTCAGCATCAGCGGATAGCCGATGGCGGCCGCAAGCTTCAGGCATTCATCCACATCGGCCGGCAACGGATCGGTGGCCGGCATCACCGGCACGCCGGCAGCCACGGCCGTTTCACGCGCCGACACCTTGTTGCCAAGCCGGGTCATCACCTCAGGGCTGGGGCCGATGAAGGCGATGCCGGCTTCGGCACAGGCACGCGGCAGATCGGGGTTTTCCGACAGAAAACCATAGCCGGGATGAATCGCATCCACACCAGCCTGCCGGGCTATGCGGATGATCTCCTCGATATTCAGATACGCTTGCAAAGGCTTCTGGCCTTGGCCCACCAGATAACTCTCGTCGGCCTTGAAGCGGTGCAGGGCGAAGCGGTCTTCGTGGGAATAGATGGCCACCGTCCTCAACCCCAGCTCTGCCGCAGCCCGCATCACGCGGATGGCGATCTCGGAGCGATTCGCGACCAGCACCGATTTCAACCGTTTCACTTGACCATCCATTCCGTCTTCAACCTCCAGAAGTTGCCACTTCGGCATATCACCACAGGTGCAGATTATGCCTTGCCAATAGTTAACGATGTTTGACAGCCTGGGCATCTTGACTTGTATCGAATCTGTTACAAGAAAAGTTTCGCCGAGCTGCACTGCCCATTCGGCATCCATCCGCGATTTTGCCGTCTCCAGGGTGGGATCACCCCGCATCACCTGCCCGCTCAGTGGTCGGACAGCGCAGGGACGTATCAAAAGGTTGCCCGTCTGCAACAAAGCGTGCAACACCCTTGCCCGCTTCATGGCTACAGTGCCCTTCCGGGGCATCCAGCGGGCAGGCGCATGCGCACCGCTGATGGATGCCGCCGTCTCAACAGGCTGCTTGTTTCGCCACACTTATCGATGATCACCGAAACTGCTGCCCGGTCGACTGCCCTGTTTGGCGTCCCTCTCTGGCGCCCCTCTCTCACCACACGTTTTCGCCTCGCACCATGCGTACAGCCCCCAAACACTTGTCCCGTTGGTCACTTCCGCTGCTGATCGGTCTGCTGGCTGCCTGTGGCGGCGGCAACGAGGACAACAAAGGCTCGAACCAGAGCACAGCCTCGACCCCCCAGACAGGCACCCAACCCCCGGCCGCACTTGGTGAACGACTGAACTCGCCGCTGTGCCACTTCAGATACTTCCTGACCCAGCCCGTGGCCCAACGCAGTGGCACCGACCCGCTCTTTCGTCAGCAATGGTTCTTGAACAACACCGGCACCCTGCATGGCGACGCACAGGCGGGCGAAGACCTGAACCTGCTCGGCGCCTGGTCGGCCGGCAAGGGGGAAGGCGTTCGCGTGGCCGTCATCGACGATGCGCTCGAAGTCACCCATGATGATCTCCTGCCCAACATCGTGACGGGCGGCAGCTTCAATTACCTCACCTACAAGAACGGCAGCGCCTATCCCATGCCCTGCGGCATGAACGACACGCATGGCACGGCCGTGGCCGGCGTCATCGCCGCCCGCGACAACAACCGCATCGGTGGCTCGGGTGTGGCGCCGCGCGCAAGCCTCGTCGGCTTCAACGCCATCGCCACCGGCTCGGACGCCGACATGCTCGACGCCATCAACCGCGACCTGGACAAGAACCACATCTACAACAACAGCTGGGGGGCCAACGACGACGGCCATTTCTACACACTGGCTCCCGCCATCAAGACCGGCATCGAACGCGGCATCACCAACGGCCGCAATGGTCTGGGCGCCATCTATGTCTTTGCGGCCGGCAATGGCGGCTGCCTGAACGAGGACATCGATGGCAACTGCGGCACGACCGAGCTGTCGACCTATGACGGACACGTCACCCAACTGGGCACGCTCGCCATCTGCGCCACCAACATCGCCGGCCGCCGTGCGTCCTACAGTGAGCCGGGCGCCAACCTGCTGGTCTGCGCCCCCTCGGGCGAACGCGAGCGCATCTCGATGCCGGCCGTCACGACCACCACCCCGCAGAACAAGGACATGAACAACTTCAACGGCACCTCGGCCGCCGCCCCGATGGTCTCGGGGGTGGCAGCCCTGATGCTGCAGGCCAACCCACGGCTCTCCTGGCGCGATGTGCGCCTGGTGCTGGCCCAAAGTGCGCGCCGGGTTGACCCCACCTCGCCCAACTGGACGAGCTTTGGCGGCCTGAACTTCAACCATGAATATGGCTTTGGCGTGGCCGATGCCGATGCGGCCGTGAAGCTGGCCCGCAGCTGGCAAAGCGTGGGCGACAGCCGCACGCTGCGCCGATGCGGCCCCATCCGCGTCACCGTCAACCAGCGCATTCCGGAAACTGGAACTGCCATGCCTGCCCACGCCAATGGCAGCATCAATTACAACGCCCGTGCCACCGGTGGCCTGCAGAGCACCATCAGCGTGCCGGCCAGCTGCAACATCACGCAGATCGAGCATGTCGAGGTGAACCTGGCGGCCTCAAGCACCGGCGGCACGGCCGAACACCCCGATGCCAGCAACCTGCACATCACGCTCACCAGTCCCTCAGGCCAGACGAGCACGCTTGTCACCCCGCATGAATGCCTTCAGGCCGACCTGCAGAACCGTGCGCGGCTCACGAAGTGCCAGGGCTTGCAGAATTTCAGCATCGGTCTCACCCGGCACATGGCCGAGCCGGTAGGCATCGCCGCCAACCGCAACTGGGTGCTGGAAGTGCTCGATCGGAACATGGGTGAAGTGGGTCAGCTGAACAACTGGAGCCTCACCTTTTACGGCCGTTGACCGTTTGACCCTTGTCCATGACCTGCTCGTGATGTATACAGGCTCAAAGCCGCCATGCCCCAGGCATTGCCAGCTTGGCGCCCGTCCATCGCGAACACCCGACGTGCCGTTCCCCGGCACACGGACACGCATGCGAACAGGATCCCGCACCCACGGTTTGGCAAGGCGGCAAAACAGCCCGCCGCCTTGCCAGGTGCCCTCACCCTTACACCCGAGAATGCCGAACACCATGTCGAAGCCCCCGTTTTTCCGAACCCTCAGCGTTGCAGGTCTCACCGCCCTGATGAGCCTCGGCCTGCCTGCCAAGGCCGCTGATGACAGCGCCAACACCGGCATCACCATCGAAGTGCGAAACGGAGATCAGGCCGTGCGGCAATTCCAGCTCGACGAGCAACATGTCGTCCAGTTTGCCGGCCCCGAAACCGCCCATCCCCCCGAGCTTCGCTCTGCCAGCCAAACCGAGCGCAAACAACTGAAAAGCCTGAGCGCCGGCACAGCCACCAGCAGCCTGAGCAAAGCAGCAGATGGTGCGCAGGTATCCCCCGTGCTGCGCGACGCCAGCGGCAAGCCTTGGGCCTTGCCAGGCGGCCTGATCGTCACCTTCCGTGAAGCCGTCTCGGAAACCGATGCACGGGCACAGCTGTCAGCTGCCGGTCTGACCCCCGACCGCGCCATCAACCCTCAGGTGTGGCTCGCCAAAAGCCCCAGTGGCCTGGCCACCATCGAGCTGGCCAACCTCCTGAACGAGCAAGCACTGTTCGCCGATGTCAGCCCCAACTGGTGGACACCCCGCGCCCTGAAATGACCCGTCGTGCAGCGACAACAACCGTACATCGCTTGCCTGCACGAAGAAAACAACATCCTCTCTAAGATGCCCTTGAACCCGAGCATGCCTTGGCGCGTGCTCAGGGCTCAAGTGGCCGGTTGCTTTTGCCTTGGCATGTCCGGCTTCGATCAAGCCTTCTTCCCGACCATGCCATGCGTGTCTCTTCCAAAGGTCTCACCCACTGTTCCCTCACCGTTTTGATGACACTGCTCGCCGCCTGCGGCGGGGGCGCCGGCGGTACCCCGAGCGCCGACGGTGGTTCGACGCCTGATGGCTACATCAGCCTCCCCCCTGCAAGCAGTGGTGGACAGGATGCAGCCGGGACAGGCAGCCATGGCGGCACAGGGAACACCGGAAGTGGCGGTGGAGCCGGCAGCGGTGCCAGTTCGGGTTCGGGTTCGGATTCGGGTTCGGGAATTGGATCTGACACCGCCAATATCCCGCTGGGTGATTATCTGAACGACCCGCGCTGCGCGGTCGGCTATGGCCAACAAGCCAATCCGCCGCTTCGTGCCGGCGCTGACCCGCTGCGCGGCCAGCAATGGCATCTCAAAAACGATGGCCAGGGCAAGGCCGGTGAAGACCTGAACGTGCAACCAGCCTGGTCTCAGGGCAAAGGTGAAAACATCCGGGTGGCCGTCATCGACGATGCCATCGAAGTGACGCACGAAGACCTGTTCCCGAACATCGTGGCTGGCGCCAGTTACAACTATCTGGCACACAAGCGGGGCAGCGCCTATCCACTACCCTGCAAGGTGGGTGACTCACATGGCACGGCCGTGGCCGGTGTCATTGCCGCCCGTGACAACAATGGCCTCGGCGGCTCGGGCGTGGCACCGCGTGCAAGCCTCGTTGGCTACAACCCGATTGCCACGGGCACCAGCGCCGACATCTTTGATGCGCTCACGAAAGATATGAACAAAAACCATATCTACAACAACAGCTGGGGCGCTGATGACAATGGCCATTTCACCAGCGCAGACGCCGGACTGCGCAGCACCATCGGCGTCGGTTTGAAAGAAGGCCGAAACGGCCGCGGTGTCATCTATGTGTTTGCAGCCGGCAATGGTGGCTGCATGCGGGATGATCTGACGCTCGACAACACCTGCAAAGGCACCGAACTATCCACCAATGACGGTTATGTCAGCCAGCTCGGCGTGATGGCGATCTGTGCCACGCAGGCCGGCGGCAAGCGCGCCAATTACAGCGAACCGGGTGCCAATCTGCTCGTGTGCGCGCCTTCGGCCGCACACGATGGCGTGTTGCCCGGCATCACGACCACGGGCCTGAAAAATTCATACACTCAGGATTTCGGCGGTTCTTCCGCTGCCGCCCCGATGGTTTCGGGTGTGGTGGCCCTGATGCTGCAAGCCAACCCCCAGCTGAGCTGGCGTGATGTGCGCCTCGTGCTGGCCCAAAGCGCCCGGAAAGTGGATCCCACCTCCCCCGGCTGGACGCGCTTTGGGGGCCTGAATTTTCATCATGAGTACGGTTTTGGCGTAGCCGATGCCGATGCAGCCGTGAGACTTTCCCGCACCTGGCAAAGCGTGGGCAACAGCAGCACGTTGAAAGAATGCAAGATCAGCGCCCAGAGTGTCAAAGCCGTGGTGCCCACCGTGCCGCTCGCCAATCAGGGCAACCTCGCCTACCACCTGCCTGTGACAGGCGGCCTCAGCAACCGAATCACCGTACCGCCAACACCGGCATGCGACATCCGGCACATCGAACATGTGGATGTGGAGATCCAGACCGGCACCGGCCCTTACGGCCACCCGGATGCGGGCAATCTGCACATGACGCTGACCAGCCCATCAGGTCAGACGAGCACGCTCCTCACGCCGCACCCCTGCTCGATTGCCAACCGGGCCGGCAGCCTGCTGAGTGAAGTCGCCACCTGCCAGGGGCTGAAGCGCTTCACCTTCGGGCTGACGCGCCACATGAACGAGCCGGCCGTGGCAGGCAGCAACCGTCAATGGGCACTGAACGTCGTCGACCGAAAGACTGGCCGCCAAGGCAATCTGGAATCCTGGTCGTTGACTTTGTATGGCCGATGATGTCATGCATGCTCATTGATATGGACACAGACCATCTGTTTACTTACAACATGAAAGCGATCATGCCGAGGCAGCAAGGCCATCGGGCCAGTACCCAAAACGGCATGATCAGCGCCAGGCGAGCATCGAAGCACCTCATCGATCACGCCGCTTCACCGAATCGACCATGTGAGCATCTGCCAATCATGAACCCATCCCTTCACTCACGCCCGAGCACCCTGCCCTCGCGCGCGCTGCTCCGTTTGCTGCCCGCCCTGACCGGCATCCTGATGATCGGCAGTCTCCATGCCGCCGGCACCCCGCTCACCAACGAAGCACAAAACGGGTTGAACGCCCTTGATGTCGTGCTCCACAGCCACGATGGCGGCGGCCGGCATTTTCTGCTCGACACCGGTCATGTGGTGCAATTTCCGGCACGGGGCAGCGGCCGCGCTGCCGAACTTCGCAGCGCCAGCCAACGCGAACAACGTCAGTTGAAAGGACTGCCGACCGCGCAGGAGGGCATCGGCCTGAAAGCCGTCGATGGCGAAACCGTCTCACCCGTACTGCGTGATGCCAGCGGCAAGCCCTGGGCCTTGCCCGGCGGATTGATCGTCACCTTCGAGGACGCGGTGTCCGAAGCCGAAGCGATGGCACGACTGCACGCAGCCGGTCTGACGCCCGAGCGTGCCCTCAACCCGCTGGTATGGCTCGCCAAAAGTCCGGCCGGTCTCGCCACGATCGAGCTGGCCAACCGATTGAACGCGCAAGCCTTGTTTGCCGATGTCAGCCCCAACTGGTGGACACCACGGCACCTGAAATGAACGCTCTACCTGGTAAATCGACCGTCCATCACCCTGAGCGAGGCAAAAATCACACCCAAGCCCTAAGATGCCTCCCTGCACCCCACGGTTGAGGCCAGACACCCAGCGGATACGCCTGTCGGCCAACCCCGTCGGGGTGGCCCACCGGCCAGCAGGGCACATCGGCAAGCAGCATGCAAGGCGCCAGCCCCTGGCCAGAGGATACGCTGAACGAGTCTCCTGAGGCGACGCACCTCGCAACGGGATGCAGGGCAAGACGGCATGCCCCCATGCCGAGGATGCCGCGTCCATGCAGACGGGTTCAGCGTATCCCAAGCTCTCTCGCTCTCGTCCGACCGCCCATGTCTGCTCCTCGCCCTGCCCTCACCCCGCTGGTCAAGCGATCCCCCGTCCTGCTGATGGCCTTGCTGGCCGCCTGCGGTGGCGGCGTCCCGGAGGCAGACCGCTCGACGATTCCGCCAGCCCCGCTGGCGACCGTCCAGCAGGACCCATCCAACCCGGCCGGCACAAGCGATACCCCACCGACCCCCACCACGGACCTGGTCGAGCTCACGCCGTCCATCACGCATCCATCGGCACAGCCCCCTGCGCCAACATCACCCCTCCTCCCGACGACGACCACCGAGCCTGCCCCAGCCCCACCCGCACCGCTCAAGCCGTCACCAACGCCGCCCCCACCGCTCAAGCCTTCACCGACCACACCGCCATCCCCGCTGGGCGACGCGACCACGCCGGCCCTCACGCTGCCAGCCCACGACACCGTATCGGCTCAAACCGACATGAGCGAGGGTACCGGCACGGACGCTACCGCAGGTAGCGTGAGCAGCACGGGCACCGAGGACACTCGCCCTTCCCAGACCCAAGCTGGCAGCATGACAGCAACGGAGGAATCGACGAACGTCGATCAGATGCCACCATCTGCCCCCACCGCCCTGCCCCCATCGGCCATTGCGCCGGTACCCATCGAACCACCTGCAGCTTCAGCCGACAGCACGGCACCTCAGCCAGCACGCTCCGCAACCGACACCACGACAGCGCCCCCCCCCTCGCCACGTGTACCACCTGACCCGATACCTGCGCCCTCCACCCTGCCCTCCCTCGGCGTTGCGAAAGGCACCGAGCTGAACGCCCCCAGTTGCGCCATCCACTACAAGGCAGACACGCCCCCACTGCTGGGCACCGGGCCAGACCCCTATCTGGAGAAGCAGTGGCATCTGCACAACGACGGCCAACTGCCAGGCACGTTGGCCGGCGAAGACGTCCGCGTGCGTGCAGTCTGGGCATCGGGCAACGGCCTGAATGGTGTTGGACGAGGCCGGGGGATTCGCATCGCCGTCGTGGACGACGGGCTGGAAGTGACACACCCCGACCTCTGGCCGAACATCGTGCCGGACGGGAACTACAACTATCGGCAGGGTTTGGGACACGGCAACCATTTCCCGATGCCTTGCGCCAGCACCGATGTGCATGGGACGGCTGTTGCCGGCCTCATCGCCGCACGCGATGACAACGGCATCGGCGTCTCGGGCGTGGCACCCCGCGCCAGTCTCGTCGGCCTGAACGCCCTCGCCAGTGGCGAGGATCGGGACATCCTGCACGCCATCACCTACCAGCTTGATCGCAACCACGTCTACCACAACAGCTGGGGAGCCGTCGATACCGGCCAGTTTCAGCATGCCCCTGCCGGCTTTGGCGCCACGATCGGCCAGGGCTTGAAACATGGACGCGGCGGGCTCGGCGCCATCTACGTCTTTTCAGGCGGCAATGGCGGTTGTCTGTATGGCCAGGACGAAAGCCGCTGCCAAGGCACGGATCTGTCCACCTATGACAGCCACGTCACGCAACTGGGCACGATCGCCGTCTGCGCCACCGATGCTGCCGGTCAGCGCCCGTTCTACGGCGAACCGGGGGCAAACCTGCTGGTTTGCGCCCCGTCGGCTGCCTATGACCCGAATCCACCAGCACTGCCCGCCATCACCACGACGGCGCTGCAAGGTAAATTCACCCCCTCCTTTGGTGGCACCTCGGCTTCGGCACCGATGGTGTCCGGCGTGATCGCGCTGATGCTCGAAGCAAATCCGCAGCTCAGCTGGCGCGACGTGCGGTTGATCCTCGCACGCAGTGCTCGGCAGGTGAACCCCCATCAGGCGGGCTGGACGCACTTTGGCGGCCTGCACTTCCATCACGAATACGGTTTTGGGGTGGTCGATGCCGAAGCAGCCGTGCGGCTTGCACGCCAGTGGACGAGCGTGGGGGGCAGCGCGTCGCTGAAACGTTGTGAGGCCAAGGCCGACATCAGCCTCAAAGGCGAGCGCATCCCCGAAGTGGTCGCCCCTGATCAAGCGGCGCTCGCTTATGGCGTACCAGCCGAGGGCGGGTTGACACAAACCTTCAGCATCCCGACCGATTGCGACATCCAGCACGTGGAGCACGTGCAGCTCACGCTCACCACCGGCCATGAAAAATGGCACAAACGCCTGGACGACCACCCGGACAACGGCAACCTGCACATCACACTCACCAGCCCGGCCGGGCAGACCAGCACAGTGGCCACGCCCCACCCCTGCTACAAGATGCTCGACAACGGCCAAATGGCACGTGAGGGCAACTGCGGCAGCCTGCAAAACTTCAGCACCGGCCTGTCGCGACATCTGGAAGAGCCGGCCGTGCTGCCCGGCAACCCGCACTGGCTGCTGAAGATCGTCGATCGCAAACCCGGTGATGACGGCCGGCTGATGAAAGCCACCCTCACCTTGTACGGCCGCTGACAAGCCTGCCTTGCGCAAACGGTCAGCCTTCACCCGCACAAACTGTTGCGTACCGACAACCGAAAACTATAGACTCCCCCCTAATATCTGCAGCGATCGGTCTTCACGTCTGCAACGTGAACCGATCGTCAGTCTGCATCCGATCTGCCCCCTACCAAGGACAGCAGCCATCGTCACGGCACCCGAGGCCCCCCAACCCCCACGAACCGATCCCCTCAGGACAGGATTCGTGCCCGATGGGCCAACACGTTGCCCCTGCACCCTCGTGGGCGGAGGCAACACGGGTCGATGCAGCCGCTTCATCTTGCATGCTCAGGAAACCGCTGCGATGTCACGGACTCGAACACGGCCCAGCCCACCTCTCTGGTTTGCCCCCTTGCTGCTTGCGCTGATGGCAGGTTGTGGCGGCGGTAGCGGTGCATCCGATCGCGTCGTGTCTGCCTCACCCCGCCCCCCGTCTTCCGACGCCAACGGCTCAGCATCCGGGACGGGCGGCCCGTCGGCCTCGATCGAGCATCCGCCTTCGACGATGCCCCGGCCCATCGATATCCCCCCTCCTGATGACCGGCCCACGCCGCTGCCGCCAGGCCGTGTCACGGACGAACGGCCACCCGTCATTTCCCCACCGCCCTCGGTGCAACCACCTGCACCACCCACGGTCGCCCCACCTGTCGTCGCGCCCCCGGCTGTCACACCGCCCGTCACACCGCCAGAGACGAGACCACCGCTCATCGCACCGCCCACCGATGATCCGGACACGACCATCCCTGCACCGCCGGCAGCAGACCCGGTGCCCCCCGTCACGACACCGCCCCTCGACACGCCCCCCCCTGCCGGCAGCCTCCCTGACTCGGCTGCCAACCCGTCGGACACGATCACGCCCCCAACGGCACCCATCGACATCAGTTTGCAGCCTTATTATCTTCAGGATGCGGCCAGCATCCGGCCTGCAGGCACCGTGCTGAGTTCGCCCGACTGCTCACTGAGATTCGAGGCCAGACCACCCACCTCGATCGTCTACGGCCCGGATCCCTGGCGTCCGGCTCAGTGGTTCCTCAGCAATATCGGACGGGTGGACTGGGGTGATCTGAGTCTGCCGCTGCTCTCCGGCACCGATCTGAACCTCGCGCCACTGGGAGGTGCCTACAAAGGCACGGGCATCCGGATTGCCGTGGTGGATGACGGCATCGACTTCACCCACGATGACCTGAGATTCAGCGTACTGCCCAACAGCGGTTACGACTTCCGCTCACTCGGACGTTACGCACCATTGCCCTGCCTTGCATCCGAGACCCACGGCACGGCCGTGGCTGGCCTGATCGCAGCCCAGGAGAACAACAGCCTGGGTCTGGCAGGCGTTGCGCCACAAGCCAAGCTGGTCAGCCTCAACAGCTTGAGCACAGGCAACAGTTTCTCGATGCTCTCCGCCCTGAGCCATCGTGACACGGCCATCGACATCTTCAACAACAGCTGGGGCGCCCACGAAAGTGGCCATTTCGAGACCCCTGCCAACCCCGTCGCCTATCGGGCCACCATCGACGAAGGACTACGAAACGGCCGCCATGGCCTTGGCTCGATCTATGTCTTCAGCGCCGGCAACGGCGGTTGTGACAGCGTGAACGCCCCTCACTGCCAAGGGCAGCTGTCGGTCTATGACGGCTACGTGAACCGCTACGGCACGCTCGCCATTTGTGCCGTCAACGCCCAGGGCAAAAAAACAACCTACAGTGAAGCCGGCCCGAATCTGCTGGTTTGCGCCCCCACATCCGAGAACGACGGCACACCGCCCGGCACGATTTCCACGGGTCTGAAGAGCGAGTACGTCTCCTTCTCGGGCACGTCCTCGGCCGCGCCGATGGTCAGTGGCGTCATCGCGATGATGCTGCAGGCCAATCCCGCCCTGAGCTGGCGGGACGTACGCCTGATCCTGGCCCGCACGGCCCGGCGCGTCGATCCGCAGCACCCCGGCTGGCGCCAGTCGGGTGGCCTGCCTTTCAACCACCTCTACGGTTTTGGCCTCGTCGATGCCCACGCGGCCGTCATGGCAGCCCGCAGCTGGCAAAGCGTGGGCGGTAGTGAACAGGTCAAGCAATGCGGCCCCTTCACCGCCACCGCCCCCCTGGTGAGCCGTGTGCCGCCCGTTGCCGATGAAGACAACCCGCTCGATGCCGACAGGCCGGCCGCCGGTTATCTGCTGGACACCATCGAGATCCCGGCCGACTGCAACATCGCGCAGGTGGAGCATGTGGAAGTGAAACTCGACATCGAGACGGAAAGCGTCGGCGGCGGTGACTTGCATGCGCGCTTGATCAGCCCCTCGGGCCAGACCAGCATCATCAGCACGCCTCACCGCTGCGGCACGGAAGAACAACCGATACCCTGCCGAGGGCTGGAGCGCTTTCCTTTCGGCCTGGCCCGGCACCTGGACGAACCGGCCTTTCTGCCGGGCAACCGCGGCTGGACGCTGGCCGTGGGCGACGGGCACCGTGGCGCACGGGCGCCGCTGCCCAGTGGCGACATACCGGGCCTGATGTTTCGTGGTTGGGAATTGACGCTGTACGGGCGCTGACACGTGCCTGGCCATGTACGCGCCGGTAGAAGGACGTACAAGGTGGCCCGCCCGGCGCGGGCTTTCGCGCAGACAGTGCCGTGACCAACAGGCATAAGAAAAGAGTCGGCTGGGTTCGCTGACACCGGGTGTCCGTTGTACTGCTGCCCGCCACCCGGTGAACGGAGGAGACGAACCCGCCGAGAAAGCGCAGAAAAAGAACCCTCCAGAAGGAGGGCTAATTTTCTCAAAGAATCATATAGTTATTTATTTAACCTAGAAATCTTCTCACATTCGGGACTCGTCTCGCAAGTTTGGCAGGGCACGAGATTCAACACGATGCATAAAAGCAACACCTGCCGACAAGCTGCCCCGAACAGCCTGACGCGCCCTGCTCAAGACCGGCACATGTGAGGCGTGCATTCGACCCCGCCAAATCCCCGGCTACTCAACGCCCGGCCATCGCATCTCGACGATCGGCACTGAGCTGAGCCGACACACCAACCTCCCTTCGGACTTGGTGCAAGTCATGCGCCAGCGCCTGATTCCAGCAGCCCCCCAACTACTGAGATACTACGGACTTCAAAGCCGATGCCCGCACGGGCCGGCCCGGCCTCTGTGCGACACGCACCTGACCGAGCCGTCACCGATCAGGCGCCCTGCCGCCGGCTTTCCCCCCACCGTTGTGATCTGAAGAATGAGCAACAGCACCTCGACCGCATCCAGCAACAGCGCCCAGCCCACCGTGGTTCGACGCGAGGACTACACCGCCCCCGCGTGGCTGGCCGACGACATCGTGATGCACTGCCTGCTGGATGCCCAGCGCACCATCGTCACCACCTGCTGCCACTACCGACGCGCCCCTGATGCCGCAGCCGACACCCCGTTGTGGCTTGACGGCGAAGGGCTTGAGACGTTGGCCATCCAGCTCGACGACCAGCCTCTACCACCCACACAGTGGCAGATCGGCAACGGCCAACTGCGGCTCGACAACCTGCCCGAGCGGTTTACACTGCACACGCAGGTGGCCATCGACCCGAGCACGAACCTCGAACTCTCGGGTCTCTACGCCTCAGGCAACATGCTGCTGACGCAGTGTGAGGCACAGGGCTTTCGGCGCATCACATGGTTTCAGGATCGGCCCGATGTGATGTGCACCTACCGTGTCATCCTTCAAGCCCGACAGGATCAGTTTCCGGTGCTGCTCTCGAACGGCAACCTGCTGGCCGACGACGCCCCGGCCGCCCAGGCTGCCTTCGAGGCACTGGCCCTGCCCTTGCCTCAGCCCACGGCCGTCGTCCACTCTAGCGACGACGCCGAAGCGGCAACCCATGCCAGCAGCACGGCGACTTCACACACAGCCGCATCGGCTGGCGCCGCTCAGCCAATGCCTGCCGGCTGGCACCAGGCCGTCTGGGAAGACCCCTTTCCGAAGCCGTCTTACCTCTTCGCCGTGGTGGCCGGCAAGCTTGCCGTCAATGAAAGCCACCACCGGCTGGCCGATGGTCGCGAAGTGCTGCTGCAGGTCTGGAGCGAACCCGATCAGATCCACCGAACCGAGTTTGCGATGGCAAGCCTCAAGAAGGCCATCGCCTGGGACGAGCAGCGCTATGGCCTCTCGCTCGACCTCGACCGCTTCATGATCGTGGCGGCGGCCGATTTCAACATGGGCGCGATGGAAAACAAGGGCTTGAACATCTTCAACGCCAAATACCTGTTTGCCGACCCCGAGGTGGCCACCGATGATGATTTCGCCTGGATCGAATCCATCATCGCGCACGAGTATTTCCACAACTGGACGGGCAACCGCATCACCTGTCGCGACTGGTTCCAGCTCACGCTGAAGGAAGGACTGACCGTCTTCAGGGATCAGGAGTTTTCGGCGGACGTGATGGCAACCGAGGCAGGCCCTGCAGCCGAGCACAGCGTGCGAACGCTGCAACGCATGGTCAACGTGCGGCTGCTGCGCCAGACACAGTTCACCGAAGACGCCGGCCCGATGCGCCACCCGATCCGACCGGACAGCTACCAGGCCATCGACAACTTCTACACCGCCACCGTCTATGAGAAAGGCGCCGAAGTGGTGCGGATGCTGCAAACCTTCCTGGGCCGCGACGGCTTTCGGCGCGGGATGGATCTGTATTTCCAGCGCCATGATGGCCAAGCCGTCACCTGCGATGCCTTCGTGGCCGCGATGGCCGATGCCAATGGCCGGGATTTCAGCCAGTTCATGCGCTGGTACGGGGTGGCCGGCACCCCGCATCTGCAGATCGATGGCGACTATGATGCCGACAAACAACGGATGACGCTGCACATCCGGCAGCAACTGCCCAACCCCCAGGATGTGCTCGAAATGGCCGGCCCGCGTGCCTTGCACATTCCGATCCAGATGGCGCTGCTTTCGCGCACCGACGGGCAGGAGGAAGTCAGCCAATTGCTGGCGCTGACCGAAGACACCCAAAGCTTCGTCTTCGAGCCAGTGGCAAGCGATGACCCCCGTGGCCCGATTCCCTCGCTGCTGCGTGATTTCTCGGCCCCCGTCATCATCGACTATCACTACGACGATGAAGAGCTGGCCTTCCTCGTCGCGCATGATGCCAACCTCTTCAACCGCTGGGAAGCCAGCCAGAAGCTGGCCGAGCGCGCGCTGCTGTGGGCCATCGACAACCCCGGCATCAGCAATGCCTCACTCAAACACCTGGGCGAGGCGCTCACGAAGGTGCTCAACGACCCGGCGCTCGATGACGGCCTGCGCCAGCAGTTCCTGATCTGGCCCGACGAAAACCACCTCGCCGAAAAAGGCGTCCTGATCGATCCGCCCGCCCTGCGCCGTGCCCACCGGGCCGCCACACAACAACTGATCCGCCAGCTCTTGCCCTTCCTTGAGGCCACGGTTGGCGCCCGCCACTGGCAAGCGCCCTATTCGCTCGCCGTACCGGCCGTGGGCCGCCGCGCATTGGCCAACACGGCGCTGATCCACCTGAACGCCATCCAGGCGCCTGGCAGTGCCGAGCTGGCCCGTGCCCAGTTCGAGGGGGCCGACAACATGACGGATCGGCTGGCGGCACTACAAGCGCTCACCAAAGCCTCTCAGGCCGATGCGGATTGGGCGCTGACACGCTTCGAGACCATGTACCGGCACGAAACCAATGTGCTCGACAAATGGTTTGCCGTCCAGGCCCGCATGCATCCCTTCGAGGGCAGACGCACGATCGACCAGGTGAAGGCCCTGATGCAGCACCCGGCCTGGCACAACCAGAACCCGAACAAGGTGCGCGCCCTGCTCTGGAGCTTCTTTGCCGACAACCTGGCCGAGTTTCATCATCCCGATGGCCAGGGCTACGCACTGTGGCAGGATGAGGTGCTGCGGCTCGATCGCACGAACCCGCTGCTCGCAGCACGGCTTGCACGCGCATTGAACCGGCATGACAAGTTCGTGCCGCCGCTCGCCGGACAGATGCGTGCAGCACTGGATCAGGTCGCCAACGCCGCCACCTCGCCCGATGTGCGCGAAGTGATCAGCAAGGCACTGAGCACAGCTTGAGATCCGTGCCTCACACAAACCAAGAATCGTCTTTTTGCTTCAGCTTCATCATGCCAAACACCTCCAAACCCATCAGCCTCACCCAATACCTGGTTGAAGAGCAACGAAACAAGGGATTGATCCCTGGCGAGCTGCGTCTGTTGATCGAAGTGGTGGCGCGTGCCTGCAAGCGCATCAGCCTGGCCGTGGGCAAGGGCGCGCTCTCGGGCGTGCTCGGCAATGCCGGCACCGACAACGTGCAGGGCGAGGCCCAGAAAAAGCTTGACGTGATCGCCAACGACGCGCTGCTCGAAGCCAACCTGTGGGGCGGGCAGCTGGCCGCCATCGCGTCTGAAGAGATGGAAGAACCCTTCACCATCCCCGACCGCTACCCCAAAGGCGAATTCCTGCTGCTCTTCGATCCGCTGGACGGCTCGTCCAACATCGACATCAACTCGGCCGTGGGCACGATCTTTTCGGTGCTGAAAATGCCCGACAACGTGAAAGAACCCACCGAAAAGGAGTTCTTGCAAAAAGGCGCGGAACAGGTGGCGGCCGGCTACGCCATCTATGGCCCCTCCACGATGCTCGTGCTGACGGTGGGCGACGGGGTCGTCGGCTTCACGCTCGACCGCGAGCTGGGCGCCTGGTTCCTCACGGTGCCCAAATTCACGATTGCCCCCGAGACGAAGGAATACGCCATCAACACCTCGAATGCCCGCCACTGGCACCCGCCCGTCAAGCGCTATGTGGACGAGCTGCAGGCCGGCAAGACCGGGCCGCTGGGCAAGGACTACAACATCCGCTGGGTGGCCGCGCTGGTGGCCGACGTGCACCGGATCCTCACGCGCGGCGGCATCTACATGTATCCGTCCGACGCCCGCCCCGGTTATGAGCCGGGCCGGCTGCGGCTGATGTACGAAGCCAACCCGATGGCGATGGTGATCGAACAGGCAGGCGGCGCCGCCACCAACGGCCACCAGCGCATCCTCGACATCCAGCCCACCCGACTGCACGAACGCGTGCCGCTCTTCTTCGGCTCACGCGAGGAGGTCGAACGAATCACCCGCTACCACGGCCAATAAAACATGTCATGCACTTATTCTTCACCGCGAATGAGTGCTGCATGACTGATGCCATCCCCCCTTGTACCCGCCACCATGTCACCCTGGCGCACCGCCTGACACGACCCCGATGAACTTCTCCCGCCTGCTTGCCCGCCTCGCCGCCCAGATCCTGTTGGGCATCGCCAGCTTCATCTGGCTGATGATTGCCTTTCTCGACCCCAACCGGGGCGATGAGCGCTGGCTGATCGGCGCAGGTGCCGTGCTGTCAGTGGCGGCGCTGCTGCGCCTCGGCAAAGGCGGGCGCTGGGTGTCGTGGGCAGGCGCCTTCGGCATGATCCTGCCCATTGGTGCGCTCACCCACGCCAATGGCGCCTCTCCCTGGCTCTGGGTCGTGTGGATTTTGGTGGCACTGGGCACCGAACGCTGGATTCGGGAAGGGCACAGCCTGCAAGACCGGGGCTGATGACCTAGGCAACCTGCCTCCACCGTACCGTGCCGGCGTGTTCTGCCCACGCCTGCCCCACTCACGATTTTTTACAAAACGCGGTTTTTGAGGCTGCTCAGGTAGCGCTGCGGCTGCAAGGCAGCCCCGGCAGGTCTAAGCTTGTCGTGTTGAATCAGTGCTTCTCACCAGAAGCAAAGCGCTTGAGCGACAGGAAGTGGCAGGCTGCAAACTGAAGGCATCTGCGATATCAGCCCCAAGCGCTCAGGAGAATCTCAGCCCAGGAGGCAAACCATGATGCTCATGCCGAAAACCCCTTATCGCATTCCCCTGACCGCTGCTGCGCTGGCCATCCTGCTGGCCGCCTGCGGCGGTGGCAGCAGCGGCGGCAGCAACCGTGTCGTATCCAGCAGCCCAACCGCATCCGGCCCAACCGACAGCTCCGGCACCATCACCGCTGGCGGCAGTGCAACCCTCAACGTCAATGCCAACGCCACGGCCACGGCCGACAGCAGCAGTACCTCAGGTGCCAACGCAAGCACCACGCCACCGGCCAGCAACACGAGCAACCCATCGGCACCGGGCACCGACAGCACATCGCCCCCTGCCACCACGAACCCGAGCACACCACCAGCCAACACGAACACCCCACCAGCAGACTCAGGCGCCAGCAATGGCGGCGGCGGGAACGCGACAACGCCCAACCCGCCGAGCACCACGCCCAGCGCCCCCACCACCACGCCAAGCCAGGTGAACCCCACCCAGCCCAGGGCACCGATTGCCGCTGCCGGCGTTCGGGGTGATGCGCTGCTGACGATGTTCGATCAGAAAGTGTGTGCCACGCCCCAGCAGGCAACCGCCCATAACGGCTCGGCCGTTACCCCCGCCGATTCGAGCCTGCCCCCGCTCCAGCCTGATGTGGCGCTATCGCCCAGCAACTACCTCCCGGTGCCAGGCGCCCCCAGCACGCAGAGCCAATACGGTGCCCTCAACAACATCAGCTGTGACCCCAAGCTCTACCCCTATGCAGCAGCCAAGGCGGGGGACTACAGCATCCGGGCCAGCACCTACCCCACGAACATGTTCCTTTACACACACAGCTTTGGACAGGCGTTTGAGGGCCGGCCTTACACGGGCGCCATTGCCGCGGTGCCGCTCACCATCGCAGACAACGGCCAGGCCACCATCGGCACCACTGCCAAGATCGAAACCATGGTCGTCAACAAGGACGTGAAACCAGGCGGCAGCGCCGAGCTGAGCACGGCCAACAGCTTCAGCTTCGGGCCGACCGATCAGGTCTCCTACGGCGTGCTGCAGCAATGGACGGGCGGCACCGACTTCACCAAGCTGATGCTGCTGCCGGGCAACACGGCCAACGAGGCACGGCTGTGCTGGAACATCGACACCAAGCAGGTGAAACGACTGCACTGCACCGTCTGGCGCCCCACGGCCGACTGGAAGCGCGGCCAGCCACTGGAACTGGTTGACCAGTATCTGGTGGATGACCGCAGCGTGCATGCCAACGAAAGCGGCTTCCTCTACTGGCGCACGAAGTTTCCGGGCTGATCCATCAATCAGCTAACAGCAAGGGGCACAAACCGTGTTGCGCCCCTTTCTCGCCTGCCCCGACCTTCGGGGCAGTTTGGTTTGCTCAAACCCCACGCGCTCGTCGGAGCACGCTGTTCATCGCCTGGCCGGCAGCCGCCAACCCCATCGCCGCCGTCACCGTCATCAACGATCCATAGCCGGCACAGGCCAAGGGCATGCCGCCCCCGTCGGCCTGTGGCCGTTGGCCGGCCACCTGCTCGGGCGAGAAAATCGCCGCCACCCCAAAACGCGGTACCGTGTTTTGATGCTTGCTCCCCAAGGGCTTGCCCCCCGGCTGGCTGGCCTTGGCAAAACCATGCTGCCGACGCAACCGCGCCCGAACGGCCGAGAGCAGCGCATCCCCTTCCGTGCGCGCCAGGTCGTCGGTACGCAACTGGAGCGGATCCGTCCGCCCCCCTGCCGCCCCGCAGACGATGATCGGCACGCCCTGCTTCTTGCACCAGGCAATCAGCGACGCCTTGGCCGCCACCGCATCGATCGCATCGATGACGACATCGGCGTCCGCCGGGATCAGGCCCTCCTCCTCCCCCGGCTCGACGAAAGCATCCACCGCGCGCACCTCGCAATCTGGCGAAATATCCCGTATGCGCGCCGCCATCACCTCCACCTTGGCCGCTCCCAGCGTGCTGGTGAGCGCATGCACCTGCCGGTTGATGTTCGATTCGGCCACATGATCCAGATCGATCAAGGTGAGCCGCCCCACCCCGCTACGCGCCAACGCCTCAGCCGCCCACGACCCGACGCCCCCTACACCCACCACTACCGCATGCGAGTGCCACAACCGCTCGACACCGGCCTGCCCGTGGACACGTGCGACGGAAGAAAAACGGCGGGAAAGGGAATATTCAGAATCAGACATGACACATGACACGTAGAAAACGGAAGGGACTTCATGGTAAGAAGTACGAAGACTCAAACCCGAAACGCCCTCCGACAGCCATTCACACAGACTCGGCTGGGAAAGCTAGCCCCATAAATAACATGAATGACACACATCACCAATACGAGTTTGTCCACTTGCCCCCCATCAGCGCATCACCCGATTCAGCCAGAGATGCTGTCGCTGCCATGATGCGCTTCATGAAGCGCTCGTCAGCAGCTATCCTTGATCGCGACGAATTTGATCCGCTACGACAGGCAGATCAGGATCAAGTTTCATTGGCCCAGCATCATCAATGCGGTCGCTAACTTCATCACGATCAAATCTAAAACCATCAGGCAAACGTCCACGGAAAGCGTCCAGTCTCACCATGATCGCCGCAGCCGTAGCCGTAGCCGTAGCATTTTCAGTAGCATCATCCGCTTCATGATTCTCGAAAGACTTTGCCGCCCTGCCGGACTCATCTGATTTGTCGTCCTGGGAACACATCATTTTTTCCGCCCCGCCTTCCCCAAAATCAGCACCCCAGCGATGACCACGGCCGTGCCCACGAGCTGCAAACCACCCACCGGCTCACCGAGGATCATCGCGCCCAGAAAGATCGTCCACACCGGGCCGATCATGCCCACCTGAGCGGCCTTGCCGGCACCCAGGCGGTCAACGGCGGCCATCGTCAGAAAGAGCGGCATCACGGTGCAGAAAATGGCGGTCAGAATCGCAATCCCCTGCACCGCCCATGACTGCTGAAACATCGTTAAGCCACCCAGCACCAGCGCCTGCACCACACACAACACGCTGGCCACCAGACTAGCCCAGGCCGTGAGCCGACGCGGCCCCAGCCGTCCCACCAGCTCGCCAGACCCCAGCAGATAAAAGGCATAGCTCAGACAACTGCCCAGCACCAAGAGGCTACCCAAGGGCACGTTCTGCTGACCAGCCATGTCCAGATCGTGCAGGTAGACAAGGATCACCCCCAGATAACTGACGGCCAGCGCCAGCCATTGCAGCCGGCTCACCGGCCGCTTCAGCCAGAACACCGAAATCAGCAACACGAAGGTTGGCCCCAGGTACAAGAGCACGCGCTCCAGGCCGACAGAAATGTATTGCAGCCCCAAAAAATCCAGATAGCTCGCCAGGTAATAGCCCGAAAATCCCAGCCCGAACACTTTCCACGCATCGCCAGCACGCCACGGCGATGCCGTCTGCAGGGCTGAGCAACCCGCCCCGGTGGATGCAACGCCTGCCCCGCTCCCGGCATGGTGCACGCGCGCCGGCGTCGACGATTGCCCCGGCATCTGTCCGGCAACCGCGCCTCGCTCTACAGCCATCGGCTGCCCTACAAGCGGCTCTGATGCAGCAGGCAGTCCCGACGCACGCCCCCGCTGCCGCCACCACGCCCGCATGCGCTCGCCATCGGCCCACCAGATCACCGCCACGAACAGGGGCGCCGACCACAGCATCCGCAAACCCAGAAAGCTTTCGGTATCCACCCCATGCCGGTAGGCCAGCTTGATCAGAATCCCCTTACCAGCAAACAGCATGGCGCCCAACACGCCGTAGATGAGGCCCAGACGTTCATCATGCCGTGCCTGCTCATCCGTTGCCATCACCATGCTTTTCCTGCCCTCTGTCGTCTGAATCTGCATGCCATACCCAAATCCCCCTACAATAGTCGTGTGTCAAGAACCACTTGCCTTAGTGCATGGCATATGAGCACCCTTACCCTTGACCCCATAGTCTCTGAGTTTGAGACGCAACAACAAGCAGACGATTACGATCAGTGGTATCGGGCGCAAGTACAAGCCGCGCTTGATGACCCGCGCCCTGCCATCCCGCATGAAGAGGCGATGAAACTCCTTGATCAACGCATTGCTGAACGCAAGGCCAAACGTGTCACTGCCCGTTGTTGAATGGACTGAAGCTGCGATCGATGATCTAGCGGATATTTACGATTACATCGAGCACTTCAATCCGACAGCAGCCCAAGAATTGCGTGACACCATCACGCAGGGAGTTGCTTCGCTGTTAACCAGAATGCCCCATCTCTTTCGGAAAGGGCGCATCAAGGGTACTCGAGAATTTGTCGCTCACCCCAACTATCTGGTCGTCTACAAACCAACCTCTCGCCGGATTCGCATCCTGCGAGTTCTTCACACCAAGCGGAAGTTCCCAAACAGCGAAACTCCCGATGGTTTCCCGCCTCGATACAACTGACAATACCCACCCATATCCACTTGGGCCGGAGCGCGGTATGGATTTACTCATCCCCTCGCCCCTGCCCTTGTAGATCCTGGCCAGCGATCGCCTTTCAACTCAACGCTTGCGCCCCGTCAACGAGCCGAGGATGCCACGCACGAGCGCCCGGCCCACTTGCGAACCCATCGTGCGCATCATGCTCTTGGCGGCCGTCTCCAGCACCGAATCATTACGACTGCTGCTGGTGCGCCGGGTGCCGCTGCTGCGCTTGCTGCCCGAGTCGCCGCCAAAGAGGCCGCCCAGTGCCTCATCGAGGAAGCTGCCGCCGCCCTCCTGGGCTGCACTGCCCTGGGCACCACTGGCACCGGCGGCGCCGTTGTTGGTAGCCCCCGGCTTGGCAGCGCCTTCGGCTGCTTCGGCCGCACGGTTGCGCAGCACTTCATAGGCCGATTCCCGATCCACCAGCTGCTCGTAGACACCCGCCACCGGCGATTGAGCGATCAGCGCCTGGCGCTCTTCGGCCGTGGCCGGCCCGATGCGTGAGGCCGGCGGCACGATCCAGACCCGCTCGACGATGGTGGGGCTACCCTTCGCATCGAGGAAAGACACCAGCGCCTCGCCCACGCCCAGCTCGCTGATGGCTTGTTCAGTATTGAAGGCCGGGTTCGCGCGCATCGTTTCGGCCGCTGCGCGCACGGCCCGCTGGTCACGCGGCGTGAAGGCGCGCAGCGCATGCTGCACGCGGTTGCCCAGCTGGCCCAGCACCGTCTCGGGCACGTCCAGTGGGTTCTGGGTGATGAAATAGACGCCAACCCCCTTCGAGCGGATCAGCCGCACCACCTGCTCGATCTTGTCGAGCAGCGCCTTGGGCGCATCATCAAAGAGCAGGTGAGCCTCGTCGAAGAAGAACACCATCTTCGGCTTGGCCGCATCGCCCACTTCAGGCAGTTGCTCGAACAGCTCGGCCAGCAACCACAGCAGGAAGGTGCCATAGAGCTTGGGCGCATTCATCAGCTGATCGGCCATCAGCACGTTGATGACGCCCCGACCATCGGGCGCGGTGCGCATCATGTCCGAGAGCTTCAGCATCGGCTCGCCGAAGAACTGCTCGGCGCCCTGCTGCTCCAAGGCGAGCAGGTTGCGCTGAATGGCCCCGATCGAGGCCGACGAGACGTTGCCGTACTGCGTGGTGAACTGCTTGGCGTTCTCGCCCACGAATTGCAGCATCGCGCGCAGATCCTTGCTGTCGAGCAGCAACAGGCCGTTGTCATCAGCCACCTTGAAGACGAGGTTCAACACGCCTTCCTGCGTGTCGTTCAGCCCCATCATCCGCGAGAGCAACAGCGGCCCCATGTCGGAGACGGTGGCGCGAACCGGGTGGCCCGCCTTGCCGTACACATCCCAGAGCGTGACCGGAAAGCCACGAAAGGCGGGCGTCGGCAGACCGTACTTGTCAAGCCGCTCCTGAAGCTTGGGCGACATCTGGCCCGGCTGCGAGATGCCGGTCAGGTCGCCCTTCACATCGGCCATGAACACCGGCACGCCCGCTGCCGAGAAGCGCTCGGCCAGCTGTTGCAGGGTGACGGTCTTGCCGGTGCCGGTGGCCCCGGTGATCAGGCCATGACGGTTGCCCATGGCGGGCAGCAAGGCAACTTCGGCGGTTTCGTTCTTGCCCACCAGCAGGGGCGACACGACTTCAGACATCAGACAAGGCTCCGGGGAAGGACAGGTTCGGAATGCTAAAATCTCGCATTCCCTTGCCGGCTATCTTAGCCCGGATCATCCAGGCTGCGTGTCACGAATCCTTGAGCCTGTCTGGCAGGTTCGTCATGGGGTTCGCAACGAGCGGTCCACCAGCCGGCAGCCCGACGTGGCCTGCGCCTCGGGATGAGCGGAACAGACCCTTCAAGGTAACCCGCCTCGGAACGGGAGGCACCATCCCTGTGGACTTGTTCCGAACATCCCTGGCATCAGCGCCCGTCGCTTGCGTGAGCCGTTCATCACGCGCACCGTTTCAATCCATTCAGCTAATAGGACACGATCATGGCCGGCCATTCCAAATGGGCCAATATCCAGCACCGCAAGGGGCGCCAGGACGCCAAGCGCGGCGCGCTGTTCACCCGTCTGATCAAGGAAATCACCGTGGCCGCCAAGATGGGCGGTGCAGACCCTTCCATGAATCCGCGCCTGCGGCTTGCCATCGAGAAGGCGGCCGACGGCAACATGCCCAAAGACACCGTGCAACGCGCCATCCAGCGCGGCGTTGGCGGGCTGGAAGGCGTCAACTACGAAGAAATCCGCTATGAGGGCTATGGCGTCGGTGGCGCGGCCGTCATCGTCGACTGCATGACCGACAACCGCACCCGCACCGTGGCCGATGTGCGCCATGCGCTCACCAAGCACGGCGGCAACCTCGGCACCGACGGCTCGGTGGCCTTCCAGTTCACCCACTGCGGCCAGCTGATCTTTGCCCCCGGCACCGACGAGGAAAAGCTGATGGAAATCGGTCTGGAAGCCGGTGCGCAAGACATCCTCACCAACGAGGATGGCTCGATCGAAGTGATCACCGAGCCGGGCGACTTCATCGCCGTCAAGACCGCGCTGGAAGAAGCCGGGCTGAAGGCCGAAGTGGCCGAAGTCACGATGAAGGCCCAGAACGAGCTGGAGCTCTCGGGCGATGACGCGGTCAAGATGCAGAAGATTCTCGACGCGCTCGACAACGTGGACGACGTGCAACAGGTCTACACGAACGCCGTCTTCGCCGAGGCTGACGCCTGAGGCGTCACGGCACACGACAACAACGTCTGAAGGAAGATTCATGGCAGATCAGAAACGATGCCTGGTCGTCGGCAGTGGCGGACGGGAACACGCCATCGCCCTGGCCCTGAGCCGCTCGCGCGCCTTTGAAACCGTGTTCGTGGCCCCCGGTAATGCCGGCACGGCGCGGGAGCCGGGCATGAAGAACCTGCCCATCACCGACATCGATGCACTGGCCGACTTTGCCGCGCAGGAGCAACTCGCCTTCACCGTGGTCGGCCCCGAAGCCCCGCTCGCCGACGGGCTGGTGGATCGCTTCCGCGCACGCAGTCTGGCGGTATTCGGCCCGACCCAGGCCGCTGCCCGGCTTGAAGCCTCGAAGGATTTTGCCAAGGCTTTCATGCAGCGCCACGGCATCCCCACGGCAGCCTATCAGACCTTCACCGACCCGGCAGAGGCCAAAGCCTACATCCGCCAGCAGGGCGCGCCCATCGTCGTGAAAGCCGACGGGCTGGCTGCCGGCAAGGGCGTGATCGTGGCGCAGACGGAAGGCGAAGCGCTGGCTGCCGTCGATCAATTCCTCGGCAGCCACGGCAGCGAAGGCTCGCGCGTCGTGATCGAAGCCTTCCTCACTGGCGAAGAAGCGAGCTTCATCGTGATGGCCGATGGCGAGCATGTGCTGGTGCTGGCCACCAGCCAGGATCACAAGCGGCTGAAGGATGGCGATGAAGGCCCGAACACGGGCGGCATGGGCGCCTATTCCCCGGCCCCGGTCATCACGCCCGACATTCACCAACGCGCGCTGAACGAGATCATCCTGCCCGTCATCCGTGGCATGGCGGCCGAAGGCACCCCCTTCACCGGCTTTCTCTATGCCGGGCTGATGATCGGCGAGGACGGCAGCCTCAACACGCTGGAGTTCAACTGTCGACTGGGCGACCCGGAAACCCAGGCCATCCTCTCCCGCCTCAAGACCCCGCTGGGTGAGCTGATCGAGGCCGGCATCGCGGGCCGGCTGGATCAGGTGAAAGCCGAGTGGGATGCGCGCCCGGCGCTGTGCGTGGTGCTGGCCGCCCAGGGCTATCCGGCCACGCCCACCAAGGGCGATGCGATCAGCGGCTGCCCGACCGGCGGCAACCGGGAGGCCGATGATCTGTTCATCTACCACGCCGGCACCGCCGAGAAAGACGGGCAGATCGTCACGAGCGGAGGCCGGGTACTGGGCGTCACGGCCCTGGGCAGCACGCTGCAAGCCGCCCATGCCCGTGCCTATGAAGGGGTACGCAGCATCCGCTTTGACGGGATGCAATATCGTACCGACATCGGCCATCGTGCGCTCAAGGGCTGAGAGGTGGACATGACCGAGCACACCGCCCCTGGCACTGCCCCCACCGTTTCCACCGACCACATCGCCGACTGGTTTGCCGGGCTGCAAAGCCGCATCGTGGCGGGCCTCGAAGGCATCGACGGGGGCCGCTTCCTGCGGGATGTCTGGGAACGTGAAGCCCCGCAACCGGGTGCGGTGCCGGGTCTGGGCGGCGGTGGCATCAGTTGCGTGCTGGAAGACAGCACCGTGTTCGAGCGGGCGGGCGTGCTGTTTTCCAATGTGCGCGTGCCCGAGCTGCCTCCCACGGCTTCAGCCAACCGGCCGCAGATAGCGGGCCGCAGCGCCCGCGCCACCGGGGTCTCGCTCGTGCTGCACCCGCGCAACCCCCATGTGCCCACCGTGCACATGAACGTGCGCTTTTTCATCGCGCCGGCCCGCACGCCGGACGAGCGCGACATCTGGTGGTTTGGCGGCGGCATGGATCTGACGCCCTACTACGGGCAGGAAGAAGACGCCCGGCATTTTCATCAGGTGTGCTTCGACGCGCTGAAACCCTTTGGCGCCGAACATTACCCGGCCATGAAAGCCTGGTGCGACCGCTATTTCTTCCTCAAGCACCGCAACGAGGCACGCGGCATCGGCGGCATCTTTTTCGATGATCTGAACGAGCCGGACTTCGACACGGCCTGGGCACTCACCCAAAGCGTGGGCGATCATTTCCTCTCGGCCTATCTGCCCATCGTCGAGCGCCGCAAGGACATGCCTTATGGTGAGCGCGAGCGCGAGTTTCAAGCACTTCGCCGTGGGCGCTACGTGGAATTCAATCTGGTGCTGGATCGGGGCACGCTCTTTGGCCTGGCCTCGGGCGGGCGCACCGAATCGATCCTCTGCTCGATGCCGCCGGTGGTGCAATGGCGCTACCAGTATCAGCCCGAACCGGGCACGGCTGAAGCACGGCTCTACACCGACTTCCTGCCCGCTCGAGATTGGCTATGAACACGATCGGCACCGTTCGTCGCATCGGCATCCTGGGCGGCAGCTTCGACCCCGTGCACGTCGGCCATCTGGCCCTGGGTCAGGCCGCCATCAGTGCGCTGAAACTCGACGAACTCGTGCTGATCCCAGCTGGCAACCCCTGGCAGAAAGCCGGCCAGCAGGCCGACGGCGCCCACCGGCTGGCCATGCTGCGGCTGGCCGTGGCGGCCCTGCCTGCCAACACCCAAACGGCCAGCTGGGTCGTGGACGATGAGGAAATCCGCCGCCAGGGGCCAAGCTACACGCTCGACACGCTGATCACGCTACGCAAGCGCTACGGCCCGCAGGTGCCGCTGATGCTGATCATCGGCAGCGACCAGTTCCGCCGACTCGACAGCTGGTATCAGTGGGAGATGCTCTTCGACTACGCCCACATCGCCGTCACCCAGCGTGAGCGCGTGCCACTCACCGATCTGCCCCCGCCCATCGAGGCCATACTGAACGAACGCGGCACCGGCGCGCTGCCCAACACCCCCTCGGGGCAGATCATCTTCTTCAGAATGCCGGCCGTGCCCGTCTCCTCGACCATGCTGCGCCAGCACCTGCAAGAAGGCCAACCCGTCAACAGCCTGCTACCGATGGGAGTGGAAGCCTACATTCACCGGCATGGGTTGTATGCGCCGCCACACTCGCCATCCGGCAACCTGGCAGCCGATTAGCCGGCGTCAAGAACCAGGGATACTCTGAAGAAGTCATGGACTTTTGCCCGAGGCTACTGTCGTAGCTGCCAACCCAAAGTACAAATGTCCCCTTCCCCTTGGCAATCGCTCGGGTATATCTTATTCTGCTTGCCCACCCCCGACCGCCTCCGGGAGGATGCCATGAGTATCACCGTCCCCATCACACTGCCCGACGCCTTGGCCGAACGCGCCAGACGCCGTGGCATTCTCAAGTCAGAAACCTTGGTTCAACTGATCGAAACCGCTGTAGCCGAGGCAGAAAGACAAGTGAACGACCCGGCCAGCACCGATCATCTGCCTGCCTGGCTGGACGCGCTGGGCACGCCACCAGAAGTGGCCGACATCGACATTGACTTCCCCAGATCCAAAGCCTTGCCCCGCTCCATCGACATGAGATGAAGTACCTACTGGACACCAATGTCATCTCGGAATTGAGAAAGCTGAAAAGCGGAAACTGTGCCCCCCATGTCGGTCGCTGGGCCAGACAGGTATCAGGTGATCAGCTATACCTTTCTGTCATCACAATTCATGAGCTGAATCTGGGCACACTGCTGATGGAACGTCGAGACCCCACCCAAGGGCGGATATTGAGAACATGGCTAGATGAACAGGTCATACCCCTGTTCTCCAGCCGGATCATACCGGTCACGACCCAAATTGCCTTTCAATGCAGCCATCTGCATGTTCCGAACCCCAGGCCAGAAATGGATGCTTTGATTGCAGCAACCGCACAAGTTCAGGATTTGACGCTGGTGACACGTAACATCGCCGATTTCAACGGTATCGACATCAAGCTGCTGAATCCTTGGCTGGGTGGCACCTGACAAGACCCTTTCTTGGAGCGTGTCATGAGCCGCGTCTCGCACCCATAGCCGCCAGCGGTTATATTCCTCCTCTTTCAGGCCAGTCGGTTATGCTGTCCTGACACCAAGCCGTTTCAGGTATTTTCAGCTTTCATCCAACGCATTCCAACGCTGCCCATGAGCATCACTCAGCTGCAAAACGTCGTGGTCGACGCCCTCGAAGATGTCAAAGCCCAGGACATCCGCGTCTTCGACACCTCGGATCTGTCCGACCTTTTCGACCGCGTGGTGCTGGCCACCGCCACCTCCAACCGCCAGACCCGCGCCCTGGCCGCCCGCGTCTCGGAAAAAGCCCGTGAAGCCGGCTACCCGGTCGTCTCGGTCGAGGGTGAAGACACCGGCGAATGGGTGCTGGTCGATCTGGGCGACCTGATCGTGCATGTGATGCAGGCCAACATCCGCGCCTACTACAACCTCGAAGAGCTGTGGGGCGCCAAGCCCGTGTCGCTGTCTGGCGCAGCACCGGCCAAAGCGCTGTCGGGCCTGAAGCCGGCTGGCTGATCCGCCGATCTCCCTGATCTCCCTTTCATGCTGATCCGCATCATCGCCGTTGGCCAGCGCAGCCCTCGCTGGGTGGAAGAGGCCGTGGCCGACTACCTGAAGCGCTTTCCGAAAGAGCTGACGGTGGAGCTGGTGGCCGTCAAGACCGAAAACCGCACCGGCGATCCAACCCGCCGCACCGAGGCCGCTACCGCCACACTGATGGCGCGTGAGGCCGAACGGCTGCGCGCCAAGATTCCGCCCAAAGCCCGCATCGTGGCGCTGGACGAGCGCGGGCAGGATCTGCGCACCACGGCGCTGGCCCAGCGACTGCAAGGCTGGCAGCAGACGGCCCAGCCCGTGGCGCTACTGATCGGCGGCCCCGATGGCCTCGACCCCGCCCTGCACGCCGAGGCCCACGAAAGCATCCGGCTATCGAGCCTCACCCTGCCCCACGCCCTCGTGCGCGTGCTGCTGGCTGAACAGCTCTATCGGGCCTGGTCGATCAATGCCAATCATCCTTATCACCGGGAGTGATGGTAGCGGCAGCCAACCGCCTCAATGGCTGCTCCAAAATACACAGCCGCCTTACTACTGGTATGGGTTAACACCCGCCCTATCGTCTATTGATGTTGCCCTTCGACAACCCGCACGTTTTGGCGCGAACAATGAGTAGAGACACGACACCTGGAACGTGTCATACACGCGCTAACGTCGGCAAAGCACCAAGCCCAACAGGATGCAGCACGCCCCCACCAGGTGATAGCTGCCAAAAGGTTCCCCCAGGAGCAGGATGCCCAACAAGCCGCCGCTGAGCGGAATCAGGTGGGTAAAAATGTCGCCTCTGGCCGCACCGACGACGGCAATCCCGCGGTTCCAGAACAGGTACGACAGCCACGACGGGAAGATCACCAGATAGGCCACGCCCAACAGTTGGGTGGCATCCCACGCCAGCACCATTCTCCCCTGCTGCACGGCCTCAATGGCATGCCAGGCAAAAGGCAACAACAAGACAGCGCCAATCATGGATGACAAGGCCACAAAACTTTCGCTGGACAAGCCTTTGGGCTTGAGCCGCAAACAGGTGCAATACAGTGCCCAGCTCAGCACCGACCCCATCGCCCAAAGATCACCCACGGCCAGCTGCCCCGTATCGCCCAAACGATCCAGCCGCCCCTCCGAGAGCACCACGAGCACGCCTAGTGTGCTGATGAAGATGCCCAGCACCGCCCGGACGCGAAGCGCATCACCAAAGAGCAGCCGGCTCAGCAACATCACGATGCAGGGCGAAGCCGCCATGTAGAGCGCCGTGCGCACCGAAGTGACTGTTTGAAGCGCCATGTACAGCGTGACCGGAAAAGCCACCTGCCCTAACGCCGCAAAACCGAGCAACCGCCCCCAATCCGCCCACGCACAAGGACGCTCCCGCCGAATGCGCGTCCTGTACAGGGCGCCGAGCAACAACGCCGTCAGCGTCCAGCGTATGGCCGACAGCAGAAACGGGTCGATACCGGCCACCAGCACGCGGCCAACCACGTAATTACCGCCCCAGAACAGGGCCGCCAGCGACAGGAACAAATAATGTGGCATATACGATTTTTACTCTCAAACACCCACTTTCAGTCAGCTCATCAAGTTTCACCCTCCTTCAACCTAAACAGCAGTGCGTCATAATAAGATTGGCACGTTTTCAAGCGCAGATAAGCACCAAAAAGAACATCCCCAGCTGCGGATGGACACCGAGAAACAATCGGAAAAATGACGTTTTTCAGCCACCCTTCACCATGCACTACATCAATAGTGACGTGCTCAGAGTAATACAAAATATCTTCATCAGACAATCCAAGACGACGACAACCATTGACAAGTCGCTCATACTGGGACGGATCCATCAACTCAGTTATTGCCATCACCCCCAACAGCATGTAATACAAGCGTCGGTTCAATGCGGTCATCATGAAAAGGTTATACCCTTCCATTCCCTCCAAGGACAAAAGAGACGCATGCTCGTCTGCTGCCCTCTCAATTCCAAGTTTATCAAGCAATGCCTTAAAGAGTGATACATGGCTAGAACCCGCATCCCCTCGACCTGACTCATCCCAAAAATTCCCAGCAAGCTCCACCCTGACATCTTCCGGAGCTCCTACCATAGAAAGAACAATCAGGTCATAAAACCGAACATTCAAGGGGCTATCGCTCACAAAAAACTCA
Source organism: Lautropia sp. (assembly GCA_030532895.1). Lineage (GTDB taxonomy): Bacteria > Pseudomonadota > Gammaproteobacteria > Burkholderiales > Burkholderiaceae_E > Lautropia. The sequence continues at coordinate 54,296 of JAUNKF010000004.1, read as the reverse complement.
CACATCTTCTCGATATCCGCCTCTCTTTCCAAGTACGAAAACAGCGGATGCCTTGAAGAGGGATGAGTCAACCACATACGCCCAATCAAATCAACAACCCCCTCCCCCTTCTCACCCCCAAGCCTTTCCATAAAATCCAAAAAACATCGCCTCTCAAACCTCAACCACTCATCCTCTAGTCTGTTTTTTACATGAATCAAAAACACATCAAACTGAAAGTTATTACCACCCCCTCCCGAGGAGGGCAAAGAAACATGCATATCGTATAGTTTAAGCAAAGACCGATGAAACTCAGCCCTTTTACTCAAGTCATTACGAGAAAACACCCCCTCTGAAAGCGAGTCGATCTTTGTATCAATAACCTCGAAACCACTATTTGCACTCATCTTTCCCTGAGCACACCACCAATCAATCAGGCCATCTAAAGAAAGATGAAACACCTTGTCTTCAAAAGACATCATCTCACTGGCCGCCTTAACACCTGATTTCATGACACTTCTCTCCATGCACATAAGTCGGCTATATGATGTTCTTTCGGAACGGACAATGTAACTAGTAAGAACCCTTCATTACGCAACAGCTCACATCCATTATAATCCCAGGTTTAGCTCGATCATTTACTATCATCACTGTGCTGAGCACATCCGCTAGTACAGAAGACAGGAAACTACCTATTTGACTCACTCGATGATCTACCTCGCCTCCCGCAGCCCGCGCCGGCTGCAACTGCTCCAACAAATCGGTATCGACGCCCGGCTGCTGCTGGACGAAGACGAGGCGCGAGCCGAAGCACTCGAAGCGGTGCGCGTGGGCGAATCGCCCACCCAGTATGTGGAGCGGGTGGCGCTCGCCAAGGCCCAGGCGGCACGCGAGCGGCTGGAAGCGCTGATGCAGGAAGCCCCGGCGACAAGCCCTGTCATTTACCCACCCCTGCCGCTCCTGGCCGCCGACACCACCGTGGCCATCGGCGGCACCATTCTGGGCAAGCCGGCCGATGAGGCCGACGCCGCCCGCATCCTGCGGGAGCTGTCCGGGCGCACGCATCGGGTGCTGACCACCGTGGTGGTGATCAGCGCCAACGGGCGCAAGACGCTCAAACGCACGCAGGTCTCACGGGTGCAGTTTGCCCGGCTCAAGCCCGAGGACATCGCCTGGTATGTGGGCACCGGCGAGCCGATGGGCAAAGCCGGGGCCTATGGCATTCAGGGCGCCGCCGCACGCTTCGTGCGCAAGATCGAAGGCTCCTACTCCGGTATCATGGGGTTGCCGCTCTTCGAGACCGGTGAGCTGCTCGCCAAGGCGGGTCTGAAGCAGCCTTGGCGCCCGTCATGCCGCTGCATGTCCAAGCAGACACAAATCGGGCACAATTGATAGCCAGCAGATGCCTGTCGTGTCGTCCGCACGCTTGAAGACACGGCATCCAGGCACACCGGCAATACAGCCGCCCGATCCTTAGCCAACAAGAACCAGAACGACAGCTCACCCGGCCCCATCGAGGCGGCGAGCGGATGGGCGGTATTCGCGCCCTGCTTCCACAGGATGCACAGCACCGCCCGATCATGCCCCGCCATCATGCAACGGCCACCGGGCCAGGCTGCCGTGCTGGCCCCCTCTCATGAAAGACACTGCCACCGAAGAAATCCTCGTCAACACCTCCTCGCCCGAAACGCGGGTGGCGCTGGTGCAGCAGGGGGTCATCAAGGAGTTCTACATCGACCGTCAGGCCAGCCGGGGTCAGGTCGGCAATGTCTATGCCGGCATCGTCAGCCGCGTGCTGCCCGGCATGCAATCGGCCTTCATCGACATCGGGCTGGAGCGCTCGGCCTTTCTGCATGTGAGTGATCTGTGGCAGTGCCGGGTGAACGATGCCGCCAACCCGTTACCCATCGAGCGCTACCTGTACCCCGGTCAATCGCTGCTCGTGCAGGTGATCAAGGATCCGATCGGCAGCAAAGGCGCACGGCTCACCACGCAGATCAGCATTGCGGGCCGGATGCTCGTCTATCTGCCGCATGATCCGCACATCGGCATTGCACAGCGCATCACCGATGAAAACGAGCGCACCCGGCTGCTGGAGCGGGTGCGCACGCTGATGGCGCTGGGGCTGGAGCCGGGCAAGCCCGAAGCGGGCGGCTTCATCATCCGCACCGTGGCCGAAGGCAGCACCGATGATCTGCTACTCGCCGACATCGCTTACCTGCGCCGGCGCTGGGCACAGATTCTGGAGGCCGCACAAGCCCACACCAGCGGCCAGCCCGCCGCCAACCGCCGCCCCAAACAGCTTTATCACGAGCTGCCGCTCAGCCAGCGCGCCCTGCGTGATCTGGCCACTCACAGCACGCAGCGCATCCTGGTGGATGACCCGGACACGCTCGTGCAGATGCAGCAGTTCTGCCGCACCTACATGCCCAGCCTGGAGGCCAAGCTGCAACTGCACGCCGGCAGCCGCTCACTCTTCGACCTCTACATGGTGGACGAGGAAGTGGATCGCGCGCTCGCCAAGCGAGTGCCGCTGAAATCCGGTGGCTATCTGATCTTTGACCAGACCGAAGCGCTGACCACCATCGACGTGAACACGGGTGGCTACATCAGCGGCCGGAATTTCGACGACACGGTGTTCAAGACGAACCTGGAAGCCGCACAAACGCTCGCACGGCAACTGCAATTGCGCAATCTGGGCGGCATCATCATCGTCGATTTCATCGACATGCACAGCCAGGAGCACCGCGACACGGTGCTGCAAGCCCTGCGCAACGCGCTGGCCAACGACCGAACCAAAACCACGGTCAACGGCTTCACCTCGCTGGGTCTGGTGGAGATGACCCGCAAGCGCACGCGCGATTCGCTGGAACGGATGCTCTGTGAGCCATGCAATGCCTGCCAGGGCAAGGGCACCATCAAGACGGCGCGCACGATGTGCTATGAAATCATGCGGGAAATCGCTCGCGAAGCGCGGCAATTCAATCCGAAGGAGTTTCGGATTCTTGCCTCACAACAGGTGATCGACCTGCTGCTGGATGAAGAAAGCCCGCATCTGGCCATTCTGGGCGAAAGCATCGGCAAGCCGATCACGCTGCATGTGGAGCCCAGCTATACACAGCAGGATTACGACATCATTTTGGCGTGATGGGCGCTGGGTGCAGGCTGACGGCTAATGGCTAATGGCTAATGGCTGATTGTCACCCCACCCGCAGTCAACACATGCAAGAAAGGGCAACCATGCCACAAGACCCGTGTCATGATTACCCTTGCCCTTCATGATGAATTGTTTGCTGGCGCTCCTTGAACAGACTATTTCACTCTGAGAATAGGCGGATAAAAACGTCGCGCCCACGCGTCTACACCGACGTGAACCGGACTTGAGCGCTCACCAGCGTAATGGATGACCCCTTCATCCTTGTTGTACCAGGCTGCGTAGACCCGCCCATCCGGGTAATAAATAAAAACCGCCGAGTGATCAAAAGGATGAATATCCTCACGCCCGTAATCAATGTGACGCCAACCGTCCAGAACATAGCCACCGTCCTTCAAAAGGGTTGGCTCAGTGATATCTTGAAAGTTTTCCAGGAACTCATCATATCGAGCACCCAGTAGCGCCTTCAGACTAGGCTCCACCCCAATCTTTAGCAAATGACTCCTTCCCTGCTTGATCTTCAAGGAGTCAATCATCGGATCTTCAATGGAGCCACTTCGTCCTACCTTAACATCATCATTGGCGCGCACAACTCCTAGGCACAGCAGCAGAAGTGATGCGAAAAGCACGCCTCTTACCGTTACCCAACGAGCCAGACAAAGCTTTCTCACAAACCACCCTCCCAAAAAAGAGCACGTTTAGATTCCAAGATTTGCGAAGTCAAGCTCCCTCCGTCTAGCTGATGCCGAGTTCACCACGCAAAATCGATAACGCCTCCCTTGAACAATATCCTTCATGTTCAAAACAACGTTTTCCGCATAATCCCTAAGCACCGCAAGAAACCCCAAAGGAATAGGAATTTGATACTGGGGAACGAAGGAACTTCTTACCGAACAAGTAGCAATCTCGTCAACCGTCTTCCGAACTGATCGCGTCTCCTCCAATAAAATCGGCACCATCAAATTCTGATGCTGATGAAACAGGACAAAACTTGTTTCAACTTGATCTTATAGGAAGATTTTTCGACACACCTATCCGTGATAGCCCTGATGAGATTCATGCAACAGGCAAAGGAAGCGAAGGGAGATGTCGTCTAAGGAGGGGAGATCCATCAGGGCGAATCGCCTTGAAAATACCGGACGCGCCTGGGCTTGAAGGTGCCATCCAGCCAGCGCTTGATGCGTTCGGTGCTGCTTCGTTTGCGTTTTTCCAGCGGCAACCGCTTCCAGTTGATGGTGCGCATCTGCTCGATGCAATCGGCAAGCGTTGCCCCCTTCAGCAGGTTGGTGGCAAAAAACTGCGTGATGAAGGCATCCCACTCAGGCTTGTTGCCCCAGTAATGGCCGATGATGTTCTCACAGCCGGCCAGCTGCGTTTTCTCGTGCAATGCCACGGAAAAGGCAAACTGCTCGATCAGGCGGCGCGTGCAATCGGTGGCGCACATCTCGTCGCACAATTGCAGGGCCAATTGCACCGTCTCTGCCGCACGACTGGCAGGCAAGGCGATGACGCCGGCGTTCCACATCGGTGTGTTGGCCGTCATCGTCACGCCGGCAAAAGTTTTGCCGGCGAGTGACTGATACATCCGTTTGAGCGTGCGGTTCGTGTTGCTGCCCAGCCCTTCTTCAAACAGGTGCATGTAACCGCCCCCCGCATCCAGGGCCGACACCATCTGACCCAGATCACCCGCCAGAAAGGTATCCGAATCGACATACATCAGGTGCTGATCCGGGTAACGCGCCACGGCCAGCGCCACGGCCTTGATCTTGATGCGCCAGAAAAACTGATAAGGCGCCTTCCATTCTGAGAGCGTCTGCTGATCGATGGTGACGACATCGACCCGCTCGGCCAGAAAGCGGTAAAAGTCCGGCCGATCCGTGATGACGATCGCCCGCTCGATGGCAGGGCTCTTCAGAAAACTGAGGATGGCAAAAACGGCCTGATAGTGGTTCTCGACCTTGTCACCAAAGGTCAACAGCAGCAAGTTCATGAAGCAATCACCACCCAATAAAGGATGTCATTCTCATACCGTGTTCATATGAGGCCGTGTCATGCCGGCCCGGCCAGACTTTCACAAGGACAAACCATCACATGACATGCACCATGCTGCCATGGCGTGCCAGCGGCTGAGACATGAAAGGCACCATCAGAGACAGCCACAGCCATCTATCGGACAAAACGCCGGCGCGCTTCCCACTCGCCCTCGGGCAGGGCCGCCCAGCGATATTTCCAGAAGGTGCCGCGTGCGTGCAGCCAAGCGAGCGTCAGCCCATGCCGGCCATCCAGAAAGCCTGCGCGCAGCAGATAGCCGCGCACGAAAGACCAGCTACCGTGCAGCCATGCCTTCAACACCCCACCATGCCCTCTGGCACGCAGTTTTTCAGCGCCCAGCCATGAGTAACTGATCGACTTGTTGAGCGCGTCTTCAAGCGAATCCACACTGTCGTGCAACAGCACCTCATCGAGGCGCCGCGTTTTGCCTTCGCAGATCAGGCGTTCATGCACCCGGTCATCGGAGAAGCGGCCACGCTCACGCTCGAAGAGCCGCAACACGCGGTCGTTGCCCCACAGGCCGTATCGGATCTCCTGGCCGCAGAAGGTGCTGCTGCGCCGGAGCCAATAGCCAACCACGGCCCTCTTTTCATGGGCCACACCGTTATGAACCACACCAGCCCCGCCGCACGCATCAGCGCAGACCTTGGCTTCAGCATTCGTCAAGCCTGCAGAGGCAGCATGAGCAGTACCAATACCAGCCGCAGCTGATGCAGCCGAAGATGCAGCCACACCATCGGAAGCCGCCACATGATCAGTTTGCTCACCTATGCCCGAGGGTGGGTTGTCGACACTATCTGAGCCCCCGCGGCACGTCGTTGGATCAAACGCCGATTCATCATGCCTATGCAGCACACGCAGGATTTCTTCGGCCAGCGCCGGCGAGAGCCGCTCATCGGCATCCAGCGACAACACCCAGCGATGCCGGCAGCGGGCCAGCGCCCGGTTTTTTTGCGGGCCAAAACCGGGCCAATCCGTTTCCTCGACCTCGGCGCCCAGGCGGCGGGCGATGGCCACCGTGTCATCGGTACTGCCCGAATCCAGCACCACGATCTGATCTGCAAACGCCACGCTCTGCAGGCACGCCTCGATCCGGTGGGCCTCATTTTTGGCGATGATGGCAACCGACAACCCGCCGGGCACGGACAGTTGCTCAGGCATGATTTCCCCCACCGTTTGCAACGGGCTGACTTGCCGGCGTGCCACTGGCCGCCATCAGCCAGGCAGCCAACAACAGATACGCCAGCATCGAGATCTGACGCTCGAACATGGCATCGGTGAGCGAATACGCACTGAACGCCGTGCTCAGCATGACCAGCGCCAGCGCCGCATCGGGCCGTTGGCCTGCCAGAAAGCGCCGAATACCCACCACCATCGGGCCGATGAATAACAGCAGGATCACCACCAGTCCAGGCACCCCGGCACCGGCGAAGGCTGCCAGATACTCATTATGTGCACTCCCATAAAGCACGAGCATGTCAGCCGGCACCTCACCGGTGGCACGCTGACGATCGAGTTCCTGGGCAAAACCGTCGATGCCGATGCCGGTCAGCGGCGCGTGCAGGCCGGCACGCCAGGCCACGCCCCAAAGCGCAAGCCGCTGGCCGACCTCACTATTCTGATCGCCCGCCTGAAAGCGCTCGATCTGCGGTCCGATGTCGGCAAAACGGGGCGCCATCCACTGTACGGCCCCGACCAGTACGACAGCCCCCAACACGGCGGCCATCCATCCGCGCAACCGGGGCGGTCGGCTCAAAACCCGTGAGGATGAAGCCCCAATAGCACCAGTCGGCACCCCGGATCCATCTGCAGCCAGGGCCGACAGTTGGCGCCGCCGCGCACGCCGCCGAACATACAGCAGCAGGATCAACACCCACAAGGCCAGCGCCACGCCCAGCACCCCGCCACGTGCCTGAGACATGCCAAGTGCCGCCAGCCCGGCCGCACACCCCAGCACGCCCAGCACCTTGCGCCAACGGGGCTCGTGCGCACCATCGACCAGCATCAGCAGGGAAAACAGGCCGAGCAACCCTGCCAGGTCCCCGAACTTGATGGCGCCATTGCCGATCTTGCCAACCCCCAGGTGGCCGTAGGGGCGTTCGATATCCAGCCCGAACACCTGCCAGGCGGCTAGCCCAAAGGCGCCGATCGCGCCCACGGCAGCCGCCGGAAACAGCCATTTCCGTGGCGATGGGGCCGCTCTTGGCACCCACGACAGCAGCACACCCGCGGTCAGCAGACACATCAGCAGCTGATCGGCATCCTTGGGCTTCAGCATGCCCGCCAGGATCTGCCCCAGCACCAGGGCCCCATAAGCAGCCAGTGGCACGAACAAAGCCAGGCTCTGTCGCAACCGTACCCCCACCGGCGGTGGCGTCTGCCAACGGCTGGCGACCATCGCCGTCAGACAGACCAGGGCTGCCAGAACAGATTGCACCTTGGGCACCGACAGCAGGCACACCAGATACAGGGCCATCAGACCATGACTTGCGTTCAGCATCCCGTTCACGATTCACCTCCCCCGAGGCGGATCGTAACGGTCGGCAGCCGAGCGCTGTGCCAGCCCCTGCACGGCCGTGATGGCCCCCACCTTGCCCGCTTCCTTGGCCCGAATCTCATTGCGTTCGGCCGAGTCCCTCGCCGCTTCGTGGTGCCACAGATGCAGCACCGTGGTGGCAAAACGCCCACTCTTCAAGCGCCCGCCGAGGTTGAACCAGCGCAACACCAGATCGGTGTCCTCGAAGCCCCAGCCGACGATTTCCTCCTCGAAACCATTGAGCGTCAGCATGTCCTCGCGCCACAAGGCCACATTGCAGGTCTTGAAGCTTTTCCAGGGGCGCCCACGCCAGCGACGCCACCACTGGCCCGGCAGACGCAGCAGCCCCCAAGGTCGGTTCACCTCCTGGGCAACCCAGGCTTTCAACCAGGCCAACCAGCCCCAATGCACCGGGTTTCGCTGCTTGGCCTCCACGGCTTCGGTCAGCGTCGGGCTGAGGAGCACGCGGTTGCCGGCCACGGCATAGCCAGGCTCGGCCAATGACTGATGAACCGCCACGAAATCCGGCCGCATCAGGCAATCGCCATCGACGAAGATGAGCAGATCCCCTCGGGCATCGCGAATGGCCCGGTTGCGGGCAGCGCTCAGTCGAAAGCCTTCATCAGGCTGCCAGCAATGCACGAGCCGATCACCGAACTGCTCACGCCAGCTTGCCACCACCCTGGCCGTTTCCAGCCCCGACCCATCATCGGCCACCATGACCTGCAGCGGCTGCACCGTCTGCTCGGCCACGCTCGCCAGCACCTGATCGAGTGCCGACGGACGTTGATAGGTGGAGATGATCAGCGAGACCGAGGGCAGTGCCTCGTTCCGGCCAGAAAACACGGCTGGCGCACTCATTCGGTCAACGCTCCCCCGGCATGCAGCCGGGCATAGATGCCGCCTTGGGCGATCAGCTCGACATGCGTGCCCGACTCGACGATACGCCCGGCATCCAGCACCAGAATGCGATCGGCCTTCTCGATGGTGGAGAGCCGGTGCGCGATGATCAGCGTGGTCTGGTTGTGCAGGAGCTTGTCGAGTGCCGCCTGCACATAGCGCTCGGACTCATTGTCGAGCGCGGACGTAGCTTCATCCAGCACGAGCACCGGTGCCTGCTTCAGCAGTGCCCGCGCGATCGAGAGGCGCTGACGCTGCCCGCCCGAGAGCCGGATGCCGTTGTCCCCGATGACGGTATGGATCCCGTCGGGCAGGCTTTCGACGAACTCGGTCAGGTAGGCCGCCTCCAGCGCGGCCCGCACCTCGGCCTCGGTCGCCCCACGACGGGCACCATAAGCCACGTTGTTGGCGATGGTGTCATTGAAGAGCATCACCTGCTGGCTCACCCAGGCAATCTGCTGGCGCAGGCTGTCGAGCGTGAGCGACTCGATCGGGATGCCGTCGAGCAGGATGCGCCCCTCCGTCACCGGATAGAACCGTGGCAGCAGGTTCGCCAGCGTCGTCTTGCCACCGCCCGAGCCGCCCACGAGCGCCACCGTCTCGCCCGGCTTGATGTGCAGGTCGATGTGCTTGAGCGCCATCGTGCTGCTGCCCTCATAGCCAAAGCTCACGTCCTCGAAGCGCAGGTCGCCCTTGGCCCGTTCGATGGTCTGCGTGCCCTGATCGGCCTCCACCGGCTCATCGATGAAACGAAACACCGCATCGGCTGCCGCCAGCGCGCGCTGCAATTGGCCATTGACATCGGCCAGGTGCTTGAGCGGCGCGAGAATCATCAACATGGCGGTGAGGAAGGAGACGAAACCGCCCACCGTGGTGCGATCCTGCTGCGACTGATAGAGCGCAATGGCGATCACCAGTGCCACCGCCACCGCTGCCATGATCTGCGTGATCGGCACGATCAGCGACTGCGCCACGGTCATCCGGCGCGCAAAGGCCCGAAGCTGGCTGCTGGCCGAGGCAAAGCGCGCACTTTCGTGCGCCTGCCCTTCATAAACCTTGATGACCGGGTTGCCGTGGATGGCTTCGCCCACCACACCGGTCAGCTCGCCGGTGTAACGGATCTGCTCGCCCGAGAGCCGGCGCATCCGCCGGGAAAACGCGCCCACGGCCAACGCCACCATCGGAATCAGCACGAGCGCGATGATCGTGAGCTGCCAATTCAGGTATAACAGCCAGCACAACAGGCCGATGATCACGACGGTATCGCGCACCATGATGACGAGCACGCTCGAGAGCGATTGCGTCACGTTCTGCACATCGCTCACGAGCCGGGCGATGACGGTGCCCGCTGCATTCACCGAAAAGAAACGTACCGGCATCCGCACGAGCCGATCGAACATCTGCTGCCGAAGGTCGTAGAGCACCCGGTTCGAGACCTCGCTCATCGCGTAATTCATCGTGAAGGTGAACACGCCACGCGCCATGAAAAGGCCGATGATCATCAGGGGGGCCATCCACATCAGCTTGGCATCACCCTGCCCCCCAAAACCGTCGTCGAGCAGGATCTGCATGATGGCAGGCAGCGCCGGCTCGGTCAGGGCCGTCAGGATCATGCCGATCACGCCGATGCCGAATTGCCGCCAATGCGGCTTCACATAGCGGAAGAGGCGGCGCATCAGTGCACGATCACTGCGGGCCGTGTTCTCATCCTGGGCGCGGGTATCCATCTCGCGCTGGGCGGCGGCCAGCCCTTCGGGCGGGCGGGCAATCGACTCGACGCGAGCCGCTGCTTCCCGATGGCGCGTCCGTGCGTCAACATCACCGTCATCGGCGCACGCAGGCACGTCCGCGTCTGGCGCCTGCGCCGCGGCGTCGGTGCCCGCCTTGTCGGGCGTCATCATCGGCTGCACGCCCTGCTCGGGTGCAGAGGGCCTGTCGGCCAGTGGCGCCTGGGCCGGCGGACTCTGGCCAGCCAAGGCCACCTCAGGCGTGGCTGACGGCGGCAAGGGGGGTGTCGGGTCGCGCCCGGATTCGGTCATCTTGTCAGTCAACGGCGTGTTGGCGTTCATCGGTAGCGCATTTCAACCCGTGCCTCGGTCAGCCAGCTGCGCAAGCCGGCCAGCAAGGCATCATCCGGGCGCACGGCCCATTCATGTCCCAGACGCAAGGCAGCGGTGGCCACCTGGCTGCAGTACTGGATCTCGACCGGGCAGCCCTCACCCTGGCTGCCATCCACCCGATAGGGTTCGAGCAACTGCCGAAGCCGTTCGGCCGCTCCCGGCGCCTGAAAAAGCGTCAGCCGCAACGAACGGGCATGCTCGGCCCGTGCCGTGCCCAGATCGAGAATCCGTTCCACCGACAGCCGATGGCCGCCGCTGTAATCATCCTTCGACAACTTGCCATGCACGACGATGAGCTGGTCTTCGCGCAGCAGGTGGCGGTACTGATCCCACGCCTCGGCAAACACGGCCAGCTCCTCGCTGCCGCTGCCGTCATCGAGCATCACGCGCACCATCTTGCCACGCCGTGTCATGGCGGTGGACAGCGCCGTGACGATGCCGGCCACCGTCACCGGGATGGCGCCAAACTGTTTGCCGACCATCTTTTCGAGGTCACCCAGTCGGGTCTTGACGAAACACCGAACTTCGTCGCGATGCGCATCGAAGAGGTGCCCGGTGAGGAAATACCCCAGCGCGGATTTTTCTTCAAGCAGGCGCTGACGGTCATCCCACGGCTCGTGCGCCACCCATTCCCGCACCGGTGCGCCCGTCTCTTCGAGAAAATCATCGCCGAAGAGACCGCCCTGCCCGGCCTCCTGCTCACGCGCGCGCTGCTCGGCGGCCTCCGTGGCTTGCGATACATTGGCGAGCAGTTTGGCCCGATCCTTGTCCAGCTTGTCGAAAGCACCGGCGCGGATCAGTGCCTCGATCGAGCGCCGGTTGATCAGCTTGCGGTCGATGCGCTCACAAAAATCGAAAAGATCGATGAACGGCCCACCTTGGCGGCGCGCCTCGATGATGTTCTCGATGGCCGACTGCCCCAGCCCCTTGATGCCGCCCAGCCCATAACGGATGGCCTTGGGGCTGGCCGGCTCGAAGCGGTAATTGGATTCGTTGATATCGGGCGGCTGAACGACAACTTTGTTCTCCTGCGCATCGCGCACGAAGATCTGCACCTTGTCGGTGTCGTCCATGTCGGAAGACAGCGTGGCCGCCATGAACTCGGCCGGGTAATGCGCCTTCAGCCAGGCCGTGTGATAGGTGACGACCGCATAAGCTGCCGTGTGCGACTTGTTGAAGCCGTACTCGGCAAACTTCTCCATCAGATCGAAGAGCTGGCTCGCCAGATCCAGATCCTGCCCAAGCTTCGTGGCCCCTTCCATGAAGATCTGGCGCTGCTTGGCCATTTCTTCGGGCTTTTTCTTGCCCATCGCCCGACGCAGCAGATCAGCGCCGCCCAGCGTGTAGCCGGCGATGATCTGCGAGATCTGCATCACCTGCTCCTGATAGACGATGACGCCATAGGTTGGCTCCAGGCAGTCTTTCAGATCCGGGTGGGGGATGTCGATGGCCTGCTCACCACGCTTTCTGAGAATGAAGTCGTCCACCATGCCCGACCCCAGCGGGCCGGGACGGTAAAGCGCCAGCACGGCGATGATGTCCTCGAAACGGTCTGGCCTGAGCTTTCTCAGCAGCTTCTTCATGCCGTCCGATTCCACCTGGAAGATGGCCACCGTGTTGCCATCCTGCAGAATCTTGTAAGCCCCCTCATCATCGAAGCCCAGCTGTTCGAGCACCAGCGGATCGATGCCCTCAGCCTTGCGGCGGGCGTTCACATAATCGACCGCCAGATCGATGATGGTGAGGTTTCTCAGGCCCAGAAAGTCGAACTTGACGAGGCCAACCGCCTCGACATCATCCTTGTCATACTGGCTCACGACCGAGGTCGTGCCGGGCGCCTGGTAGAGCGGGCAGAAATCGGTGAGCTTGCCTGGGGCGATCAGCACGCCACCGGCGTGCATGCCGATGTTGCGGGTCAGGTCTTCGAGCGGGCGGGCCAGATCGAACAGCTCGGCCACCTCTTCCTCGTTGGCCAGCCGCTCGGCCAGAATCGGCTCGGCCTTCAGCGCCTTGTCGAGCGACAAGGGCTTGGCCTGCTCGATCGGGATCAGTTTGGAGAGCTGATCGCAGAAGTTGTAGGGCATGTCGAGCACGCGGCCGGCATCGCGGATGACGGCCTTGCTCGCCATGGTGCCGAAGGTGGCGATCTGCGAGACAGCATCATAGCCGTATTTTCGGCGCACATAATCGATGACCTTGCCGCGGTTGTCCTGACAAAAGTCGATGTCGAAGTCGGGCATCGACACCCGCTCGGGATTCAGGAAGCGCTCGAAGAGCAGCGCATAGGGCAGCGGATCCAGATCGGTGATGCCCAGCGCAAAGGCCACGAGCGAGCCGGCGCCCGATCCCCGGCCCGGCCCCACCGGCACGCCATTCTGCTTGGCCCACTGGATGAAGTCCGCCACGATCAGGAAGTAGCCAGGAAAGCCCATGCCGATGATCGTGTCGCACTCACGCGTCAGACGCTCGTCATATTCGGGCTGCTTGGCTGCCCGCACGGCCGGATCCGGATAGAGCTTGTCCATCCGCTTTTGAAGCCCCTCGGCCGCCAGCTGCCGCAGATAATCCTCGATGCTCATGCCGTCGGGCGTGGGATAGACCGGCAGCTGCGGGTTGCCGAGCGTCAGCGTGACGGCGCAGCGTTTGGCGATCTCCACGCTGTTGGCCAGCGCTTCGGGCAGGTCGGCAAAGAGCGCCATCATCTCGGCGCGCGTCTTGAAATACTGCTCGGGCGTGAAGCGCCGCACCCGCTTCGGATCGGCCAGTACCTCACCTTCGGCGATGCAGACCCTGGCCTCGTGGGCACGGAACTCGTCGGCAGCCAGAAACTGGATCGGATGCGTGGCCACGAGTGGCAGCCCCAGATCGACCGCCAGCTGCGCCGTGGCCCGCGTGCAGCTTTCGGCATCGGCCGAGTCATCACGCTGCACTTCCAGGTAGAAAGCATCCGGAAAGGCATCGGCCAACCGCCGGGCCGCCGCCACGGCCTTGGCCTGCTGACCGGCCAGCAAGTGCTGACCCACCTCACCGTGGGCGGCGCCGGACAGCGCGATCAACCCCTCGGTTTCAGCGGCCGTGAGCCAATCGGGGTGCAGCTCGGCATGGCCCTTGTACTCGTTTTCGAGCCAGCCGCGCGAGATCAGCTCGCAAAGACGCCGGTAACCCGCATTGTTACGGGCAATCAACAGCATCCGGTAGGGCCGCTCGCGGTTCTCCAGGTTCGATACCCAGACATCCATCGCACAAATGGGCTGCACGCCCTTGCCCGACGCCTTCTTGTAGAACTTGACCCAACCGAAGAGGTTGGAGGCATCCGAGATCGCCAGCGCCGGCTGTTCATCGGCCACGGCGGCTGCCACCGCATCATCGATGCGGACGATCGAGTCCACGACCGAGTATTCGGTGCGCAGGCGCAGGTGCACGAAGCCGGGGCCATCATCGGCGGCCACGGCATCCGTCCGGGCAGCAGCATCGGTATCAGGGGTTTCGACCAGAGCAGTCACGGATCAGGGTTTCTCGGATGAAGGACAGAAAGGACAGGAAAAGGACGACGGCCACAAGCGCCCGACGTAATCGTCGATTGTACGTGGCGGGGGGGCAGCCGGGGACAATCACCTGAAGTCCCACACATACCGGATGAGCTGACGCATCTCCAGGTGGCATCGGCCTGTTGAGGCGTGGCACCTGGCGAAGGCAGAGCCCCTGCACACGACCGCATGCGCCCTGCCCGCATCCATTACGGGACAGCGCGCATGGATCACCACATTCGCCCGGGCTGGACCCTGTCTGGCCCCTGTCCGCGCCTGCTGCCCCAGAGTAAAATCTGGCTCACTATGCCGACCACTTACCTGAACCTCGCCGCCTACCACTTTGCCGACCTGAGCGAGCTGCCCGCGCTGCGCCGCCATTTGCAGGCCAAAGGCAAGGAAGCCGACATGCGCGGCACGATCCTGCTCACCCCTGAAGGCATCAACATCATGCTGAGCGGTCCGCTCGAATCAGCCCGTGCCTTCAAGGACGTGCTGCGAGGCATGCCGGGGCTGGCCAGCATGCACATCAAGGAAAGCCTCTCCAGCGAGCAGAGCTTCAACCGTTATCTGGTCAAGATCAAGAAGGAGACGATCACCTTCCGGCAGCCGCAGATCCGTCCGGCCGATGGCCGCGCCGCCACCGTCTCGCCCACCACGTTGGCTCGCTGGCTCGACGCGGGCCACGATGACGAGGGGCGCGAGATCGCCATCGTCGACACCCGCAATGATTTCGAGGTGCAGGTGGGCCAGTTCAAGGGCGCCATCAACCCGCACATCCACAAGTTCACCGAGCTGCCCGAAGCGCTGGAGCCACACCGCCCGGCACTGGCCGGCAAGCGGGTCGTCACCTACTGCACGGGCGGCATCCGCTGCGAGAAGGCGGCGCTCTGGATGGCCGAAAACGGTTATGACAACGTGGTGCAACTCGATGGCGGCGTCCTCGATTACTTCGAGCTGACGGGCGGCAAGCACTGGGAAGGCGAGCTTTTCGTCTTCGACCGTCGCGTGTCGCTCACCACCGAGCTGAAGCCGGGAACCTGGGAGCAGGATTTCGACAGCCGGGAAGTGCGTCAAAGTGCTTGATGAGCGGGCGCGCAGGTGCCCACGGCGCTCCCTTGCACCTTGCTGCTGCCTCTCTTCCCACCTCCCTCACCTCAGCAAGACCCGTCACAGCACGGCCCAAAGCGGTAACCGCTATTCAAGGCAAGGGGGCCGCAATCCGACCAAACAGTAGGCACAACCAGCGTCAGTGTTGGCTGACAAGTGTCGGTCACTTGCAAATGGTCAGCACGCCCTCATCTACGCTCGACGCCGTTTTTTCCCATTGTTCCCTGTCATGGCCGCCACCACCCTCACCGTCACTCTCTGGCTGCTGTCCGCCACGCTGATCATCATCGGCGTGGCCGGCACGATCCTGCCCGCCCTGCCCGGCGTGGCCTTCATCTTTGCCGGCATCCTGCTGGGCGCCTGGATCGATGATTTCACCGTCATCAGCACGGGTACCGTCATTGCCTGCGGCGTGATCGCCGTGCTCGCCTGGGGACTGGAAAACCTGGCCGGGGTGCTGGGCGCCAAGAAGGTCGGCGCCAGCCGCGAGGCCATCATCGGCTCGTTGGTAGGTACCGTGGCCGGCATCTTCACCGGCCTGTGGGGGCTGCTCTTCATGCCGCTCCTGGGCGCTGCCATCGGCCAGTACATGGTCGATCGCGACCTGATGCGCGCTCGTCATGTGGGCGTGGCCACCTGGCTTGGCATGGTCATCGGCATGCTGGTCAAGATCGCGCTCAGCTTCCTGATGATCGGCATCTTCATCGTGGCGTTGTTCACGCCCTGATCCATCATGCCCGCCAATGTCTGAAGCCACGAGGTGCGTGCCCGCCCCTTGCGCACACCGTGCATCGGCGCTTCAGACAGTGCTGAACGCCGCCCCCCTTGTTCAGGGTGCCTGAAGCCTGATGGCCACCTTGGCCACGCGCGCGCCATAAGCGCGGGCCGTCTCGATGTCGCCGGCCGGCGGCTCCAGCTCGGGCGGCACGTTGCCAGCCTGAGCCGCCAGGCCAATCGAGGCGCCCAGCCGGTTGGGCTGATCCGGCGCGCCGGCCGGATGGCCCGGCATCATGCCCAGCCCCACCCAGATCATGCCATGCTGCATGCCGAAGTTCATCAGGTATTGCAGCGTGCCGTGCTTGTCGCCGCACATGTTGATCGAGCAGGTGAAACCGCCCGCCACCTTGTTCTTCCAGCCCTGCACCCCCCAGACGGCCGAACTCGCATCGGCAAATGCCTTGAAGGGCGCCGAGACACCACCCATGTAGGTGGGCGCCCCAAACACGATGGCATCTGCCCCCTCGAGCGCCCCCCAGCCAGCTGCATCGATCTGCGACACATCCAGCAGCATCGCCGTCGTGCCAACCTCTGCCGCCACACCCTCGGCCACCGCCTCGGCCAGCTTGCGCGTGTGTCCATACCCCGAATGAAAAGCCACCACCACTTGTGTCATCTTCCGCTATCCTTGCCATCGGCACTTGAGGAACCGCCCATCACCGGACACTCGTCGATCCGGCCCGTGTGGCGCCAAGCCAGCGGGCCGGCCCTGTGTTGGCGGCCTCTCGACATCCACCCCAGCATGCCATTGAAACAAAAGCACAAACGCCTAGCGCGTGTCATGCCCCGCCCAGCGAGGGGCTTTCGCGGAAACGAATAAGCGCATGACACGCGCCAACCAGGCTAATGCCCCCATGATGAATGACACCGGGTGGCCTCACATCCACCCTGACCCCATCCATCGGCAACCATGATACGAAAACCCGCCTACATCGGCCGTTTCGCCCCCTCCCCCAGCGGCCCGCTGCACGCCGGCTCGGTGGTGGCGGCGCTCGCCAGCTACCTGGATGCCAGGGCACATGATGGCCTGTGGCTGTTGCGGATCGAGGACATCGACCCGCCCCGCGTGGCCCCGGGCGCCGAGGCACGCATCCGAAACCAGCTACGATTTCTCGGCCTCTGCTGGGATGCACCGCCCTGGTATCAATCAGCCCGCGTCGACCGTTATCAGACCGTGTTCGAGCAGTTGCGTGAACAGCAGTTGCTCTACGGTTGTGGCTGCACCCGGCGGGAAATCAGCGAAGCCTGGCAGCGGGCAAAAGCAGCCCGGCAACCGACGATGGCCGACAGGCAACAGCCCACGGCCACCACTGCCCCGACGGCCCACCCTGCTGCCCCAAGCCTGAACGATGACGAGACAGCCAGCGCTGCGAGGGCCATCGCCACGCTCGACCCCCATCTCGCCACTGCAACACCTGCCGAAACAAGCAACAGGGCAGCAGAACGCAGCAACAATATTCAGAATTATTTATTCAGTCAAAGAGACGCCTGCCTGCCCGGTGCCATCGGCACCGAAGAAACCACGTATCTGGGCACCTGTCGCGGCGGCCTGCCGCCGGGGCGCACGGCCCGTGCCTGGCGCTTTCGGGTGAAGGATGAGCCGGTTCGCTTCCATGATCGCGGTCTGGGCATGCAGCTGCAGTACCCACGGCTCGATTGCGGTGATTATGTATTACAACGAGCCGATGGCGTCTGGGCCTATCAGTTGGCCGTGGTGGTGGATGATGCCGAAGCCGGCATCACCGACATCGTGCGGGGCGCAGACCTGCTCTCCTCCACCGGCCGGCAGATCCTGTTGCAACGGGCACTCGGCTACCCCGAGCCTCGCTATCTGCACCTGCCACTCGTGATGGGCGACAACGGCCAGAAGCTCTCGAAGCAGAACGGCGCCCCCGGCATCGACGACAGCGGCCAGACCGAGGCCACCGTCATTCTGAATGCAGCAGCCCTCATGCTGGGCTTACGCCCACCGGGTACAAGCGACCCCGCCAGATGGCTGGACGCAGCAACGGATCAGTGGCGGGATATCCTCATCCGGCAGCACCACCAGCCAAAGATTCCCGATAAGCCATGACGGAGTCGGCACACCCGACTCACAACAACACCTGCGCCAGCAACCAGATGAAGAGGATGCTCGCCACACCCTGACAGGCCGTAGCCAGGGTCTGAGCGCGCAGCGCCTGGGGCACGCTCATCCGGGAGAACTGGGCCACCACCCAGAAAAAGGAATCGTTGGCGTGTGAAACCGTCATGGCACCCGCACCAATCGCCATCACGCAGAGCACCCGGCCCATGTCACTGTCCAGCCCGATCGAGGCCAGCAGCGGCGCCACCAGCGTGGAGGTCGTCACCAACGCCACCGTCGTCGATCCCTGTGCCGTCTTCAAGGCGGCCGCCACGACGAAGGGCATGAAGACGCCCAGGCCCAGCGCGGACAAGGTGCTGCCCAGATAAGCCCCCACCGGGGTTTCCTTGATGACGGCCCCAAAAGCGCCGCCCGCCCCCGTGATCAGCAAAATGGGGGCAGCCAGCACCAGTCCATCGCCCACCATCGCGCTGATCCGCTCGCCACGCTTCTCGCCCTTGATCAGCAGGAACGATGCGAACAGCCCCAACAACAGCGCACACAGGGGTTTGCCCAGGAAACTGAAGAGCGTAAACAACACGCCGCTACCCAATGGACGTGACGGGAAGGCTGCGAGCGAACCCAGGCAGATCAGCGCGATCGGCAAGGCAATCGGCAGAAAGGCCAGGCCCGTGGACGGCAGCTCGCCATAACGCGCCCTCGCCAACGCCGGATCCAGGGCCGGCCCCATCGCCTGACCGATTTGAGCCGTCTCATCAAGCCGTTCACCGCCACGGAGCAAAGTGTCGGACGAGGCATGGGACGAAGCGCCAGAGGCCAAAGCGGCACCAGATGACGACACGGCGCGTGCCTGATCGGCTTGAGCAGGCGGGGACTGAAGCCCCTGCGCTTCAGCATCCAGTGCCGGTGGCTCATTCACGAAACGGTTGGCCCACCACCAGCCAGCCAGCATCGCCACCGATGCCACCAGCGCACCCATGCCGATGACCAGCCCCAGGTTGTTCGACAGGCCCAGATTGCCGGCCGCCGCAATCGGCCCCGGTGTGGGCGGCACGAAAGTATGGGTGGCATACAGGCCGGTGGCCAG
Source organism: Lautropia sp. (assembly GCA_030532895.1). GTDB lineage: Bacteria > Pseudomonadota > Gammaproteobacteria > Burkholderiales > Burkholderiaceae_E > Lautropia. The sequence goes on along the minus strand of JAUNKF010000004.1, from coordinate 34,968 downwards.
CGCCACGCTCATCGCCACCGAAGAGACCTTCATCTGGCGGGCCATCGACTCTTTCAGCGAGTTGAGGATGACATAGCCCGAATCACAGAACACCGGCACCGACACCATCGCGCCGATGATCGACATCGTGAGCGTGGGAAAACGTTGGCCCAGCACCCGGATGACGGACTCCGCCATGACCACGGCCGCACCAGTGCGTTCCATCACCAGCCCAATGATCGTGCCCAGCACGATCACCAGACCGATATTGCCCAGAATGCCCCCAAAGCCCTTGCCGATGACATCGGCCATACTGTTGAGCGGCAGCCCGTACCAGAAAGCTGTCAGAAAGGCCGCCAGAATCAGCACTAGAAAGGGATGCCACTTCAACCTCGAGGTACTGATCACGATAAAAGCGATCACCACCGCCAACCCGACCATCATCATCTCTCAGCTCCTTGTTGTGGCAACGTCCGGATCAGGACGCACACCCGGCCAACGCAAGACGCGCCCGCCGAAGGCTGGGCGAACGCTCAGCCGCCCGGTTGAAGTCTCAATTCATTCTCAGTTGCCAAGGCAATGGGGCAGCATCACCTAAGCCCCAACTGACCAATATTGGTCGGGCGCGTTTTGGGCAACATCACCTCCGCCACAGACAAGCCCGCTGCCAAGGCGCCAGCCTCCTGTTGCGGCAAGCCTCTGGCCATCGCCTCCTCCTCACCCGCTTCGAGCAAGATGCCCCGGCAACGACTCAACCCGCTCCGCCCAGCAACACCGCCAGCTTGCGGGCCGGGCGGCGGGTGGCGCGGGAGACGCCGGGCTGCGGTTGCCTAACCGCTGACGTATGGGCTGTGGCCTGTGCCGAAGCCCCCCCAGCGACAGCGGCACCATCACCCGCCGGTGCCGGCGCGGGCACATAGGGCGCGTGAAAGAGCGGATCATCCGCCACCGGTCTGGGTGCCGCGCGGCGGGCCGGATAACGGTCTTCATGACGACCGCCGGCATGACGGCCATGGCCCCCTTCGGCACGATCACCCCGGCCACGGCGCGAGGCGCGTTCCTCACCATCACGATCACGGCTGCGGCCGCGAGCCGATGCTGGGCAGATCACCGAAGAAGCCAGCTCTTCCACCTTCAGCGAACGCTTCGTGAGCTTCTCGATCTCGGCCAGCGCCTTCTGGTCGCGTGCACTCATCAAGGACAGCGCCATGCCCGAAGCTCCGGCCCGGCCGGTACGGCCGATACGGTGCACATAGTCTTCGGGCGAGTGCGGCAGGTCATAGTTGATGACGGCCGGCAGTTCGGCGATGTCGAGGCCACGAGCGGCCACGTCGGTGGCCACCAACACCTTGATCGAACCGCTCTTGAAGCCGTCCAGCGTCTGAAGACGCTCCTGCTGGGACTTGTCCCCGTGAATGGCCTCGGCCTGCAAGCCCTCTTTCTGCAACTGACGCGCCAGGCGTCCTGCGCCGATCTTCGTGTTCGAGAACACGATGACCTGTTCGATCTGCCGCTCACGAATGAGCCACGCCACCGCCTCGCGCTTCAGCTCCTCGGCCTCCACCCGATACACGGTCTGCTCGACGTTTTCGGCCAGTGTGTTGGGCCGTGCCACCTCGATCAGCTGTGGCTGGTTCAGAAAGCGCTTGGCCAACTTGCGGATCTCGTCCGAAAAGGTGGCCGAGAACATCAGGTTCTGGCGCTTGGGTGCGAGCAGGTTGATGATGCGCTGGATGTCGGGCAAAAAGCCCATGTCGAGCATCCGGTCGGCCTCATCCAGCACCAGCAGCTGCACCTGCGACAGGTTGACGGACTTCTGCTGCACATGATCGAGGAGCCGCCCTGGCGTGGCAATCAGGATCTCGACGCCCTGACGCAAGGCCATCGTCTGTGGCTGAATGTCCACCCCGCCAAAGACGGCCGCCGAGCGCAAGGGCGTGAAGCGTGTGTACACCTTCACGTTGTCATGGATCTGGTCGGCCAGCTCACGGGTGGGCGCGATGATCAGTGCCCGCACCGGATGGCGCGCCGGCGATGCGCTGGTGTTGGCCAGCGGCATCAGCATGTTGATGATCGGCAGCGAAAAGCCAGCGGTCTTGCCGGTACCGGTCTGGGCGGCAGCCATCACGTCCTTGCCCGACATCACCACCGGAATGGCAGCCGCCTGGATCGGTGTGGGCCGGGTATATCCCGCTTCGGTCACGGCCCGCAGGATGTCAGGATGCAGGCCGAAATCGCTGAACAGCGGCAGCCGCGCTTCTTCGACTTCTGGCGTATCTTGGGCTTCTGGCGCCTCTACGGCAGCCACAGGAACAGCAGACATCGATGCTTCGGGCACCGAAAAAGAAACCACGGTTTCACCCGACGGTGCTACCGGCGCTTCTTCAACCTTGCGAGGCAACGGCTTATCCAACGAGGCAGGGGCTGGCATGGCAGCCCCCTCAGTCGCTTCAGGCGTAGCTGGCAGTGGCGTGCCCAAAGGCGGCACGGACGGGTCACAGGTGACAATGGGGTCGGTGGGGGCCACGTCCTGGCCGCCGGCGCCCGATGGCGCTTGATCAGTTGACAAAGTCATTCAATGATTGTAACTGATCGCCGCCTGAAACCCTGTCCGGTCGATGCACGAGGGCATCAGCGCCGACCGATTTGACCGGCATTCCCCCTGTGGTGGACGACACCACGGACGGACGAAGGCGGGATGCATGCAGGCGGCTCAGCGGATGATGCGCCACGCCCGGCCGTATCGACGCGTCGCCTCCGGCCGGACACCAGGCACCCGATACGTCGGGCGCCCGGCTCCACATCAACCGACCATCTTCTCCGGCCGCACCCACTCATCGAACTGGGCCTCGGTCACGTAGCCCAGTGCCAGTGCCGATGCCTTCAGCGTCGTGCCTTCCTTGTGGGCCTTTTTCGCGATCTGGGCGGCCTTGTCATAGCCGATGTGCGGGTTCAACGCCGTCACCAGCATCAGCGACTGCTCCATCAGCTGACCGATGCGCTGGTGGTTCGGCTCGATGCCGACCGCGCAGTTGTCATTGAAACTGCGGGCACCATCGGCCAGCAGGCGGATCGATTGCAGCAGGTTGTGCACGATCATCGGGCGGTAGACGTTCAGCTCGAAGTTGCCCGAGGCGCCGCCCACGTTGACGGCCACATCATTACCGAAGACCTGGGCGCAAGCCATCGTCATGGCTTCACACTGGGTCGGGTTGACCTTGCCCGGCATGATCGAGCTACCCGGCTCGTTCTCAGGGATCGTCAGCTCGCCCAGACCCGAGCGCGGGCCACTGGCGAGCCAGCGCACATCATTGGCCAGCTTGAAGAGCGAAGCCGCGATCGTCTTCAGCACGCCATGCATATGAACCTGGGCATCGGCCGCAGCCAACGCCTCGAACTTGTTGGGTGCCGTCTTGAAGGGCACGCCAGTCAGCTTGGCGATCTCGGCCGCCACCTTCACCGCAAACTCGGGGTGTGCATTCAGCCCCGTGCCCACGGCCGTGCCGCCCTGGGCCAGCTCTTCCAGATGCGGCAACGCATCATCCAGATGCTTCAACCCATGGTTGAGCTGTGCCACATAACCCGAGAACTCCTGGCCCAGCGTGAGCGGCGTGGCATCCTGGAGGTGCGTGCGACCAATCTTCACGATGTCCTTGAAAGCCTCGGACTTGGCTTTCAGCGTGTCGCGCAGCTGCGTGAGCGACGGAATCAGGTTCTGGCGGATCGCCACGGCCACCGCCACGTTCATCGCGGTCGGGAACACGTCGTTCGACGACTGGCCACGGTTCACATCATCGTTCGGGTGAATCTTGCGCGACTCGCCCCGCTCGCCACCCATCAGCTCGCTACCGCGGTTGGCCAGCACCTCGTTGAGGTTCATGTTGGTCTGCGTACCCGAGCCTGTCTGCCAGACGGCCAGCGGAAACTCCCCATCATGCTTGCCGGCCAGCACCTCGTCGGCCGCCGCCTCGATCGCCTTCGCCTTGTCGGCTGCCAACTGCCCCAACGCCGCATTCACCGTGGCCGCCGCACGTTTGACGGTGGCCAGCGCACGGATCAGCTCCGGCGACTGCTTCTCGGTCGAAATCTTGAAGTTCTGCAGCGAGCGCTGCGTTTGGGCGCCCCAGAGGCGGTCGGCGGGCACGGCGATTTCGCCGAAGGTGTCGCGTTCCATGCGGACGGCTTCAGACATGAGGATGCTCCTTCCTTGGTTCTTGATGAATACGGAACACGGCCGCCGGAGATGTCCCCGATAGCCGCGGGAAAACTCATTACATTCCGTACTATAGAAGCCATCGGCAGGATGGGCAAACCGGCCTGACAAGGCGCTCGGGAACCTGACTCAACGCGGAAAGCGGATGTAATCCTCCAGCTCGAAGGCAGGGCGTGAGTCCATCCAGTTTTTGACGACGAAGGACAAGGGGCGATCCCCCCAGCCCATGGCCAGGCCGAAGGCACAGATCTGCTCGAAGGTGAACTGCGAGCCGACGATGGCACTGGGTTCCAGTCCCAGCATCTCCGAACCGTCCTCGCGCGCTGTCTGACTCGATACATCCGACGGGCACGCCGATGTGGGCAGCGCCGCAAGCGAGGCAGGATCTGACTGGGCAGCAAGAGAAGTGCGTTGCGTGGCGTCGGGCATCGTGGCTTCGGGCGGGTTGCCCGTCACAGCAGTTGGAACGGTGTATAGCCTATCCGCCCCACCCGGCTGGCCCGAAGATCAAAGACCGCTACCGGTCAGCCCAAACAGACTGACGGCAAGCCCGAACAACAGTGCACCAGACACCACATCGGCCATCAGACAACGGAAACACTGTCCAGCCCCCTTCATCGGCACACAACAACCGCCGATCCTGCCACAGGCCGCTTTTGCCCCGGACAAGCGCACAATCATCTCACCAGGCAGCGATGCATATCACTGCGCTGTCATGGGGTTTCTTTCTCTCCTGAGCTTGGATTGGCGGGTTGCTTCATCTCGATGGACAACCCGCCTTTTTTTTGGTGACACCGGCTTTTGGTGACACGGGCAGCAGACAGCGCACTGAAGCAGTGCACGAGATCGGGGCCTGCCCGGCACGCGCACAGCCCCTCCCGTTAGCAGACCGCACCAAGACGCCACGCCTCACCGGGCCAGTCTGGGCGTATTCGAAGCTCACTCGGCAGCCGCAGGTATTTCCACCGTTCGGGTCTTGCCGTTCTGTCCGGGAAAGTCGGCCAGCAATGCCTCGATCATGCCCGGCATCTGTGGCCCGATGGCAGCCGACTCGGCTTGCGTGACGAGAGAAGACTCATAGAGGCGCTCACCCACGGCGGGCATGCTCCCTCCGGCTGCTTCAACCTGATGGATGAAAAGCTGAAGCTGATGCCGGTAGTACGTGACTGCCGCCGACGAGCCGCCGATGGGCACACCAATGCCAATGCCCCACCCCGTACGGTAACCGCCCCCCAATCCGAAGGAGACCCGGCTGCTGGTGTCACGGCTTTCGGTGGTGGCGGTGCTGGCCGAATCGTACTGGAAACGCACGGCCAAGTCGGCATCTGCCAGACCGCCAACCGGCACCAGCCCGTGTTTCTGCAAACCGGCCCGAACCGTCTCGGCATAACGGGCAAAGGCCAGACTGTCACGCTGATCGGCCACTGGCTCAATCACGAAGCGTTTGCCAGCCCACCCCTGCCCAGCCATGTCGGGGCGCTGGAAGGTGGTGATCTGTGCCTGCTGCGGCGTGGCACACCCACTCAACACCCCCACCCCCAGCAGACAGGCCGCCGCCAAACGTGCCAGCGGCCAGCGCTGCTTGCTCAGACACTCAGCTTTCATCATCCTCATGAACCATGAATTCTTCCGAACGGCGGCCATTTTCCAGGTGCTCCTTCAACCAGTTTGGCGTCTTGCCGCGCCCCGTCCAAGTATTGCCGGCCTCATCCCGGTAGCGGATGGGGACTGGTTTGCGCGAGACGGCTCCCATCGGGCGGCCACGACGTGGCCGGGCCGCAGCCTGCGCGGACAAGGCATCCGTGCTGGCGACCGACGGGCGACGCCCCCGACGCGCCGGCACCTCGGAAAACAGCTCGGCCGGTGTCAGGTCATATTGAATGATCGCCTGTCGAATACGCTCGATGACGCCCTTTTTTTCACGATTCTTGATAGCGTCAGCCTGCTTTTGCAGCTTGGCGATTTTACGGTTGAGATCGATCAGCGAAGCCATCGAAGTAAATATCCTTTAATGAAGAGCCTGCCTGAAAGAATACGCCAATTCTGCCGTATTGAGCAGGCTTCTACAGATATACCGGGTAATTCCCTAATCGCCCAGCCGATGGCATGGGCTTGCAGATATTCTGCCCCACCAGACGGCAGCATGCCCCACTAACCCGAGCATGACGACGTGTTATGCGCCGATGATTTCATTAACGAAAGTGACATCAGCCTGACTCGTATCCTGAACATGCCGCCACACTTTCTCGGGGCAGAATCCGCACCTGAGATGCGATCGAATATGCCGGCCACTATTGGCAAACGGAATACCACTTATCAGGCAAACCGTCTGCATGCCATCCATGAAACACCGCTGACACATGACAGATACATGGACACGGCCTGTCAATGTAAAAAATAAATCAAGCCTAAAAATTTCATAGCCAGAACATGGCATGCACCGTCCCTGCCTCACACAGACCCCGGCGCCGTGCGCAGACAAGGCACAGCGCTTGTCAAGCGCATGCCATGCACGCCCAGCTTGTCTGGTATCGAGGGGAAGAGAGGAATGAGGCCACGCCATGGATGGGCGCCTTGGCAAGCACCTTGCCGTGTGCGCGGTGCGGCAGGGCACGGGCAGACGGGCAGACGATTATCCCGACCTGACGTATGAGGATGGTGGGCCGTGTTGGACTCGAACCAACGACCAAAGGATTATGAGTCCTCTGCTCTAACCGACTGAGCTAACGGCCCACATGTGTGAGGATGGCGATTGGCATTATTACACACCCTTGCCCGCCACCAGGGGTTTTGAATCCACCGCTTTCAAAAGCCTGCATCATTCTGCCAACGGCCGGCATCCCTGCTATGCTGCCGCCCCTGCGGCGTGCATCGGCCCACCTGCTGCCCGCCCGAAATCGCCCTTCTGCTTCATTGCTTCACTTTCATCGCTGTCTTATGCCATTACCGCTGGAACAACGTCTTGCCGCCGAACTCGCCATTCGTCCTCAACAGGTGCTGGCCACCATCGGATTGCTTGACGAAGGCGCCACCGTGCCCTTCATCGCCCGTTACCGAAAGGAAGTCACGGGCAACCTCGATGACACCCAGCTTCGGGTGCTGGCCGAGCGGCTGACCTATCTGCGCGAACTGGATCAGCGCCGTCAGGCCATCATCGATTCAATCAACGAACAGGGCAAGATGACGCCCGAACTGGCCCAACGCATCGACGAGGCCGAGAGCAAACAGCGTCTGGAAGACCTCTACGCCCCCTACAAGCCGAAGCGCCGTACCAAAGCGCAGATTGCCCGTGAAGCCGGCCTGGAGCCGCTGGCCGACCTGCTGCTGGCCAACCCGCAGCTCAAACCCGAAGACGAAGCCGCCAACTTCCTGAAGCCGGCCTTCAGCACCCCGGATGGCGACAACCCCGGCGTGGCCGATGCCAAGGCGGCACTCGACGGTGCTCGTCAGATCCTGATGGAGCGCTTTGCCGAAGATGCCGATCTGGTCGGGCGACTGCGTGAACGTATCCAGACCCAGGGCGTGCTGATCTCAAAGGTGGCCGATGGCAAGGCCGATCAGGGTGCCAAGTTTGCCGATTACTTCGATTATCAGGAGCCACTGGCCGAAGTGCCTTCGCACCGGGCGCTGGCCTTGCTGCGAGGTCGCCGCGAGGAAGTGCTGCAACTGTCGCTGAAGCTGCCCGAAGAGATCGAGGCCACCGATGGCCCCGGCTGGTGCGAACAGCAGATCGCCAGCCGCGCCGGCATCAGCAACCAGGGCCGCCCGGCCGATGCCTGGCTGATGCAGACCGTGCGCTGGACGTGGCAGATCAAGCTCGCATGGCAGATCGAAACCGAACTGATCACTGCCCTGCGCGAAAAGGCCGAAGAAGAGGCCATCCGCGTTTTCGGCCTGAACGTGAAGGATCTGCTGCTGGCCGCCCCGGCCGGCCGCAAGGTGACGATGGGCCTCGACCCCGGCCTGCGCACCGGGGTGAAGGTGGCCGTGGTGGATGACACGGGCAAGCTCGTGGCCACCACCACCATCTACCCCCATGCGCCCCGCAACGACTGGGACGGCTCGCTCGCCACGCTGACCAAACTCTGCGCCACCCACGGCGTGGCGCTCGTGGCCATCGGCAACGGCACGGCCTCACGCGAGACCGACAAGCTCGTTGCCGACCTGATCCGCGCACGCCCCGAGTTGAAGCTTACCAAAGCCGTCGTCTCCGAAGCCGGCGCCTCGGTCTATTCAGCCTCCGAGCTGGCCGCACAGGAGTTTCCAGAGCTGGACGTGAGCCTGCGCGGCGCCGTCTCCATCGCGCGCCGCCTGCAGGATCCGCTGGCCGAACTCGTCAAGATCGAACCCAAAGCCATCGGCGTGGGCCAATATCAGCACGATGTGAGCCAGACGCGGCTTGCCAAGGCACTCGATGCCGTCGTGGAAGACTGCGTGAACGGCGTGGGCGTGGATCTGAACACCGCGAGCGTGCCGCTGCTCACCCGCATCGCGGGCCTCGGACGGTCGCTCGCCGAAAACATCGTGCGCCACCGCGACCAGAACGGCCCCTTCCCCAACCGCAAAGCGCTCCTTGACGTGAGCCGGCTGGGTGCCAAAGCCTTCCAGCAATCGGCAGGCTTTTTGCGGATTCAGGGCGGCGACAATCCGCTGGATGCCTCAGCCGTTCACCCGGAAGCCTACCCGGTCGTGGAAAAGATGCTGAACGACCTCAAGCTCGGCATCCGTGACGTGGTGGGTCAGCGAGACGTGATCGCCAGGCTCAACCCCGAGCGTTACACCGACGAGCAATTCGGCCTGCCCACCATCCGCGACATCCTGAAGGAGCTGGAAAAGCCCGGCCGCGACCCTCGCCCCGAGTTCAAGACCGCCACCTTCAAGGAAGGGGTCGAAACACTGGCTGACCTGCAACCGGGCATGACGCTCGAAGGCGTGGTGACGAACGTGGCCAACTTCGGTGCCTTCGTCGACATCGGCGTACACCAGGATGGTCTCGTCCACATCTCGGCGCTGTCGGAGAACTTCGTGAAAGATCCGCATCAGGTCGTGAAAACCGGTGATCTGGTGCGCGTGAAGGTGCTGGACGTGGACATCAAGCGCCAACGGATCGCCCTCACGATGCGGATGTCCGACACACCCGGCGCGCGGAGCGACAGCGGGAGCAGCAACGGCCCACGCGGCAGTCAGGGGCCACGTCAGGGTCGTCGGGATGGTGGTGGTAGCCACCGGGGCGGTGCACGTCAACCAGAACCGGCCCAAAGCGCACTGGCGATGGCCTTTGCCTCGGCCCGCAACAAGACCCGCTGACACGACACAGCAGCATCGAATGGGCAGGGCAAGCCAGCCCATTCCGCTTGCCTACCCGCTGATCCCCATCTCCCCAAAGATGGGCCGCCCATGGCCCGTCATCATCCGGGCCAACAGGGCAACGAAACAGGCAAGCCGCCTCATGCCCGGCTACTTGGCGAATCTCAGGTACTCATCCCTCGATGGCCGGGCGGGCATGGCCCGGAATCCGAAGCAACGAAAGCAAGCCGGGCAGCTGCCGGCGTAACAGCAACAGCACCAGCAGCACGGGCAGCAGCACCATCCAGGCCGCAGCAGCCAGCACATGCCATTCGCTCGAATAGCCGCCCTGCTCACCCAATGAGACCGCAGCCACCGATTCCGACAACAGCACGACAGCGGGCGGCCACACCGCCGATCCGAGCACACGGGCAAACAGGAACTCCATCCAGCTCATCAGAAAGCAGGCCAGAAACGCGACCCACACCCCTTGCCGGATGGCTGGCAGCAGCACCTGCCACAGAAAACGCATGAAACCGAAGCCGTCACGCATCGCCATCTCGTCCAGGCTGGGCGAAACGCGAGAGAGGCTGCTCACCAGCACCCAGACGGCCACCGGCACCGCATACACCAGATGGGCCACCCCCACCGCCGCCGGCAAGCCCTGCCAGCCCAACACCTCATTGATCTGAACCATCGGCAACGCGAGCACCACGGCAGGCATCATCAGGCCGATCATCATCAGCGTGGCCATCAGCCGGTCACCTGCCAGCATGCGGCGAGACCAGGAATACGCCATCGGCAGAGCCAGCGTGACCGCGATGGCCGCCGTCACGGCCGCCCGGACGGCCGTGCGCCCCAGGCTGAAGCGCCAGACCGGGTCATCCAGGAGCGCCATGAAATGCCCCAGCCCCACGAAATGCCCCCCATCCGGCACATCGGTCACGAGCGCAACCCCCGCCAGCCAGGCAAGTGGCAATGCCAGAAAGATGAAGCACAGACTCAAGACCAACCAGCGCAGCCAGGCCCACGGGCCCCGTCTGTGGCGCCCAAACACCCGCGCCACATCGCCTTGCTGCGCCTCGCCCCCTGCAGGTCGCGACAGCTGTTTGGCGCCACGTCCGATCAGCACGAGCAGTGCCACCATCAGTGGCAGCACCAGAATGGCCTGCCAGAGTGCCATGTAGGTACCCAGCACAGGTACCGCCGCCGGCCCGATGTGCTCGGCCGACGAGAGCAACGAAGGCAACAGCCATGCGAGCGGCGCCTGCCCCGGCAACACCATCGCCAGCGCTTCCAGCCCCTCGACATCGCTCATCATCGACGCCAGCACCCCATCTTTGACCGCAGCCAGCAGATTGAACAGATCGACATCGATGATGACGCCGACCAGCAACCGGAACAGTACCCCCAGCAACAGCATCCGGCGCAACGCAGGCCATTCGAGCAACCGGAACATGTGCCAGGCCGTCCCGCCATCGAATTCAATCGCCTCATAGCGGATACGCTCGATGGCCCTCAAACGGGCGTAGGCGATCAGTGCAAAGAGCGGCACCCACTGCCACAAGTCCTTCAGCAGATAAAGCCACAGACTGTCCGGATCGTGCAGGCCCAAGGCCGCCAGCACACGGCCGATGGCCTCCGACCCCAGCCAGGCATCCAGCACGGTCAGCCCCACCTCGGCATTCAGGATCAATTGCCAGCTCATCACCGACACGACCAACGGCGTGAGCAGCACCAGCATCAGGAGCGCACACCAGAGACTGGCCATCGTCCCCTGCACCGGCAACCAGCGGGCCAGCATCAGCCCCAGCCCCACTTCGAGCACCAAAGCGATTGCCAGCCTCAGCGCTTGCGCACCAAGCTGATGCTGGACGATCTCGTCCTGCCACAACAGACTGCCCAGCTGAAACACCCCCTGAAATGCCTCCGGCGACAGGGTGAGCAGCAACTGCAACAGCATCGCCAGCGGCAACAGCCACAGCACCATCAAACTCACGGAACCAGGCACCACCAGCCAGACGGGAAACCAACGCTCCCGATGCAAGGCACTCATTACTGAATCAGTCTCCCATCCACGTAGAAAAGGCTGTGACGGTTGATCAATTGCAGCGACAAGCGCCGCCCTGCCACTCCCCCGCCCGACATGACCGCCAAATCGTAAGCGTGGGGATCATCCACCGGCACCTGCGCCGTGATGCCCACCTCGGTCTCGGGCAGCACCGCATGTATCTTCATCCAGGTGCCGTGATCCTCGATCCGCTGCACCACCACCTCCATGCAGCCCTCCTGCCCGGGACGCCCCAAGCCGACATGCTCAGCCCGAACCGCCAACTCGATCCGGCCCGTTGGAAATTGCCCCTGAAGCTCCGACAACCAAAGATCCAGCTGCGGTGGCACCGGCATCTGCAAAGGCAGCCCGGCAAAACGCGAAACGCCCTGATCCGAGCGGCACGGCACCACATTCAGCTGACGCCCCCCCAACCAACGGGCCACGGCCAGCGTGCGGGGATACTGAACGAACTCGGCTGGCCGACCTTGCTGCAGGATGCGCCCCTCAGCCAGCATCAGCCATTCATCACCCATCCCCATCACATCCGCACGGCCCGACGTGCTCAGCACGATGCACAGACGGCGACTGCGCTGCACCTGACGCAACGCCCCCACCACCCGCCGGCGCGCCTCTTCATCGAGCACATGCAGCGCGTTGTCCAGCAGCAGCAGCGCCAGATCGTCCCGCACCAGTGCCCGGCCCAGCGCCACACGCTGTGCCGTGGAAGCCGGCAAACCACCTGCCGGCCGGTTCAGGCAGTCGAGCAAGCCCAGCAGCGACGCCGTTTCCGTCACCTGTCCCTTGATCCGGTCAGCATGCAGGCCCTGGCGCTGCAGCGGAAAGGCCAGGTTTTCTTCAACCGTGAGCCGCTCATAGACCACCGGTGTGGCCGGCACCAATGCCGCCCGACGGTCTCGGGCACGCAGACGTGTCACATCGACCCCATCGAGCACGATCTGCCCCCGACGAGGGCGGCGCAATCCGGCCAATGCCTGCAACAGGATCGATTTGCCCGACCCTGGCGCACCGAACACGGTACACATGCTGCCTTCTTCCAGCATCAACTCGATATCGTGCAGCGCCGGCCGCTTGCCGCCCGGTAACCAGCGGGTCAACGTCGAGCGGCCGCCCACATCCAGTGAGGAAACCCGTAAAAACGCCATAGGCCGTCCCCTGCTCCCTCAGCGCCAGGCAAAAATGGTCGTGGCCTGGTCTACCGGCATCTCATCGCTCGACTCGGCCTCATGCATCGCCCGGTTGGCCCGCTCCACCGAGCGCTCGGGCTGCTGCACCAACGCGCCCGCCCCATCGAACAGGTACAAGGCACCAGGATCCACATACAGCGTCACCGTCTCACCCGGAGAAGGCCGAAACACGGAAGGCAGCGAGACCGTGACCGGCCCGGCACGGCCGCGGCAGGCCAGCCGTGTACCGTTCACACTGCACAGCACCTGCTCCACCCGCACCTGCAACGACAAATCGCCCAACCCACCCTGCAGACGCATGTCTTCGGGCCGAATGCCCACCAGCACGTTCGGATCCTCCACCTTGAGCGGCTCGATCAACGGCACGGCCGGCCCATGCTCGATCATCACCGTGTGCTGATGCAACACGCCACGCAACAGGTTGATGGGCGGATCGCCGAATACCCGTGCCACGTTCAAGGACACCGGCCGCAACAACACATCGATCGCCTGCGCCTCCTGCTGCTGCAAACGCCCCTGCGCCATCACGGCGGTGGGGCCACCAAAAGCCAAGGCCACCTGACTGCTGCGGCAGCCCACCACGGTGGCAATCCCATGTTGCCAGGCAGCGGCACAAATACCGGGCAGATCATCCAGAAACAGCGCGGCCTCGGTCTCCGACAAGCCCGCCAGCGGGTCATCGATCAACAGGAGCGCCGGTCGAGTGGCCATGGCCCTGGCAAGCGCCAGACGACGCTGCCCCAGCGGTGAGAGTTCGGCCGGCATCAGATCCAGACAGGTACCCAAACCCACTTCATGAGCCAGCAAGATCACCTGCTCCTCCACCAACCGGGCCTGTGCCAGCCGAAAGGGGACGGCAATATTGCCCCACACCGAAAAATCGGGGTAATTGGTGCTGCACGCATGGATCAGGGCGACCTGAGACGTGCGCAAGCCATTGAGCACCACCTCCCGGCCATGAATCTGCAGACGCCCGGCATGCGGCCGAAGCTGGCCCGCCAGCACCCGGAACAGCACCGACTTGCCAGCCCCTGAAGGCCCGACGATCACGAGCGGCGAGCCAAGCGGCACATCCAGCGACAGCGCCCGCAACACATCGCGCGCGCCATCCCGCAAACACACCCGATCACAGCGAATGCTCATGATGCCGCTCGGTCAGGGCCGGCATGATGACCCATCGAGAACCAGTGAACGAAGCGCGTCAGATACACGGTGATAACGTCGGTTGATTAAACAGATACAGTCATTTGATCACATTACAGAACAAAACGTGATGTTTGGCAACTTTAGAAACAGCTTCTCACCCCTGCCAGACGGTCAAGCCGCACCATGAGCTTCAAGGCCATCATGCCTGCGAGTATCATCCCGCGATCCTGATTCCCCTCCCGCGGCCGGCTTTCCCTCATCCACTTGGCACAGCCTCGCTATCATCTGTGGAAAACCGCCCGAAGCATTCACGCACGCCCCCCAAGCTCACAGGAACACAGATCATGCGTTGGCAAGACGGACGACAAAGCAGCAACATCGAAGATCGGCGCGGCCAAGGTGGTCGGCGTGGCGGCGGCCTGCCGCTGGGCGGCGGACGCCTTAGCCTCGGCACACTGGCCGTGGTTCTGGTGGGCGGCTGGCTGCTCGGCATCAACCCGCTCACACTGCTCGGTTTTCTGGGCGGTGCCGACATGGTGATGTCGCCCAGTGCGCCCACCCAGTCTGCCAGCCCGGCCAACCGGCCCGGCAGCACGGCTGGCGGCGCCCAGGATGAGGCCAAACGCTTCGTCTCGGTGGTGCTCGCCAGCACCGAAGACGTGTGGCAGCGGATCTTTCAGCAATCAGGCGCCCGCTATTCGCCGCCCACCCTCACGCTCTTCACCCAGCAAACCCCCACCGCCTGTGGCACGGGGCAAGCCGGTGCCGGCCCCTTCTACTGCCCGGCCGATCGCAAGATCTACATCGACCTTTCGTTCTTTCGGGTGCTGCAGAAGCAGTTGGGCGCCACCGGCGACACGGCCGAAGCCTACGTCATCGCGCATGAGGTGGGCCACCACATCCAGAACCTGACAGGCACGCTGCAAAAGGTGGAGCAGGCCCGCCGGCAGATGAGCGAGCGCCAGTACAACGCACTGTCGGTGCGGCTGGAGCTGCAGGCCGACTGCTACGCCGGCATCTGGGCACACCACTCGCAACAGGCACGCCAGTGGTTCGACCCTGCCGACATCCAGGAAGCGATGAATGCGGCCGCGGCCGTGGGCGACGACAACATCCAGCGCCGCACCCAGGGCCATGTCCACCAGGAGAGTTTCACGCACGGCAGCTCGCAGCAGCGGCTCGCCTGGTTCAAGATCGGCTTCGAGAGCGGCTCGGTGGCTCGGTGCGATACGTTCAAGCAGACGCAGCCCTGAACGCCAGCACTTTCCGCCGGCCAGCAGCCCCGCGCTTGCAGCGCACTTTCGCGGGGCTGACAGACCATCAGGATCAGTTCGAACCGCCCCCTGCCTGCGGCTGAACCTGATCGGCCGCCTTGCCGGTGCCGTAGTTCTTGTCCTGAATCGTCAGCTCACGCCACCACCAACGGGTGGGGCCAGGCATCTCGACACACACCGTGCTCGTGTCGTTGACATTCAGCAGATGGTTTGCCAAACGGCCCTCAGGACAAGATTTCATCGGACGGGCCAACTGCTGGCAATTGGCGCTGACACAAGGTGCCTCCGGTTCGTCGGTCAGCACGACCGAACGTCCCGTCCAGTCATCCTGCGCCCAGCCGGCCACGACCTTGTCCCTGCCATCGACCACACCGTCCTTGTTCGTGTCGATCAGCGCGCTCTTCGTCATCCGGCCCGAGAGTGGGTCCACCAGCAGGTTGAAAGCTGGCGTGTTGACGCTGGGCTGACAGGCCAACGCCTGCTCGTCTTCGATGACAGGACTCATCGTCTCGAACAGCACCAGACCCGACAGCAGCTGAGGCGTGACGATGTTGCGCTGCCCCTGCTCCTTGATCATGTCCAGACCGATCTGCCAGCCACGATCCTTGCGCCAATCGAGCGGCTGGTTGGCCTTGGCAGCACGGTCGATACTGGCGTATTCCCCGCCCTTGTCCTTCACGAGCTTGACCTCGCGTTTGCGAACCGCCTTGGCATCGATGACCGTGCTGCCCGGCAACCAGACCAGCTTGCCATCCTGGTCATGACCCAGACGTTCCCTGTCCCACAAGCCATAGATCGACTCCAGATCACGGGTGTCGTTATCCCCCTCATCGAAGAGCTTGCCAGTGCCCACCAGCACCATCGAACCACCTGCCGGATGGCTCACGGTGGCTGGTGCGGCCGTGATCGGGCGCTCATCGGCCACCGTGAACAAGGGCTTGCCCCCGAAAGCCACTTTCCAGTCCGTGGCCTTGTCCGAGGCCAGATCGAACTTCCAGACATTGCCCATCAAGTCGCCCGCATAGGCCCCCGTGATCACATGATTCCCGTCACGGATCAGGCGCACCCCCCCGAGACCGTTGGCTCGTTGGGCACTGCCCTTGCCCGTATCGATTCTGGCCAGCACGCGCCCCGACTTCAGCTCCAGCACAAAGAGTTGCGCACGGCGGGCGCGGCTTTCATAACCATTACCGAGCACGGCCACCCAGGTGCCATCACGCATCACGCCGATCTCCGGCGCCGCCAGCACATGCCCCAGCTCGGGCTGGCTTTGTGCATCGATTTCCCACAGCAGCGTGCTGGCATTCAGACCCGTGCCCTTGCGCGTCTCCGTCACGTTCAGCGCGAACACGGCGCGCGGCCCGGCGCCCGTGGTGCCCAACAGCACGTTGCGCCAGCTGCCATCCCACCAGGCATCGCCTTCCACCAGCGGGCCGTCCATCATCAGTCGATGTTGCGCCTTCGGCTTGGAGCGTGCTGCCATTTCCAGCGCGACGGCACGAGGCACATAACCATAACTTTCCACCCCGGTGCCGGCATCGAAGGCATGCAGGATGCCGTCGTTACTCCCCACGAAGACCTGAGCAGGACGGGCGGCACCGGCCTTCTTGCGACGCACATGATCCCGATACTGGCTGGCCCCCGAATTCACACCGGCAGGCAATTCCGCCGGCAGATACTGATAACCACGATCGATGGCAGCACCGATGTACACCGGCGAAGAATGCACGATATGGCCCAACGGGCTGTTGCGCTTGCGGAAGGTACCCGTTTCCTCATCAGCCTTGTCACCGCGGAAATAGGCCACCAGCTTGGCGCCGAGCGCGGCCGAGTTCAACCCGGCCGACTTCAGCAGATCCTGCTGCAACACGGATGGCAGCGCCCCCCACTCGAAGGATGCGCTTCTCACCCCCTGGGTTGAACCATTGCCCACGAAAAGCTGTCGCACCGCAGGCGTCGGCATCTTGTCGGCAGCCGACCACTGCAACGGCCCCTGACTGCCATCCTTGTTCAAGCTGAAAGACTTCAGGTCTCCCGTGCCCAAGCCTGTCAGAAAAGAGGGCACGAATTTCTGACTCCCCGTCTGCAACGCCTGTGAGCTGACGGCCACACCGCCGGTGCTGCCCTGACGGGCCACGATCTTGCCAAGCACCCGGTTGACCGAATTGAAAAAGCCACTGCCATCCTGAACGCTCAGGTACTCGCCCCGCCCGTTGACGGCGGCATGCCAGAGGTCATCCACCGTTTCGATGTCGCCATCAGCGAACTGCTCAGGCCACTGCTTCGTGCCATTCTGCAAGGCAGGCCAATCCCCCAGATGACGAGGGTCATCCTTGGGCAAATCCGGCCGTGGCGGTTGCAACTTGCCGCCCACACCAAAACTCATCGTGTACATCGACAGGTGCTGCCAGAAGGCGGGGTCTTCAGCATCCGCATCGACATCATTGGGCAGGTCTGGTCGTAAATCCCGGTTCCAGAAGTACATGCTGAAATCGGCAAGCGTACCGCTTCTGGCGCTCTTGTAAGGCGCCTGGGGTTGATAGCGTTCTTTCGTCCCATTGGGACGACTGATTTCCGGGCCAGGCACGTTGTCCCACTCGAAGCCTTGCAACGTCTGATCGGTTTGATTGTAAAGACCATCCGTCATCAACAGATGGTAGGCACGACGACAGCTCAGATGTTTTTTCCTGCCACCTTTTTTCTTGTCGTTGGCACCAGGGGTCGACGACCATGGGCCATTGTGGTCATCACGCTCAAAGTACTTCCCCACCACGCGGGTAGCCTCCAGAAGCGGCGTACCACCACTGGAAATTCGGGTATTGAGCCATTCAAAGAAAGCCTTCCGGTCATTGCCCTTGAACAGGCGAACGCCGCGTTCGATCACCTTGGTGTCGACACCGTCGATTTTCTCCACATCGTCCTTGTTGATGCGGCCATAACCTACCCGCACCGTGGGCGGCAGGTTGACGAAAGCCTGCCCCACGGCGGCAATGGCGACATGCATCCGCGTGCGATGGTATTGATACCAGTTGGCAAAATTCTGGTACTCCTCCGCCTGCGTGCACCGGAACTTGTTGTTGGGCAGCGGGGTCTTGCAATCCGCTCGCTCGGCCCCCCGCTCGAAGCTGGCATGATCCTTGATCGACACCCGCTTGTAAAAGCGTCGGTTGTTCTTGTCCGCCTCGGTCGGCTCTTGAGGGCCACTGAACTCGTAATAGGTTGCAGGCGCTATCGACGTGGCACCGGCCAGCTCGGGACAGGGTGTCCTGTCACCCAGGGTATGAGACGGGGTTGGCCCATCTTTTTTCTTGTCCGCGCAGATGGCGAAATGTCCTTTGGCCTGATCCCCCTTCAGGTTGACCGTGATGTTTCTCGTGCCTGCTTCATCACCGCCTGCCTCATAGCCCCAATGCACATAAGCTTTCTCGGGGTTGGCTTCTGGCAAGTACTTGAACACCGGTTTGCCGTCATGACCCACACCGACCGAAGTCGGATCAATCCACGGACGATAACGCACCTCCGGGTTGTAATAGATCGTGTTGATGGCAGCCGATCGGCGCCGCATCCCGATCACGGTGCTGTCATCCGTGGGCAGAACGCCCTGGATCGTGTAGACGTATTTCTTGGGCTCCCCCGGATGCACGGCAAACACATGACCGGCCAACTCGTTGTCCGGCACGAAGTTGAACGACATCGACCCGGAATCATCGAGGGTGAACATCAGGTTCGGCTCGACCACCGGCTTGTCCTTCACGATCAGGGACTCTTGAGCGATTTTTGCCTCGGCAACCCCCAGGGCCAGGCCCAGCGACATCATCAGCAAGGCACTGCTCACCGCCTTGCTGGTTCGCCTGCGTCGAAAGTCTGCCTGACCTTCTCGTTGATCGCCATGTTGTTTCGTGCACTTCATGCCGGTTCTCCAGCCCAGATCCATCCTGCCATCGAAAAGACAGGCTCCGGTTCAGCGAGCCACTGCCCGCTGCCGGAACCTGCATACTGCCCGGCAGACCCGACGGTCCGACCAAGGCCCCCATCTACCACCCACATGTGGCACCAGTACGCTCAGACAAACATCACGGCGCCCCCTGCACCGTCGTCGGTTGCTGAACCTGAGTGGCAGCCTTGCCGGTGCCATAGTTCTTGTCCTGAATCGTCAGCTCACGCCACCACCAGCGGGTGGGGCCAGGCATCTCGACGCAGACCGGCGTTTTCTGCTTCACGCTCAGCACGCTGTTGGCCAGATGCCCTGGTGGGCAAGCCTTCCTGGGCGGTACCAATTGCTGGCAATTGCCCTTGACACAAGGCGGATCCGGCTCCTCACCCAACACGACAGAACGCCCTGTCCAGGTATCTTCTGCCCAGCCGGCCACCGCCTTGTCCTTGGCATCGGCCACACCGTCCCGGTTCGTATCGATCAGTGATTTCTTCGTCATCCGGCCCGAGAGCGGATCCACCAGCAAATTGAAAGCAGGGGCATTGACGCTCGCGCCACAAAGCTCGACCTGCTTGTGCTGATCGACCACCGGGCTCATCGTTTCAAACAGCACCAACCCGGAGACGAGCGACGGCGAGACGATATTGCGCTGACCTCTCTGGCGGATCATGTCCAGATCGATCTGCCAGCCACGATCCGTGCGCCAGTTCAACGTAGCATTGGCTTTATCCTTTTCATCGATGGTGGCAAAGTCTTTGCCATCATGAATCACGTGCTTGACCCTGCGTTTGCGAACGGCTCTGGCCCCGATCGTCGTACCACCCGCCAACCAGACCGGCCTGTCCGTCGTATCCCTGCCCATGCGTTCCTTGTCCCACAAACCATAGACCGAATCCAGCGCAGTGGAGGTGTTGTCCCCCTCTTCAAAGAGCTTGCCCGTGCCCACCAGCACCATCGTGCCACCAGCAGGATGGCTAACCGTGGCCGGTGCGGCCGTGATCGGACGCTTGCCCTCCGTCGTGAACAAGGGTTTGCCTGAAAAAGCCACCTTCCATTGGCCATGCTTCTCGGAAGCCAGGTCGAACTTCCAGAGATTACCCAACAAATCACCGGCATAAGCGCCCGTGATCACATGGTTGCCGTCACGGATCAGGCGCACGCCCCCCAGGCCATTCGGCTTCTGGGCGCTGCCTTCACGGGTATCGATTGTGGTGATGACTCTGCCTGTCTTCAGGTTCACCACGAAAAGTTGGGCACGGCGGGATTGGCTTTCGTAGCCATTACCGAAGATGGCCACCCAGGTACCGTCGCGCATCACGCCGATCTCCGGCGCAGCCAGCACATGGCCCAGCTCGGGGTGGGACTGTGCATCGATCTCCCACATCACCGCATGGGCGTTCAAGCCCGTGGCGGCACGTGTGTCCGTCACATCCAGGGCGAACACGGCGCGAGGACCTGCACCGGTGGTGCCCACCAGCACGTTGTGCCAGCTGTCATCCCACCAGGCATCGCTTTCCACCAGCGGCCCGTCCATCATGAAGCGAGGCTTCGTACCGGGCTTGGACAGTGCCGCCATCTCGAGTGCGACGGCACGCGGCACATAACCATAGGTTTCCACCCCGGTGCTTGCATCGAAGGCATGCAGGATACCGTCATTGCTGCCAACGAACACCTGGGCCGGGCGCCCGCCGTGTGCCCGCTTGCTGCGAACATAGTTGCGATATGCCTTGGCGCCAGAGGCGGTGCCAGCCGGCAACTCGGCCGGCAGATGCTGGTAGCCGCGATCGATCGCGGCACCAACGTAAACCGGCGTGGAATGCACGATATGGCCGAGCATGCTGTTGCGCTTGCGAAAGCCTTTGCCCTGGTTGACGAAAACCTTCTCGATGTCCTGGGTCTGCGGCTTGGCATTCACTTTGCCCTTGCCGTTCCCCTTGTCGTCATCGTCATCATCATCGTCGTCATCCCTTTTCTTGCCTTTGTTCTTGTCCTTGTCTTTTTTCTTGTCCTTCTGGCCCTTTTTCTTCTCCTTTTCCTTCTTCTCCTTCTTCTCTGCCAGCTGCGACCCATTTTCCTCGATGATGCTCTCGCCACGCAGATAATCCACCAGGCTGGTACCCAGACGGCTGCTCTCATCAAGGCCGGCAGCCTTCAAGAGCGCCAGCTGAAGATTCGACGGCAACGCACGCCACTCGAACGGCACACTGCCGCCTTGTGAACCGCCCCTGCCCACAAAGATCCGCCGATTGTCAGGCGAAGGCATCTTGTCCTCGGCTGACCATTGCAGCGCCCCTTGGTTACCATCTTTTGCCAGCGCAAAAGCTTTCAGATCGCCCATGGCCTTACCCGTTCTGAAGGAAGGCACGAACATCTGGTTGTTCGTCTCCAGCGTCTGTGAGCTGACGGCCAAACCCGCCGTATTACCCTCGCGTGACTGGATGTTGTCGAGCACACGGCTCATCGCATCCCTGAAGCCCGTGCCATCCTCCACGCTCAAATAATCGCCTCGCGCGTTGACAGCCGCGTGCCAGAGATCATCCACGGTTTCGATATCATTCTCCGAGAAATTCTCCGGCCATTTCTTCGTCCCATCCAGAAGCGCAGGCCAATCCCCCAGACGACGCGGATCGTCCTCATCCAGATCCCGGTCTCGACGTGGCGGTTTCAACTTGCCACCGATACCGAAACTCATCGTGTACATCGACAAATGCTGCCAGAACGCGGGGTTCTCGGCATCCTCCTCGATGTCATTATCCAGATCAGGACGCAGATCCCGGTTCCAGAAATACATGCTGAAGTCAGCCAACGTCCCGCTTTTGGCGCTGCGATACGGCGCTTCCGGCAGGTACTGCCACGTCGTCCTGCCATCTGCCGTGGTCTTGCGATTGGGCTTGCTGATCACCGGGCCAGCGACGTTGTCCGTTTCCAGGGTCATGAAGGATTTGTCCTTCAGGGTCTTTTCCGTTTCATTGTAAAGCCCGTCCGTCATCAACAGATGATAGGAGCGACGGCAGCTGAGATGCTTCGTTCGGTCACCCGTGCCAGGACTTTTCGACCATGGGCCATTGTCATCCCGGCGCTCAAAATACTTGCCAACCACACGCGTGGCTTCCAGCAAGGGGGTGGCTCCACTGGAAATTCGGGTGTTCAACCACGTAAAGAAAGCCTTTCGATCATTGCCCTGAAACAGTCGAACCCCGCGCTCGATCACCGCGGATCCGACGCCATCGACCGGCTCCACGTCGTTCTTGTTGATGCGGCCATAGCCCACCCGAACCGTGGCGGGCAATTCGGCAAAGGCCTGCCCGACCGCGGCAATGGCCACATGCATCCGCGTGCGATGGTACTGATACCAGTTCGCGAAGTTCTGGTATTCCTGCGTCTGCGAGCAGACGTAATTGCCATCACCCTTTGGCGTGCACTCATCGCGATCCGGGCCCCGCTCGAAGCTTTGATGATCCTTGATCGAGACCCGCGTGTATAACTTCCCGTTGTTCTTGTCCGCCTCGGTTGGCTCCCCGGTGGGATGATTCTCAGGCAGCTCGAAGGTGTAATAGGTCGCTGGCGCCACCGTCTTGGCCCCAACCAACTCGGGGCAAGGGTCGTTGTATTGCTTGTCTGGCCGTTTGTCTGAACAGATCCGGAAATGCCCTTTGGGCTGATCACCCGTCAAGTCAACGGTAATGTCCTTCGTGGCTTCTTCCTCGCCACCAGCCTGGTAATCCCAATGCACATAAGCAGCCTTGGGATTGGCATCCGGCAGGTGGCGATACACCTGCTTGCCGTGCTGATCGACGGCCCCGATCGAAGCAGGATCGATCCACGGCCGGTAGCGCACCTCCGGGTTGTAGTAGATCTTGTTGATGGCAGACGAACGACGGCGCTTGCCGATCACCGTACTGTCATCCGTGGGCAGGACGCCCTGCACCGGATAGACGTATCGCTTCGGCTCGCCAGGATGGTAGGCAAACACATGACCCGCCAGCTCATTGTCAGGGACGAAGTTGTATGACATCGAGCCTGAGTCATCGAGCGTGAACATCAGGTTCGGCTCGACCAGCGGCTTGTCCTTCACGATCAGGGACTCTTGCGCGATTTTTGCTTCGGCAGCCCCCAGCACCAGACCGAGCGACATCATGAGCAAGGCACTGCTCACCGCCTGCCCGGTACGGCGCCGCTTGAGACCAGCCAGATCTTCCCATCGATCGCCCTGTTGTTTCATACGCTTCATGCCGGTTCTCCCGCCCAGATCATCCTGCCAATGAAAAGCCACACCCCGGATCAGCGAGCCAATGCTCGCCGCCGGGATCTTCACGCCGCCGGCCGGAACACGCTGCCTGACGCGACAAGAACACTTCTTTCCTGCGATCAACGCCAACAACTCTCGGCACTCAACTTCTGCCCCTGTACCCTGCTGGTGTCGGTGGTTCGACGCCCGACGTTGTCAAGCAGGAACACGCCACACGCATCGTTGGCCACAGGCGTTGCACTCAACTGAAACTCGACCGGCGACGATCTGACGATGGCGATGTTGTAGCGTGCGGCACCATTTCTCGGTGATTTGGTCAAGGAAGCAGGCAACGCCACCCTGGTTCTGCCATCGCGCTGCAGGTCATAGCCGTTATGCAGCGAGTAGAAGCGCTGCATGTATTGGGCCGCTTCCATCAACTGCGCTTTCGCCTCTGCACGATTCGCTCGACGAACATATTCAAAATAGGAAGGTACGGCAATCGAGGCCAGAATGCCGACGATGGCCACGGCAATCATGATTTCGATCAGCGTGAATCCGCGCATCGCCGACCGCGAACGCGTCGCCCACTTCGCTGATGTCATTAAGGAAGATTCACACATCGTGTCATGCCTCAAGAGAAGAAAACAACCCGTTTGCCACACAGCCATACAGACTCGTCTGCCTGATCCTGGCTTTCATCACTCACCGAACCGCCCGGATCATCGACTGCAGGCGCACTTCCGCCCCGACTGCCGTCTGAAAGTCATATTGATTTGACCTGGTTTTTTTCGGCTTCTGATACTCAGGACTGAAGCCCCGTGCCGTGATCCGATACAGCACGAAGCGCTTCGGATCGTAACCACGCGACTCCACTGTGACCGTGCCCTGCCTTGGCGGCGACAACTCACGCCATTCTTCAAGGGTGAAGTAACGGATCAGGCACTGCGGCGCCTCCTTGATGGAGGCAGGCAGGTTGAGCGCATCTTTGGGTGGCGTGATGGCATTGCTGTCCCATTTGCCCTCATCCATCCATTCCTGACGACCATGCCCGCCCGTCAGCATGTTGGCCACCCCATTCGGGCTTTGCATCACCTGCGCCTCACAGTGCTTGAGTGCCGCCTCTGCCGCCTGAAAAGCCAGCGATCTGGAGCGGATGTTGGCGCCGATCATGTCGCTCGTCATCGACAGCTTCACGGCGACGGCTGCCCCGATGCCCATGATCACCAGCATCACCAGTGCCATGATCATCACGAAGCCCTTCGACGCATGGGCCGCGTCGTGGCCCGTTGCGCGCGTGTTCAGATAAGTCTGCTCGTTCACGGTGTTGCTGCTCCTGTCTGCCCTGCTGCGCCTTCCGTCACCTTGTTGCGCACCGCGACGGTCATCGTGAATGCCTGACGCAAGCGGCGGTCATTGACCTGCTGCACCCTGCCATTGCAATCCACATAAGGGGTGTTGGCTTCTTCGTTCACGTTGTCCTGGCTACGCATCACCAGACAGAGTTGCACCGAGTTGACGGCACACCAGGAGTTGTCGGGCATCTCGCCAGGCGTGCAATTGCGATCCAGCTGGCTCGCGTTGCGATACATGGCGGTTCTACCCTCAAGCACAGGGGGATCAAAAGGCTTGTTTTCAGCCTGAGCCTGCCGGTCGATTGGTGCCAGGCCATATGTCAAGCGGAATTGATCCACGTTGTCGGCGATCAGCTGCTCCTTGCCGGGCACGGTATTGCTTCGGCAGTACAAACCCGGATTACCGGAAGCCGTGCCCGAGGTTTTCACGTAAAACACTTCCTGCACTTCGTTGAACACCAAGGCACCAGGCACAATGACTGTGCTGTTGTTGTTCTGCGTGCTGGACGTGTTGTTGGCCGCGGGCTGGTTGCCGGCCGTCTCTTCATCGATGATGGTGTTCCCCATGCAGTCCCAGTTTCGCCCACCTTCACCACCGGGGTGAAAACGCAAAGCGATGGCCTCGCTCAGGCGTGGGTTACGCGGTGCACACCGCAAATCATCCCAGGGCTGTGACGGATCGACGAAGCCGCTTTGACAGCCAAAGATCGAGGCACTGCCATCGGCAAACACATCCGGTGCCACCACTTCGGAATCTGGCCGGTTGAAACCCGATATCCTCAGGTACTCGGCCAGCTGAACCATGGCCAGATTGCCCTCATCATGCCCCGCGACCTTCACCTCCTGCTTGCGACCCGAGATGCCCGAGTTCGTCACGGTGTAGACGACGGCAGCCATCACCAGAAGACCCACCGACACCGAGATCATCATCTCGATCATCGAAAAACCGGCCTGCGGACATCCGGTTTGTCGAGCAGGCAGTGCTTTGTTGTTCAACAGGCTCACAGTCTGACCCCCAGGAACTGACATTGTGTGGTGGCCTCCAGGCGTCCGGCTCCTGCCGGACACTGCGATGCCGTCGAAAGCGCATGGCCGCCGTTGTTGCCAGCCCCCTGCCCTTCCGAGCCAAGCTGGTGCGGTTGTTGCCAGATGATCCAGATACTCAGGCGCCTTCCATCACGGGCTTCCACGAACAGATCTCCCCCCGGCAAGGTGGCCCGCAAACGGCGACGGACATCCGCACGGTCATACTCGGCCATCTGCGGGGGAGTGCAGACGACCTTGTCAGCCGCACAGTCGGTCGACGCGGCACGAATCTGATCGGATGGCCGATAAGGTTGCGCGTAGCCATAGTCCTGATAAGCGCCCACATTCGCACGCGCACGGTCGGCATAATCGAGGGCATACTGAGTGGCCAGATTCCGAAACTCGGCACTTTGCTGAAAGCCCAAGGATTTCGTCAGCGCCCAAAGCATCGACATCATGCCCACCGACAGGATGATGATCGATACCAGCACTTCGACCAGGGATGACCCCTGTTCGGCGGCCGCATAGGGTTTGCTCAGCATCTTGTGCGTGCTCCTTTATCGCTCAACACCCCGGTGTCGCTCAGACAGAGGGTTCTTTCCAGCGCCTTGTAAGAAGGGTCTGTTTCGGGCAAAGCCGGTGCAAACACGAATTGCCTGGCCCCCCCCCCCTTCAACACACCATTGGGACGAAATCGGATGGCATCGACGGCATCGGCCTTGATGGCACTACCCTGCGCACTGGCCTGCTGCACGCGGATGTACTGGCTGCCATGTTCGACACTGCCAATGAAAATCACGTAGCCATAAGCCCAGTCATTGCCCCACCGGTCACAGCCAGGTGTGGCCGCATTGGGGTTTCTGACCGGACACAGGGACACTTCCCGGCCACGCTTGATCGCCTCGGAGCGTGCCAGTCGCAGCGCAGACCCCAGCTCACTGATTTGGGCAGAAATGGTTCGGCGCAAGGTGAAATCCCGGAAGCTGGGCATGGAAATCGCCGCGATGATGCCAAAAATCGCCATGACGACCAGCAGTTCCACCAGGCTGAAACCTGATGCGCGTTGCGATGACTTCATGATCCCCCAACCGGAACGAAAACCGGCCGGGCAGACACGCCCGGCTATCGATCAGCAGTCTCTGGCAAACCCCAAGCCGCTGACAACGCCGTCTGGATGAGCGGCCGTTGGCCGTTTACTGGTGGCGAATGCTGATGGCCAGACGCAAAAAACCCCGGCCGACCGAATCGGTACCGGGGTTGTGGGGAGAGCGATGCCCTACGTGCCTAAAGGAGCACGCGGCACGGATGCGCTTGCCGCTTACTGCCCTTCGAGGAAGCTCTTCAGCTTGTCGGCGCGGCTCGGGTGGCGCAGCTTGCGCAGCGCCTTGGCCTCGATCTGACGGATCCGCTCACGGGTCACATCGAACTGCTTGCCCACCTCTTCCAGCGTGTGATCGGTGCTCATCTCGACGCCAAAGCGCATCCTCAGCACCTTCGCTTCACGCGGGGTGAGCGAATCCAGCACTTCCTTGACGACATCGCGCATCGAGTCATGCAGCGCGGCGTCGGAAGGCGCCAGCGTCGTCGTGTCCTCGATGAAGTCGCCCAGATGCGAGTCGTCGTCGTCCCCGATCGGCGTTTCCATCGAGATCGGCTCCTTGGCGATCTTCAGGATCTTGCGGATCTTTTCCTCCGGCATGTCCATCTTCTCGGCCAGCGTCGCCGGATCCGGCTCCTGACCGGTTTCCTGCAGAATTTGCCGGCTGATCCGGTTCATCTTGTTGATCGTTTCGATCATGTGAACCGGGATCCGGATGGTACGGGCCTGATCGGCAATCGAGCGGGTAATGGCCTGGCGGATCCACCACGTGGCGTAGGTCGAGAACTTGAAGCCACGGCGGAACTCGAACTTGTCCACCGCCTTCATCAAACCGACGTTGCCTTCCTGGATCAAATCGAGGAACTGCAAGCCCCGGTTCGTGTACTTCTTCGCAATCGAGATCACCAGACGCAGGTTGGCCTCGGTCATCTCCCGTTTGGCCTTGCGCGCCTTCATCTCCCCCATCGCCATCCGCTTGTTGATCTCTTTCAGATCGGGCAACGGCAGCACGATGCGGGTCTGCAGGTCGATCAGCTTCTGCTGCTGATCCTGGATGTCGGGAATCGCACGGGTAAGCACATCGGCATATCGGGGCTTGGTCGCCAGCTCCGACTCGACCCAGCCGAGGTTGGTTTCATTACCGGGGAAACTCTTGATGAAATGCCCCCGATCCATGCCCACACGATTGACGCAGATATCCAGAATGGTGCGCTCGACCGTGCGAACTTCATCCACCTGTGCCCGCAGCATGTCGCACAGTTTCTCGACGACCTTGGCCGTGAAGCGGATGGACATCAGCTCGGTCTGAATGGCTTCCTGGGCCGCCAGATACGGTTCGGACTTGTAGCCCTCGGTTTCGAGCGCCTGACGCATCTGCTCGAACGAGGCCGCCACACGGTCGAAGCGCGTAAGCGCCTCTTCCTTCAGCTCTTCGAGCTTGGCGGCATTCATGGCCGAGACGTTGTCCTCGTCGTCGTCATCGTCCCCCTGCGCCGGCCCGAAGGACATTTCCTCATCGGCATCCGGGTCGAGCAGGCCATCGACCAGCTCATCGACACGGATCTGCTTGGCACGGATCTTCTCGGTCTGCTCCAGGATTTCGGCAATGGTGGTGGGACAAGCGGAGATCGCGTGCATCATGTCCTTCAGACCTTCCTCGATCTTCTTGGCAATGACGATCTCGCCTTCGCGGGTCAGCAGCTCGACCGACCCCATCTCACGCATGTACATCCGGACCGGGTCGGTCGTACGACCAAATTCGGAGTCCACCGACGACAGTGCTGCCTCGGCCTCTTCCTCGGTGTCATCATCCGACGAGGTGACGGTTCGGTCGTTGAGCAGTAGCGAGTCGGAATCCGGCGCCTGTTCGTAGACCGAGATGCCCATGTCACTGAAGGTACCGATGAACGAGTCGAGTGCTTCGACCTCGGTCAGCCCTTCGGGCAAGTGGTCGTTGATTTCGGCATAAGTCACGAAACCACGCTCCTTGCCCAGCTTGATCAGCTGTTTCAGGCGGGCACGGCGCGCTTCCATCTCTTCTTCGGTCACGCCCTGCTTGGCACTGGCCAATGCGTCCTTGATCAGCGCCTTCTCACGCGAGCGCTTGTCGCGGCCACGCCCCTTCGGCGCCGCAGCCACCTCATCGGCGCCATCATCCACATCGTCGATGTCGGCCTCGTCATCGTCGCCGGACATCATCTCGTAGTCATCACCGGCCTCGAAGCTGTCATCATCGTCCACGGCTTCGGCCTTGGCAGCGCCTTTTTTCTTGGCACCAGCCTTCCTGGCAGCCGGCTTCTTGGCCGTGCCATCGGCCTTTTTGGCCTTCGTGTCGCTCTTGGCAGTGGTCTTGCGGGTTCGGGTCGCCTTCTTCGGCGCCTCTTCACCCACCGCCGCCCCTGCCGTTTCCACAGTTGCCGTCACGTCGGTTTCGTCCAGATTTGCAGTCTTTGCTGTGTTTTTTGCCACGTGTTTTCCTGCCTCGCCGAACAGCTCGAACCACCGCCCAAACCCGGCCTCGTCAAAGGTTGCCCTGGTCTGGCGCTTGCAGCCCTGCCACGCTGTTCCTGCTGTGTTATGCCAACCGGCACCCGCCTGGCAGACGCCAGGGCACCGACGGCCGGATCATTTGCCTGATTCGCCCGAATAACCTTCTATCATATCAGCCGCTCATGGCCTCGAACAGGCACAAGCGCCCGAGCACCCCAGCCCCCTGCAACCCCCAGCCCGACAAGCAGCTCGGGGCAAGATGCCACCAGCCATGCGGCGCATGTCATGCGCGTCTGGCCGGGGCTTGCGCTTCGACGATGCGTGCATCACGCACGCCAGCGTCATGCCCGTTCAGCCCGAGCCGGCCAGTTCTTCGGACAAGCGTTGCTTCAATGCCTCTACGGCACTATATCGTGTCGATACCCCCGGTTTATCAAGACCTTCTGCAATGAGACGCATGCTTTCCTGCCTGGCCCCGTCCAGTCGCAGCCGGCAGATACCGTTCCGAAGGCTGTCACGGGCCTCATCGAGTGTCATGGCAGCCAGAATGCCGGCATCCTTTTCGTCCTGCGTTTCGATAAAGACGGACAACTCGGGATTCTGTTCAATCGCTACCGCCAAAGCCCCGGCAAAGCTTGCCCCGTCGGGCAAGGCGGCCAGCTGCGCCTGCCAGCGCAACAAATCGGTCGGGATGAATTCCGTCTCGGCCACCGGTTCTTTCGCCAAGGCCGGATGGTAGGCCAGGAGCAGGCAAAGCTGCTGTGACAAGGTTGGCCTGGCCGGCCGCATGCGGGTACCCTGAACACGGGATGCCCCCGCCCCAGACCAGCCACCCTGTTGAGCACCACGGCCCCCATCCCGGCCCTGACGCCTACCCGTGGGCCAACGCTCATTGCGGCCCTTGTCCCAGCCTTTGTCCCAGCCCCGCTCACGACGGCGTCCTTCCCAGGGGCCGTCCCGACGGCCCGAGGCCGGCGATGGCTCATCCAGGAGGTCACCCATCCTGTCGGCGCCACCATGCACGGGCTCCCCATAACCGGCAAAGGCGTAGGCTGCCATGGCGTCCTCTTCATCGAAGCCCCCTTGACGATCGTCCTGCCCCCGCGCATGCCGTTGATGCACCTGGCGCTCCCCCCGACGGTCTGGCGAACGTCCAAGCGGCGCTGCCACCGGACGCACGCGCAAGCCGCAATAGGCAAACAGGTCTTCGGCCTGCAAGCCGAGCCGGGCAGCCATCTCCATCACGATCTGCGTGCGCAGGGCGATGTCAGGCATCTGCACGATCAGCGGTTTCAGCGCCGCCTGCATCTGCGCCCGCCCTTCAGGCGTGCTCGTATCCACCCGCCCCATCAGCTCGCGCATCATGAAGGACGACAGCGGCAACGCCTCATGCAGCAATTGGTCGAATGCGGACAACCCGTGCTCACGCACGTAGCTGTCGGGGTCATGCTCAGGCGGCAGGAACAGGAACTTCAGCCGTTTGGTGTCGGCCAGCAACGGCAGCGCATTCTCCAGCGCACGCCAGGCCGCCCGCCGCCCGGCCGCGTCCCCATCGAAGCAGAAGATCACTTCATCGGTGACACGGTTGAGCTTGGTCAGGTGTTCGGACGTCATCGCCGTGCCCAGCGTGGCCACGGCATAGCGGCAACCATGCTGATGCAGCATCACGACATCCATGTAGCCTTCGACCACCAGCACTTTCTGCTCGGCTCGAATGGCTTCCCGTCCCTCATACAGGCCATACAGCTCGCGCCGCTTGGAAAAGAGCGGCCCTTCGGGCGAGTTCAGATACTTCGGTTCGCCTTGCCCCATGACACGGCCGCCAAAGCCGATGACCTGCCCCCGCGGGTTGCGGATCGGGAACATCACCCGCTCGCGGAAGCGGTCATAGCGCTTGCCCTCGTCACTGGCAATGACAAGACCACTTTCCTCTGCCTCGGCGGCTGAATAATCGGGCAGGATGCCATCGAGGTTGCGCCAGCCGGCCGGCGCGTAACCCAGCCCAAAGGTTTTGGCCGTCTCACCAGTCAACCCGCGCTGTTTCAGGTATTCGATGGCTGCCGGTGTTTCCTTCAGGCGTTGACGATAATAAGCCGCAGCCTGCTCCAGCCACTGCGTGAGCGAGGTGTTCTTGCGATGCTTTTGCGCATCCTCCGGCCGCCCTTCGCGCGGCACGTCGAGACCAGCCTCGTCGGCCAGCTCGCGCACCGCATCGACGAAACCCAGGCCATGATGCTCCATCAGAAAGCTGATGGCGGAACCATGCGCCCCACAGCCGAAGCAATGGTAGAACTGCTTGGTGGGCGAGACCGAAAATGACGGCGTTTTTTCGTTGTGGAAGGGGCAAAGCCCCTGCAGATTGGCCCCCGCCTTCTTCAGCTTGACGGCACGGCCCACCACATCGACGATGTCGATGCGGGCCAGCAGCTCCTGAATGAACGATTGCGGAATCAAGCGCCAACACCTCGATCGGTAAAACCGGCTTCACCCACCAGGGAAGTGCCCCTGGCATCGGCAGGCATGATCGCGAGCGCCATCACCCCGTCACCCCGTCACCGGCAGGACAGTGTGGACCGGATCGGCCTGAGATGCGCGCGGCGAACGATCTCGCCGAAAAGCCCCGGCCGTGCCGCTTGCGTCGGCCCCTGCCTCATGGGGCGCTCCCTCGCCTGTGCGGGCGCTCTGGCGCATACGCGGCAGCGAGCGGGGAAAACGCCCGGCTGCCGTGCCTCAACCAGCCAGCCTGGCCCGAACCTTCGCAGAGACGGCGGCCAGATCGGCTTGCCCGGCCAATTGGGTCTTCACGATGGCCATGACCTTGCCCATGTCGGCCATGCCACTGGCGCCTGTCTGCTGGATGGCAGCCTGCACCACGGCATCGATCTGCGCCTCATCGGCCTGGGCCGGACGATAGGCGTCCAACACGACCAGTTCGAGACGCTCCTGCTCGGCCAGCTCCTGGCGGCCTGCCTTCTCGAACTGCTCGATGGAATCCCGACGTTGCTTGACCAGCTTCTCGATGATGGCCAGCACCTGGGCATCATCGAGCGTGATCCGCTCATCGACTTCCTTTTGCTTGATGGCGGCCATCAACAGACGCAGCGCGCCCAGGCGCTCCCGTTCTCGCGCGCGCATCGCGGTTTTCATGTCCGCGTCGATACGTGCCTTGAGCGAGGTGGGTTCGGCTGGCGCGTTTGAAGCCGCCGTGCTGTTCGTCTGCTCCATGAAACGGGATTCCAAAGATGAGAGATGGCAACAGGCGTGCAGACACCATCAGCCAGCCCGATGCCTGAACGACAGAACCCCGGCGGGCAGAAAGCACCCATCACAGATGGGCCATGAACGCCACACCCGATGACGGACACAGCCGCGTGCTGACTGAAGTGTTGCTGGAACTGCTGTTTTTATGGGCACTCAAGCCCTGGGACGCGAGCAGCGCCCCGGCTTGTGGAACAACCCATGCTGAGAACAAACAACTTGCCCATGCAAGAGACAAGACGGCCAGGCGAACCGGAATCCACCTGGCCAGTACAACCTGTCAGAAGCGCTACCAGCAAGCCATGATGGCGCCGGCAGGCCAACAGCAAGGATCAGTACTTTTTCTTGGGCAGCATCTGGCTGCGCAGGCGCTTGTGATGACGCTTGACGGCAGCCGACTTCTTGCGTTTGCGCTCAGCGGTGGGTTTCTCATAAAACTCCCGAGCGCGCAGCTCGGTCAGCAGCCCGGTCTTCTCGATGGTTCGCTTGAAGCGCCGCAGGGCAACATCAAACGGCTCGTTTTCCTTGACTCGGACCAATGGCATGAAAAAACCTTCCCTGAAACGTTGTGAAAATAAATGTGCCTATAGCAATCCCATGATTATAGCGCGTTGCGAATTTGCTTGCCAAGCACCTTCTGCTGTCCGTCCTGTGGGGCATGACGCGCGTCGGCCAGGGCTTCACAGACTGGCGCGTGACTGCCACGGGCACGGCGTTCGTGGTGGCACGTGCACATGCCCCTGATCGCCCCCAGGCATCCGTGCACGACACACGCTAACAGGCTGTTGACCTACCTCGCCACTCATCACCCGATCATGGCACGCACGCGGCAAGTCATCGATGTCATGGCATGACTAGCCGACCAACATCACGATCGCTGGCTGAGCAGCCGGTATTTCAACAGCCTGCTAAGCAGCCAAAATGGCACGGGCAGCTGCATGGGCCGATGACCAGGCCCACTGGAAGTTGTAGCCGCCGAGCCAGCCCGTCACGTCCACCGCTTCACCGATCCAGTAGCTACCGGGCAGCCGTCGGGCCTGCAGGGTTCGCGGATCGAGTGCGGCAGTCGACACACCGCCCACACTCACCTCCGCCTTGCGGTAGCCTTCGGTGCCCGCCGGCATCACCGGCCAGGCTTTGAGCGCCTGCATCAGCAGCCGCAGGCGGCTGTCGGACACCTCTGCCAGACGCATGGCGTTTTCAAGCCCTTTCAAGGCGGCGAATCGTGCGGGCAGCATCGGGATGGCGGCCGGCAGCCAGATTCGGCCCAGGCGTGATGGCAACAGGGCTGCGAGCACATTGCCCAACTGCTGCCGCTGCGGCTGAGCGCCCAGGCGCTGCAGCATCTCTTCCGTCAAGCCCAACGACTCAGGCGAGCGACCCGCTTTCAAACCCACCAGCACCTCGTCCGGCTGCGACTTCAACATGGGTAACAGATCGATCACGATCACCTGCCCAGGCTGCCAGTAACTCGATATCTGCAAGGCCGCCGGGCCGGACAAGCCACGATGCGTGAAGAGCAGATCTTCCTCGAAGGAAGGTGGCAGCGCGGTCTTGAGCCGCTTGCCGGCTGGCCGCCCGTCCGCACCGGCTACCGCGGCGGCAACGCCCGATCCTCGGCCGACCGAAACCGCACCGTCTGCACGGGCGTCTGAAGCACCGGTTGAACCAGCACCGGCGCCCGCGCCACAACCCCCCGCCATGGCCACGGAGATTTGAACGGGTAAGGACACGCCGGACAAAGCGCGAAAAGGCTCCCAGCCACTGGCCGTGAACGTGAGTGGCACCAGCCCAGGACGATGCGGCACCGTCTCCAGCCCCCAGGCATCGGCCAGCCGCCACGCATAATCGGTAGCCCCGATGGCCGGAATCGACAGGCCACCCGTGGCCACCACAAGCGACGGGGCAGAAAACACCATCTCGTGCGCGCCCATCCGGCCGCTCGCCGCCGGCTTCGGGTGTCTTGACGCAACAGCGGCCAGCCGGTGATCGGGGGCGGGCGCCGCCCCCGCCAATCCTTGAACACAGACCCGAAACCCATTGGCCTCGGGCTGCACGTCCTGCACCGAAACCGGAAAGCGAAGATCCACCCGGCCCGCCTCACAGCCAGCCAGCAGCATGTCGATGATCTGCTGGCTCGAATCATCACAGAAGAGCTGGCCCAGATGCTTCTCGTGGTATCGGATCCTGGCCGCCCGAACCTGCTCGATGAAACGCGCCGGCGGATGCGCCCGCAACGCATGCTGGACGAAACGCGGATCGCCCGAGGTGACGTAGCGGCGGAAATCCCCGGCGTTGACGTTGGTGAAGTTGCAGCGTCCGCCCCCGGAGATGCGGATCTTTTCACCAATGCGGCGCGCATGATCCAGCAGCAGCACCCGCTTGCCGCCCTGGCCCAGCAGCCCCGCACAGTACAAACCGG